>JAVXNK010000022.1:0-57201 GCA_036645835.1 Angelakisella sp. | reverse complement strand
AGGCTTTTTACAAACAGTTGACAAGCTTATATTTGGAAGTTATGGGCATTTTTGCTCTACATTATTCTTATAGGCTTATACTTCATTTTACTTGACAATACTTTCTATTGGGAATATTATAGTAACCACTACTAAGTTTAAGAAAGTACAGGTGAATCCCTTTGGAGCTATTCCTTGAAATTTGTGCGGATGCATTTTTGGATACTGCCCGCATGCTTCCCTTCCTCTTTGCCGCCTACCTGCTTATGGAATATCTGGAGCACCGGGGCGGCGCTGCCATGCAGCGGCTGCTGGCCGGGACAAGCCGTTACGGCTCGGTGGTAGGAGGCCTTTTGGGCAGCCTTCCCCAGTGCGGCTTTTCGGTAGCTGCCGCCAGTCTCTTTAACCGCAGGCTTATCACCATGGGTACCCTGCTGTCGGTGTTCATCTCCACCTCCGACGAGGCACTGCCCATGCTGCTGTCCTCCCCCGACAACCTGGGGCTTACCCTTCGGCTTATTGGGGTAAAGCTGGTGCTGGGTATTTCGGCAGGACTGCTGCTGGATATGGTTCTTCGGAACAAGACACTTCCTGCTCTCTCCGCTATTGAGGAGGAGGCCGACCAGCATGGCGAACACTGCCACTGTAACCCTAATGGCCATACAGGGCAACATATTCTGCTTACCACCCTTGGGCACACCCTGAGTACTGCGGCCTTTATCTTTGTGGTGTCGCTGGCACTGGGCGGGGCTATCGCCCTTGCAGGTGAGGAAAACATTGCCTCCCTGCTCATGACCGGTAGCCTGTTTCAGCCTATGGCAGCCGCACTGGTGGGCTTCATTCCAAACTGTGCAGCCTCAGTGGTACTTACCCGTCTGCTTATGGACGGCGCTATCAGCTTTGGCTCTGCCATTGCAGGCCTTACTACCGGAGCCGGTGTGGGACTTCTGGTGCTGGTACGGGGCAGCCGCAGCAAAAAAGAGCTTGGCTTCTTCCTCCTGCTGCTTTATGTAATCGGCGCAGGCGCAGGTATGGTACTCCAGCTGCTATAAAAATAATCTGTTACCAACAAAGCCTCTGCCCGTTTTGGGCAGAGGCTTTCTGCTTGTCGAAACATCTTTCCACCAAACTCATAGTTACCTGTGGAAAGCTATCGACAGTTTTGTATTATCGGCTACGCATACGGATAAACAGCTTTACCACCTCTACCACAGGAATTACCAGTGCGGCAATGCCTACACCCAGTGCCCACTGGGCGGGAGTCAGTGCAACCAGCTCAAACAGATTGCGCAGCATGGGTATTACCATTACCGAGACATGCAGCAAACCGGAAACCAGAATGGCCAGTAGCAGCTTGGTATTGCCAAAGATACCAACGGTAAAGAGGGACTGGGTGGCCGAGCGCATATTGAGGGAGTGGAACATGCAGACTGCGCCTACGGTAAGGAATGCCATGGTAACCGCCACTTCGGTGCCATAGAGCAGTTCACCTACAAAGTAGGAGGCCAGCGTAAGGGAGCCGCTAAGAATTCCCTGATAAACCACCGAAGCACCCACGCCGCCGGAAAGGAAACTGGCAGAGCTGCTGCGAGGGGGACGGCTCATCATATCTTTCTCTGCCTGTTCAAAGCCCAGTGCCAGTGCAGGGAACGTATCGGTAACCAGGTTTATCCACAGGATGTGAATAGGCAGCATTACGGTACGGTTCAGCAGTGTGCCAAAGAAGAGGAACACCACCTCACCCAGATTGGTGGAAAGCAGGAACTGTATAGCCCGCTGGATGTTGGCGTAGATGGTACGCCCTTCCTTTACTGCGGTTACAATGGTAGCAAAGTTATCGTCGGTAAGCACCATGGCGGAAACGCTTTTGGAAACGTCGGTACCGGTAATGCCCATACCCACACCAATGTCCGCGGTATTCAGGGCGGGGGCATCGTTGACGCCGTCACCGGTCATAGCAACTACCTTGCCCAGCTTCTGCCACGCCTTTACTATGCGTACCTTGTGCTCGGGCGCCACACGGGCATATACGCTGTATTCCTGCACCGTCTTATCAAAGACCTCGTCGGAAAGCTTCTCCAGCGCTGCGCCGGTAATAGCCTTACCGCCGGCATCCAGAATGCCCAGGTTTTTGGCGATAGCCACAGCGGTGGCCTCATGGTCGCCGGTTATCATAATAGGACGTATGCCCGCCTTGCGGCAAACTGCTACAGCATCCCGCACCTCATCTCTGGGAGGGTCTATCATCCCCGTAAGGCCGCAGAAGGTAAGCCCCTGTTCATCGGCTTCGGTGGTAAGCTTCTCCGGCAGGGAGCTTACATCCTTGTAGGCATAGCAGAGCACCCGCAGTGCCTGTGAGGACAGTTCCCCTATCTGTGCCAGTATCTTCTGCTGCCATGCTACCGTCATAGGCTCTGTGGCTCCACCTACCAGAAGGCTGGTGCAGCGGGTCAGCAGCATATCGGGTGCACCCTTGGTCAAAATGCGGATACCGCCCTCCACGGTGTGGGCAGTGGTCATCAGCTTACGCTCGCTGTCAAAGGGCAGCTCCCCTACACGGGGATACTTTGCTTCTGTTTCGCCCCGAATCCAGCCCTTTTTCCTCGCCAGCTCCACCAAAGCGGTTTCAGTGGGGTCACCCAGCAGCTTTCCATCCTGCTCCACCGATACATCGTTACAAAGGGTGAGCGCCTGCATCAGCGGTTGGCAGCTGCCGGTAAAGTCTGCGGCGGCTACACCGCCCTCAGGCAGCCAAAGCTGGGTCACGGTCATCCTGTTCTGGGTCAGGGTGCCTGTCTTGTCGGAACAGATAATTTCGGTACAGCCCAGCGTTTCCACTGCGGAAAGCTTTCGGATAATGGCATTCTGCTTTGCCATGCGCTGTACGCCCATAGCCAGCAGGATGGTAACCACTGCGGGAAGTCCTTCCGGAATGGCCGATACCGCCAAAGAAACAGCAGTCATGAACATATCGAAAGCACTTCTGCCCCAGAACATGCCTACCCCGAATACAATGACAGCAATAATGAGCACGCCAATGGTCAGTATTTTACTAAGCTCGGCAAGCTTCTTTTGCAGGGGTGTGGTCTGCTGGGCATCGGTACCCAGGTGCATTGCAATCTTCCCCACCTCGGTGGCGGCTCCGGTGGCAGTAACGATACCCTCGCCACGGCCGTACACTACGTTGCCGCCGGAGTATACCATATTGACCCTGTCGCCCAAGGGCGCTTCGGGGTTTGGAATAGCCTCTATGCTCTTTTCACTGGGCACCGATTCTCCCGTAAGGGCGGCCTCCTCCACCTTCAGGCTGGCGCAGGTGGTCAGACGGATATCGGCGGGTGCAGTGTTGCCGGCTTCCAGCAGCACCACGTCACCGGGCACCAGATTCATACTGTCAACCTCGATAACCTGTCCCCCACGCCGTACACGAGCATGGGAGGCGGACATCTTTTGCAGTGCCTCCAGGGATTTTTCCGCCTTGCCCTCCTGCACCACACCCATAATGGCGTTCAGCACCACTACAACCATGATAATAACGGTACTGCCAACCTCCCCCATAAAGCCGGAGATAAGTCCCGCCACTATGAGGACAATAATCATTACATTTTTAAACTGGTCAATGAAACGGGCAAGGAGCCCTTTCTTTTTGCCCTTGGGCAGTTCATTTGCACCGTATTTTTCCAGTCTGTCGGCAGCCTCCTGTGCACTCAAGCCATCCTTTGTGCTTCCCAGTGCAGCTTCTGCCTGTTCGGGGCTCATACTAAAATATTGCTCTGTCACTTTGTTCTACTCCTTCCGGTATATACCGCTTCTGTTAGTATTACGTAATAGCAGCAAACTATGTTTCACAGGTATCACTGCTAGTATTAGGTAATTATAGCAATAAGTTTATACCAGTTAGTTCCAGAGTGTAAACAAACTGTAAACACGCAAAAAAAGCGCTAAAATTTCCGTCTTATCCTCGCTGCATAGCGGCTAAAAGCTGCTGGGCACGGTCCTTCCAGTCCTTGGTAAGGCTACCGCCGCCCTGGGCAAAGCTGCCCTTGCCGCCACCCTTGCCGTTAAAAAGCCCATTGGCAATCTGGCAGAGGAAGCCGCAGTCGCCCTTCCCCTTTTCACCCTTGCCTATGAGGTAGTTTACGCGATCATCGCAGGCATAGACCACCACGGCGGTCATCTTGGGGTTCTCCGTAAGCTTTTGCAGCAGCAGCTTGGCCTCGGCAGGGGTACAGTCCTCCACCGTGGTACAGATGCATCCGCTGTCCCCTGCTGCCGCTGTCAGCTCCTGCACACGGCAGTCCCACAGCGCAGCAGTTTTTGTCCGCAGCCGTGCGCCCATTAGGGAGCTATCCTCCCGCAGCTTGCGAATACCGTCGGGCACCGCCTCCGGCTTTGCAGACAGGATAGCACCGGCCTCCAGTATCAGGCTGTTTTTCCGCCGGAAGTCTGCAAGGGCCCACCGTCCGCAGAGGAACAGGATACGCACACCGCCCTTGTACCGCTCCTGCTTAATAATGTGGATAGCCCCTACCATACCGGTGTAGGGCAGGTGGGTGCCGCAGCAGGTACAGGTATCTCCGTCCTCTATCTCCACAATGCGCAGGTCTCCCTGCACCTTGTCGGTCTTTTTGCGAAGTTCCAGCTTTGCCGCGGCATCCTCGTCGACAATGTAGCAGGTTACGGGGTGGTTTTCCCATATCTGGCGGTTGGCATAGTCCTCCGCCTCTGCAAGCTGTTCACGGGTAAGTTCCATATCCATGTCGATGGTCACCTGTTCCCCACTGCTCATGTGAAAGCCGATGTTTGCAGCACCGAACAGCTTCCACAGGGTATGGGATAGGATATGTTCTCCGGTATGCTGCTGCATGTGGTCCAGCCGCACCTGCCAGTCGATGGCAGCCTCCACGGTGCTGCCTACTGCCAGTTCCCCGCTGCACAGGTGGTATACCACACCTTCCCGCTCCCGCACATGGGAAACGGGAACTGAACCCAGCATTCCCCTGTCGGAAAGCTGCCCGCCGCCCTCGGGAAAAAATACGGTTTGGTCCAGTACCAGTTCAAAGCCTTCCACTGCAGGAATACAGTCCAACACCGTGGCAGTGCAGGTGGTCAGCATAGCATTATCTTCATAAAGTTTTTTGGTCACGTTCATTCTCCTGTCGCTTAATATGACTATAGCATACCACAAAAAGGCCCCGTCTACCACCGTTTATGGGCAGCAGACAGGGCTTGTTTTTATATGATCGTTTCCGGATGCTCCGCGATATCCGCCAGAATGGTGGGGTCGTTTTGCAGTTCTGTAATCTCCCGGAAAATTTCCTCAGCTTCATCCTCTTCCTTCTTCTGCTTCTGGGTCTTAATGACCTTGAGGCGGGAGAACTCTTCGCGTTCCTTCTCCTCCAGCGCATCGGTGATGTATTTGGAGGAATACTCGAAGTTTGGAATAATGATGTTTTTGAGAGCGTTGGCACGGCTCTGGGTCTTTTTTATGGCGTGGGCCAGGCGGTAGATGCTGTTTTCTATCTCTGCCAACTGGGCTGTCATCAGCTTTACCTTGTGAAAGGTAAGGTAGGCACTGTCCAGCTGGGAGTTGGTGCCTGCAAAGCCATAGCAAAAGTCCGGCTCGGGGTTGGCCTGCAGCTTCACCATGGGGAGTTCTACGCCCATAACACTGCGGTAGGTTATCTCTAGGCCTTCCTCAACGGGAATGCTCTTGCCGATATCCTCAATGAGGCCCAGGGTAATGTTGGCCCGCTGCAAGGCAAAGTAGGCTTTGCCGTAGGTACCGCTAATCTGGGTACGCAGCGCCTTGGCCGTATCTACCAGTCCCATTAGCTCACGAATGAGGATGTTACGTTTGCGGTCCAGCAGGTCAAAGCCCATCTGAGCCAGCTGCAGAGAACGCTTTACATTCATCAGGTTGCCTTTGGTAGGGAATACATTGTTTACAGACACACGCTCACCTCTTTTGGATATACTCTCGTCCACACGTTTAGCGCAATTTTACTTAAACGCCTCTGAACATACGGGCATTTTCGGGTTTGTAGTACTGGTCCAGCAGCTTGCTATCCAGACGGTCAAGCTCTTCTCTGGGCAGTACAGCCAGCAGCTTCCAGCCCAAATCCAGGGTCTGCTCAATGGTACGTTCCTCGTCAAAGGACTGGTTTATAAAGAACCGCTCGAAGTAGCTGCCAAACTCCAAATAGTTTTTATCAATGGGGCTTAGCTCCTCCTCACCGATAACCGAAGCAAGGCTTCGGGCATCCTGCACCTTGGCGTAGCAGGCAAACAGCTGGTTTGCCAGTGCGGAATGGTCGGTGCGGGTGTAGCCTTCACCGATACCGTCCTTCATCAGACGGGAAAGGGAGGGCAGCACCGATACGGGAGGATAGGTTCCCATCAGGTCCAGTGCGCGGTCCAGAACGATCTGACCCTCGGTAATGTATCCGGTCAGGTCGGGTACGGGGTGGGTAATATCATCATTGGGCATGGTGAGTATGGGTATCTGTGTTACCGAACCCTTTTTCCCCTTAATAATACCTGCACGCTCGTAGATAGAAGCAAGGTCGGAATACAGGTAGCCTGGGAAGCCCTTTCTTCCGGGTATCTCGCCCTTGGAGGAGGAGAACTCACGGAGAGCCTCCGCATAAGCGGTCATATCGGTCAGAATAACCAGAACATGCATATCGTGCTCAACAGCCAGATACTCCGCCACTGTCAGTGCACAGCGGGGGGTGAGTATTCTTTCGATGATGGGGTCGTTGGAAAGGTTCAGGAACATAACCACGTTGCCCAGTACACCGCTCTGCTCAAAGGAGGCACGGAAGTAGTCGGCCACGTCGTTTTTAACGCCCATAGCAGCAAACACCACGCAGAATTTTTCATCGCTGGTCTTGCCGCCCGCCTCGGTTACCTTGGCCTGCCGCACTATCTGCACCGCCAGCTTGTTGTGGTTCATACCACTGCCGGAGAAGATAGGCAGCTTCTGCCCTCTTATGAGGGTTACCAGAGCATCGATGGAGGATATACCCGTACGGATATAGTTTCTGGGGTAGGTACGGGAAACGGGGTTAATGGGTTTTCCGTTAATGTCTGCATACTTTTCGGCATAGATTTCTCCCATGCCGTCAATGGGCTTTCCGCTGCCGCTAAGCACACGGCCCAGTATTTCGGGGGAAAGGGGCATCTCCATAGGATGTCCCAGCAGACGGGTTTTGGTATTGGTCAGGGAAAGAGAACGTGTGCCCTCAAACACCTGAATAACAGCGCGGGTACCTTCCAGCATAACCACACGTCCGGCGCGAACGGTACCGTCCTCCAGTACCAGCTCTACCATCTCCTCGTAGCTAATGTCAGAAACGTTATCCAGCACAACCAAGGGGCCGTTTATTTCTTTGAGCCCTACAAACTGTACACTCATGTTAAAAGCCCCTTTCCTACACCATGCTCTCTGGGCTCCGGTACAGGTACCTTGGCAAGCTCCAGTTCAATATCCAGCCTGTATTCATCAAACAGTTCAGGCTTATCATTTGGTATATCGTATTTCATCTTAATAAGCTTTTCAAAAAGCCCTGTTTCCAGCAGTACGCTAATAGGCACACCGGCTGTGGCCAGTGTCTTGCACTTGTCGTAGAGGTAGAGGATGGTATCCATCATCCGCATCTGCTTGTGCAGGGACACATAGGTGTCATCCTGGTGATAGGCGTTCTGCTGCAAAAAGCCCACGCGGATAATGCGGCAGATTTCAATAATCAGCTTCTGCTCGTCGGGAAGTACGTCGGCACCGATAAGCTTTACAATTTCCATCAGCTTATCTTCCTCATGTAGGAGGTTGATGACAGCCTGACGCTTTTTCACAAAGGTGTGGTCCACGTTTTCCTTGTACCAGGGACGCAGCTCCTCCATGTACTCGCTGTAGCTGGTGGTCCAGTTAATAGCGGGATAGTGACGGGCATAGGCCAGCGACTTATCCAGTGCCCAGAAGCAGCGTACAAACCGCTTGGTGTTCTGGGTTACAGGTTCGGAGAAGTCGGCACCCTGTGGGGATACCGCACCGATAATGGACACGCTGCCCTCGGCCCCGCAAAGGGTTTTGGAGTAGCCTGCACGCTCGTAAAATTCCGAAAGGCGGGAAGGCAGGTAGGCTGGGAAGCCTTCCTCGGCGGGCATCTCCTCCAGTCGGCCGGAAATCTCACGAAGAGCTTCGGCCCAGCGGGAGGTAGAGTCAGCCATTATAGCCACATGGTAACCCATGTCACGGTAGTATTCCGCCAAGGTAATGCCGGTATAGATGGATGCCTCACGGGCAGCCACAGGCATGTTGGAGGTGTTGGCTATCAGCACAGTACGGTCGGTAAGGGGGCGCTGGGTCTTGGGGTCAATCAGCCCCGAAAACTCTTCCAGTACCTGTGTCATCTCGTTGCCGCGCTCACCGCAGCCGATGTATACGATAATATCGGCATCACACCACTTTGCCAGCTGATGCTGGGTCATGGTCTTGCCGGTTCCGAAGCCACCGGGTACCGCTGCGGTACCGCCCTTGGCTATGGGGAACAGGGTATCTATTACACGCTGTCCTGTAATAAGGGGACGGGAGATGGGAAGCCTCCCTGCTACGGGACGGGTAATACGGATGGGCCACCGCTGGCACAGGGTCAGCGCGTGCTCAGTTCCGTTTTCGTCCTGAAGCTTCACTACACAGTCGTGAAGCTTGTAGTTGCCCGAAGGTGCAACCCAAACAACCTTACCGGAAAGTCTGGGGGACAGGATGCAGCGGTGCTCAATGAGGGCAGTTTCAGGGCAGGTAGCATAAATGCTTCCGCCGCTGAGGGTATCCCCCACCGCTACGGTAACGGTAACATCCCACAGCCGCTCTTCGTCCAGGGAGGATACGTTGCAGCCTTCGTCTATAAAGGCTCCCGTCATCTGCTCCAGCAGCTTTAGGGGGCGCTCTATACCGTCAAAGATATTGGAGAGTATACCGGGGCCCAGCAGTGCGCTGATAGGGCTGCCCGTAGGCTCCACAGGTTCGCCGCAGCGCAGTCCTGTAGTTACCTCGTACACCTGTATGGTGGTCAGCTGGGCAGTAATGGAGATAACCTCTCCCACCAGTCGTTTGTCGCCCACATAGACCATCTCCTGCATGGAGAAATCCTTGGAGCCTTTTACGGTAACAACCGGCCCATTTATAGAGTAAATTTTATTGTTCAAGGGAACACCGCCATTCTTGTATCAATAGTTGCTACATCGACGTTTAAAACAAATTAAACAAGAGGTATGCCAATTTCACACCGGCAAATTGCGCATAGGTCGCAGCTGCAAGCCGACGACGTGTACAAAGGTACACAAGGAGGTACGCAGCAAGAGATATGCCAATTTCCTTCAAACTAATTGATGGTAAGGCCGGAGTGGGAGTAAAACCACGGTTTCTGGTCTTCCAGACGACCGTCAAGGGTTTCATCCACAAAGATACCTACTGCCTGATTCATCAGCTTAATGCCGCCGATGCGGATGACCTCATCGGCCATAATACGGCATTTGCCCAGAAAGATTTTATCCATTTCGGCAGCCATATGGTAGTCATCGGAGCGGATAAGCACAACGCTGTTGTCCAGCGGGTACTTCTTCGCCATCTCGGCAGCAAGCTCCATCATAAACTGTGCATATCCTTCGGTTTTCGCATAGGCTATCAGCCGTGTGCGTACCTGCTGAAATACCGCCTTGGTAATTTCCTCACGGCGCAGCAGCAGGTTCTGGCGGAACTTGGCCTCCTCACGGGATACCGTACGGGTGGCGTTTCCGCGAATATCGGAAATCTCATCCTGAATACGGCTGTACATCTCCCGCAGAACTTCATCCTCCGCCTTGGAAAGTGCATTTTTGCGGAAGTTGTCCTTCTGTGCGGTAAGGGTATCGGCCTTTTCCTTGGCCTCCCGCATAATGGAGGCTTCTATCATTTTGTAGCGTTCTTCAATGGTAGCCATGACTTCCTACCCCCTATATATTTATACCGACCGCTTCCCGTACGTACCGTGTAATAGCTTCGGAAAGCTGACCTGCTCCATGTCGGTCGGATACCTCTACAATGAGAGGTTTTTTGCAGTTTAGCTTCAGGTCATCCACAAAGGCTGGGCAAAGGGAGATGAGCTTATTGGTCATAAGCACCACCCCGGTGTTTGGGTCTGCCATCACTTGGGTCAGCTTATCCCGAACTTCCTGCTCCTCGTGAAGCACCTCGCCCTCAATTCCGGCAAGGCGCATACCCATCAGGGTATCCACATTGTCGCTGAGTAGATAGAAACGCATGGAGCCACACTCCTTACAGCTTATTAATAATCAGTATGGAAATCAGCAGTCCATAGATAGCAATACCTTCACCCAGAACAACGAAGATCAGTGCCTTACCGAAGGCCTTGGGGTCCTCGCTGAATGCGCCGATAGCGGCGGGAGCAGCAGCAGCAACGGCAATACCGGAGCCGATGCAGGAAAGTCCTGTTACCAGTGCGGCAGCCAGAAAGCCCATGCCTGCGCCGGTGCTGACAGCAGCAGCGGCAGCGGGAGCAGCCTCGGCTGCAAATGCGGTAACCATGCTGCCTATAGGCAGGATAACCATAAGGGCGGCTACACCAACAAAGGCGCAAAGGTTAAAGAGAACAGCGTTTTTGGCCTTCTGGCCGGTGGTGATACCACGATAGACAGGAACCAGGGGCATTACCAGCAGTGCTACTACTACAAGAGGGGCTAGAACGATAAAAGCGTTAAACATAATGATGAACATTCCTTTCAAACTGTTTTATGGTGGATATAAACTGTAAAGGACACTCCCGCCCTACTGTACCACAAATGCAATACATTCTGGGACAAGCGCTGCCGCCTATAAGCGGACAGTTGCGCATAACCCTTTGCACAAAGGCCCTTTAGGAACCCTGTACAATACCGGTCTGTGCCGGTGCAAAGGTCTTTCCATCTCCGTCATAGAATCTGCTGAAGATTTCATAGAACTCCAGTCGAAGCACCTGAATACCAACAATGAGTCCTTCCAGACACATGACAAAAATGTTTCCGATAATGATAACCACAGGGCTTGCGCCGCCGCCTACCATATTAGAGAGGGTCATAACCACCGCCATCATACCGGCATGGGACAGAATGAAGCCGCCCACACGGAGAAAGGACATGGTGTTACTGACAAAGCTCAGAAGTACTTCGAACATTTCAAAGAAGCTTTCTATTACAAAGCCGCCAATGCCGTCCGGAAATGCCTTCTTTTTGTGGAGTAGATGCCCCAGAGGTTCCTTGAAAAATACAATAATCAGGGGAACTGCAATAAAGCAGATGATATAAACAGGGGTAAGCACGGTTTTATTCAGCAGCAGGGTACCCAGTGCTGCATAGATAACCGCAACGTAGAACACCAGTCCGGCTATACCGTTGTTTGAAAAGACAGCCCGTTCCAGGTTCTTTTGCCGGAATCCCAAGAAAATGTTCATAAGGATGGCGGCCATAATGATGCAGACACCCACGCCAATGGCGGACATCAGTATCAGATTGGTAGAACTGGGGGCCATAACCAGTATAAAGTGGGGTCTTCCAAACAGTGCTTGGTGCACCGGTATCAGCAGCTCTTCGAAGCCGAAGACCGACCCATAGAAAAAGCCGAAGACCATGGAGGAAACACCAATGCGGGACATTACTCCGCCCAAAGGCATACCCTTTTTCTTTTCTAGGAAAAGACCCAGCAGTGCAATTACCAGTCCCTGTCCTATATCACCAAACATGATACCAAACAGCAGGATATAGGTAAGTCCCACAAAGGGTGTGGGGTCAACATCCTTGTAAGAGGGCAATCCGTAGATTTCCACAAACATTTCAAAGGGGCGCAGCAACCAGTTGTTGCGTAGCCGTACCGGTACGGTCAGTCGGGCATCGGAATCGGCTACTCGGTAGCTTACCTCTATCCGTTCCTTCACTGCTTCCATAAGAGCTGTAAACTCTGCTTCCTTGCTTTTGGGGATAAAGCCCACCAGCACAAAGTCGTCTTTAATGAAGGCTGCAAAACGGCGCATGTCAAAAGCATCCGCCAACACCTTGGCTTTGGAATAAATCATGCAGAGGGTGGGGCCCTGAGCCTTTATAATATCCGCTATCTGCCCGTTGATCTTATCAAGCTCTGCCTTTTCCCGCTCCAAATCCTTTCGGATGAAAGCCATGGACTGCTCCGGTGTGCCGTGGGCGTAGTCGGGAATACGGATACGCTCAAAGTACAGCGAGTTAAAGAGTCCATCTACCTCCAGCTTATCGGCTGTTGCACAGATGTAAAGACACCAGTGATAGGAGCCGTCGTTGTCATAGGAGAAGATGACGAAAGGCTTATCCTTATAGTATGGAAGCTTATCATAGCTTTCCACCGGAAGCCGTCCAAAACGGATTTCCAGAAAACGGCTGCGGAAGATATCATCAAAGTTCTGATCCAGCTTGTGCAGATGCTGTAGATGGGTCATGGACAGGTTGTGCGACTCGATGATCTGGTTGATGCCGCTTCTGCGGGTGAGCAGCTTTTTCAGCTGATCTGTAAGTCCCGTAACGTAGGAGGCAAAATCCTTGTTTTCTACCTCCAGTTGGTCATATCCTGTGTAATGAAGCTCTATACCGGAATTGTCGGCCATTTCGGCTATGCGCTTCAGCAGTGCGCTGTAGGGGTTTTCCTCCTTCATGGTGGTCAGGAGGTTGGCGTACTCGCTTAGGGAGGAGGCTGTTTCGGGGTGGAAACAACCGGATTTTGCGCAAAGGAGTAGTGCTTCGTCCAAATAGGCCTTGTCGCCGCGTAGGTTCACCAGCGACATTTTTTCAATCGACATAAACTTCACCGCCTTTCTAGTGTGTATTAAGAGGACAAAATAAGCAGTTTTTTTACTTCCACGGGGGGCAGTCCGTAACGTATGCCCTCCACAATGTTAATAACATTTTCAAGCTCTATCTCCATCTGGGTCATGTAGCTTACCAGCGTCACTGCCGGATGGGTGGAGTAGCGTAGCAGGTGACGGCTTGTGGCCTCCTGCTCCCGTAGAGTAAGATTTTCAATATAGTCGGTATCGGGCGTGCCATCTTTGCCAAACCGGGACGCTTCCAGTGCCTCCATAAGCTCGCTATCGTCCGCTGCATCGGTTATGCGGTCAATCAGCTTGTGGGAGTTGGTACGGTAGGGCAGCAGCGCACTGCGAATATACTCCGGGGTACTTTTAAAGAAGTGCCGCAGACGGTAAGCATCCGCAATGTTTTCCGCATCGATACGGTTCATAAAGAACTCCCGAAGCTCTCTTGCCGCACTTCCGGAAAATTCCTTATTAATGAGCTCAAATACCCTATTGTAATAATAAACCTTCAAGTCTCGCTCGCAAAATACCATATCCAGCTGGTTTTTACCCTCATCGCTGCGGGGTGGGTAGTTTTGCAGTATTCGCTCATAGGGGGTTCCCTCCAGCACCTGCATCAGCGCAGTGTAGTCGTGGCAGCCCACCAGCTTGTGCAGGTCGTAGGAGCAGTACTTGGGCAGGTATTTGCTGTAGTGAAAGAAGTATTCGCCCTCGCTGCCTGCGCCGATATACCGAAGCAGGTTAATAATCTGTTCCACCTCATCCCAGAGGAACAGATACTGGTAGAAGCCCGCCTTTCGGGAGAAGCAGTAGCGGGTAAGGGCTGCATAGTTATCATACCGCACATTCCGAAGCCGCTCTTCCAGCTGGCCGCGGTGGATGTTCTCAATGTCCATTGTATCCAGCGCTTTTCCATAGTGGGTGTTATCCCGCAGAAACATAGCGACCTCGGCTACATTGACCTTTTTCATCATCTCATTGTAGCTCGCCGGGGAAAGCCGACGGGCATACATTGCCCGTGCCTTGGTGGCAATGGCCTTACTAGAAAAATTTTCTAACATTTTCTCACCTGCCTACGCATCTATGGAAAAGTTCATCCTCCCAGAGGGTATGCTTGTCGGTGTAGACTGTCTCCAGGTTTTGCATAAGGGATTCGTACCTGTTGGATATATCCCCTGTGGCTGCCTGTGAAGCCTTACTTTCGGTGTCACGGACAATACCGATTCGCTGCTGTGCACGCTCTGAGTAGGATTTTTTAAATTCCTCTATCTCGCGGTCAATATTGGCAACGGTCAGCTCCAGCTCCTCTTCAGCGTTGTCCACAAGCTCGCAGGCCCGTTTATCCGCCTCCTCCAGCTGTTCCAAAATGTTGTTCATACTCATTGTAGCCGGCCTCCTATCTTAGCTTTATACTAATTTAAACTAGGATTGTAACCTACACATAATATACCTAATCCTTAGGTTTGACAAGTAAAAAATCGACAACTCAAGTTAGCCTATTCTGTTGATTTCCACAAATAAAACGATTTATTCCAGTTCTAACTGCCGTATCATGGAGGAAGGCGACAGGTCAGATGGAAAACTATACCCTATTTTGCCTAAGTTTGGCATTAAAATAGCCGCACTGTCCGTTTCGCAGCTGCGCTTGAACTGACTTTGGCAGAACCTGCGCAGGAAAAAGACCAGCCTGTCCTTTATATAGTCCGGGCGGTAGCTCCCGGCAAAGGCGATGCAGGCGTAGTGATATATCTTGGTAGGACGCAGATTATAGCGTATTAAATAGTACAGAAAAAAGTCATGGAGCTCGTAGGGGCCCAGAATATCCTCCGAACGCTGGGTAATCTCTCCGTTTGCTCCGGCGGGCAGCAGCTCGGGGCTTACAGGTGTGTCCAGTATATCCCGCAGAATGTCGGCTGTATCCCGGAACAGCTCACAGTCGGCCAGTGCCTTGCACACCGCCCGCACCAGTCCCTTGGTAAGGCATACATTTACATTGTAGCCTGCCAGGTGGTCGCCGCCGTAGGTGCACCAGCCCAGTGCCTCCTCCGAAAGGTCGCCTGTTCCCACCATGAGGGCATTCTCTTTATTGCCTATATCCATGAGTATCTGGGTGCGTTCACGGGCCTGTGCATTTTCATAGGCAGCGCTGCGGTCATCGTCCGCAAGCCCAATATCCTTGTAGTGCTGCAGGCATGCTTCCTTTATCGATATCTCCCGCCGCTGGGCTCCCAGGGCATCGATAAGAGCCAGAGCGTTGCCATAGGTGCGTCCTGTGGTACCAAAGCCCGGCATGGTTACAGCTATCAGGTTTCGGGCAGGAAGCCCTGCCTGTTCCAAAGCCCGCACTGCTACGAACAGCGCCAGGGTAGAGTCCAGGCCTCCCGAAACACCAATGATAAGCGTGCGGATGCCTGTATTTTCAAGCCGTGCTGCCAAGCTTCCTGCCTGCAGTTCAAATATTTCCAGAAGGTCACCCCGTTCCCTGCCCTCCTCAAAGGGATGGCGGGGAATCTTCCGCAGAAGCCCCTCCTTGGGCGCAGCATAGGTGGTATATAGGGGTGTGCCAAAGGCACGGGAAGTTTTCTGGCTGCGTATGATGTCGGTGTCAATGTCACAAAGGGCGGAAATGCTGCCGCCTTCCGACTGCTCAAAGCAGAGACGGCTTCCGCACTCCCATACACCGCACCAACCGCGATAGAAAAAGGGCGAGCTAACCTCTCCCGCTCCGCCATTGGCCACCGCTACCGCTACACCGTAGTCCTCCGAAACTCGCTTAGCTGTCTCACAGCCGCGGGCTAGGCTGCCCGCTGTTGCAGGCTCACAGGAGGGCGCCAGCACCAAATCACACCCGCTTTTTTCCAGCAAATGCATTCTGCGGGGCAGTGCCGAAAGGTTTCCTCCCAGTACCGAAAAGGACAGGTTGCCGCAGCGGAAGGTGCTGTTCACCGGCTGCAGCATGTCCGAAAAGGTGTCCAATGCCAGCTGAGACGGTGGGTCAAATACCGGAATAAGCCCCCGCACCGCTCCCCCGTTTAGTACCGCCATAACCGAGGCGTTTCTTCCGGCATCCTCCATGGGCAGCCCTGCCACCAGGTAGCAGGGAAACTCAGCAGAAAGGATGCACAGCTGCTCCAGTACAACCTTACAGTCATCCACAAGGGAAGCACTGTTAAAAAAGCTACCGCAGTAGGCACCGCTTAGTGCCAGACACGGAAACAGTATAATATCAGGGGACTGTTCCTGCAGTCCCTCCACACACTCCCATAGGGTTTCCAAACAGGCAGTGCTGTCTGCGGGAAGCACTTTGTTCACCGCCGTGGCAACACGTATAACAGATGTCATGGCTAGTCCTCCTTTTTGTTCCGCACAAAATGTCTTTTAATGGCAATTATACACCAAATCATGGTGTTTGAAAACTAATTTTTTTCGACTACGTGCTATACTTTTTCTTTTTAAAGTGGTATCATAATGTTTATATCTTGGGCAGATTTTTTGCCCCATAGGAGGCTTACACATGAAAGTTAATCTGTTTGACAGCCATGTCCACAGTGATAACTCCCCCGATGCCAGTCATGCGGTATTCTACCTCTGTGAAAAAGCGCGGGAAAACCGCATCATGGGCATCTGCGTTACCGATCACTTTGAATGTGATGCCAAGGACATTGAAGCCGAAAGCATTGGCATACGGCAGTCCGCCTTTGAGGTAGAGCGAGCGCGGCTTACCTTTTGCAGGGACATTAAGCTGGGAAAAGGTATCGAGCTGGGACAGGGGCATCTGCACCCTGAAATCGCAGCAAAGATAACCTCCTCCGCCGACTTCGATTTTGTCATTGGCTCGGTGCACACCCTGCCCGACGGTCGTGACTTTTATTACCTCAACTATGACGACCCCGATGTTATTATATCCGATATTCTGGAAAAGTACTACCAGAGCCAGTACGAGATGGCAAAATGGAACGGTTTTGACAGTCTGGGACATATGGGTTATCCCGAGCGCTACATCTGGGGCAACTACCGTATTCCCATTAACAACGAGCCTTATCGGGAAATTATAGATGAAACACTGAAGGTACTGATACAAAATGGTAAGGCGCTGGAAGTGAACACCGGAGCCCTGCGCAAGGGTCTGGGCAAAACCACCGCAGACCGCACCGTACTGGCACGCTACAGGGAGCTGGGCGGCGAGCTGATAACACTGGGCAGCGACGCCCATGTGGCACAGCATATGGCGGATGGTTTTGATGATGCTATGGATATGCTGCTCACCCTCGGCTACCGTTACTTTGCTTTTTACAGCAAGCGAAAACCTGTCATGCTAAGAATTTTATAACGAACTTTAATATTTGGAGGTAGCGACTATGGAAAACAAGATTTTAGATATCCTGGCAAGCAACGCCCGCCTATCCACCGAACAGATAGCGGCAATGACCGGACTGACCCCTGTGGAGGTAGCGTCGGAGATTGACCGCATGCAGGCCGCAGGTATTATAAGAGGCTATAAAGCCATAGTAGACTGGGATAAAACCAACCGCAGCGTATGCTCCGCCCGTATTGAAATAAGAGTAACCCCCAAAAGCGGCATGGGCTTCGAGGAGATTGCGGAGACTATTGCACAGTTTGATGAGGTAGAGACGGTTTATCTTATGAGCGGCGGCTACGACCTTGCCCTTACAGTATCCGGTAAAACCTTTAAGGATGTTGCCACCTTTGTTTCTCACAGGCTGGCACCGCTGGAATCGGTACAGTCCACCTCCACCCACTTTGTGCTGCGCAAGTACAAAGAACGCGGTATCCTCACCACCGGGGACAATGGGGATGACAGGGAGGATGTCTAATGGATTATGACAAAATATTGTCCCAATGCGTCAAGGAGATGAAGCCCTCCGGTATTCGCAAGTTTTTTGACCTTGCCAGTACCATGGAAGGAGTAATTTCCCTTGGCGTAGGGGAACCTGACTTTAAAACTCCCTACAGCATCCGCCGTGCAGGCATAGAGTCACTGGAAAAAGGCCGTACCTGGTACAGCGCCAACGCTGGCCTTATGGAGCTGCGCCAGGAGATAGCAAGTTACCTTTCCCGCCGCTTTGGCCTTAGCTACGACGGTGAGAAAGAGGTGCTGGTAACGGTGGGCGGCTCGGAAGCCATAGACCTGTGTACCCGTGCCGTAGTAAACCCCGGCGAAGAGGTGCTTATCCCCGAGCCCTGCTTTGTGGCCTACGAGCCTATTGCACGGCTTTCCGGCGGTATCCCTGTACCTATCGTAACCCGTGCAGAGGACCAGTTCCGCCTTACCCCCGAAGCACTGCGGGCGGCCATTACCCCCAAAACCAAGCTGCTTATCTTCCCCTTTCCCAACAACCCCACCGGCGCCATTATGGACCGTGCAGCACTGGAAGGCATTGCGGAGGTGCTTCGCGGCACCGACATCATTGTGCTTTCAGACGAGATATATGCCGAGCTCACCTACGAAGGCAAGCATGTATCCATTGCTTCCATAGAAGGCATGCGGGAACGCACTGTAGTGGTCAACGGCTTTTCCAAGGCCTACGCCATGACCGGCTGGCGGCTTGGCTACGCCGCTGCTCCCCGTCCCATCCTTGCCCAGATGACCAAGGTTCACCAGTTTGCCATTATGTGCGCCCCTACCACCAGCCAGTATGCCGCTATTGAGGCCATGCGCAACTGCGACGATGAAATTGGCCGTATGGCGGTTCAGTTTGGTATGCGGCGGGGACTTCTGGTAAATACTCTAAATCGGTTAGGTCTTTCCTGTGCCGACCCCAAGGGTGCATTTTATGTGTTCCCCTCCATTGCGGTTACAGGCATGACCAGCGAACAGTTCTGCGAGGGTCTGCTAAATTCTCAGAAGGTAGCAGTAGTACCGGGCAACGCCTTTGGCCAAAGCGGCGAAGGCTATGTTCGTATCTCCTACTCCTATTCCGTGGAACATCTTATCGAAGCGCTTAGGCGAATAGAAGCCTATTTAATAGAGCTAGGCGTTTACACCCCCGAAGAGTAGTTTGAAAGAGCCTTTTAAACTACCGGTTATGCACAGGACGCCTATGTGCCCTGTGCGCAAAACGATAAACTGAAAGGAAACATGCGCATATGATGAAAGGTCTGGTTTCGGCAAAGAGTATTAAGAGTTACGACGCCGACCTGCTCCGCAGCGCGGTTGCAGAACAATTTGAAACACTGGAGCTTACAGAGCTCCTCACCCCCGACAGACGGGTAGTCATTAAGCCAAACCTGTTAACAGGGCGAGATCCGTCGGTGGCCATTACCACCCATCCCGCCGTTATTCAGGCGGTTGTCGACTGGCTGCGGGAACACGGCATTACCGACATTACACTGGCAGACAGCCCGGGAGGTGTATACACCCCCCAACGGATGAAGTCTGTTTACCATGCCTGCGGTATGGACAAGCTTACCGGCATTGTCCTCCACGAAGGCATAGGCTGGCAGACCCGCTTTCGGCAGGAAAACGTTACCTGCAAAAGCTTTAACCTCATCGACCCCATTGCAAACGCCGATGTAATCATTAACATGGCAAAGCTGAAAACCCACGGCATGACCACCTTTACCGCCGGCATTAAAAACCTGTTTGGCTGTATTCCCGGACTGCAAAAGCCGGAGATGCACTACCGCTATCCCCAAACTCCGGATTTTTCCGGCATGCTGGTGGATCTGTCCCGTGTGGTGGCTCCTGTGCTTACAGTCATCGACGCCATTGATGCCATGGAGGGTGAAGGCCCTTCCGGCGGAACGGTACGCCACATGGGTTACCTGTTTGCCTCACGGGATCTCTATGCTCAGGACTGGTTTGCCTGCTCTGTAATAGGCATAGACCCCCAGACGGTAGATATGCTCCGCATCGCTCGGGAACAGGGCCTGGTAGACCCTGAGAAGATTGAGGTAGTGGGTGACATTCCAAAAAGCATTGCTCCCTTTGAGCTTCCAAAGGCACACAAGTCCCTGCTCTTTGTGGACTACATTCCCGCTTTTCTGCGGAAGCCTGCCAGAGCTTTGGTTGCAAGGGTTCTGCGTTCGGTGCCCCAGATTATAAAGCCCAAGTGCATTGGCTGCGGCCGCTGTGCCGAAAGCTGCCCCGCACATACCATCGCCATAAAGGACAAAAAGGCGGTTATCAATCTGGATAACTGCATCTCCTGCTTCTGCTGTCAGGAAATGTGTCCTGTAAAGGCAATTGATGTAAAGCGCAATTTGAAATTTTAATTGAATAAATTACCAAATTCTTGCCCAACCTCTTTCTGTAATCAAATACGGAAAGAGGTTTTTTACATATGACAAGGCGTGACAACAGGATTGACAGCGTTCTAATACTGGGACTTCTTCTTTCACTGATACTAACCCCACTCATGCAGTTTGGCACCCAGTGCCGCCAGCTGGAAAATGAAGTTTTGCGGCTGCACATTCTGGCAAACTCCGACAGCACCGAGGACCAGCGGGTAAAGCTGGCAGTGCGTGATGCCGTGCTTGCAGGCACAGGGGAGCTTTTTTCCGCTACCCAAACCCTGAACGAGGCAGAACAGCAGGCTGCTGAAAATTTGGTTCTCATTGAAGAGCTGGCTCGCAAGGAGCTGGTGCGGCAAGGCTACCCACCGGAGGTTAAGGCGGAGCTTACCAATATGTACTTTAACACCCGTTACTATAACAATGCTACCATGCCCGCCGGGCGGTATGATGCCCTACGGCTCACCATCGGCGAAGGTGCCGGTAAAAACTGGTGGTGTGTAGTGTTTCCCCCTATCTGTGTGGAAGCTGCCGCAAAGGAGAAAACGCCACTAACCGAAAAGCTGGAAAATTTGGATAAACGGCCCGACTACAAGCTGGCTTTCGCCTCGGTGGAGCTGGTGGAGGGAATATGCGAAAAACTGCGGAGCACGGAAAAAGAGTAAGCATAAGGACTTGTTGGTTGCAAAACAACCGGCAAGTCCTTTAAAGTTGGCAGTATGTGGCGATAAAATAACACTTTAGGCCATTCCTTTCTTGACACTCTATCGCAAAAAAAGTATAATCATGTGGTATACCGCCATGAGGGGGTTCTGGTACGTTATGGTGTTTAAAACTGTAGCAAAATGTGCGGCTTTTAGCTGCCATAACATACCCATACCCTATGGGCAGAGAAAGAGGAGAGTAAACCACTATGAAATGGACAGGTCTTAACGAGCTTCGCGAAAAGTTCCTCAGTTTCTATGAAAGTAAAAATCATACCCGTCTGGCCTCCGCACCGCTGGTGCCCCAGGACGAGGCCAGCCTGCTGCTGATAAACTCCGGCATGGCGCCGCTGAAAAAGTATTTTATGGGACTTGCCACACTTCCCGACGGTAGCCACCGTGCTACCAGCTGCCAGAAGTGTATCCGTACCCCCGATATCGAAAATGTGGGTAAGACTGCCCGCCACGGTACCTACTTTGAAATGCTGGGCAACTTCTCCTTCGGTGACTACTTTAAGGAAGAAGCTACCACCTGGGCTTGGGAGTTCTGCACCAAGGTGCTGGAGCTGCCTGTGGACAGGCTTTATGTTTCCGTATTTCAGGACGACGACGAGGCCTATAAGATTTGGACCGAGCGGAGAGGCGTTGCCCCCGACCATATGGTACATCTGGGACGAGAGGACAATTTCTGGGAAATTGGCTCCGGCCCCTGCGGCCCCTGCTCTGAAATCTACTTTGACCGTGGCCCCGAGAAGGGCTGTGGCAGCCCCGACTGTAAGGTTGGCTGCGAATGCGACCGTTTTGTAGAGTTCTGGAACCTTGTGTTCACACAGTTTAACAGCGACGGCAATGGCAACTATATCCCTCTGGAGCATCCCAACATCGATACCGGTATGGGACTGGAGCGTCTGGCCTGCATTATGCAGGGCGTGGACAACCTGTTCGAGGTGGACACCCTGCAGAATATTATGAAGCACATCTGCAGCATTGCCAAGGTGGAGTATAAAAAGAACCCCACCACCGATGTTTCTATTCGTGTTATCACCGACCACATCCGTTCCACCACATTTATGATTGGCGACGGTGTTGTTCCCCAGAACGAAGGCCGCGGCTATGTTCTGCGCCGCCTGCTCCGCCGCGCTGCCCGTCACGGCAGACTGCTGGGCATTACCGAACCCTTCCTGTATCAGGTATGCGAGACAGTTATTAAGGAAAATGAAGGTGCTTATCCTGAACTGCTCCAGAACAAGGATTACATTGTAAAGGTTATCCGTGTGGAGGAAGAGCGCTTTGCAAAAACCATCGATAGCGGTCTTGCCATCTGCAACGATATCATTGAGAAGCTGGAAGCACAGAACAAGAGTGTGTTCCCCGGCGACGAAGCCTTTAAGCTTTACGACACCTACGGCTTCCCCATCGACCTCACCCGTGAGATTGCCTCCGAGCACTCCATTTCGGTGGACGAGGAGGGCTTTGCCCGTTGCATGAAGGTACAGCGTGAAACTGCCCGTGAGGCCACCAAGGCAGCTTTGGGCGATGCCGCATGGACCGAGGACGTGCTGAAGGGCTGCGATATCTGCTGTGAATTTGTAGGCTACAATACTACCGGCTGTGAAGCCACCGTAAAGGCAATTATCTACGGAGACGAACTTACCGACAATCTGGGTGATGAGGATTTTGCCACCATTATACTGGACAGAACCCCCTTCTATGCTGAAAGCGGCGGACAGGTGGGCGACCACGGCACCATTACCTGCGGAAACAATGTTTTCACCGTCACCGACTGCAAAAAGTCCCCTACAGGACTGTTTATGCATATCGGCAAGATGGAAACCGGCATCCTCAGCAAGGGTGATGCCGTTATCGTACAGGTAGACCTTGACCGCCGTTACTCCATTATGCGCAACCACTCTGCCTGCCATCTGCTCCAGAGCGCTTTGCAGCAGGTTCTGGGCAGCCATGTGCATCAGTCTGGCTCCTATGTGGACGAGCGTGTTTGCCGGTTCGACTTCTCTCATTTCTCTGCCATGACCCCCTCCGAAATAAAAGAGGTGGAGCAGAAGGTGAATGCTATGATACTGGGCGCACACCCTGTATCCTGCGCCGAAATGCCCATAGCCGAGGCCAAGAAGCTGGGCGCTATGGCACTCTTTGGTGAAAAATATGGCGATACCGTTCGAGTAGTTACCATGGAGGACTGCTCGCTGGAATTCTGCGGCGGTACCCATGTAGACAATACCGCAAAGCTGGGTCTGTTCCGCATCCTGAAAGAATCCTCTGTAGCTGCGGGCATCCGTAGAATAGAGGCTACCACAGGGCTTGGCGTACTGCGGCTTATGGAGGAGCAGGAAACTATTCTTCACAGTGCCGCTGCAGCGCTCAAGGCAGGCAGCATTGCCGAGCTTCCCGACAAGGTAGTGGCTATCACTGCCGAGCTGAAGGCCAAGGACAAGGAACTGGATGCTACACAGCAGAAGCTGGCTGCCTTCCAGATGCAAGGTCTGTTTGAAAATGCTAAGGTTATCGGCGGCATTCACCTGGTCTGCGCTGCTCTTAACGACTCCAACCCCGAAGCACTGCGGAAGCTCTGCGACAATGTGAAGAGCAACCGTCCCAATGTAGTGCTTATCCTCAGCACTGTCAGCGAAGGCAAGGGTACTGTCTGCATTGCCTGCGGTGCCAATGCCATTGCAGCAGGCGCACATGCCGGCAAGCTTATCAAGGCCATTACCTCCGTTACAGGCGGCAACGGCGGCGGACGTCCCGACAGCGCCATGGGCGGTGTGGTGGATATCTTTAAGATTGATGAAGCTACTGCACAGATGCCCGACGTACTCCGTGCAATGATGGGGCAATAAGAAAACCGTATCCCTTAAAGCCTTATAGGGCGGTAGTAACAGGTATTGTATGCCTGTCGCTGCCGCCCTGTTTTTATACCTGCTTGACAACCATTCTCCTTTCGTCTATACTGGTAGCAGTAAATCTACCAGTATGGTATACAATATATGGAGGTGCCCTTTATGCACATTACCCTTGAGGCAGACTACGCGGTGCGCATAGTCCAGTGCCTGGCCCAGAACGGAACTCGCCTTGACGCTAAAAAAATATCGGATGACACCGGGGTAACCCTGCGGTTTTCACTGAAAATACTGCGCAAGCTGGTTTCCGGCGGTGTGATAAAATCCTATAAGGGTACCAAGGGCGGTTATGAGCTGGCCAAGGAACCGGGGCAAATTACCCTGGCTGATGTCATAGAGACGGTAGAAGGAAAATATGCCCTTGCCCGTTGTGTTTCGGAGCACGATTACCAATGTAACCGCAATACCGATTCCTGCGGCATCTGCCGCTTCCACAAAATCTACGCTGACATTTCCCAACTGGTGCAGGATAAACTGAATGCAGTAAACTTTGAAGAACTTATAAAATAGCAGTAAAAAGCACAACCTCAGGATTAACCTGAGGTTGTGCTTTTTTTAGCGTGTTAGATGCCGCCCTTGAAAATACCAAGGATGTAAACAGCCACCGTAATGATACAGAACGCATACTTGGTCATGGGTTCCAGCCACTTGCCAATCGGCTTTTCGCGGCCCATTTGAATCTGCTCTCTGGCGAATTTTGGCCCCAGTATCCAGAAGAAGATAATAGCAGAGATAAGCGCACCCAAGGGGATAACATAGATGGAAACAACATCCATCCAAGTGCCTACCATGTCGCCGTTTTCAATGAAGATACCAACGCCCGCTGCCACAATGGCTACACAGCCAATGGCTTTGTTTCGGGAAAACTTGAACCGCTGCTGTAGTGCCTCTACAGGTGTTTCAAAGAGGTTAATGAGCGAGGTAATTGCCGCAAACAGAACTGCAACAAAGAAGAATACTGCGAAGAGTCTGCCCATAGGCATCTGGCGGAAGATTTCAGGGATGGTAATAAACATAAGGGGAGGGCCTGCCTGAGGATCAAACCCATATGCAAAGACAGCAGGAATAACTACCAGCGTTGCCAGACAGGCTGCCAGTGTATCAAAGATACCAACGTTCTTGCTGCAATTGATAACGTTCTCTTCCTTCTTCAGGTAGCTACCATAAACAACTGTACCGGAACCTGCCAGCGACAGCGAGAAGAAACACTGACCCAATGCATATATCCATGTTTCGGGGTTAAGAAGGTATTCCCATTTTGGCACCATCAGGAACTTGTAGCCTTCCATAGCTCCGGGAATGGTAGCAACACGTACTGCCAGGATAAGGAAAAGCACAAAGAATGCGGGCATCATAATCTTGTTTACCTTTTCGATACCGTTGGTAACACCCAGTGAAAGCAGCAAAAATCCCATAGCCAAACCTAGCATATGCCAGCCAATGCTGCCGAAGGGACCTGCTATTGCGCCAAAGTAGGAGCCGGTATCAGCAGCGGTGAACATACTGCCACTAATGGAGCCCCACAGAAAACGGAGTACCCATCCCACTACAACCGCATAGCCTATACCTATTGCCAACGAACCAAGTACGGGAATAATGCCGATATCTCTGCCGTGTTTTATGCCTTTGGACTCCAAAGCCTTGCGAAATGCACCCAAAGGTCCTGTACGCATTGCACGTCCAAATGCCATTTCACCGATAACGCCGGAAAAACCAAGAACAATTACGCAGATAAAATAAGGGATTAGGAATGCTGCACCGCCGTATTTACCAACACGGTATGGGAACATCCATACATTCGCCATACCTACTGCGGAACCAATACATGCCAGAATAAATCCCCATCTGTCTGTAAATTGGGCACGATCTTCCTCCGGGGCTACTACCGTCGCCTTTTTGTTTTCTTTTGCCATAACTACACCTCATTCCTCTTAATTACTGTTTGCTTCGGTTATTCGTTTCTAAAAAAATCGTGTTCTGACAAGCACAAATGTAAATGCAAATTGCCAGAACACGATTTCAATAACAGAGTATTACCTTATCGCCTATTTGATTGGTTCCAGAGAAGCCTGGAAGTGACGGAGTATGGGGGGCTCCCATGTAATGCGGTAGCCATGCTTTATCTCGTGGGCACGGGCCTTAATGGCTATCAGCGCATCGGCCATAATATCAATGTGGGCCTGTGTATATACACGGCGAGGAATAGCCAGACGGGTAAACTCAAAGTCGGCGTGGAGCTGCTCCTTGGTGTCGGGGTCATTGCCCAGCATGTAGGAACCAATGTCGCAAGCACGGATGCCGGCTTCCTTATACAGTTCTACACCCAGAACCTGTCCGGGGAACTCGTAGTAAGGAATCTGCGGGAACATAGCCGCTGCATCCACGAATACGCCGTGTCCGCCAACAGGAGCCTGATATGCAATGCCTGCATCATCCAAACGTGCTGCCAGGTATTCCATCTGCCCAATGCGGTATTTCAGGTAATCCTCATCAATACCCTCGTACAAACCAATGGCCAAAGCCTCCAGGTCACGTCCTGCCAAGCCGCCGTAGGTGTAGAAGCCTTCGTAGCTGATGCAGTTTGCCTTAACTTTAATAATCAGGGGAGATTTGCCATCCTTAATACCAATCATGCCGCCCATGTTTACAATGGTGTCCTTCTTGGCAGACATGGTGAACATATCGCCGTAGCTGAACATCTTGGTGATAATCTCCTTGATGGACATGTTCTTGCACTCTTCTTCGTCACGCTGTACAAAGAATGCATTCTCAGCATAACGGGCAGCGTCAATATCCAGCGGGATATTATACTTCTTGCAAATTTCGGAGACCTCTCTCATATTCTTCATGGAAACGGGCTGTCCGCCTGCGGAGTTGTTGGTAATGGTCATAACAACCAGGCCAATGTTCTCGGGGCCATGCTCCTTGATAAGCTGCTCCAGCCTTACAACATCCATGTTACCCTTGAAAGGGCTGCGGCGGGAAGGATCCTTTGCTTCCTCTACTACACAGTCGATAGCACGCGCACCTGCCAGCTCTACATGAGCACGGGTAGTATCGAAGAACATATTGGAGATAGCGTATTTACCCTTGCACAGGAAGGTGGGGAACAAAACTTTTTCTGCTGCACGTCCCTGGTGAACGGGCTGTATGTACTCGTAGCCGAAGATATCCTGTCCCGCTTCTACAAACTTGTAGTAGCTGGATGCGCCTGCATAGGCCTCGTCGCCACGCATAATGCCTGCCCACTGCTTGTCGGACATTGCGTTGGTACCGGAGTCGGTCAGCAGGTCTATGTAGCAATCCTCACCTCTTAGGTTAAACATATTGTACTTAGCATCTGCTATCTTTTTCTCGCGCTCCTCACGAGTTGTCATTTTGATAGGTTCCACCATCTTAATTCTAAACGGTTCCGCGACATACTTAATTGCCATAACAAATACCTCCAATTATTAATTATAATTCGATACCCCGGTCGTTATAAGGCAGATTGCCCTACCAACAGGCGGACGGTATTGTTGACTGGTTTATGTGTAGTACTTACTTTGCTGCAATAGCCTCTATCTCCACCAGTGCGTCCTTGGGCAGCCTGGCCACCTCAACAGCAGAGCGTGCAGGAAAGCTTCCTTCGGTAAAGAACTGAGCATACACTTCATTCATAGCGCCAAAGTTGTTCATATCACTGAGGAAAACCGTTGTCTTCACTATCTGGTCCATGCTGCTGCCCGCAGCTTCCAGAACCTTTTTTACATTGGTAAGGGACTGATGTGTCTGTTCCGCTATACCGCCCTCGGCAAAAGCTCCGGTCGCGGGATCTATGGGCAGTTGCCCGGATGTAAACACCATAGAATGCACGGCTGTTGCCTGGGAGTAAGGACCGATAGCCGCTGGTGCAGAAGATGTTGCAATAATCTCTTTCATTGTCTCTCCTCCTTTGTAAGTTCAATAATATATTATCGCAGTAATAAAAAATTGTCAACTAATTTTTTGGGTAATATTAACTAATTTTTTTACGTTTTTTTATGTTTGTATATACTACACACAAACGTATTCCCAGTTTTGTTATCACTCACAATAAAAATTTATTATAGTGACATTTTTTTATCCATGTAATAATTTTATTGATTGTAATTCTTGCTAACCTTTTAATTGTGTGATAAACTAGAGAAAATCGCTGCACAGCTTTACCATTATATATAAACACATTATACAGATAAAGCAGGTGAAAGTAATGACACGCGTCATGATTAAACAATACACACTTCTTGTAGAGTTTTTGGGTAGAGCACTGGGGCCTGATTATGAGGTGACTCTCCACGACTTTACAAACAAAAGCAGCTCGATTATTGCAATTGCCAATGGTCATGTCAGCGGACGGCATATCGGTGCCCCACTTACGAATGTAGGGCTTCAAATGCTGGCCGATAAAAGCTATGAAAACAGCGAATTTCGCCTAAACTACAGTGGCCTTTCCTCCGGCGGCAAGATGCTTCGTTCCTCCTCCATGTTTATTAAGGATGACATGGGACGCCCGGTGGGTATGCTTTGCATTAATTTTGATGACAGCCGCTTTCAGGAGGTCAGCACCCGCTTGCTCCAGCTCTGCCACCCCGATGAATTTGTTAATCAGAACATTACCTATGAGTCAAACCCTGCCAAGTTGCAACTGACCGAAACCCCTCCCGAAGGCACCGAAAGTTTTCACAATTCCCTCTTTGGCGTTGCAGATGAAGTGCTGCTTCAGATTATCGGGGATAAGCTTTCTCCCGACCGGCTGACACAGGATGAAAAGATGCATATTGTGGATGCCATGGACCAGAAGGGTGTCTTTATGCTAAAGGGTGCTGTAGGCCATGTGGCAGAAAAGCTTTGCTGCTCTCAGGCCAGCATCTACCGGTATCTTAGCAAAATAAGCCGTGACCGGCAGGATAATAACAGTAAATAGGTAAGGGAGCGATAGACATGCTGTTTCGGGTAGATGGCCACAGAGAGGGTGACTTTGTTGCCGTATCTGCCTGTGACCCCGTATTTGGCAGCAAATCGGTTACTGCGCTGTTGGCCTATGGCACAGGTTGTTATAATCCATCCTTTTGGCTGGCATATACTGCCCAAGGCGTACCTACAGCAGCACTATACCTTTCGGGCCATGTACTTACCCTAAGCGGACAGGGTGACACCGCCGAGCTTGCAGAGTTCATACGGAGCCACGGTGTAACCGAAGTGGATACCAACTGGGAGCAGTGCGACCGTCTTATGTCGGTGCTTGGGGGCGTTTGTGAAAGCTCCTTTTATATGGCCTATGACGGCGAGCCCATTGCTGGGGATTACAGCGATATACAGCCTGCCGACAACCTGCGAGAGGTTTTCTCGGTATTGCAGCAGAGCCATGAATACTACCGCACCCACCTTACCTTTGAATGCTGGTCGCAGGAGATTGCCCTAAAGCTTGATAAGGGGCTTATGGAGCTGGTTATACTAAGGGATGAAACCGGTGTTCCCATAGGTACCGGCAGTGTGGCTTCGGAGGATGCAAAAAGCGGTGCTATTGCCGCTGTGGCGGTCATTCCCACCCACCGGGGCAGGCTGCTGGGCACCAAAATTTCCAGCTATCTGGTGAACCGAGTACTGGAAAAGGGCAAACAGCCTGTGCTTATTAGCGGCTATGATGCTGTCGCACAGCTTTACCGTAAGGTGGGGTTCCACGAAACCGGAAGATGGGGCGAGCTATACCTGTAACTACAGAATAATATACCTCTCTCACGGCAAACTGCTATGGGGGAGGTTTTTCAGATTTTCCTATATAGATAACAGGAGGAATACCATGTTTAACTTTTTAGAACGAACTGCACCTATCCTTGGAGAGGAAGCTCTAACCCGTCTGGAAAACACCCGCATTGCGGTGCTGGGACTGGGCGGTGTGGGGGGCGCTGCCGCCGAAGCCCTCTGCCGAAGCGGCGTGGGGCATCTGCTGCTGGTAGATAACGACACCGTTTCCCGCAGCAACTGCAACCGCCAGCTTATTGCTACCTCCCTAACGGTGGGGCAGCCAAAAGCCGAGGCTGCAAAGGCACGGCTACTGTCCATAAACCCACAGTGTCACATTGATACGGCAGAACGGTTCTACCTGCCGGAAGAAAGCGACTTTCTTTACCAGTGGCAGCCCGACTGTGTGCTGGACGCCATTGATACGGTGACATCCAAGCTGCATCTGGCGGTAAGCTGTCAGGAGCGGGGGATTCCCCTGCTGTCCTCCATGGGCACCGGAAACCGCACAGACCCTTCCTGCCTGCGCCTTGGGGACATAACCGAAACCGCCGGAACCGGCTGCCCCCTAACCAAAATTATGCGGCGGGAGCTAAAAAAGCGTGGCGTAAACCACCTGCAGGTGGTCTTTTCCACCCAGCCCGCCATCCGCAGCATCTGTGTCGAATCGCAAAACGGAAGACATTCGCCGGGAAGTACCGCTTTTGTTCCTCCCGCAGCGGGATTTCTCCTTGCATATGGCGCAGTTAAGGGGATTTTAGGCTTGTAATTCTATGTCATCTCGTGGTAGAATAAACTATTGATATTCTTGACGAAATGCACAGAAAGGACACCACCAATATGACAACACAACCAACGCCATCTCAGCGCCGTGTCATCATTCCCGACCGCTATCTTTCCAAGCTGGATGTGCTGGAAACCGAAATTGCCATTAAGCTTGTAAAGGATACCTTTGAACGGGAGCTGGCTAAGGCACTGCACCTTACCCGTGTTTCCGCACCGCTCTTTGTTCGCCCCGAAACCGGCCTAAACGATGACCTGAATGGCATAGAACGTCCTGTTCAGTTTGATATACTGGATATCGGCGCCGATGTTCAGATCGTACAGTCGCTGGCAAAGTGGAAGCGCATGGCACTGCAAAACTACGGCTTTGCCCCTGAAACCGGCCTCTATACCGACATGAACGCCATCCGTCGTGATGAGGAGCTGGATAACCTCCACTCGGTTTATGTGGACCAGTGGGACTGGGAGCTGGTTATTACCCGTGAGCAGCGCACCACCGAAATGCTCATGGATATCGTCAATAAAATTTGGACCGTATTCGTAAAGACACAGAGGACTGTCTGTGCCGCTTTCCCCGTCATTGCAAGCTATCTGCCGGAGCAGATTGCCTTTATATCCAGCCAGGAGCTGGAGGACAGCTATCCCCTTTGCTCTCCCAAGGAGCGGGAGGACATTATCGCCAAGAAACATGGCGCTGTCTTTATAAGCCAGATAGGCGGTGCGCTGAAAAGCGGGCAGCCCCATGACGGCCGTGCCCCCGACTATGATGATTGGAGCATGAACGGTGATATCCTCATCTGGTATGAGCCTTTGGGCCGTGCTGTAGAGCTTTCCTCTATGGGCATACGGGTGGACCGTGAGGCGCTGGAGCATCAGCTGGCCATCCGTGGACAGGAACGCCGCAAGTCCTTTCCTTTCCACCGCATGCTGCTGGAAGATAAACTGCCCCTGACCATGGGCGGCGGTATCGGCCAGTCCCGTATCTGCATGACCATGCTGGAAAAGGTACACCTGGGCGAAGTACAGGCCTCGGTGTGGCCGGATGATATGATAGCCCAGTGTGAAGCACACGGGGTACATCTGCTATAAAGGGTATTTCATCTCTAGTGTAATACATCAAATTTTTTCGGGAGTGTGCTTATGGAAAATTCCACCGGATTTGGTACTAAGGTATTCAGCAAAAATGTTATGAGAGAACGGTTGTCCGCAGAGATATGCGCAGCCTTTGAGGAATGTACCCATACCGGCGGCAGAGTAAAGCCAGAGATTGCCCAAGGTGTTGCCGATGCCATGAAGGAGTGGGCCATTGAGCTGGGTGCTACCCACTTTACCCACTGGTTTCAGCCTATGACCGGCATTACCGCCGGTAAGTTTGATGCTTTTGTAGTCCCCGATGGCGAAGGAAGCTCCTTTACTGAATTTTCCCAAAACTCCCTTTTTAAAGGCGAGCCAGATGCGTCCTCCTTCCCTTCCGGCGGACTGCGTGCCACCTTCGAGGCCCGTGGCTACACTGCATGGGACCCCACCTCCCCCGCCTTTGTCAAGGGCGACACCCTGTACATACCCACTGCCTTCTGCTCCTATACCGGAGAAGCACTGGATGCCAAAACTCCGCTGCTGCGCTCCATGGAAGCAGTCAGCCGTGAAGCTACCCGCCTCTGCCATGCCATGGGCCTTACCGACGTCACCCGTGTAGACCCCGCAGCAGGGGCCGAGCAGGAATACTTTCTGGTGGACCGTGAACGGTATGAGCAGCGGCTCGATTTAAAGATATGCGGCACCACCCTGCTGGGAGCAAAGCCTCCCAAAGGTCAGGAACTGGACGACCACTATCTGGGACGGATACGACTGCGGATAGATGCCTTTATGCGGGAGGTGGATAAACGGCTCTGGGAGCTGGGTGTTCCCTCCAAAACCAAGCACAACGAAGCCGCACCCGCACAGCATGAGCTGGCGCCCCTCTATGCAGGCTGCAACGTGGCATGTGACCACAACCAGCTGATTATGGAAACCATGCGCATTGTGGCAAAAGAGCAGGGTCTGGCCTGTCTGCTACACGAGAAGCCTTTTGCAGGCATTAACGGCTCCGGCAAGCACAACAACTACTCCCTCTGCACCGACACCGGCATTAACCTGTTCCGTCAGGGAAAGCACCCTGAAAAGAACCCTGTTTTCATCATCAGCCTTTGCGCCTTCATCCGTGCAGTGGACAGCTACCCGCAGCTGTTGCGGCTCTCCACAGCGGGAGCTGGCAACGACCGCCGTTTGGGTGCAGGTGAGGCTCCCCCCGCTGTGGTGTCCATGTTTTTGGGTGACCACCTGCTGGAGGTGCTTACTACTGCCGCCAAGGGCTGCGTTCCCGACGGAGACGGAAGACCTCTGCTGAATATCGGTGTTTCCACCTCTCCCCAGTTTGCCAAGGACGACTGCGACCGCAACCGCACCTCTCCCCTTGCCTTTACCGGCAACAAGTTTGAGTTCCGTATGGTGGGTTCCTCCCAGTCTATTGCTATGGCAAACACCGTTCTGAATACCATTATGGCAGATAGCTTTTCTGCCTTTGCCAACTACTTTGAACAGTCAGGCTTTACCCCCGATACCATTGCACAGGTGGTAGCCGAAACCCTGCTTCGCCACGGACGGGTTATCTTCAACGGCAACAACTACGACAAGGCATGGCTGGAAGAAGCCGCCCGTCGGGGTCTTCCCATTATAGAGGACTCTGTAGAAGCGTTTGATGCCTTGCGGCAGGAAAACTGCGTGAACCTCTTCGAGCGGTTTGGCGTACTTTCCCGCAGCGAATGCTTGTCCCGCTATGAAATTACACTGGAAAGCTACAACAAGGTTGTCTCCATTGAGGCTGCAACCATTATTGAGATGGTGCGCAGACAGCTGCTCCCTGCCACTGCTGAATACACCGGACTGGTGGCGCGCAGTGCCAAGAACTTTACCATAGCCGCAGGCACACCCCAACAGTATTTACAACAGCATCTGGAGGAACTGTCACTGGTGCTGAATGATATTTCTACCGGGCTGACAGCTTTGGAACAGGCCACTGCGGCACAGCCCTCTGGGGGCATAGAGCGTGCACGTTACATCCGTGATGTGGTGCGCCCTGCCATGGATAAGCTTCGTGTCAGCTGTGACCATGCAGAAACCATTGTGGACTGCCAGTACTGGCCTATTCCCACCTACACAGACCTGCTGCACAGAGTATAAACCCTGCTACACCGGCTGAAAATGTATTAAAAAGCCACAGACCAGCGTTGAGCCTTACTGCTCCGCCGTTCTGTGGCCTTTTCATTGCCAAAAAAAAATAGTATGCAATAATTCTCTGTTTTTGTTACACATACTATACAGAGACTTAGAAATAAGAACACCCCAAAAATGAAGGAGACTTAAAAATGAAAAAACTATTTGCCATATCTATTAGCGCATTGCTTATCCTTGGGCTTGCAGCCTGCGGCAGTACCCCTCCCCCTACCAGCAGCGCACCCTCTATTTCGGTAGAGCCTTCTCCTCCTCCGGTAAGCGAGAGTGAAAGCGGCAGCTCCAACAGCCTGCCCGAAGCTCCACCTATCCCTGCGGACGCTGCCATGTACCGTGGTACTATCACCAATGTTACACAGGAAGGTGATAACCACATTGTCACCCTGGAGCAGGCTGAAGGCACCGACTTCGGCGCACCCTCTCTCAAGTTTGCCTTTACAAAGGACACCTATGCCGGCTTTACCCCCGAGGTAGGACAGTATCTGGAAGTCTACTATGGCAGAGCACCCGGGCAGCCACTGGACGTTGCCGCCACCCACAACATTATTACCGCCATTAAGTATCAGGAAGCCGGTATGGTTAACTTTAACGGTACCCTAAAGTCTGTAGAAGCTCACCCCGAAAAGCCCGGACAGGGTTGGCTGGTTGTAGAGTCGCTCTCTGCTGAAGGCATGCAGGGTGAAATCCGCTTCAACTACGGAAGTGAAGATACCCAGTTCTACCTAAACTTTGATGAGCTGAAGCCCGGTGACAAGCTGAACATCTTCCACCCCGGTGTATTTACCATGAGCCTTCCCCCACAGGGCAGCGCACTGGAGGTACGGAAGTACGTAGAACCTGCAGCAAAGTAAGCGTATACCCATAAAAAAAGACTTCCGCACTATGCGGAAGTCTTTTTATTATCTTTAGTTAGCGGCAATCCATTCCTGAAACTGTTCATATTCCATGGTGTCCGCCATGCACTGGTCCCGAAGTTCCCTGGCCTTTTCAGCCCATGCATAGAAGTCTTCCTTGGTAACTTTCCCATACTTAATGCGGGCAAAGCGCTTTTTATATTCCTTGCTGTATAGTTCGTAGGCGGGCTTTTTGGCTTTCTTCTGCCATACGTTTAGGGCTCCCATCTCTTTGCAGGTGTGTCCTTGGTCGTCAAAGGGGCGGTCGCAGTATTCGGCATTTGCATAGCCGCTTAGCACAAAGTATTTGTCACAGTTCTTGCAGACACGGAAGCGCTGCTCCCGCTTTAGGCATTCTCTTGCAAAGAAATCAATGAGATCATAGATGCTGGTTGGATAGAGGACTTCGCAGAAGGTTTTTTTATCAATGACCTCAAAGCTCATGCTCTGGGTACCGAAATGGAACACGTTCTGATCGTTCCCATCCTTGGGGTTCATATACTTTACCATCTTTTCGGAAATAGGTTTGTCGGCTGAGGTTATGTCCAAAACCTGCTCCAGCATAATGCGCAGCTGGGTTTGGATAGCACGGATATTCTCCGGAAGCTGCAGCAGCTTCTTCTTATAGGGAAGCAGCTCCATAATTCCAATGTTGTCCTTGTGATAAATCTGTTCCAACCGCTCGTTCCAGTCGGCACGCAGAAGTTCAAAGTAGATATGTGCCTGTGCCAGCTCCTCCATAATTGTCTTGACCCGTTCGCCCAGACGATCATCCTTGGTACTATAGATTTTTGCTACTGCCGCACCCATTTCTTCAAACTTTTCATCAAAGGAACCCATATCCAAATATAGCAGATCCAGTAGACTTTGCGAAAATGGAAAGCTTGTTTTTACCAGTTTTTCATCCTTCTGGTATACAAAATATTCCTGTCCTTCTGCAATATAGACCTTGAATATGCCACTCACCTCAAGCACCTCCACCGCAAAATCAGATTGTAGATTTATAGATTATTACATCTAGTATTATAGGACAGGTTCTATATATTGTCAAGAAACTCTATAATTCGACAGTCAATATTCACCAATTCTTTAAACAAATTTTGTAATTATACTAATATTTGCTGGTACCATACCCACTGGTTGAAAAGCTGCTGTCTATGTCTTTAGCATCCTCGTAGGTGTCCCCCATACCAAAGTTCACCTCATCATTGCTGACACCCTTTAGCTTGAATACCGCCACAAGATTTTTAAGCACCTGTGCCTGCCCCGAAAGCTCTTCGCTGGCAGCAGCACTTTCCTCGGCTGTAGCAGAGTTTGTCTGTACCACAGCGGATATCTGCTCCATACCCATATTTACCTGGCTGATAGCAGTTGCCTGTTCATTGGACTGCTGCGCAATATCCTCCATCAGTGCGGTTACATGTTTGGTACCATCCACCACCGACAACATCGATTTTGCAGTACGTTCTGCCATGCTTGTACCATTTTCCACCGCTTTTATAGCTTCTTCTATAAGTGTTGCGGTGTTCTTTGCAGCCTGTGCACTCTTACCCGCAAGGTTACGAACCTCATCGGCAACCACAGCAAAGCCCTTGCCCGCAGCACCGGCTCTAGCAGCTTCAACGGCAGCATTTAGCGCCAGTATATTGGTTTGGAATGCAATGTCGTCTATGGTCTTAATGATTTTTCCTATCTCACCCGCTTTTACGCTGATGTTATTCATAGCAATAGACATCTGCTGCATCTGCTCGTTGCTGCTTAGAACCTCTTCACCAGCCTTTTCGGACTGTACACGAGCCAACGCTGCATTCTCGGCATTCTTCTTAATCTGCTGGGACATCTCATGGATGGTGGCAGAAAGCTCTTCAACGCTGCTGGCCTGCTCGGTAGCACCCTGAGAAAGTGCCTGTGCACCGCCGGAAACCTGTTCGGCACCGCTGGAAACCTGCATGGAGGACTGGTTAATCTGTGCCATAGTGGAATTGAGCGAACGAATAATCTCCAGTATAGAGCCTTGTATTGCTTTAAATACGCCCATATACTCCGCCTGGGGCTCCACCATAAAGTTGCCTTTTTCCACTTCACCCAGCACATGAGAGGTGTCCATAACCACACTTTTGGTAGCGGTGGTCATCTTTCGCATACTCTCCGCAAGGGAGCCAATCTCATCCCGCGAAGTATAGGTAACATGGCTATCATAGTTGCCCTGTGCCATCTCCTTGGCAGCCTTCTCCACCTGAGCGATGGGTCTGCTGATGCTACGGGCAACTGAAATGGCAAGCCCCACAGCCAATACAAAGGCGGCTACAATAATACCCATCATCAGTATGGTATAGTTTATGGTTTGTCTGGTCAAATCCGTCGATTTTTCGTGTCCAAGCCTAGATTTATCACTTAGCATGGTGTCTATAATGGCAGACACTTCTTCAGAAGCAGCAGTACACTGTTCCTTGTACATATTAATTGCTACATTTCCCTTGGCGCCGGACAGAATAACCTTGTCGCGGCCGGTAATGTAGCTCTGCCACCCGGCTGCAAGCTTGGCGTATACTTCCTTCCCCAGCTCGCTTACCAAGCCCTTATGTACCTGCTCCATATCGGCAGCTATGGTTTTATCCAGCTCCGCAAGCTCAGCTAAATAGCTGTTGCGACTGGTCGTATCGGCACTTAAAAATACGTATAGCGTGGTTGCCCGTTGCTTTTCGAAGTGCCTCCCCAGGTTTCCTATGTCCCCCTGTGCAAACCCATAGTCTATCAGTGCATTGCTGTAGTCGCTATCAATTTTATCGAGCAAAGTGATACCTACAATGCCTGCAATACTTGATACCAACACGGTTACCACAAAAGCCAGAATAAGACGCTTATTAATCTTCATGTTCTTCAGCATATCAAAATGCCCCCCTAAAATTATTATTACGAACCAGGTCTTCCATCTTCTTTGTTCTTGTCCAGTTGTTTCTAAAAATAGTATTATTTGTATCATATCTTAAAAACCTACAAACTTCAACAAAAATTTGTAGGTTTCAATAAATTTTTATCTTTTATTATAGCACATTCGATAATTTAGAACGCGTTATTTTAATACCCCTTTTACTGTAAATCTCCAAAGCTTTTCCCTGTATTCTTCAGTAGCGTATTCAATGCCAATTCGTGTTGCTGCCTCATATTCGGGAAACGTACCATCCTCCTCCAACCACAACTGCTTAGAGGTCACCAAATCCTCACCATTCAGGGTTCGGTCAATAGCCAGTGTCTTGGTAAGTCTGCCAGGTCCGTAAAAGCCTGCCACACCACGGATAAGTACCGCCTCGGGAAAATCCTCTTCCCCGCTTACCACATTGAGCAGGTTGTGAATACCGTAGCAAAGGTAGATATAGGCGCAGCCTCCCTCGCGGTATATCACCTTGGTGCGTTCTGTCTTTCCCTTGTGCGCATGGCAGGCAGTATCACACTCTCCACAGTAACACTCGGTTTCGGTAATACGCAGCTTGCGCACTTCGCCGTCCACAGCACGGCAGAGCAGCTTGCCCAAAAGTGCCGGTGCCAGGGTTAAAGCCGGCTGCCTATAAAAATCAGCATCTAGTCTCATTGCCTCTACCTCCCATTTAAAAGATATAACAGTCTCTGCGGGTTGTCTACATTAGTATATCATAAACGCAAAGCATTTTAACATACCTGCCCATAGGGATAAATCTTCCCTGAAACCCAGCCTTTACTCAACCAAGCAGTCACATAGCAGATATCATTATTTGGTATCGTCTGCATGTTTGCATTGCTTCATATTCCACTGTTTATTTGTGCGATTGCCACTAAATTTTGTCCATGCTTTTGCAGTTTCCAACATGGCACATGGCACAAGGTAAAAAATGCGTAAATTGGCGAAAAAGAAAGAATACAGTAGATATAGCCACATGGCATATGGCATATTGTACAAATGGCATATAAGAAATTTGACATGGCACAAGCCCATACGATATTATTTTCTATAGCATAACAGATAAAGACAGGGGGATGAGGATGAGTAAAAAGATGGATGAGCCTGCCTATAAAGTTGTCAAAGAAGATATTGTAGCCGATATCTTGAGTGGGATATACCCTGTTGGCAGTGCAATTAAGGGGCAGGAATACTACGCTGAAAAGTTTCAGATTAGCAGAACAACGGTACGCCGGGCTTTTGAGGAATTAATAGAGCGAGGCCTACTGCATAGCGTAAAGGGCAAGGGTACCTATGTTAAAAGCAGAACTGCATTTTTGCCTACAACACTTCCACCATCCAAAGAAGAACATCACATGGATTTCCCCACAGCATCCTTTAAGATTATACAAATCAAATTTGGCAGTGCCGATAAGCGGATTGCCAAACAGCTGGGAATAGCAGAAGGTGACCCCGTTATCTGCATTGAACGGCTAAAGTTGATAGATAAGGTCGCCGGAAACTATCAGATAAGTTATCTAAACGCCAGACTGGTAGAAAATGTAAACTTTATGGCGGAGGACCTGGAGAACGGTTCACTTTACAGGCTCTTAATACATAAAGCCAAATTGGTACCCCATCATTCCGACGAGACGATTCGGGCAGTAGGGTGCCCAGAGGAAATTGCCGAATTCTTTGGTATGGAGGAAGGCACACCCGTATTGTTTATTGCACGGGTGACCTATTCCGAGGATAACCGTACCATGGAGTACTGTGAAGACTACGAGGCTACCGATGTAAATGGACTGCGGAGGAGTTGCTACCATGACAAAGAAGATAATTATAAGCGACGTAGATGGTACCCTGATCGGGAATGATAGAAAACTACCACCGGAAATAGACCAACTGGCAGAGCTTATTAAGAAGAAAAACTTACAGTTTACCATTGCCAGCGGTAGAATACAGAGCCGCATTGACGGGCTGGTGGAGAAGCTGGGAATTCAGCTTCCGGTCATTGGGTGCAATGGAGCATCTGCAAAGCTGGGGGATACATACATTTGGAATACCATGATACCCACGTTTTGCCTAAAGGAGGCTATTCTATTAGCAGATAGCCTAGGGATGTCCATTGTCATGACAGACGGAGAGAAAGAATACGCCTACCGGAAGACAGCGTGGATTGCAGACCTCATGGATAACTATGGTAGATACGACGGCATACGTCAGCTTACCGAGGAACAGTGGCATACAGAGCAAATCCAGAAGGTTTTAATAGACGACAGTGCAAAAAGCGGACGGTCTGATGAAGTAATCACGCTGCTCCAGCAGTTTCCACAGTATGTCTCGGTTGTAAAATACCAAAGCGGCACGCTGGATATCATGCCTGCAGGTTGCAGCAAGGGTACAGCAGTAAAACGTCTTGCAGAGTATCTTGGAGTGAGCCTTGCAGATATCGTTGCAGTAGGTGACCACCAAAATGATATAGAAATGATTCAGGTTGCCGGAACCGGTGCAGCTGTAGCAAATGCAACGGACGAACTCAAGCAATGTGCAGACTTTGTATGTACAAATGAGCTGTGTGCCGGTGTTATAGAGGTGGCAGAAAGGTTTGGATTGTAATGAAACAGTTTGATAACGTGGTACGAAGGCAGGTTTACAGCATTGAGCAGATGATGCATGACATGCTTCCTGCCATGAAGGTCAATGTAAAAGAGGTAACACAAACTATCCGCAAGCCCGGAAAAATCATTCTGACTGGCTGTGGAGATTGTTATTGTGCGGCACTGAGTGTAAAAGAATATATTGCAGAGTGGCTGCAAACTCCTGTTGAGGTTGTTACTTCCCTGGAGCTTGCCAGGCACTACCCGGCATTTGCGTTGTCGGCAGATACCTTAGTGGTGCTCATGAGTAAGTCCGGCGGCGCAGCACGGGTGGTAGAGGCTGCAAAACGCATGACCCACTATGGCGTGCAGAATATCGCCTTGACAGCCAAAGCCGAGTCGGCGCTGGCCCATGAGGCACAGCATGTGTTGGAGCTTGCAATACCGTCTTTTGAATCCGGCCCCGGTGTCCGTAGCTACACTGCTATGCTCATGGGTATTTATCTGTTGGCAGCAGCACTGTGTGAGCAGTTTGGACAGGCCACCATGACTGTTGCACACTGTGCAGATGGTATTGTACAGACCATGGCAAAGGTATCCGAAATACTGCCCCAGTGGGATGCACTGGCGTTTTCTCTGGCAAACGACTACAAAGATGCACGTTCGGCAGAGTTTATAGGCGGTGGAAGCGACCTTGGCAGTGCATGGTATGCCCAGGCCAAGGTATATGAAACGGTAGGTTTGCCTGCAAGCTACCTAGACTGCGAAGATTGGTTCCATATTAACTACTTTGCAGCAGACCGAGCTAATATTCTAACCATGATCTTTGACCATAAGAAAAGTGCCAGTGCCGGACGTACCCGAGAACTGCTAACTAAGCTGGAGCTAATGGGTATGCCTGTGGCTGTGGTTACAGATGATGCAACCATTGCTGCAAAATATGTCTTTACCGCACCCTGCACCGAGGAATGGTTGACCCCATTTTGCCAATATGCCGTTGGCCCTATGGTAGCAGCGTATCTGGCACGGATAAATGAACAGCCGTTTAACTGTGGCTTTTCAGGGGCTTGGGCACGGAATCCCGAAGCACCAAGCACAACCAACAGCAAAATAGAAATTATATAATGTGGAGGAACACCATGAGTGACAGAAGAAAACTAATATACGACTGTGACCCCGGCACCGATGATTCGGTAAGTATTTTAATGGCGCTGACACACCCTGACCTGGAGCTGCTTGCAATTACTACCGAAAGCGGAAACTTCACTTCCGACGTAAGTGCAATGCACGCACTGCAGGTGCTGGAGTACATCGGCCGCGGTGATATTCCCGTTGCACAGGGAATGACACATCCTCTGGTTCGCGAACAGCCATCCGACCCATACTGCCACGGTCAGGACGGCCTAGGCAACCACTTCTTCCCTGAGCCCAAGCTGAAACCCATTGAAAAGCACCCTGCTATGGTCATCATTGATGCTGTAATGCAGTACCCCCACGAAGTGAGCCTGGTATGCACTGCACCCCTTACCAATGTTGCGTTGGCATTTATGCTCAAGCCCGAGATTATTCCGCTGGTAAAAGAGGTCATTCACCTTGGCGGTTCCTATGGTTTTACCGGCTATGCTTTCAGCAACGCAACCGGTGATAACCCCATGAGCGAGTGGAACATCTATGTTGACCCGGAAGCCGCCAAGATTGTTTATGAGTCCGGTGTAAAGCTTACAACAATTGGGCTGGACATCGCATTTAACCCCGATATGGTGAACATCAGCGAAGAAACCATTGAAAAGCTGAAAAAGGTGGGGAATAAGCAGGCTAAGTACGCACTGGAGATTATTGATTACATTGATGGAAACAACACCATTCAGGATATTGACCTGTTTATCAACGGTCCTATTGATACAACAGCCATGTGCGCATTTATCCGTCCCGAAATGCTAACAACAACCAACATTAAGGTAGCGGTAGATACCGGCAGTCAGCTGACTCGGGGCATGACCCTATGGGATAGGCGTGACCATTTCCGTTGGGAGCACCTGCCGGAGATTTGCACAGCAACTTCCATTGACAGTGCACTGTATCAGAAAACCTTTGTGGAAGCGCTTTCAGGTATCATTGAGTAAGGAGGTGTCCTGTTATTAAAAAGGTGATTATCGACTGTGACCCCGGTGCAGATGACGTGCTTGCACTTCTCTTTGCACTGGGATGCCCCGAGATAGAGGTGCTGGCTGTTACCATTGTAGCGGGAAACCGCCGTGCGGAGATTTGTGCGCAGAACGCCATGAAGGTTTTGGAATACTGCAACCGTACCGACATTCCGGTGTATGTAGGTGCAGATGGGCCTTTGGTTCGCATACTGCCAAAGGACGACGTCTATTCCGGACGGGATGGTATGGCCGAAATGTTCCTGCCCTATGCAGGTTCTCAACCACAGCCTCAACATGCTGTTGATAAACTGTGTGAGATTGCTGCACAGAACCCAGGCGAGGTATACATTTTGTCCATGGCGCCCATGACCAATCTGGCACTGGCACTGGATAGGGATGCATCCTTCGTCAAAAATGTTGCACAGGTTATAACCATAAACGGCTCCTATGGTGTTACGGTCAACCTGGAACGGTTCAATTCCCGTATTGAATGGAATATCTCTGTTGACCCGGAGGCTGCAAAGATGGTTCTGGAAAGCGGCCTGCCCATTACCGCACTGGGAATAGACGTTACAGGACAGCTCTCCAACACACTGCACGAAAACCTATTGCGGAGAGGTACCGTTGGAACCGTTCCCTACAACATGCTTGCAGACGCAGAAAAGTTTCTGCGCACCAGAGGGCTGGAGCCTGCGGGCCTATATGTTGATACCATGGCAGTAGCCTATCTGGTTGCACCGGAGATTGCCAAACTGGTACAGGGAAAGGTTGCGGTAGAAACAAAAGGTGAAGTCACCACAGGCCTAACCCGATTTGATAATGTGGGCAATATAAAAAACAACTCGGATATTCGAGTTGCGCATTCCTTTAATATGGATTTGTTTGAGAACCTGTTACATGAACGTGCCTTTTTGTAAAATAAAAAACAGACAGCCTTATGAAAGGCTGTCTGCAAAAAACTACAATGATGTAATCTCAAAACCGTTTTTGGTACTGAATAGTTGGAGATTAAAACGGACACGGTCCCCAAGCCAGAGTGTATTGGAATACTCTACTGGAACGTCATCAACAGTGTAGGAAACACCTCGTACAAGCATAAGGGGGCAGTCGTAGGAGATTCCAAGTAGATGGCACTCGCCCTGTGTTGGCCGGACCACCTCCAGACAGTCATTTATCCTGTCTACCATAATACCGTAGCGTTCTTTGAGCGTGGTGGAAAGCTGGTTATTTATCAAGCCTTCATTTACCAGGTTTGGCACCAGGGAAGCTTTCAGCCACGAACGCCCAATAGCCATGGGGGTACCGTCCAGATAAAAGATACGCTTAAAGTAAAGCACGCTATCCTGCTCCGTAAGCTGTAGCTGTTCACGAATCTCTTCGTTCGGCACATCAAAAATACGCATGGTTATCACTTCTGCTGTAATATTGTAAGGCTTGTTTCCCAACTTATCTGCAGAAACCAGAGCATAGTTCAGGTTGTGGATAAACGGAACCGGATTTTCGCAGATAAAAGCACCTTTGCCACGCTGTTTACGGATAACGCCATCCTTTTCCAGCTCTGCAAGGGCCTGACGTAAGGTAATCCTGCTAACGGCATAGTACTCTGCCAGCTTGGCTTCGGATGGAATCTGCTCTGCTACCTTCCACTCGCCCCGCGCAATTCTTTCCTTTAGATCCATCTCAATTTGATAGTACGCAGGAACAGGAAGTTCCCGATCAATAACATTTTCCATCATTGTTATGTCACCCGCTCACCTTTTATAAAGAATTCGTTGTTTAGCATAAAAATTAAAACGCATTTTTGTATAAAATAGAAATAATGTCGTCTGCTGTTGGATTTATTATATAACTTATTGACTTAGCTGTCAACTTGTACTACTATATATACTAGTTGATATGTAGATAAGCTGATATGTACACAAGGAGGAAAATATATTGAAAACTGCAAGAATAAGCAATAGACCCGTGCAGTCTTTAAGTAAGAAGTCCACGATGAAGAAACTGGAACCGTTTTTTTATCTGGCACCAGCTGTACTGTTCTTTGTTGTATTCACCTACTACCCATTTATAAAGACATTTATGGGTACATTTTTTACAGTAGACTCCATGGGTAACTGGAAAGGCTTTGTAGGACTGGAAAACTATGTAAGCGTGCTTACAAATAAGAATTTCCTTACCTCCATTAAAAACACAGTTATATATGTAATCATGGCTGCTCCCGTAAGTATCCTCATCGCCATGATGCTGGCAATGCTTGCAACAAAGCGTACCAGAACATCCAGCATATATGAAACCATGTTTTCCCTCACTATGGCTATGTCCATGTCGGTAAGTGCAATGATCTTTCGTCTGGCATATAACCCCACCATCGGCGCACTGAACTACATACTGGGTACCCGTATTAACTGGCTGAACGATCCCAAGTGGGCCATGTTTGCCATCAGCTTTATAGCGGTATGGATGAACATCGGTTACAATTTCCTGTTTTTGCTGGCGGCTATCCGCGGAATTCCCAACGATATCTTGGAAAGCGCATCACTGGACGGTGCCGGCATGTACCGCCGAACTGTGAGCATCATAATGCCCATGATATCTCCAACCTTGTTCTTCCTTATATGTACATCTCTGGCTAAGAATATGATGATGTCAGGTTTGACCCTGATATTCAGCGGCGGCGGTTCTATGTCTACTACCGCAAATATTGATACCATGATTTCATTTATGTACAAGCAGGCTGTTAACAACCTGAATTACAATGATGCATATGCAGCTGCCATGGTCGCATTTGCCATTACCTTTGTGCTCATGCTTATCAGCTTCCGATTTGAGAAGAAGGGAGTGCACTACAACTAATGATAGATAAAAAGATGAAAAAGAACATTAATAGTGCGCTCTTCCAGACCTTTTGTGTGGTAATTGGACTTATTATAATACTGCCCATTATCTACGCACTATTAATATCCTTCATGCCCGCAAGCCAAATTCTGAGGCGGCCACCTACATTTATTCCCGAAACATGGATACTGGACAACTATAAAATGGCGCTGACCCTAACAACACTCGGTCGTTTTATGATAAACTCCCTGATTATTGCAGGTGTGTCCAGTGTTATACGTGTTATTACAGCATCAATGGCAGCTTTTGCATTCTCCTTTTTTAACTTTAGGGGCAAAAACCTAGTATTTATGCTGTTCATGGGAACCATTATGATTCCAAGTGATATCGTACTGGTAACCAACTATCAGACAACCGCATCGCTGGGGCTTATCAATACCTATATGGGTATGATGATTATCTTCTTAGTATCTGCAACCAATATCTTTATGATGCGTCAGTACTTCTTGACCTTCTCTTTAAGCCTAAAGGAAGCATCTGCAGTTGATGGATGCGGAAACCTACGCTTTTTCTTTCAGATACTACTACCCCTCTCTACACCTGTAATGACTACAATATTTATATCCTCTTTTATTGGCACATGGAACACATACCTGTGGCCAATGCTGGTTACCAACGACAACCTGATGCGTACTGTACAGGTTGGTGTCACAATGCTAAACTTCCCCGACGGAACAGTTTACGGTCCTATTATGGCGGCATCTATCCTTGTACTTCTGCCAACGCTGGTTATCTTCGTTGTATTTCAGAAGAAGATAGTCGGTGGTATCATGGGCGGCGCAGTAAAAGGCTAGTATGATATTGCAAAGAAACAAAGACGAGCAAAACAGTTTAGGAGGAACATCATGAAGAAAATAGTTTCTACAGTTTTGGCACTTTCCATGGTAGCATCTATGACAGCTTGTGGCAGTGCACCTGCACCCAGCAGTTCCGCTCCTGCAACAGAGCAGAACAGCACAACAGCAGCTCCTACCACCGTCCGTGAAGTTGAGTACTGGCATACACTTACCGGTGTAAACGGTGAGGCCATGGACAACATTGCAAAGACCTTTAACGAGACCATCGGTAAGGAAAAGGGCATTGTTGTAAAGAGCGTTTACCAGGGCAATGACAATAGTGAAAAGCTTAAGACACTGAAGCAGGCCGGCGACACAAAGAACTTCCCAGACGTTGCACAGATAGTTGGTGCCGGTATTCCTGCAGCAATTACCTACGATGATCTGGTACCGGTTGAAGATATGTTTGCCAAGGGCAGCACACTGGTAAAGAAAGAGGACATCGAGCCCGGCATGGTTCGTGCTTACACCTATCAGGACAAAATGATTGGTATGCCTGTAAACTGCTCTTCTATCCTTCTGTACTACAATAAGGATATGTTCAAAGAGGTAGGTCTGGATCCTGCAAACCCACCCAAAACCATTGCTGAGATGGCACAGGCTATCGAAAAGCTGACTATCACAAATGGCAAGAATGTAGATCGTTACGGTCTGAATGTTGCTGTTCGCAGATATCAGATGGCAAACTGGATTGGTGGCCAGGGTGAGTACAACTTCTTTGGCGACAACGAAGGCGGACGTACCGCTCCCATGACCAAGGTTACCTTTGGCGAAGACGGCACACTACGTAACTTCCTCACCGAGTGGGAAAAGGTCATTAAGACCGGCGGCTACAAGGCAAGTGAAGATGATATCAACGAGGAGTTCGCACTGGAGCTGTTCGGTATGGCTATCATGTCCACTTCCAGAATCGGTAAAGTTAAAAACCTGGTTGGCGACAGCTTCGAGTGGGGCGTTGCAAACCTGCCCAAGGTTAACGAGAAGGACACCGGCGGTACATCGGTTGGCGGTTCCTGCGTAGTTATGTTCGACCCCGATAAGGATCCCGCACAGGTAGATGCAACTTGGGAATTTGTTCAGTATATGGCTTCTCCCGAAGTTCAGTTTGACTTCCACAAGACCACCGGTTATATCCCTGTAAATGCTAAGGTCTACGAGCTGGACGGTGCTAAGGAGTGGTTTGATCAGAACCCCATGTACAAGGTTGCTGTTGACCAGATTCACTCTTCTCACCCCAACGTTCAGGAGCCTTTCGATATCATCAACTGGGAAATCGACGGTATCATTAAAAACCACATGCTCGCCTTTGCAAACGGCGAGGAGACCCTTGACCAGTGCCACGACGGCATTGTAAACGAGTGCAATGAAAAGCTTGCTGCATACCACAAAGCAAACGGCTAAGTTTAGTTTTAAAAGGGGTATGGAAAAAACCATACCCCTTTCCCTTCATTAAACCTTATTTAAACACTAATGCTTTGGGTATTAATGCTTACATAAGCTTTAATCTACATGCAACATCTACACGAGCGCGAGGAGGTAAAAACGCTTGATAAAACTTGTAATAAGTGATGTTGACGGAACACTGATTGATGAATCTGAGGTGCTCAGTCACAAAGCAATCGAGATGGCAGAGTATCTGAGGGAACGAAATGTCCTGTTCACTATCGCAACAGGAAGAGTAGAGTACATTGCAGAGGGCTTTGTTAAAAAACTAGGCATAACTATCCCATACATAACCTGTAACGGCGCAACCATTGTTAACGGTAAGGAAATACTAGAAAGAAACCAGATTGCCCTAAGCCCCCTGCGCTATATCATTGAGAAAGCCGATAGCGAAGGGTTATCCATCGTTTACAGCATAAATGGATATGAGAAGGTATATCGCTTTACCCCATGGGTGCTGGACCAGCAGCGTGATTTTGACCGCTACCACGAAGAACACCGGTTCTCAGAGGAAGAGTGGCAGACACTGCTTGTGGACAAGATTACCGTAATGGATGATACCTTGGCAGGGTGCATTGCAGAGTACGATAAGCTCTGTGCAGGCCTTCCGGAGGGCTACGGATATACACGTTACCTGGACCGTGCAGTTGAGATAGTCAGCGGCGGCGCAACAAAGGGTAATGCCGTTCGTTCTCTCATCAAAATCTTGGGCATTAAGCCCGAAGAAGTTCTGGCAGCAGGCGACCACCAGAACGATATTGATATGGTAACCGCAGTTGGCGTTGGTGTAGCAGTTGGCAATGCAACCGAACAACTGAAATCTGTTGCAGACTATGTAGCGACCGGGCACAATGTGGATGGGCTGTTTGAAGCTGTACGCCACTTTGTTCCATAAAGGAGATTTTTAAATGCGTCTTTCCACTTCTACCTGCATCTACTTTAACCGGCCGGACGGCAGCCGCTCCTCCATTCAGAAGTGTGTGGAGCTCTGTGCAGAAGCTGGCTATAAGGTTATGGACATGAGCTTTCACGATTGCAGCATGTTCCCTACCCCCTTCCAAACCGATGAATGGGAGCGCTGGCTGCAGGATATCAGAGCAACGGCAGACCGCTGCGGAATAGAATTTTCCCAAGGACACTCACATTTTTATAACTACTGTAGCCCCAATACTCCCAATGCAGAGTGGCAGGAAGAATTGGTTCGCCGAAGCATCATCGGCGCTGAAATCTTAGGCATAAAATGGCTTGCCATTCACGCCGCTACAGATTTTGACAGTGCTACAGCCTGTAAAACTTCAAAAGAGAAGGCTTTGGAATATTTTAAGCCCCATCTGGAGCTTGCGGCAAAGCACAATGTGGGCTATGCCATAGAAAACCTATGGGAGCTTAACATATCCCCCACACGCCGTTACACCTCCACTGCCGAAGAAGTGGTTGACCTTGTAGATGACCTTCCATACGACAATGTGGGAATTTGCTGGGATGCAGAGCATGCGGGCATTATGAAGCAGAACCAGCTGAATGCCTTGAAACTGGTGGGAGATAGGCTAAAAGCTACCCATATTTCGGATTTTACCACAGTTCAAAACGACCACCTGCTTCCCTTTAGCGGAACCCTGAACTGGCAGGAACTAATGGATGCATTCAAAGCAATAAACTACCAAGGCGACTTTACCTACGAAATATTTCGATACACAACAACTATGCCGGAGACTTTTATACCCGAAGCATTGCGACACAGTGTCAAGGTGGGCGAATGCCTACTTTCTTTATAAATGAAGGGAGAATATATCATGAGTGAGATACAGTTTGATAATGCCCTGCGCAGACAGGTGATGAGCCTGCCACAGCTTATGCGCGACCAGTACAACGACCTGGAGCCAAAGGTTCGCAAGGTACTTTCTACCCCCGAAATCTTTAGTATTCAGCGTATTGTTCTGACAGGCTGCGGAGACTCCTATGCTGCCATACTGGCAACTAAGGATGCTTTTGAAAAGATGACAAAAATCAGAGTAGAAGTCATTCCTACCGTTGACCTTGCACGGTCATACGACAAGCGGCTGCTGGGCTTTGCTCCAAATAACCCACTTGTTATTGCCATCAGCAACAGCGGTGCAGTCGCCAGAATCGGCGAGGCAGTTGCACGCTGCAACCGCAACGGTGCCTTTACACTGGGCATCACCGGAAACGAAGAGTCTGTTCTGGGACAGAATTCTCAGCGTATACTAAAGCTGGATATTCCAAAGTTTGAAAGCGCACCCGGAACACGCACCTACATGTGCTCGGTAATGGCACTGTACCTGCTGGCCATCCGTATAGGAGAAGTCCGCGGACGCTACACCATGGACGAGGCACGCAGCCACCGCAAGGATATTCTGGCACATGCAGATGAGCTGGAGAAGCTGCTTCCCGCTATGGATGAAACAGCACTGGAGCTTGCCAAGACATGGAAGGATTTCCCCGCATTCGACTTTCTGGGTACCGGTATGGACTTTGGCGCTGCCTGGTTCTCCCATGCCAAGGTTCTGGAAAGCATTGGCCGTTACTCCATGTACATCAATACCGAAGAGTGGCTGCACCTGAACTTCTTTATGCGTGAGGCTCCTACACTGGGCACCATGATATACTGCACAAAGTCAAACCCTGCGTGGAGCAGAACACTGGAAACCATAGGCTATGCAGCACAGCTGGAGCGTCCTCTTGCTGTTATTACCGACGCCGACCAAGAAGAGATTGGTGTTCCCGCTACCTACTTCCGGGTTCCCAAAACAAAACACGACTATGCTATGGCACTTAGCCAGTTTGCTCCTATCTGCCTGCTCATGGGTTACATCCAAACCATGATTGGCGAGAAGAGCGGTAGAGGCTGTGAAGGTAGATGGGCATTTGCAAAGGGTGCTGCCTGTGTACGTCAGAGCGAAATAGTTGAAATCTAAAAGGAGAAGAAAATCATGCTAAAAAGTTTTCCTATAGAGACAAAGCTAAATGATGTTATCAATATAACAGAAGATATTAAGAAGTTCGTTGAAGAAAGCGGTGTCAAGAGCGGCAGCTGCATTGTGTTTACACCACACACTACCGCCGGTCTTACCATTACATCCTTCTGGGACCCCATGGGCTTTGAGGATTTGCAGGACGAAATCTGCCGTGTAATTCCTACCAGAATTGACTTTAAACACCAGCACGACACCCCCCAGGATGCAGCAGGCCACGTAAAAAGCTCCCTCATCGGTGTCAGCATTCCCCTCATCATAGACGAGGGCAAGCTGGTACTGGGTAGCAGCCAGGGTATCTTCTTCCTGGAGTTTGACGGCCCACGCAAGAGAAAGTTCCAAGTAAAAATCTGTGCTGACTAGGAGAGAAAAACTATGAGCGCAAAGAAAATAATCCTTGACTGTGATCCCGGCATGGACGACTCCATGGCAATTGTAATGGCTGCCAAGTCGGAAAAGCTTGACCTGCTTGCTGTTACTACCGTAAACGGTAACTATCCCATTGATGTAACCTCTACCAATGCCCGTAAAGTTTTGGAGCTGCTTGGCAGAACCGATATACCTGTAGGCAAGGGCATGGGAAAACCTTTGGTTCGTGCTGTTCCAAAGGACCCCTTTACCCATGGTAAGGACGGTCAGGCAGAAGCCAACCTCCCTGAGCCAACCATTCCACTGTCGGATAAGCACGGTGTTGACCTGATTATTGATACCGTAAAGGCAAACCCCGGCGAAGTAACCATCATTGCAACAGGCCCCTTGACAAACGTTGCCATGGCACTTATGAAGGCTCCCGAGATTAAAGACCAGATTGCTGCAATCTATGCCATATCCGGTGCATTTGGCCTGAATAAATATGCTTTCGCCAACGCTACGGGTGATACACCCCAAAGTGAGTGGAATGTCTATGTCGACCCCGAGGCTGCTGATCTGGTGTACAACAGCGGTGTCAAGTTTGTTGCACTGGGGCTGGACGTTGCAACCCATTTTGATGTAAACCTGACCGATGAAGATTTGGCAAAGCTGGAAGCCAGCGACAAAAAGGAAGCCAAGTTCCTGCTCAATGCCATTCGCTTTGTAAACGCACGTGGCTTTGAAGCATACTGCACCGTTATCGACTGCATGGCGGTTGCATATGCCATCGACCCCACTCTGGTAGAAACCATTGAGGGCCGTGTTGGTGTTGAAACCAAGGATGGTCTGACACTGGGTATGACTGTCCTGGACAGCCGCCACCACCATGTGTGGACACATCTGCCGCTTATCCGTATAGGAAAAAGCGCCGACTGTGGAAGATTCCTCCAGCTGCTTATGGAATTGGTACTCGCTTAAAATATCTATGCAAAACTGTCCTCAGTAAATTTTGGGGACTTTTTTGTTACCCCAACGCAGGTAGGTGTCATCGTTTTACCTTAATAACAATACTATTTTTAAACTTACAGCCGTTATCAGACGGCGGAATGGAGCTACAATATGAATAGATATGCCAATGAAAAGGTATATATAGCAGGCCCTGCCTGCTTCTACCCCCGTGGCTATGACCTGTGGGAAGCACTGCGCAGACGTGCAATCTATTTTGGCTTTGGTGTGTCCCTGCCAAACGACAACGAGCTGAAGCTGGACAACACTGACCTGCGTAAAAATGCGGATATTATCTTTGCAAACTGTGCAGACAGCATGAACAAGTCCACTGCCATTGTAGCAGACCTTGAGTTTTTCCGTGGGTCGGAGCCGGACGGCGGCTCTATCTATGAAATTGGCATGGCTTACGCACGGGGGCTTCGTTGCTATGGGTATACCCGTGATAAACGTGCCATGGTTCATAAGCACCAGCAGGTAACCCTGCGAAATGACAGTGTTTACGATCAGGATAACCGTATTCTGCCTTATGCAGAGCTGCCATTCTGCCCCAGTCTTATAGGCGGATGCAAGATTGTGGAAGGCAGCTTTGAAGATTGCATGAAAACCTACATGACCGACCTGGATGAAGAGGCAAAGCAGGCTGCACGCGGTGCTATGGCCAAGCCAAACAGAGAGACTATACCCAACACCACCGGCAAGCCACGCATCTTCTTATCCGGCATTGAGCGGTATGCTGCCGATGCGGCAGAAAAATATGCGGTTATGAAGTCCATCTGTGAAAAGTATGGATTTGCCGCAGTTACACCCCTTGATATTCTGGATGGCAGCGTACCCATAGTCAGTGATGATCCCTATACCGTGGCTACCGATGCCTTTGACCGTTGGCAGAAAAACCTGCGCAGCTGTGACCTGTTTTTAGCGAACCTCAATGATTTCCATGGCTACGAGCCCAGCAGCGATGTTTCCTTTGAGTGTGGTTCTGCATGGCAGCAGGGCAAAAAATGCTATGGTTACATGGACGATATCAGCATTATGCAGAAGAGAATACCCCACTATGGAGCGGAGAAGTCCAATGCGGATATCTACGGTAATATTGTAGAGAACTTTGACTACCCCATCAACCTAATGTTTGCATCCTCCATGCCGGTTTTTGCCGGCAGCTTTGAAGAGGTTGTGGCACAGGTTGCAAAGGATTATAAGAAGGACAAATAGCTTAAAAGTACCTTTCAAGCTATAGGTTATGCGCAGGGTGACTTCGCACCCCTGTGCACAATAATGCTCTTCTCATTCCTTTACTTTGCGTGGGAAGAGTGTTTTTTATTACAATTTTGTGCCGACGCGAAGTGGCGGAATGGAGCATTAATATGAATACAGTATATGAAAAACTGCAAAATTGCTTAAAAAGCGTTCAGGAAAAGATAGATTTTCAGCCCGAGGTTGCCCTGATACTGGGTTCGGGCCTTGGCGACTATGCCAATGAAGTTGATATTCGGGCTACCATAGACTACAGCGATATTGAAGGCTTCCCGGTGTCAACTGTAAGCGGCCATAAGGGCAGGTTTATATTTGGCTATGTACAGGAAGTACCTGTCGTCATTATGCAGGGACGGGTGCATTTCTATGAAGGCTACCCCATGAGTGATGTTGTACTGCCAACCCGATTGATGGGTATGATGGGTGCTAAGGTTCTGTTTTTGACCAACGCATCCGGCGGTGTCAATCCGGAATATCAGGCGGGCGACTTTATGCTGATTACAGACCAAATTGCCAGCTTTGTCACTTCCCCACTCATTGGTGCCAACATGGAAGAGCTGGGTCCACGCTTTCCCGACATGAGCGACATCTACAAAAAGTCCCTGCAAAAAATAATTGCAGATACTGCTGGCAAGCTGGACATTAAGCTGCAGCGGGGTGTTTACCTACAGTTTTCCGGCCCCAACTATGAGTCCCCTGCAGAGGTGAAGATGGCACGTACGCTGGGTGCAGATGCCGTGGGCATGAGCACAGCCTGTGAGGCAATGGCAGCAAATCATATGGGTATGCAGGTGTGCGGCATTTCTTGTATAACAAATATGGCAAGTGGTATATCCAAAACACCGCTGAGCCATGTTGAGGTGCAGGAGACAGCAGACCGAGTAGCTCCCCTCTTTAAAAATCTGGTAACTGAGTCGATTATTAACATCAGCCGTTCGCTTAAATAATAAACGATACAACAGTTAGGAGAGCGCATGAAAAAGATAGCGACGTATTTTTTGGGTATGGCTGTTTTAACCTTGGGGCAAAACCTCTTTGTTCAGGCTGGCATTGGCGCCGGTGCATTTGACTCATTTTGTGTAGGGTTATCTTCCCTAACGCCTATTTCAGCGGGCTCCTGGGTAGCAATACTTTCGGTTGTAATGATGTTTCTTTCAGCATTGCTGGAAAAACGCAAGCCACAGTTTTCTGTTCTCATTTCATCCTTTGTCTTCGGACTATTCTTTGACTTTTGGAACCTGTTGCTTGCCTCTGTAATAGCCGTACCACTGCCAACGGAGGGTAAAATTATTACTTTTACGGCAGGCCTACTGCTGGCGCCGCTTGGGACAGCTATTTATTTTACAACAAGATTCCCCAAAAGCGCCTATGATGAGATTATTGTTGCAATCACCAGCGCATTCCACCTTCCAATCTGGGCATCCAAAAACATTATAGAAATCATTATGATTCTATTAGGAATCTGTGTTGGTGGTCCCATTGCCATAGGTACTTTGATAATTGCGCTTGCCTTTGGTCCTATTTTGCAAAAATATCTTACCCTACTGGAAAAGAAAGCTATTAAACCAACAACATACCAAGAGATATCATAAAGGAAAGTGACGATGAATATAGGGCTTTTAAAAGAAAACATTATGGTGTCATCAGGGGTAAAGCCCGCTGAGCTGGTGCTTAAAAATGGAATGGTGGTAAATGTATTTACCAACCGTGTGGAAACCTGTGATGTAGCCATTAACAACGGCTACATCGTGGGACTAGGCAAATACTCCGGAACAACCGAGGTGGATGTATCCGGCAAATACATCTGCCCGGGCTTAATAGATGGTCATATTCATCTGGAAAGCTCCATGATCTCCCCAAAGGAGTTTGAAAAGGCTGTGCTACCCCATGGAACTACAGCGGTGGTAACCGACCCACATGAAATTGCAAACGTATGCGGTCTGGATGGCATTGAGTACATTCTGCAAAGCACCGAGCAGCTGACACTGGATTGCTTTGTGATGCTGCCGTCCTGTGTTCCTGCCACTTCGTTGGATGAATCGGGTGCACATCTTACAGCGGAGGACCTAGCACCATACTTTGCAAGCAAGCGGGTACTGGGTCTTGCTGAGATGATGAACTCCTACGGTACAGTAACCGCAGAGGATGCTGTTATAAGCAAGCTGTGTGCAGCACATACCTGCAACAAACCTATAGATGGGCACGCCCCCTTTCTCAGCGGTACCGGCCTGAACGCCTATGTTACAGCAGGCGTTCGGTCCGACCACGAGTGCTCCTGTATTGAGGAAGCCATGGAAAAGCTTTCACGTGGGCAGTATATCATGATAAGAGAAGGCACTGCAGCACAAAACCTAAGAGCCCTTATCCCACTGTTTCAGGAACCCTACTGCAATCGGAGTATGTTGGTAACCGATGATAAACATCCTGGGGATTTAGTGGAAAGCGGCCATATAGACTATATCATTCGTAAAGCCGTTTCGTTGGGTGCAGACCCACTGCTGGCCGTTAAGATGGCAACCCTTGTTCCCGCACAGTACTTTGGACTGGAAAACACAGGTGCCGTTGCCCCCGGCTATACAGCAGATATCATTGTAGTATCAGACCTTAAGAACTTCCGTGTAGAGCAGGTTTACAAGGATGGGAAACTGGTCAGCAAAGATGGCGCAAACACATCTGACAATAGTGTATCTATGGATAAGAGTAAGTTTCCAAAGGTATATGAATCCTTTGCTTTACAGGAACTGACCGCCAATGATTTTCTTATTAAAGAAACTGGTGCTTACCAGCGGGTAATATCTCTGGTAGCACATGAACTGCTTACCAATGAACTGATTGTCCCCTATGCCGGTGGAGTCAGTCTGGAACAGGATATTATTAAACTGGCTGTGTTTGAACGGCATCATAATACCGGGCATTCCGGGCTTGGTTTTTTACATGGATATGGGCTTCAAAAAGGCGCTGTTGCCTCCAGTGTAGCACATGACTCACACAATCTTATCATTGCCGGTACCAATGATACCGACATGGCTTTGGCAGGTAACGTGATTCGGAAGAATTGCGGCGGTTTGGCATTTGTTGCTGATGGACAAATAATCTGCCAGCTGCCATTGCCCATAGCCGGGCTTATGAGCGACCAATCGGCGGAGGTAGTACAGCGCACACTTGATGAAATGAAAAGCACTCTAGAAGCGTATGGCGTATCACCGGAGATTGATGCATTCATGACCCTTGCCTTTGTAAGCTTGCCTGTAATACCCAAACTAAGGCTAAATACTTATGGTTTGGTAGATGTTGATAAACAGCAAATTGTACCGGCTGTTTTTTAAGAAATAGCAACATAGCTTTGCAAAACCATGCATCTACCCCCACTACACTTGACGATTTCACGATATCTTGGTATACTATGATTAGAAAAGAGCTTGAGCGATTATACTTATAGTCGCACAAGCTCTTTTTTTGTTTGCAGTTTTTTAAAATTTAGGAGGTAAAATATGAAAAAAGAAAATACTAAAAGAATAGTTTGTGATATTGCAATCGAAGTTATCGGGAGCTTTATGATTGCAATAGGCTTTTATAACTTTGCGGTGGCGGCAAAGTTTCCTATGACAGGGTTTTCCGGTATCGCACTGATACTTTATAGACTTTTTGGCTTACCAATCGGTATGTCGACTATTGTGCTGAATGTCCCCGTTGCTATTTTGTGCTATCGCTTACTTGGAAGAGGCTTTTTTATTCGTTCTGTAAGATGTATGATTATTTCGTCACTCTTTATGGACTATGTTGCACCACTGTTTCCTGTGTATGAGGGGGATCGTATGCTTGCAGCCATCTGCACCGGTATTTTCGCAGGCTTTGGCTATGCACTGGTGTACATGAGAAACTCCTCTACAGGTGGCTCAGATTTCATCATTATGTCTGTTAAAGCACTTAGGCCCCACATTTCCCTGGGGATGATTGCCTTTTTATCAGATGTAGGCATCATCCTTGCTGGTGGTATTATCTTCAAGGATGTGGACGGCATTATCTATGGAACAATCATCAACTACTTCTTTGCCATTGTAGTAGATAAGGTTATGTACGGTCTTAATTCCGGAAAGATGGCAATGATTGTCACTACCAAAGGCGAAGAGATTGCAGACACCATTGATAAAAGCTGTCAACGCGGCTCTACCATCCTCTATGGCAAAGGTGGGTATAAAAAGGATGAAAAGCATGTTGTAATGTGTGCATGCTCGGCGAAACAGATGTATACCCTAGAGCAATCCATAAAAGAGGTGGACAATGATTCCTTTGTGATTATTCTCCAGTCCAATGAAGTCATTGG
>JAVXNK010000021.1:0-59927 GCA_036645835.1 Angelakisella sp. | reverse complement strand
CCACACTGGACGTTTCTGTTGTTGACCTGACCTGCAAGCTGGCTAAGCCCGCAACCTACGAGGATATCTGCAAGGCTATTAAGGACGCTTCCGAGAACGAGCTGAAGGGTATCCTGGGTTACACCGACGAGGATGTTGTTTCCTCCGACTTCTACACCGATCCCCGCACCTCTATCTTTGATAGCAAGGCCGGTATTCAGCTGAACGATACCTTTGTAAAGCTTGTTTCCTGGTACGACAACGAGTGGGGCTACAGCAACAAGCTGCTCGACCTCATCAAGCACATGGCTTCTGTTGACGCTAAGTAAGCAGAACCTTACTGCACTATAAGTCATTTAAGGGACTGCAACACAATGAAAATTGTGATTGCAGTCCCTTTTTGCTTTCCCCTCAAAAACTTTTTGGGCGCCCCTACTACCCATGGAAAAACCTTTTATTATATGATACAATGTTTATATAGGCTTTTCCCCTCATGGCCACACACTGCCGTGTACCCCACCGGAAGCAACATGTGCCTCCTGGGGATGCGGTGCGGGGTAATTGTTTGGCGAAGCCGAACAAGGTGAACCGTAGGTTACTTATATTTTGTAGAGGTATTAATATGCTACCAAGCATAACTAAGGGGGATAAGATAAAAAATGAAGGTTTTAATGATTAACGGGAGCCCGAACACAAATGGCTGTACCTTTACAGCTCTCAGTGAGGTTGCAAAAACTCTTAATGAACAGGGGATTGAAACAGAAATCATCTATGTTGGAAACAAGGATATCCGTGGATGTATTGGATGTCGCAAATGCAAAACCAGTAAAAAATGTGTGTTTGATGATTTAGTAAATGAGGTTGCACTGAAATTTGCTGAGTGCGATGGACTTGTTATCGGTTCACCTGTTTATTATGCTTCCGCAAACGGCACCCTCGTGTCATTTGTAGATAGACTGTTTTACAGTTCTATGTGTGATAAAACAATGAAGGTTGGTGCTGCCGTTGTTTCAGCAAGGAGGGGCGGCTGCTCAGCAACATTTGATGAACTCAACAAATACTTTACAATTTCCGGTATGCCGATTGCTTCCAGCCAATACTGGAACAGTGTTCATGGTAATAATCCTGAAGAAGTTAAGGCAGATGCAGAGGGTATGCAGGTAATGCGCGCGCTTGGCAGTAACATGGCTTTCTTAATCAAGAGTATTTCCCTTGGTAAGGAAAAGTTTGGCTTACCTGAAAAGGAACCTCGTATTTTTACTAATTTTATTCGTTAAGGATAGGCAAATTAATATCTAAACCAAATACATTGTCCCAAGCCCCCGCCGGCATGAGGGGCAAAGGCAGTGTTTTCAAAATTTGTGAAGGAGGGATCACCTGTGGAAGGTTTTACATGGATTACCATAAATTACCATCTACCCATGAGCCCCTCCGGAAGCAGAGTATACGCATGGCGCAAGCTAAAGGAAATGGGCGCAGAGTATCTGCGGCAGGGGGTTGCGGTGCTTCCCTACTCCCGCCTGAGTGTCCAGAAGATACAGGCCTTGGCAGCTAAAATTCGCACCATGGGCGGTGAAGCTACCCTAACCGAAACACGGTTTCTGGATGAAAAGGATCACCAGAGAATGGTGGAAACCTTTAAGGCACAGAGCAAAAACGAGTTTCGGGAGCTGCTCATTGATATGGCGCGGCTCTATGAGCATCTGGGTGGCAGCGGCGAGGTCTGCGACCACAAGTCTATACGCAAACGGTATATGAAGGCCAAAAGCCGTGATTATTTTGATACCGAGAGCGAGATGGCTGCCTCCGGCTTTTTTGGAGAACTGTTCTCCGAGCTTAACATGGAGGGCGGCTGGTCAGAGCTTTTTTCCGACCTGTGTCAGGGCTCTAAGGATGTGGGAAAGATACTTGCAGGATTTTTGCCCGAGCTGGGCAATTCTCATAAGGTAGAGGAGGTGGAGTATGACGACAGCAGCATCTGAGGTGAAAACAGTAAAAACTTCAAAGGGCAACACGCCCTTTACTATAAAAAACTTACCTTGGGGAATTATTCGCGTAGTCACCATTCTTCTGCTTGCAGGCATTGTGGTATGGCAGACTGTTCCCTACGGCCAAGGCTTTATAGATGAGGCCCGCAGCAGTAAGGCAGCCTCTAAGGGGCGTGTTCTGCAGCGTGGGGCACAGATAGTAGCCACCCAGCGGATGATTCAGGGGGATAGTGCAGACGCTGCGGCGGCCTATCTTGCCACTCCGGAGGCATTACCCGAAATACTGGAGGCAGCAGCCTTTCCCGTTACGGCACTGGAGATTAAAGAAGCCGAACTGGATACAAGAGGACTGCTTTCTCACTTTAGCTGTGTGGTGGAAAGCGAGGAGCGCCGCTACACTGTAGCCTTTGACATTGCAGACTACAGCGGCACTGTTAGCTTTTTAGAGGACGCACCAAAAGAAGAAAAGAAATAGCCTCTCCTACACAATTATTTTACTGCGCTACGCTCGTGGCATAATAGCGTCCCTATGTCGGCACACTAACGACATAGGGACTTTTTTTGTGCTTGGGAGGAATGATGGTGTCCAAAGGAATAAAGGCAGCCTTGGGCGGCGTGGCAGTGGGCATACTTAACGGGTTGCTCGGTGCAGGCGGCGGCATGGTAATGGTACCACTGATGGAGTGGCTGGGAGTAAAGGGCAAAAAAAGCCACGCCACCTCGCTGGCGGTCATTGTCCCGCTTTCGGTGCTCAGTGCAGGACTGTACTGGTGGCAAGGATGGTTTTCCCCATCCAATGCACTCCCCTATCTGCTTCCCGGCTTGCTGGGTGCGGTAGTGGGAGGGCTACTTATGGGAAAAATACAGGTGAAGTGGCTGAAGATAGCCTTTGGGTTGCTGCTTCTTTGGGGCGGGGTGAAAAATATATGGATTTAGTACTGCTATGGGCGGCGGCCTTTGGCGCAGGGGTCGTGGGGGCCATGGGTCTTGGGGGCGGCGGCATCCTTATGCTCTACCTGACCACACTGGAGCTTACCCAGCGGGCAGCCCAAGGCATTAATCTACTGTTTATTCTGCCTGTAGGGCTGGCAGGGCTATGGTTTCACCGCAAAAACGGGCTTATTGAAAAAAAAGTTCTGCTGCCTGTGCTGATAGGTGGCGCTGTAGGGGTACTTTTAGGTAGTTTGCTGGCCGGAAGGCTTTCCGAACCCATGCTGCGCCGGCTTTTTGGTATTCTTATCATCATTATAGGGATAAAGGAGCTTTGGAGCGGCATACAGCTCTTTAAAAATGAAAAAGGCACTGTATAAACCGGCAAGCGTCTGTGCAAAATATAGGCGAGGTGATAAACAGATGATGCCTAAAAATATGAAAATTAAAACATTTTTACGGGACAAGGGATTCTATCTTGTATTGGCTGTTTGCATTGTGGGCGCTTCCGCAGCAGCATGGCTCACTGCCAACAAGACACTTGACAGCATAGAGGAAAATAACCGCAAAATAGTAGAACAAAACGTAACCGAGGAGGAAAAACCATGGCAGGACAGCATTCCTCTGGAAATACCCGACTCCGCATCGGCGACCGAGACCCAGGAACAGCTGCCCGATGTAAGCAAGCCGCAACAGTCGCCTACATTGCAGTCTGCTGCGTCATCCTCTGCTCTCTCTACCGAACTGCCAGAAGACGGATCCGGGCAGCTAAAACCGGAGCAAAAGCTGGAGCAGTCGCCCTATACCTTGCCAATGGCATCCTTGGCGGTCATTCAACCCTACAGTAAGGGCGAGCTTGTGAAAAACAAGACCCTGAACGTATGGCGTACCCATGATGCGGTAGACCTAAAGGGTGATAAAAACAGCAATGTAACCGCAGTATCGGATGGTGTTGTGGTCACTGTGGGCACCGACCCTCTGTGGGGCGGCTTTATTGAGATTAAACATCCCGACGGCTGCACCTCCTCCTACAGTGGTGTGTCTGCGGACAAGTCGCTCAAGAAGGGCGCCAATATCAAGGGTGGACAGATACTGGGCACCCTCAGCGATATCCCCGCAGAAATCTCCATGGAACCCCATCTGCACTTTGCCATTAAGAAAAACGGTGCCTTTTTGGATCCGGGTCTTTACCTGAAGCTGCAGTAATTTATTACAATCGTATAAAAAGGCTGTTGCGCCGGTTGTTTACCACTGGCGTAACAGCTTTTTTTATGATAGAATATTTGTAGGACGATTACCATCCCTATGCGCGACTATTCTAAATTATACACAGGATAATAAGCGCTGAAATGCGCAATTCTACCAGTCCGCCTGCATATATGATACAATGTCTGCATGCAGCTATTGTACAGCGCTATACGCAATTACCCCAAAACGTCCTGCATTTATGGTACAATAGATATAAATATAAAATGTATAAGGAATGTGGTCAATGACATATAACATCTGCACGCAGCCAAGCACGCCTCGGCTGGACGCGTTGCCTACCTATAAGATTATAGACTACCCTTTGGAAACAAGGGACTATAAGCCCTTTGCCCAAACCCGCCTGTGTGTGACCCCAGCAGAGCTTATGGTACAGATGTGGGCGTTTGAGATGGTTCCCAGAAAAGAGAGTACACTGGAAGCAGTGTTCACTACGGCTTCTTCCCAAAAGCTGCTGTTTGCCCGCTGTGCAGCGGAAGGAAAGGTCAGTTGCTTTGTACGTACCCCCCAGGGGGACCGCCCCCTTACCGCCATCTCCCACAGCCTTAGCGGAGAAGATTTACAGGGCATTTACTGGGGCATTACCATTACCCTGCCCCGTACCCTGCTGGAAGAACTGTTTGGAAAAGGTGCTGTGGATGTTGGCTCCACCCTTCTGGGAAATATATACAAGCTAAGCGACAACAAAGAAAAACCCCACAAGGGCAGCCTTGCCCCGGCAGACTTTGCGGGAGGCAGGGAATACGCTTTGGGGTCTATGGCAGAGTTTAAAATAGTCAATTACTAGCGGTATATCGTTGGTAAAAAATACAAAAAGTATAAAATGGAGGTACTAACAATGAAATTTCTCGTACAGCTGATCAGCTTTGCACTAAAACTGGCACTTCTGTTTGCCGCAGTAGTTACTTCACTGGAGCTCATGGACCGGCTGGCAGAAAAAAACCGTTTCCGTTATGCCATTACCGAGGACTTTAACGACTGACAACTAGACCAGTGACAATTAAAGGATGGTGACACCTGTGGAAAAATTGACCGAAAACAGCCGCAGTGAGGTACTGGCTTACCTGACCGCAGAGCCGGAATACAACATCTTCATTATCGGGGATATCTACAACTTCGGCTTTGAGGATCCCATCATGGACACCTATGTCCAGCGTGACAGTGACGGCGGTTTTGTCTGTGTTCTTCTCCGGTATCTCACCAACTATGTCTTTTACAGCCATAAGCCCGGGGCAGTAGACGCCGCCGCCGTGGCAGAGCAGATAAATGCAGGGGGTACAGAAATCTCCTGCATCAGCGGCAAAAAGGAAGCTGTGGAAATCCTGATTCCCTTCTTCCCCCATCAAAAAGTGAAAAATAGCTATCTGGCAGCGCTGCGTAAAAACCCTCAGCCCCAGCAGGTGGATACTGAACCCACCAAGCTGAAGCCATCCCAGGCACGGGAAATTGTTGACCTGTATCTGCAGGTGGAGGAATTTTCCGAAGGGTATATAGGGCACGAGGATGAGGAAACAAACAACATGCAGCTAGGCCTCACAAAGGGCGGACGCTGCTATGGCATACATAAGGACGGGCAGCTGATTGCCGCCGCCTCTACCTCCGCTGAAAACAACATTTCCGCCATGATTACAGGTGTATGCACCCACCCGGACTACCGAGGCAAGGGCTATGCCAGTGCCTTGGTTGCCAAGCTCTGCTACGACTGCCTAAACGAAGGGCTTAGCTCGCTCTGTCTGTTTTATGACAACCCTGCAGCAGGGCGCATCTACCGCAGGATAGGCTTTGTGGAGATAGGGCAGTATATGATGCTTAAGCGGCATGAATGACCTTCCTAAGGCGTACAGCCAGCCATGCTGCCAGTGCAGCCTTTAACACATCGGGAATAATGAAAGGCAGTACCGCCACTGACAGCGCCTTTGAAAGCGGTGCTCCTGCCACTGCCGCAAACCACAGGCAGCCTACTATGTAGCAGATGACAAGAGACGAGCACATAATGAGCAGAAGCGGCAGGAAGCGACGAGCTTTCAGCCGCTTTAAAATCGCCGAGATATAGCCGGCCATGAGTGGAAAGGCGATAATAAAACCGCCGGTAACACCAAAGAGTACCGAGGGGCCCCCACGGAAGCCGCCGAATACCGGTGCGCCTACAGCACCAAGGAGCAGGTAGGCAGTCATGGCTCCCGCCGACCATAGGGGGGGCAGCAGAGCAGCGGCAAGGAACACTGCAAACACCTGCATGGAAAACTGCACTGCCCCAAAGGGCAGCATCAACTGAGCGCAAACTGCGGTTATCGCAATCATCATAGAGGCCGTTGTAAGGTTTTTTGTTTTTGTCATGGATTGTTTAGTCCTTTCAGATAAAAATAATTTTTTTGGAATACCTTTATATATAAATGCAAAGCATTTTAATATAATTGCGCATAGGCACGGTAATCGTCCTGCGCATAGCTTATATTAACCGTCTACGATTATTATATTACACTGTGCCCCACGGCATTGTCAACCAATTTATATTTTTTAGTTTACAATACAGGAGGAAAACCCCATGAACAAAGAAATTGCAGCAAAGATAGACCAGTACTTAGAGGAAAATCGCAACAGCATTGTAGAAGATTTAAAGGCTCTGGTAAGCATCCCCAGTGTCAGTGTTACCACCGAGGGCCCCCACCCATATGGCGACGGCTGTGCAAAGGTTCTGGATGCCGCCATTGCCATGGCTGAGAAAAAGGGCTTTACCGCTAAAAACCATAACTACCACTACGGCACTGTGGAGCATTTCAGCGGAGATAAAACCATCGGTATCTTCTCGCACCTGGACGTAGTACCGGAAGGTACCGGCTGGACAGGAAAACCCTATGAGCCGGTGGAAAAGGATGGCTACCTGATAGGCCGCGGCGTTGCCGATGATAAGGGTGCAGCCGTTGCCGGTATGCATGTTATGCGCTGTCTGGAAAGCCTTGGGGTCCCCTTTAACAGCAAGATAAGCCTTTTTATGGGCTGCTGTGAGGAAACCGGCATGACCGATATCGTTCGCTATGTAGAGGAACAGCCCATGCCCGATTTTTCCATTATTCCCGATACAAACTTCCCCGTCTGCCACGGTGAAAAGGGTATTCTGGAGGTGGACGCCTGCGCCGGTGATACCTTTACCCAAATTACATCCTTCAGCGGAGGCCTTGCCAGCAACATGGTTCCCGATACTGCTGTTGCACGTCTCCCCTACCAAAAAACCATCCTAAAGTGCCTCCTGGAACTTTCTGACGAGGTCACTGCCGTCATCGTAGCACAGGAAGGCGATGAAATTGTCGTTACTGCACGGGGTATCTCCTCCCATGCTGCACATCCCGAAGGCTCAGTAAATGCCATTGGACGTCTGGCAAGCTTTCTGGCAGGAGCACAGTGCCTAAACGACGGTGACCGCAATATCTTTGAGTTTGTGGCCGACACCCTTTCCGACCACACCGGAGAGCGTCTGGGCATTGCCCACAGCGATGAGCCTTCCGGTGCACTTACCTGCATCTGCGGCCTTGCCAAGACCGAAGGCGGCAAGCTCTCTCTCAACTTCAACATTCGTTATCCCGTTACCGATAAGGGAGAGCGCTGTGTGGATATTATGAAAACCTACTTTGCAGCCAGCGCATGGACCGTTACCGGCTTCCATGACAGCATGCCTGCCTACCTGCCCAAGGACGACCCCAAGGTGCAAGCCCTTTGCAACATCTATGCCGATGTTACCGGCAAGGACTCCACCCCCTATGTCATGGGCGGCGGCACCTATGCCCGCAAGCTTAAAAATGCCATTGGTTTCGGCATGGAAAACCCCGGTGAACCAACACCCTTTGCTCCCGGACACGGTGGTGTCCACCAACCCGACGAAGCCATCCGCATACAGGATCTGCTGGATGCTATAAAGATTTATGTTATCTCCATGCTGGAGATTGATAAGCTGCTGCACAACTAACAAAAGAGGTTTTCATTCTTAACTTGATTGAAAACCTCTTTTAAATGCAACGAAAGGACAGGTAATCCTGTCCTTTCGTTGCATCATATGTTATTTGGGTGTATCGTTTAATGTCAAACAATAATAGATATCATTGAACTGCTCTATTTCAATGTTTCTGTCAAAAATATAAGAAAGCGCATAGCTCCATTGCTCAAGGGTATATTCATGGGAATCAATCTGCCGAATAGCCTTGTCCAGTTCTGTAACAGCCACACTATGCAAATCTGACAAGCAATCCCTATGCAGAATACATGCGATATGATTTATTAGGATATCATTATTCATATACGTATAACCTCGTGCATATATTTACGCTTACACTCCTAGTATAAATCCTACTATTCTAAGACTCCCTATTTTTGTTATCATGGTACACCTTATTGCAAATCCTTAAAGCTTTTGATTTCCCACTTTTAATTGTCGTTTTTGGTTGAATTTTGACGAAATGTAGGATATAATGTAAAGTGTAAAACTATACAATCTACGCAATATTCCATTTGTTAATAAGGTGTACCTTTATGACAAATTGTTTTTTGTATATATTTTATAACCTTCTGTCATAATACATATGATAGGAGGTTTTTTTATGCGCACTTTTTATGGATATATGCGAGTATCTACCCTAGAACAAAACAGCGAACGGCAACGGGTGGAGCTCTTAAAATGGGGTATTATCGAAAAAAATATTTACTGCGATAAATTGTCGGGAAAGGATTTCAACAGACCACAGTATCAAAAACTAAAACGCAGACTAAAGGCCGGAGATGTACTTGTAGTGAAAAGCATCGACCGCCTAGGTCGAAATTATGCCGACATCCAGGAGGAGTGGCGTGAAATAGTCAAAAACAAACAGGTAGACATTGTTATTTTAGACATGCCTATTCTGGACACACGCACCAATAAGGACTTAATCGGAACACTAATTTCAGATATTGTGCTCCAGCTTCTTTCTTATGTAGCACAGGCCGAACGAGAAAATATTAAGCAGCGGCAGGCCGAGGGTATTGCAGTCGCAAAAGCACAGGGAAAGCATTTGGGGCGGTTTCCCACCCCAATTCCCGAAGCATTCTATTCTGTATACGATAAGTGGAAAGATAAAGAATATACTCTGGAAGCTGCAAGTAAGGCATTGGGAGTTTCGGTGAGCCAATTTCGCACGATGGTCAAAAAGCACACCAAAGCCATGGAGGATGAGCAAACCCAAGAACCGAAATGAATGCTCAACCACAGGTAACGCCATGCCAGTTCCACCAAAATGGTGTAGCCCCACGCAATGATATAACATGTTATATCATTGCGTGGGGCTACTGCTGCTGTGCTAATTGCTAAACATATTTTTATTGTTTGTGGAGTATACGCAGAGCACTAAGCCTATGCCTGCATAGGTGGATAGAACAGAACTGCCTCCTGCCGACATCAGCGGCAGAGTAACACCGATAACCGGCATAATCATGAGGCACATGCTGATATTGATTACCGACTGAATGGCAATCATGGCAAAGACACCCACACAGATGTATTTGCCTGTATAGCTTTTGGAGAGTATTCCCGTTTGCAGAATGCGCCCACAGATGACAGCCAGCGCCACAAGGAGCAGAAAGCAGCCTACAAAGCCCAGGGACTCGCCTAAAAATGTAAAGATAAAGTCGTTATAGTTTTCCGGTACATAGATATGGCTATCGTTAAAGATGCCGTTGCCAAACACCTGTCCCGAGCCCATAGCGGTAAGACCCCGCAGCTGCTGATATCCCATACCTTGGGGGTCCAGGTTGGGGTTAAAGACAACCATAAAGCGCTGCCGCTGAAAATCGGACAGCACACCAAACCAGATGACGGGCAGCCCCACCACCAAAGCCGCAACACCCGCCGCAATGAGTTTGCGGCTAAAGCCTGCCATAAAGAGCATGGCACAGACGATACCCGCCATAATGAGGGTAACACCGTCATCACTTTGCAGCAACACCAGCAGCACCGGCAGGGCACCGTGGCAAAGCACCAACATCATATTCTTGGGACGGTCCAGCTCATCATGCACCCGGCTCAGGTGGAGCGCAAAGGTCATAATAAAACCGATTTTAAGGAACTCCGAGGGTTGTATGGAAATAAAGCCGATATCCAGCCAGCTGATGTTGTCCGAGCCCTCACGGCCGGTACCAAAGAAATAGGTAAGTATCATCATAAGCAGAATAGGCGGCATATATAGCTTCCAAAGGCGGGCCAGGTCGTCGGGATCGAAAGCCGAAGCAAACAGCGCACCCACAGTGCCCAGTCCCACGGCAATACCCTGTACCTCTACCACGCGCCACTGGACAAAGCCCGCAGATGCCAATCCGCAGAGCAGCGTAATGCTTAGAGCCGATACGCCCAGCACCACCAGCAGAAGCAGCTTGTCCGCATTTATAAATACTCTGCCAATCATTGCAGTCAGTTTTTTCATCGGGCCACCCCCTGTAGTTTTTTGCTGAAAAAAGCACAAATACAGTATAACACAAAATTACACGTAGTTCTATGGATTTTTATTGGTGGTTGTAGTAGAATAAGGGTATTAAAACAATCGTGTAGCTCCCAAAAATTAAAGGAGGATATGACAATGCTGCTAAAAGGTGCACAGGTATTTTATAATGACAAGCTGGAACTTATGGATATCGAGGTGTCGGGGGACAGCATTACCCGCCTTGGGGCGAACCTGGAAGGGGACGGCGAAGATTTTTCCGGTTGCCTGATACTACCGGGACTTGTAGATATTCACACCCACGGATGCAAGGGCTTTGATTTTTGTACCGCCACCGACGCGGAGATAGATGAGATGTGCCGTTTCTATGCCGACCATGGTGTAACCTCGGTAGCCGCCACTGGCATGACTCTTGGGGACGACACCCTTACTGAAATCTTTACGCGGGTGGGAAATAAAGCTGCCAAGGGAACAGCCGGTGCTCATATTCTTGGCATAAACATGGAGGGTCCATACCTTTCGGAAGAAAAAAAGGGTGCCCACGACCCCAAATTCATTGCTTTCCCCGACCCTGCACAGCTACGGCACCTGAATGCTGCCAGCGGCGGGCGCATCCTAATGGTAGACCTTTCCCCCACTGCCAAGGGAGCTATGGAGTTTATCCGCGAACTGCGGGATGAGGTGGTACTGTCCCTGGCACATACACCTGCCGACTACGATACCGCCATGGCGGCCATTGAGGCAGGCGCAGGAAACGTCACCCATCTTTTTAATGCTATGATGCCTTTTGCCCACCGGGCCCCAGGGCTCATTGGTGCAGCCTTTGACAGCGACATTACCGCCGAGCTCATCTGTGATGGCATACACATCCACCCCGCTGTCATTCGCACCGCCTTTAAGGTACTGGGTGACCGGGCAGTGCTCATATCCGACTCCATGTCCGCCGCAGGAATGCCGGACGGCAGCTACCTACTGGGCGGACTTACCGTAACAGTGGAAAACCGAAAAGCCTTCTTGGAGGACGGAACCATAGCCGGCTCCACCATAACTGTATATGAGGGCATGTGCAACGCAGTGAAGTTTGGTGTTCCTTTGGAACTGGCCATACATGCTGCCACTGCCGCTCCTGCCAAGGCTGTTCGTCGGGAAAATTGTGTAGGGCGTATAGAGCAGGGCCGCCGGGCTGACCTGTTGATACTGGATAAAACAACACTGGCTATCCGCAGGGTTCTGGTTGGAGGTAAACTGCATGGATAGACAGGGGAAAAAGCCTATGAGTCGGCGGGAGAGCATGAACCGCCACCATACGATACGACGCACGGGAGACTATACTCCCAAGCGACGGCTTTCTACCTTTGCCATGTTCCTACTGTTTTTGGTGTCTGTTATGGCTATTACCGCCTTGAACAATAGGGGGGCTGGCTCCCCGCTTGTGCCCCCACCGTCCATGGAGGCAGGAACATCTGCCCCCATATCCCAACCATCCCCCGACCAAACATCACCCACCCGTGAGCAGCTTTTTACCATAGCGGGTATTATGGCTGAAGGCAGGTGGGGTTCGGAAACACTGGACAGCTGCATACTGCTGGCAAAAGCCTTTGCTGCAAGCGGTGATACCGATGCTGCCGCCTATATGGAACTTTTGGTAGCCGGCAGTGCCCCCGATGCTGCTTCGGAAACGCTGATAGCTGCCCTTACAACCGACCAGGAGAATGCAAAAAACTGCCGTCTGGCACTGGAAAGCGCCCATAAACGCCTTGTGTAGTATACAGCTAACCCCTGATTTTTCCATTCCCTATGCCCAAGTGAATTGTCTATTACCCAAAGAGCCAAAGCGGAAACCTTTGGTTGCGGAAACCGGGAGTTGCGGAAATGAAATCCAGAATAGGTGGTGCAACCGTTCCATACCATGCTATGATACTCTTGGAAATTACAACGAAAGCATAGGAGGACAGATACCGTGAATATAGAGATAGCAAACCGTTTGGTACAGTACCGAAAGACCCGTGGAATGTCGCAGGAGGAGCTGGCCTCTGCCCTTGGCATCAGCCGTCAGGCAGTATCCAAGTGGGAGCGGGCAGAAGCTTCCCCCGACACCGACAACCTGATATCCCTGGCAAAGCTGTATGGTGTTTCGCTGGACCAGCTGTTGCTGGCAGAAGATGTTCCCAGCGCCCAGCCTGCACCAGCTGTCACCTTTGACAGCGAAGCCCCCGCGGCTTCATCTATCCCTCCCGAGGAGCTCCCCCTTGAGGAAATCCCTTATTACCATACAGCTACCTCCCACTGGGAATCCCTAAGCCCCGGTGCAAAGATGGTAGTGAAGCTGGTGGGTTTGGCAGTTGCCGCTAGTTTATTTATTATATATGGCCTTCTCAGCATGGTGTTCTATGGGCTGAACGACGCCTACGCTGTCCTCTGTACCGCAATCTATCTCATTATGGGCTTTCTTTTTGACAAATGGCACCCGGGATGGATCATATTTTTAACCATTCCTGTTTTTTATTCGCTGTTCTGACCCCTATCCGTATGCTTTCTCTTTTGTCGCTTCATTTTTGTTAATAGTGCGAATAATTGCAACAAAATTCGACAATGTGTATTGTCACAAGGTAATACAGCACTGAACAGAACCGAAAATAGCGTAATATAGACCTGATTTTTTTGTGTATTATACAATAAAATAGTGAATTTCTTGTAGCAGTATTTAATGTTTTCTTCCAAAAAGTTTCATATTCTTTCCATTTGTATGCTTTATTTATGGTTTACTAAACTTTTTTAAATAAACTACTGACAACGGTAGAAAAATACTCTATACTGTTCACTATATTCAAAGAGTACAAACAGTTAAGAGGTGACGCTACATGTGTCAAACTATCCCCGGATCCCCGGAAAACATCTCCCACCAATTTGAAATGCTTGTTTTTCTTTTTGGGTGGTAAATGACAAGCTGGATATTATCTATTTTAACAAACGTGCTGAGGAGATGCACCCCACCAGCCGTCTGCCGGACGGGCTACGTATGCTTCTCTCTCCTGTCGATTGCGAGGAGGTTATACGGCTGATATCCTTGGGAGACAGCTTTAGCTGTGCCCCTTCGGTATTATCTCGTTTTCCAACCGTCGCCTTTTCCTTTTCACCCTATCTTCAGGATGGGCGGTATGCAGGGGCTTATGTGGTGCTTTCCCCCATTGTAGAACATCCCGACAGCTCCATGGACCTGCGTCAAAGTCTTTTAAGCGCCAGCTCGCTGGTAGTAGCACGGGAATTTAAAAAGTGTGTATCAGAAATCTTTTATTCCCTTTCCGCCTGTGTCAGCAAGTTGAAAATTGCCAACATTGATATTATTGATGAGCAGCTTCGGGCCATCAATCGCAGCTGTTACCAAATTATGCGCAATACCAGCAATGTATCGGAGCGCATTCAGTATGCCTCCAACCTTGAGCCAACGCTGCAGTGTATTGATTTTTGGGATAACTGCGCCGAGCTATTTGAGGCCTGCAGCACGGTATTGCGTGCCAGGCAGGCAGCCTTTACCTACGAACTGCCCGAAACCACCGTCTATGTAAACTGCGACTTCGATAAAATTACCACTGCTGTTCTGCACCTTATCTCCAACGCCTACCTGCACTGCCAAAGCGATGTGCAGGTGACCATTGTAGGGCGGGATACTGCCGATGGCATCCTGCTTACCGTAAGTGACAACGGCCCCGGCATTGCTACCGACATACAGGGTCGCATTTTCCAACCCTTCTCCTGGGGCTGTGCCGACCAACAGGACGAGACCATGGGGCTTGGGCTTAATAACGTACGCAATATCATTGCGCAGGCTGGCGGCAAGCTGGCAATGAACTCCGGTGACAGCGGCACCACCATGGCACTTTCCCTCCCCCGCACCGAAGCACCCGACGCTGTACCGCAGCTCTGCTCCACCAGTGCCACCTATATGCAGGATCGGTTTTCGTCGCTCTATGTCCTCCTCAGTGGTGTCATTTCCCCGCCCGACCCGTAATAATGCAAACACAAAAGGCCACAACCTCAATGGGTTGTGGCCTTTTCATTGTTTCTATCAGCCGCACTTGGAGTAACCGCAGCTTCGGCAGGATATACAGCCGCCTTCATGCTCCAGTTCGCTGCCGCACTCGGGGCAGAACTTGGCGTGCTTCTCGCTGGAAGCTGGTGCAGTGGGAGCCGCTACAGGCTCGGCAGCAGCCAGTCCGCCCAGTCCACCCTTTACTACGCCATTGCCTTCTTGCTGCATCTCCTTTAGGTAGTTATCCACCTTGCGCACCACCTTGGCAATGGCGTCGGGGCAGGAAGTACACTTCATGCCTGCCTGCCGTATGGTGGAGGGGCAGCGGATACCCTTAAGCTGGTCGAGTATCTCCTGTGTGGAGATACCGGAACGCAGGGCAATAGATACCAGCCGAGCTGTGGCCTCGCTCTGAGAGGGGCAGCCCCCTGCCTTACCGGTGGAGGTAAATACCTCGCAGATGCCGTTCTGGTCATAGTTAACTGTTACATAAAGGTTGCCGCACCCTATCTTCATCCGCTCGGTCATACCGTAGGTGACCTCGGGACGGGGACGGGGGTAAACCTCTAGCTTCTGCGTAGCTTCTGCCTCGGCAACACCCTCCTTCTTTACCGCACCAATGTTGAGTACCTGTCCGTCACGGCTGCCGTCACGGTAGATAGTCACACCCTTGCAGCCTGTGGTGTAGGCCAGCATATAAACCTCACGTACATCCTCGGGGGTAGCGTCGTGTGAAAAGTTCACTGTCTTGGAAACAGCGTTGTCGGTAAACCGCTGGAATGCCGACTGTGTGCTGATATGGTAGCTGGGGCTAATGTCATGGGAACATACAAAGACATCCCGTAGGTCCCGGGGAAGCTCCTCAATATGGGCAAGGGTACCCTCTTTGATAATCTTCCGCATAAGCTCTTCGGTGTAAAGTCCACGGTCACGAAGAACCTCGTCCAGAATGGGGTTCGTCTCTATCATCTCGGTACCGTCCATAACATTGCGGATGTAGGCATAGGCAAATACCGGCTCTACACCGGAGCTGCACCCTGCAATAATAGAAAGAGTACCTGTGGGCGCAATGGTGGTAACGGTGGCGTTACGCAGGGCAGGCCCATCCTTGTAGATGCTTTCGGCAAAAAGAGGAAACGGACCACGTACCTTTGCAAGCTCCATGGAAGCCTTTCGCCCGGTTTTTGTTACCAGTTCCATAATGCGCTCCGCAAGGTTTACCGCCTCTTCGCTGTTGTAGGGTATACCCATCCGCAGCAGCATATCAGCGTAGCCCATAACCCCTAGGCCAATCTTTCTGGTGGCACGGGTGGTTTCGCCTATCCGTTCCAGAGGGTACTTGTTTACATCGATAACATTATCCAGAAAATGCACCGCATCGGCAATGGTCTTCTCTAGCTTGGCATAGTCCATCTGGTAGGCTCCACCCGACTTCTTCAGCATATTCAAAAGGTTTATAGAGCCCAGGTTGCAGGATTCGTAGGGCAGCAGCGGCTGCTCACCGCAAGGGTTGGTGCTTTCTATCTCACCCTGAGAGGGCACCACATTATCACGGTTCAGGCGGTCTAGGAAGATGATACCCGGCTCGCCGTTGCGCCATGCCGCATCCACAATCTTTTGGAATACTGCTTCGGCATCCAGCTCCCCTACCTTTTCCTGGTTCTTGGGGTCTACAAGGTCGTAGGTTGTTTTGTTTTCTACCGCTTCCATAAACTTTTCGGTAATACCCACCGAAATATTAAAGTTGGTAATATCGGCGTTATCCTTTTTGCAGTCAATGAACTGCAAAATATCGGGATGGTCAATACGTAGTATTCCCATGTTGGCGCCACGGCGGGTACCACCCTGCTTCACTGCCTCGGTAGCCATATTGAACACCCGCATAAAGCTGATGGGGCCGGAGGCTACTCCGCCGGTAGTGCGAACAGTGCTGCCGCTGTGCCGCAACCGAGAGAAGGAGAAGCCGGTGCCGCCGCCGGACTTATGGATAAGTGCAGCCTGCTTCACTGCTTCAAAGATATCCTCCATGGAATCCTCTATGGGCAGAACAAAGCAAGCCGAAAGCTGCCCCAGATCTCGCCCTGCATTCATCAGTGTAGGGGAGTTAGGCAAAAACTCCAGGTTGGTCATCAGCTCATAAAAACGCTGGGCAGTAGCTGCCACATCCGCATTCTCATCATAAAGCTTGTCCGCCTCCGCTATGGTAGAGGCTACCCTTCGAAACATATCCTCCGGTGTCTCAATGAGCTTCCCGTTTTCATCCTTTATCAGGTACCGTTTCTCCAATACCGTTATGCCGTTTTTTCCAATTTTCATATGCTGCACTTCCTTTTCTTACTGCATACCCACCGCTGCTAACCAGGGGGTTTTTGCACATTTTATCAATATATAGTTATAAACACTTTTATTGTACACTAGATATTGTATCAACTTTTAAGAAGAGTTGCAAGGGATTTTATGTAGTTTAGTAAAATCTTTGCACAATTTTTCAGGCAAGTAATTGTACAACATTTTGCCATTTTGACCATGTACAGGCCGCATTTTAACAATATACAATTACCTTGTTCTATTATGAACATATGTTTTATTGAGAAAAAAATGGAGGTGAGCGTATGACAACAGCTATAGCAATAACCTGCCTGCTAAACAGGCAATGGAATGTTGCGCAGAAAGCGTACACAGGGCAGTGGGTGAACGGCGAGCTCATTCACATGGGAACAGAAAGCGACCGTGACGGAAAGCTTTGCACGGTAGGCGTAGTGGTCTTGCAGGATAGAAGCCTACAAGCGGTACCACTGGAATTCATCAAAAAAATATAACAACAAGAAGGAGATTTATTTATGAATGGTATGAGCGCAAACAGCACAAAAATGTATTACAAGTCAGGTGCCCCCGACACTTATTTAGAGCTAGAGGGCCTGATGGAGGTTCCCGAATTTGGCGGAACACCCGAAAAGATTGATGTAACCACCCTATCCGACGGCATCAAGAGGTATGTAAACGGCATTGTAGATATGGGGGACTTGGTTTTCAAGTTTCTTTATGACAACACCTCCGAAACCTCCAACTACCGCATACTACGTGGGTTGCAGGCTGCCGGCACAGCTACAGGCTTCCGCCTGACCTATCCCGATGGCACCAGCCATGAATTTACCGCCTCCGTATCGGTAAAAATGGATTCGGCAGCGGTAAACGGCGCCTTGACCTTTACCTGCGCCATGAACCTGCAAAGCAATATCACAGTTAAAAACCCTGTGACTGTATAAGAGAAAGGAAGTAAAAAATATGACACGTTTTACAATTTTTCAGGTGGGCAGCGAGGAATACAAGCTGCGCCTGACGGCAGATGCCATCCTTACAGCGGAAAAGAAGTTGGGCAAATCGGTATTTACCGCCCTGCAAAACATACAGGATAACCTATTTGAGACAGTGACCGTAATCCTGTGGGCGGCTATGCAGTCTATGCAGCACGGCACCACCATGGAAAAGGTCTACACCCTGTACGACCAATACATTGATGACGGAAATTCCATAGAGGATTTGCTACAGGTAATTTCAGCACTGTTCGAGGCCTCCGGTTTTTTCAAAAAGGGTCAGGCATAACGTCTGACCCAAAGGCTGAAAAGAGCTACTCCGACAGCTTGTTTGAGGGAGCAATAGCGGCTGGTGTATCACTGTCCCAGTTTTGGGATGCATCCCCTGACGAGCTATTGGCTGTAATGGATATAAAAGGTCGGCAGCAGAAGGAGCGCATGCGCACACTGGCGTGGTTCTTCTATGGCTGTGCAGCGCTAACCGCCATTGGTGTGAACAACCCCAAGAAGTTTCCACCCATTTCCGAAGCCTTTCCCGGACTGTTCGAGGAAAAAAGCGACGTACAGGACTGGCGGGTAATGAAGCAGCGGGTGGAGGACTTTTCCAGACGCAAGGGTGCGCAGGACAGCACAGACTAGGGCGCAAAAGGGGACAGGTAAAGCCTGTCCCCAAATGTGCAATGTATCACAAAAAGGAGCAGGCAACTGCCAGCCCCTAGTGTGAAGGTGTGGTTATTTTATGTAGCCTTGTTGTTTGAGTTCGTCAAAAAGTAATCCAATTATTTTATCTGTAAGTCTAAATAGATCTGGCTCTGTAGACTTTCTTTTAAAAGTATCATAATCACAGTTTATGGTTAAGCTACAGATGCTGTCTGTGATTGGTGTCACAACAAAAAAACAAATCCATGATAAAATTCCTTTTATATGAATAATTGCTGTAAGGGAATTCATTCTAATCCCATTGTTTTCTATCTGTGATTTAGTTTTTGCAAAATTTCTATCACATACATTATATGTTGTAGCTAAGACAATGTGGGCAGCAGCAGGTACTTGAATAGTAACATTCATACAATAACATCCTTTCAAACTAAAATCTTTAAAATAGGAGGCCACAATGGAAATTGGCTTAAATGAAATCAATAATCTTACCTTAGCAATCCAAGAATTTAGCAGTCAGACAAGCCTAGCCTTTGACAACATTATAGCAAAGGTTGGGGAGATGTGCAATGAGTTAAGTAAAATTAGCACATTATCGGCAGGTACGGTATGGAACGATATTTATGATGGTTCAATACTAATTCTATCTGGGTTATCCACACTGAGCACCTTAAAAGAGTCTCTTTCCCTCGCCGCCATCTCCCAAGGCATACTCACTGCTGCCACCACCGCATGGAGCGGTATCTGCACAGCAGGTACTGCTATAACAACTGCTTTTGGTGCGGCAATCGCTTTTCTTACCTCACCCGTCGGCCTATTTATTGCCGGTATAGCGGCGGTAGCAGCAGCCATAGCCCTCATTGTTGTCTATTGGGACGAGGTGGTAGCCGCCTTTACCGTGGGCTTCGAATATCTGAACGAGGTGTTTATGGGCATTCCCATGTGGCTGTATGAAAACGTCATACTGCCTGTTATCGAAGCAGTCATGGGCTTTTTTGAGGCTATAGGGGAGTTCCTTGTTGCCTATCTCACTACCGCTATGGATATGCTATCCACCAGCCTTAGTTTCGTTATGGATGTTATCGGATGGCTTCTAGGGGTAATTGCAGAAGCGATAAGCTTCATCGCCGGAGGGGTAAATGGTCTGGTGTCACTTCTCATGAACATATTTGTTGCGCTTCTTACCTTTATATCTGCCACTATCCTTGCTCCCCTGCTAAAGCTTATTTCCCACTGCATTGTAGGAATCATAAACGTCTTTACCGGCATGGTGGATTTACTAAAAAAGCTTTTCCTGATGTTAATGGGCTTTGTGGATACTGTTTTTTTAAAGCCACTTATAACAGGCACAAAGTTTGTAGTGAATAGTATCCTTGCCTTTGTAGAAGGTTTGGTAAATGGTGCCATCAGCGGTATCAATTCCATTATCAACGCCTTTAACCGCATTGAGTTTTCCATACCCGACTGGGTGCCGGTCATTGGGGGAAACAGCTTCGGCTTCTCCCTAAGTACCTACCCTACCGTATCGCTGCCCCGCCTTGCCAAGGGTGCAGTTATCCCACCCTCCAATCAGTTTCTCGCCATACTTGGCGACCAGACCTCCGGTAAAAATATTGAAACCCCTGAAAGCCTCATGCGCCAGATATTCCGACAGGAGCTTGCCGGAGCCAAGGGCAGCGGGGAAATGAATGTTAACGTATACCTAGATGGTAAGCAGATAACCGCCACGGTGGAAAAGTACCAGCGTGAACGTGGTGTAACTATGGTAAAGGGAGGCCTTTTGTATGGCGTATAAAGCACTTGTTAGCATTGCAGGGCAGGATCTGCCCGAACCCTCCATCTACAACGCAAACACCTCTACCCTCATTGATACCGCACGCAATGTGGAGGGCAGAATGATAGGCTCCATTATACGGGATAACATTGCCGAGGTGGAGCTGGGCTGGGCGTTTTTAACCGTCAAGCAGTGGGCGGACATTAACAAGCTTTTCAAGGATTCCACAGGCGGCAGCTTTGTAAATATTGTCACCTTCTTTGACCAAACCTCCGGCGAGTGGACAAGCCGTGAAATGTACGTAAGCGACCGCAGTGCACCCATGTGGCGGCGTGACAGCGACACAGGCGACATACTGGGTTGGGTGGAGTGTGCGCTTACCCTGTCCGAGGTTTAAGAGAAAGGAGCAGTAACCATGCAAACCGTATCACCAGCATGGAAGCAGGCACATACAAAGGCTGTACTGCCGGAAAGCCTGCTTACCCTGTCATGCAGAATAGGCGACCCTGATGCCCAGAGAAACGCACAGGTTTCATCTTCACAGTCAGAACCCTTTTGCCACCCGGCAGAGGTAATTGTTCAGGCGGATAAGCAGCCTACCCCCTTTACCTGTCTGGAGCAGAACTCATGGATATTGGATGGGTCACGCAGCCACCTGACAGGGACGGTAACCGGCTACACCGGTTTTATCAGCAGTGTCATTAGCACGGCGCAGTGCGGCTTTGTGCAAAATCCCTTTGTCTCCTTCGGCTGGACTGCGCCGCAGCCCAACCTCATAGGCGGTGTGACCATTACATGGAGTACCGCCATGGGTGAAATGGCACGTGACTTTACCGTCCGTGCATGGCTGGGCAACACACTAACCGCAGAGAAAACGGTTACGGGCAACACCAAAACCGTATCTGCCGTGGAGCTGAATATACAAAACTACGACCGTATTACCGTAGAGGTTACACAGTGGTGCCTGCCCTTTTCCCGTGCACGGATGGAGGATATGGTATTCGGACTGTTCAAACTGTGGAGCAAGGCTGATATCGTAAGCTTCCGCCAGGAGCAGAGTGTGGATATGATGAGCGGCAGTCTGCCAAAATCGGCTATCAAATTTGACACAAACAATCTGTCGCAGGAGTTTAACCCCGATGCCGAGGACGGCTTTTCCCGTTACCTTATGGAACGGCAGGAGGTTGTTGTCAGCTATGGGCTAAAGCTTGGCAACACCATAGAATGGATACCCGGAGGTGTATTTTACCTTACCGGGTGGGAAACGCCCCAGAACGGTATTATATCCACCTTCTTTGCCCGAGATGCCGTCGACTTTTTGCAGGATGCGTATACAGGTATACGCAGTGGTACCTTGCTTCAGATTGCTGAAGCGGCGCTGGCACAAGCAAAACTACCTTTGGGCTTTGTCCACAGCTTCCACGGCAGTCTGGCAAACAACAGCGTAAACCTGACCGGCGAAAAATATGACTATACTCTGGGTGAAACCCTGCAAATGATAGCAAACGCCGCTATGTGCGTGCTGTATCAGGACAGGCAGAGCGTACTGCGCATCGAACCATATACACCCGCAGTCCCCGATTATTCTATTGACAAAACAAACAGCTACGAACACGGCGAATATACCATATCCAAGCCACTGCGCAGGGTGGTTGTAAATAAAAATTTGGCGGATATAACCGTCTCTACCCGTGGCGAAACGCTGGAGCTTACAAATCCGTTTATTCAAACTGCCACCCATGCTGTATCTGTCGCCAACTGGATAGCCCAGATGTTTGAGCACCGAAAGACTATCAGTGGCTCCTACCGCGGCGACCCACGCATTGATGCCCTTGATACAGCGCACATTCAGAATAAATACGCTGCAAATATTGCCATTCTAACTGATATTGAGCTAGACTATAAAGGTGCTTTTTCAGGAAAATATAAGGGCATCGCACTAAACTCCTCAAACGCTGCCCTGCTGACAGAGGAGGTATAGCCGATGCCATTTATAATGAATCGCAATCATTCTGATATTTGTGCACTGAACGACCTGCGCCAAAAGCTTATTACCCGCACTGCTACGCCCGAGGAATGGAACATCTGGTTCGCCGGCATGCGGGGTGCGGTAAATGCCTCGGACCTTACCCGTATCCAGCAGGAGATGGCAGCATTGGCAAGCGGGCTGAACGGTGAGGGCTACCCTGTGGAGCTTGCACCGCAGCATTTCATTACGGGTGACTATCTGTCGGAAGGTAACATAACTGTCTTTCTTGGTAACATATCAAACATCCGTGCCGCTCTAAAGGTACTGCCTGCAACACCTTCCGTACCGCCTGCGCTGCTCAACTGTGCACAGGCAAATGACATGGAACAAATCTTATTCGATGTAAAAATTCGACTGGATGCAATAAAAAAAAGCAAACGCTACTGCGGGGAATTCTATTCGGGTGAATTAATTTAAAAGCCGTAGACTACGCCGACTGCAGGCTTTTTACCCACATACTTTTGGTAAGCAGCCGTTTGGCCTGAAAGATACGGGAGGCCACTGCCGCCTCGGTCATGGAAAGCCGCTCTGCTATCTCCTTGTTGCGAAATCCGTAGTAATATTTTAGCAGAAGGATGTCAGTATACTTTTCGCCCAGTTCGCTTAGAGCCCGTACAACCTCTTCCTCCGACTGTGTATTAATGGCGGTTTCCTCTGGCAGTGGTGTGCTGCTGACGGGGGTGCGCTCCAGGTCATCAAAGTATACCACCTGCTCACGTTTGCGCTTGCGGTAAAGGTCAATGGCGGTATTGCGCACCAGTACAACAATGAAGGAACGGGTTTTTCCGGAGCATATTTCATCAATCTTATCCATATCATTATAAATCTTTAGAAAGGTCTGCTGTACGGCATCCTCGGCAAAGCCTTCATCCCGCAGTACACTGTATGCTATGCGGTACATAGAGCTTTGGTAGGTGTCATATATTTCAGCAAAGCGCTCCTGTCTAGTATCTGTAGTCATATGGATCAACCTCATTTCACTGTATGTCTGTATTAGGCGACCTAATTGTACCATATAACATAGTACAGTTCAAGTACAAAAATGCTTCTTCACAGATTTTTTGCAAATTGCACTTTTTTTCGACATATACCACCCCTTTATCACCTTGTATTTCCCTTAGGTACTGTGGTATCATAATACATGTTTGAAATGAACCATAAAAAATAAGGAGTTATATAACTGATGAAAAAACTTGCACTGTTGCTTGCTGCAGCACTTACCCTATCCCTTACCGCCTGCGGAGAAAAGGCACCCGCCAGTTCCTCCGTTCCTCCTGCTTCCTCTTCCTCCCCTGCCGCTTCCGCAGAAAACATTGAAATTCCCGCACCTGTGCTGGATCAGAAACCCGTAACCCTGAAGCAGTTTGAGGAGCCTACCGGCCCTGTTGCTACCATGAAAACATCAATGGGCGACATTGAGATTATGCTGTTCCCCGAAGAAGCCCCAAAGGCAGTAGAAAATTTTATTACCCACGCCAAGGCAGGCTACTATGACAACCTTATCTTCCACCGTGTTATCGATAACTTTATGATACAGGGTGGCGACCCCAATGGTACCGGCACCGGCGGCGAAAGCATCTGGGGCGAGGCCTTTGAGGATGAGTTCTCCGACAGCCTGCACAACTTCCGCGGTGCGCTGTCTATGGCAAATTCCGGCCCCAACACCAACGGCAGCCAGTTCTTCATTGTACAAACTAAGCAGCTGCAAACCCAAAGCGGTACCGCCGCTGAAATACCCGACATGCTGTATGGCAACCTGCTATATAACCAAGGCATGACCCGCATTTCCAAAATGGCGCCTACCTTTGCCGACCAGGCCCAGTTTGACGCTTATATCAACGCTGAACAGAACGCTCTTAACAAGCTAATGGAGGCAGGCACACCCGCAGACTTCTCCAAAAGGCTGGAACCTGTTATGGCTAAGTACGCCGAAGTTGGCGGAACACCCAACCTGGACAACAAGCATACCGTATTTGGACAGGTTACCAAAGGCATGGACGTGGTAGATGCCATTGCCGCTGTGGAAAAGGGCGAAGGTGACAAACCCAAGGAAGATGTGAAAATTCTCTCCATTACTATAAAAGAATAAGAAAACTTCCAAGAAGGACGGAACCGTAGGGTTCCGTCCTTCTTCTATTTTATCCCTTCGCTGCATAGACATATCATTATAGTGCTAGTACCAAGCGGCCATTCGGCGCTGATAGCCTCTTACACCGCCTAATATGGCATGTTTAAACAATGGAGGGCCCTCTGGCAGTTAAATTGACTTTAGCATAAGCGGTGATATGCCCACGGAAGCGGAGGAATGAGAGTGAAACTGACGGAAAAGCTAACAATAAGGATTAATAAAAAGGCAGTGCTGCGCTGGGTCGCCGCCATTAGCGGAGCAGCTCTGTTCCTTTTTGCCAGTCCTGTTATCCTACCGCTGGCTCAGCGCATGGTTGGACATGCCGCGCTTTTCTCCGCAGCACTTACCATGCCCGAGGGAACGCTACAGTCCCTGCGGGACCGCTTTGCCGGGGATGTGGAGGAAGAGCTGCCTCCTGAGGAAAGCCAGCCGCCCGTTTCCCCTACGCCCCAGCCCACCGAACCATCTGCCTCGGTGCCACCTGTTTCCTCCCAGCCTTCCTCCTCCGAGCCCAACAGCCAGCAGGGAGAACCACCCGAAATACCCAAGGAGCACCAAGGGCCTCTGGTTACCCTGGCCATGCTGGGTGAACCGGGAAATCCCGCTTTCCTAAAGTGGGATAATGTTTGGCTGCGCAACTATACCAAGCTGCCTCTTTCTTCCATTGAACAAATATTGGAGACACCTTCCTCCCTGACGGTACCCAGTGCCGACCAGCCACAGGTGCTCATCTACCACACCCACACTACCGAAAGTTATGAGGAATACGACAACAAGGTGTACGATACCAGGAATACCTGGCGGGATACCGACAATACTAACAACATGGCCGCTGTGGGGGATGTACTGGCCGAAGAGCTGCGCAGTCTGGGCATTTCGGTAATACACGACACCACCCCTCACGATTATCCTACCTACAACGGTGCCTATGACCGCAGTAAAAAGACTGTAAAGGACTACCTAAAGGAGTACCCCTCTATTGTTGCCACCATTGACCTTCACAGGGACGGAATTATACAAAGCGACAACACAGTGCTAAAGCCCGTAGTAGAAATCGGTGGTAAAAAGGCTGCACAGCTCATGATAGTGGCTCCCTGTGACGATGGCTCGGTGGGAGTTCCCAACTGGAAAGAAAACCTGCGCTTTGCCGCAGAACTGCAACGTACCATCTCGGATAAGGCCCCCGATCTTTGCCGCCCCATCTTCTTCTGTTACCGCAACTACAACCTGGGGCTTACCAACGCCTCGTTGCTCTTCGAGCTTGGCACCAACGGCAACACACTGGAGGAGGCTAAATATACCGCACAGCTCATAGCCGAACCCCTAGCTGAAACGCTACGGGCTCATATGGAATAGGACGTGGAAGCTTTTGCTGAAAGGGAAATACCTGAACCCCAAATATGCCATCCGTCGGCGCAAGCTGCGGCAGGCAGTGCTTGTTACCTGTGTGCTCACCCTGCTCATAGTTGGGGTGGGCACTGTTTGGCAGGTAGATGCCAATATTCGCGGCAGCATGCTCCCTGCTGCCCCACCGGTCGCTACGGTGGAACGGGCGGAGCCCATGCAGTATCACATACATTTTTTCGGACAGGAGTACTACCTGTCCCTGCATGGCGCAGTAGGTGTAGCCAACCAGTTTTCAGAGCTGATGCGTACCCCGCCTGCACCGGTGCGGCTCTGCTATCAGCTGCGTGCCTACCTTACCCACATGCTGCCTAAAAACCTGCGGGACAACCCCCGGAATGCCTACGAAGGATAAAAACAGGACTGCCAAAAAATTCGGCAGCCCTGTTGCTATGTGACTATTAAAACTGAAGAAGCGCAAACGTTTTAATTGCGCATAGGGACGGGAGCCGATAGGCGTATCGTCCTGCGCATAACTGTAATAAATCAAGAATTGATTTATTTATAGTGTCTCTACAGTAATGCTCTCGATGACTACATCGGTACGGGGACGGTCGTTTCCGTTCACCTCAACATGGGAGATAGCCTCTACCACATCCAGACCCTCGATAACCTGACCGAAAACAGTATACTTGCGATCCAGGAAGGGGTATCCGCCTACCTCGGCATACTTCTCTACCGCTGCCTCGGGCCAACCGCCCTTTTTCATCTGGCCCAGTGTTGCACCATCCAGCATAATGCCCTGCACCACATAGAACTGGCTGCCGATGCTGTTGGGTGCGCTGGACTTCGCCATGCAGAGTGCGCCACGGAAGTGGAACAGCTTATCGGAGTACTCGTCGGCAATACCCTTGCCCCAGATGCTCTCGCCGCCCATACCGGTGCCCTCAGGGTCGCCGCCCTGTATCATAAAGTCTTTGATAACACGGTGGAAAATTACATTGTCATAATAGCCGTTCTTGGCGTGGGTCAAAAAGTTTTCAACACACTTGGGAGCCTCCTGGGGAAAAAACATAAGCTTTATGTCTCCCATGTTGGTCTTTAGGGTAGCAACCTCCCCGGTGGCAGGTGCAAATTGCATTAGATTTTCCATATCATATATCCTTTCCACCGCTTATGCGGCATCAAAATTAGATGAGTCCCCATTTGGAGCCGGTTTTCTCCATATAGTAGACAAGCAGTAGTCCCAGTCCGCAGCAGCTGGCAAACTGACCCAGGCCGATGAGCCCTGCTGTTAGCAAAAAGGGCATTCCCGCAACATAGTGCCATTCCCAGCCTATAACCACCGCATTGATAAGCACCGGCGGCAGTGAAGCCAGTATAGGCAGCCCACGAAAGCGGTATTTTCCCAGCTTGGCAGTTAGCAGTCCTGCCACCAAGGTGGCACCGGAGCCGATAAAGACATCGGCAATGCCCAGAAAGTTGGCACCGGTGGAGGCGCCTACCAGGTTGGTAAGGGCACAGCCAAGGGTGATGCCCCACACTGAGGAGGGGCTGAGCACGGGCAGCAGGGTAAGCGCTTCGGAAACGCGAAGCTGTGCGCCTCCAAAGGCGATGGGAGCCAGCGCAAGGCTGAGGACGGTGTAGCAGGCAGCTATCAACCCATTACGGGTAAGCTGCCGGAGTCTCTGGTTATTCATAATTTCCTTCTTTCGTAGAATATGGGCGCACTCGCCCTACTCCTAGTTTTAATTAAGGTCAGGAATTTTCGACTGACCGGTGTCAAAACACCGTTTACCAGTATACCATAAAAACTAAAAATGGCAATGGGTTAGTAATTGATTTTATGCGCATTTTATCGTATAATAGTACGATATATTTTTTAATGAAGGGAGCGGTGCAGATGAAGATACTTGCTGTGGACTACGGGGACGCCCGTACAGGCCTTGCAGTCTGCGATGCGGGCGAGCTTCTTGCCTCCCCCATTGGAGTAATACACCAGTGGAACAGCGATAAGCTGCTTATCGAGGTAGCCGAGGCTGCCGCCCGTGAAAGGGCTATGGAAATTGTGGTAGGAAACCCTCTTAATATGGATGGCTCGGCGGGAGGTCGCTCTCAGCTCTGCCATGAATTTGCTGAGAAGCTTCGGGAGCGCACCGGCCTTCCTGTACGGATGTGGGACGAGCGGAGCACCACCGTCACCGCTACCCATTACCTGAATGTGACCAACACCCGTGGGCAGAAGCGCAAGGATGTGGTGGATGCAGTAGCCGCTACCATTATACTGGAAAGCTACCTGAACTACCGCCGCGTACACAAGGAGGGCTGATGAATGGCACATTTTGAAAAAGAAACTGCCTGTGAGGAACTTTACAAGGGTAGAATATTTGACCTGCGGCGACATGAGGTAACACTGGAGGACGGCAGTCCCGCAGTGCGGGAGGTCATTCACCACAACGGCGGCGTCTGTGTGGCGGCGTTGGACGAGCAGGCACGCATCTTTCTGGTGCGGCAGTTCCGTTTCCCTACGGGGCAGGAGCAGATAGAGCTGCCCGCAGGAAAGCTGGAAAAAGGGGAAAACCCTATGGAAGCGGCATTTCGGGAGCTGGAGGAGGAAACGGGGTATTGCAGTAAATATCTTTCCCCACTGGGCAGTATAATACCCACCCCCGCCTACTGCACCGAGGTGATACACATGTTCACCACCTCCAAGGTGACCCCAACAGCGCAAAATTTGGACGAGGGTGAATTTTTGTCGGTACTGCGTGTTCCCTTTGCTGAAGCGGTACAGATGGTACTGCAAGGCGACATAACCGATGCAAAAACACAGGTTGGCATACTAATGCTAAAAGCAAGGCTAGACGCCGAAAAGGCTTAATGGTAAATAGAAGGAGTATATTTGCGTATGACACATCAGACTATACTGGTACTGGATTTCGGAGGACAATACAATCAGCTCATCGCCCGTCGGGTGCGTGAGCTTGGGGTTTACTGTGAAGTGCACCCCTACCACAAAGGGGTAGAAAAGGCCAAGGAGCTAAACCCCATGGGCATCATCTTTTCCGGTGGCCCAAACAGCGTTTATCTGGAAAACAGCCCTCACATCGACCCTACTATCTTTACACTGGGTATTCCTGTGCTGGGCATCTGCTACGGCATACAGACCATGGCACACGCTCTGGGCGGTCAGGTTGCCACCGGAGAGCTACGGGAATACGGCAAGACAAAAACCTTCTACGACACCACCTCGGTACTTTTCCAGGGGCTGCCTAGCGAAGGTGTTAGCTGGATGAGCCACACCGACTATGTAAGCAGCATGCCGGAAGGCTTCCGGAGCATTGCCCACACCGACCACACCCCTGTTGCTGCCATGGAATGTCCTGCCAAGAAATTTTACGGCATGCAGTACCACCCGGAGGTGCTACACACCCAAAACGGCATTACTATGCTTAAAAACTTCCTATACCAGGTTTGCGGTGCAGCAGGTGACTGGACCATGGAAAGCTATGCCAAGTCCGCTATAGACACCCTGCGCAACCGCATTGGTGACGGCAAGGTAATGCTGGCCCTTTCCGGCGGCGTAGACAGCTCGGTTTGTGCCGCACTGCTGTCACAGGCCATCGGCCAGAACCTGATTGCCATCTTTGTCGATACCGGCCTCATGCGGAAAAATGAAGGTGACGAGGTAGAGGCGGCCTTCGGCGGACGGGAAATGAACTTTATCCGTGTCAATGCCGCTGACCGTTTCCTTGCACGACTGAAGGGTCTTTCCGAGCCGGAAGCAAAGCGCAAGGCCATCGGCGAGGAGTTTATTCGTGTCTTTGAGGCCGAGGCCAAAAAGATTGGCAAGGTAGATTTCCTTGCACAGGGTACCATTTATCCCGACGTCATCGAGTCCGGCATGGGTGATACCGCTGTCATCAAGAGCCACCACAACGTGGGCGGTCTTCCCGACCATGTAGATTTTAAGGAGCTGGTAGAGCCCTTGCGTCTGCTCTTTAAGGACGAAACACGGAAGCTTGGCACCGAGCTTGGCCTTCCTGACTATCTGGTAAACCGCCAGCCCTTCCCCGGCCCGGGTCTTGGCATTCGCATACTGGGGGAGATTACTCCCGAGAAGATAACTACCCTGCAGCAGGCCGACTGGATTTTCCGTGAGGAAGTAGCAAAGGCTGGCTACGACAAGGAGATGAACCAGTACTTCGCTGTCCTTACCGACATGCGCAGCGTAGGTGTAATGGGCGACAGTCGCACCTACGACTACACACTGGCCCTTCGTGGCGTTACTACCACCGACTTTATGACTGCCGACTGGGCCAGAATCCCCTACGACCTTCTGGAAACCTGCTCAAGGCGTATTGTTAATGAGGTACGGGGCGTAAACCGTATTGTGTATGATATTACAAGCAAGCCCCCGGCAACCATAGAATGGGAATAAAAACAATTTACCCCCAAAGCCTGATTATAAAAGGCTTTGGGGGTTTGTTTGTTGTGGAGCAATACCGTTTTGATACACTCACAATTAATTAAAGATAAGAAACGTAGTACAAAATCGTTTTAAAGTATGTCTTTTACTCAATTTGCAAATTACAGTTGCTTATGACTTTGCTCCAGCAGCATTTGCACCTGCAATTTTACCAAACACGGCGGTATCGGGAATAGCATTGCCGCCCAGGCGGTTGGAACCATGGATGCCTCCGGTTACTTCTCCAGCAGCCCAAAGCCCGGGAATCACATTGCCGTCAGTGCCTATTACCTGTGCTTCGGTATTAATTTGCAGGCCGCCCATTGTGTGGTGCACAGCCGGAGCCTGAATTCTAGCATAAAAAGGAGCAGTTGTAATTGGTTTGTTGTACAAGGTTCTGCCAAATTCATCGGGTTTTCCACTGGCGAGCGCAGTGTTGTAAGTATCTACACTGTTTTTTAGAACAGTCGGGTCCATGTTCAGTGCCTTGGCCAGTTCTTCAATAGAATTCGCTTTTACAATTTCGCCGTTTTTAACCATTGTATTTATCGGAGTTCCGTCAAGGTTTACCTCATCGCCGGTTGGATATACCTGACCATCGCAGATGGTATAGAAGCAGGATTTTTCTTGTTTTAGAATCCCCTGGCAGATATCATCACGTCGTCCGCCCTCGTTGGTAAATCTTTCACCCGAAAGGTTTACATAGATCAGGTTACTGGTATCTCCGTTTAAAATACCCTTTGTGGAACCATTATCGGGGTTACTTAAGGGGAACAGCTGAATATATTCCATGTCGATTAAGTTTGCGCCAACCTCTTTACCCATAAGGATACCATCGCCGGTTGCCCCCGCATGGTTGGTAGAAGGTAGATTTTCATCAAGTGTTGGCCACAGCTTATTATACTCCTGTCGCATCTCTACATTTGCAGAAAAACCACCTGTTGCCAAGATTACACCATTTTTTGCCCTGAGCGTTACCTTGTTACCCGTAGGGCCGGTACACTCAACACCAACTACTTTTCCATCTTCCACTATTAGTTTTTCTGCCTTGGTGTCATAAATAACACTTGCTTTGTCGCTGCTTTCCAGATGCTTTAAGTAGATGTCAATATAGCTGGAACCCAGTGGCACAACGGGTGTATGTGTTCTTTCATGAATAGCACCTACGCAAGCAGTCATGGAATCCTTAAACTGAATACCCAAACCTTCAATCCATTCTAATGTCGGATAGCATTCATTTACAAACTTTGTGATAAGCTCCAAATTGCCTACCTTGTCGCCACCCTCATAGGTTTGCTTAATATGTAGGTCAATAGAATCCTCAATTCCCAGCGGGGTCTGTCTTTTCGGGTCCACAGCATTGTAGTAGCCTGCTGAACGGATGGTGTTGCCACCGGCGGCAGGCATTTTTTCAACCACAATAACCGATGCATTATTTTCTACCGCACTAACGGCAGCTGCAAGTCCTGCGCCGCCTGCACCAACAATAACAACGTCTGCAGTTTGCTCAACATCTTCCGCTACAGTAGTATCTTTACTAATTGGCTTTTGGAAATCTTCTACCTTTCCCCCAGCCTTCACAATTGCTAGTTCCACACCTGTTACAAAGGCCTTTGAGGTAACAGTACAGCCCGAGATAGCATCTACCGCCAGAGACTGATGCTCTATAATAGCGGGAATCACCTTTGAAAAGGCTGGATCAGATACTCCGGGTGTTTCTTGATGTGATTTTATATTGATAGCATCAATTTTACCACCATCAAAGGTAACTTCCATGACAATCGTGTCATTATGCCCTTTTGTTTCTACCGTATGGATACCATCCTTCAATCCAGTTGTCTCCGGTGCTGATTGCGCACACCCTACGACCGAAAAAAGGAAAGCAATTACCAGTAGTACACTCCATAGTCTTTTCATAAAATCCTCCGTTTTTAGAATAACATTCTAGTATTTGATTCTAATAATACACGCTTGTCTATCATTTGTCAATCGTAATTTTTCTTGTAGAAAAACAAATTTAGGTATATAGTATAATAAAAGGAGAAGTGATATGGGACGAATAGAAGAAAAACAAAGCAAAAAAAGAAAAGAAATTGCTTTAAAAGCAATTCCTCTTATTGATCAATATGGATTCAACAACATCAGCGTTGCGGACCTATGCAAAAAAATGAATATATCTGTTGGCAGTTTCTATCACTACTTTAAGGACAAAAATGACGTTATCATGGAATTGTTTTTCCTAATAGACAACTACTACAAAAACTATGTTGAAGAACAGATAAAACAAAGTGATAATAAATTGTATGCTATTAAGGTGTTCTGCATGAAATACGGCTACTATTCTATGAATTGCGGTTTAGAGGTCTGCCGTCAAATTAGTTTAGTGCCACTAATGTCGTATGACAATCAATTTATGTCTAAGTCACGATACATGAACTTTCTTTTGACCTCAATTATTAAGGAGGGGCAAGAAAAAAAACAGATTACTACTCAATATACCGCTGAGCAGCTTTCTGATTTAATTCTAGCAATGATTCGTGGCTATTGTTTTGATTGGTGCAAAAAAAATGCAGAGTATGATATTGTAAAAGCCATTGAGCTGCACTGCCACATGATATTAAATCAGGTTTCTATGGAGAGCCGTTTATATACACAGGCAGTGGAAGCAAAGGTGGAGATGGACAGTAATTTTGACTTCTATGCAACAATGTGAATTTATTTAAAAGCCGGTATGCAGTTTTGTATTGCATATCGGCTTTTAAACCCCTTATAATTTTAGTTGAAATAAATGAAGTCATGGGGTAAGATAAACTTGGAATACATCGGTTAGACCACTGAAAGCGTATTAAAGCAATTAGGCCCGGTGGAACAACACCGACAAATCCGAATTTAAGGAGATATCCATGCCAAACATTATAGAGATAACCGACTTTACATCGCCCCATCTGGATGCCTTTGCCCATCTGACGGAAGCGCAGCTGCGCAATCGGCTAGAGCCGGAGAAGGGCATTTTCATTGCGGAGAGCCCCAAGGTGATTACCCTTGCCCTCGATGCCGGATACGAGCCTGTTTCGCTCCTGATGGCACGCAAACATATTACGGGACAGGCACGCGACATTATCACCCGCTGCGGAGATATCCCTGTCTATACTGCCGATAGTAACCTGCTGTCAGGCCTAACCGGCTACGAACTGACCCGTGGCGTACTGTGTGCCATGCGCCGCCCCCGGCTACCCAGTGTTCAGGCGTTGTGTGCAGGTACACGTCGGGTGGCAATACTGGAAGACATTGTGGATGCAACCAATGTCGGCGCCATCTTCCGTTCGGCCGCAGCGCTAAATGTGGATGCCGTGCTGGTTACTCCCTCCTGCTGTGACCCGCTGAACCGCCGTGCGGTAAGGGTCAGCATGGGCACCATCCTTCAGGTGCCATGGACCCGTATGTGCAGCGAACCCTTGGAGTGGCCACAGCCGGGCATGGAGCAACTACGGAAGCTTGGGTTTAAAACCGTCGCCATGGCTCTCAGTGATACCGCTATCAGCATCGATGACCCCCAGCTTATGGCAGAGGAGAAGCTGGCCATTGTGCTGGGTTCGGAAGGCGATGGACTGCCGTCTGCCACCATTGCCAACTGTGATTATACCGTATGCATTCCCATGTCCCACAATGTGGACTCTTTGAACGTTGCTGCAGCCAGCGCTGTGGCTTTCTGGCAGCTGAGAGCCCGATGAACTTTCTTGAATTGCGCTCTGTATTATGGTAAACTACCAGATGGTACGCTGTAAACAACCACAACAAACCCAACACTGATAGTAACGTATCATTAGGCTTACATGCAGGCTGCTTGATACACAAAAATAAGCCATATCATTAAAAAGAGGATTACCATTATGAACGAAAAAGAAATTGCAGAAATACGCCGTCGCTTTCGCCCGGACAAAAACAACATTTCACACATCTGCGGATGCTATGTGAATGAAAAACGTGAGATTGTGTCCCAGTTTAACCAGTCCCTTCCCCTAATGCCACAGGATGAGGCTGAAAAACTATTGGCAATCCTGAAGCGTACATTGTCGGGAACTCTGGAAAAAAACCTGATTGATATTACATTTGATACAAAGCAGGTGGTGGACAGCGAGGAGCACCGACTGCTCATGGCTCTGAAAAAGTCATCCCTGAAGGATGAAGCGGCTGTACAGACCCTATTCCAGCGTATCATTGAAACACTGGCACTGGATGGCAACTATCTGGTTCTGCTGGCTCATGACACCTATGATGTTCCCTACCGTTCAAAGGACGGCGAACGGCAGGACGATGCTTCCTCCGAGGTATTTTCCTACATACTGTGCAGCATCTGTCCCATAAAGACTACAAAGCCTGCCCTTAGCTTTCATCTTTATGACAACACCTTCCACAACTGCAAGGAAGACTGGCTTGTGGGCGCACCGGAGCTGGGCTTTATGTTCCCCGCTTTCGATGACCGTAGCTCCAATATTTATAACGCACTCTACTATTCCCGGGATACTGCCGAGAATCACAAGGAGTTTGTAGACGTGGTGTTCCATACGGAAATTCCCATGCCCGCTGCGGCACAGAAGGAAACCTTTCAGGCCATGCTGGAGGATACCCTTGCCGAGGATTGCAGCTACGAGGTTGTACAGGCAGTACACGACCAGCTGTGTGAAATGATTGTACAGCATAAGACCAACAAGGAACCGGAGCCTTTGGTTATTTCCAAAAGCACCGTGAAGAATGTACTGGAATCCTGTGGGGTTTCTCAGACCAAGGTACAGGCATTCGATGAAAAATACGATGCCGAGTTCGGAGAAAAAACCGACCTTAGTCCACGGAACATTGTGGACGCTAAGCAGTTTGAGGTTCGCACCCCGGACGTGACCATCCATGTAAACCCGGAGCGCAGCGGCTTGATAGAAACACGGATGATTAACGGTGCCAAGTATATCCTTATCCGTGTGGATGAGGGTGTGGAGGTAAACGGTGTCAACATTCATATCACCGACGATAAATAACAAGCAGATGGTGCTGTAACCAAAACAAAAAGCCCGCAAACCTGCATGATGCAAGGTTTGCGGGCTTTTTTGGGGTTATCATCTGCCGTTTACCACGGCTTCACGGTACCCACTATTTCATTAATATCCTTTATGCCTCGCTCATCCAGCCAGTTGTTCATACCCTCAATGACCTTTATAGGGGTCATTGGGTCGGTAAAGAGCGCTGCTCCAATCTGAATAGCTGTGGCTCCTGCCATCATCATCTCTATGCCGTCCTGCCAGCGGGAAATGCCGCCCATACCCACAACAGGCACCTTTACACGGTTAGCCACCTGCCAAACCATACGCACTGCTACAGGGAACACGGCTGGGCCGGAAAGGCCTCCCACATTATTGTGGAGAATGGGCCGTCCTGTATTAATATCAATGCGCATGCCCAGCAGGGTATTGATTAACGAAATGGCATCGGCACCCTCGTCCTCTACCGCCTCTGCTATGGTGGCAATGTCGGTAACATTGGGGGAAAGCTTGACCATCAGCGGCTTTTTGGTGCAGCGGCGCACTGCACGTACCATGCCGCCTGCACCCTCTGCCGAGGTACCAAAGGCTACTCCTCCTGCCTTAACGTTGGGACAGGAGATGTTCAGCTCCAACATATCAATGTGACTGCCATCCAGTGCTTCCGCTATGGCGCAGTAGTCCGCCACCGTGCTGCCTGCAATGTTTGCAATGAGCACCGTGCCCTGTGTGCGCAGGGTAGGCAGGTCATGTTGCAGAAAATAGTCCACGCCGGGGTTCTGCAGCCCCACGCTGTTTAGAATACCGCTGGTGGTTTCGGCTATTCTGGGGGGTGGGTTGCCCAGCTTCTCTTTTATGGTCATGCCCTTTAGGGATACACCGCCCAGTGCCGACAGGGGGTACAGGTCGGTATAGTCCTTACCAAAGCCGTAGCAGCCGGAAGCTGTTATAACCGGGTTTTTAAAGCTTACCCCTGATATATTTACCTGTAAATTACTCATAGAATACCACCCTTTCCGCCTCGAAAACAGGCCCGTTTTTACAGACATGGGCATAGGTGGTGTCGCCGCTTTCCCGCTTTACTTTACAGGCACACACTAAGCATGCGCCCACACCGCACCCCATACGCTCCTCCAGCGATACCTGACAGCGGATACCGTGGTCTGCACAGAGTGCAGCTACCGCCCGCAGCATCACCTTTGGCCCGCAGGCATATACAATGTCCACAGGGCCTTCCGCTATCCGCTGACGAAGCAGGTCGGTAACCAGACCATGGTGACCGTAGGTGCCGTCGTCGGTGGCTGTCATCAGGGGAATACCCAGCCTCTGAAAGTCCTCGGTGAGCACCATTTTATCACGGCTGCGGAAGCCTACTATGGCTGTTGCATTCTTGCCGTAATGGGCAGCAGTTTGCAGCATGGGGGGCACACCTATGCCGCCTCCAACCACAACCGCCTTGCGGTCGGGAGGAAGAAGCTCAAAGCCATTCCCCAAAGGGCCCATAACATCCAGCATATCCTGTTCCTTGCTGTTTGCCAGTACAGCAGTACCCTCTCCCCGTATATCAAAGAGAAAGCGCACTGTGCCCTCCTCCCTATCCACCTGACAGATAGAGATGGGACGGCGCAGTGAAAAGCCCGGAACACGAATGTGGCAGAACTGTCCCGCAGTACTCAGCCGTGCCATTTCGGGCGCCAGTATGGTAAAGTCCTGCATGGCTCCTTTTACAACCTTAACAAGGGGAAACTCTCCCTGTATGTAGCTCATGGATATATTCTCCTTTCAGCCGTTACTCCGGCCTTACAAATTTTCCTGTGGGTGTGCCGATAATACGGCCATCCCGCATAACCGTAGTGCCCCGCAGAATGGTTTGCACCGGCTTGCCCTGCAGCTGCCTGCCGTGATAGGGCGAAAGCTTGGTTCTGGAATGCAGGTTTTCCTGCAGTATGGTGTACTGTTCCTGCATATCCACTATAGTAATGTCCGCATCGGTACCCGGCTGCAGTGAGCCCTTTTGTGGGTAGAGCCCATACATCTTGGCAGGCTGCTCCGAAAGCACCTGTGCCAGCTTGTTTATGGTGATACAACCCCTATTCACACTGTCTATGAGCAGGGGTGCCATGGTTTCTATGGCTACCATGCCGGCAGGTGCATCCCACAGGCTTACCATCTTTTCTTCATAGGTGTGGGGGGCATGGTCGGAGGCCACAAATGAAATAATGCCTTCACAAAGGCCATTCCACAACAGCTCCTGATCCCGTGCGGTACGCACAGGAGGATAGCCCTTGATACATGCACCTAAGCTTCCGGCATTCTTGTCAGTTAAAAACAGATAGTGGGGGGCAGTTTCTGCCGTAATGGGGTAGCCCTCCTCTTGGGCACGGCGGATAAGCTCCACCCCTTGGCCTGTAGCCAGGTGTAAAATATGCAGGCGGGTTCCCAGCTCTTTGGCAAGGGAGATGGCTGTCTCAATAATGGTAGTTTCGGAAACGGGAGGACGAGAGCGCAGCATCGCCTCATAGCTGGTATCACCACTGGCCTTTATCTCCTGAGTAAGCAGCTGAATAATATCAAAGTTCTCGGCGTGAATGCCCACAGGTTTTCCTGTTTTTGCAATCGCCCGGAACATCTTGAATATCTGTCCCAAATCCAAAGGAGGGATAACACCTGCCATGCCCGGCTCATAGTTGTAGATAAGCTGATAGTTGTTGGAATCAACCGCATAGCCCCAGAAGAACTTGAAGCCGACTACCCCCGCTTTTGCCATGGGTATCAGCTGGTCCATGTTGCGTTCCCCCAGACAGAGTCCCCAAACCCCAAAGTCCACATGTGCCTTTGGGGTAATGCATGCAATCAGCTGGTTTAGGTTGTCCACGTCGCAGATAGCCGGGTTGCAGTTGGGCATTTCCAGTATGGTGGTAATGCCCCCTGCGGCACCGGCCATGGAGGAGTGAAAAAAGTCCTCCTTGTAGTGAGCACCCCGGTAGCCGTCACGGGAATGGCAGTGGGCGTCAATAAAGCCTGCCATGACATAGCGTCCTGCAGCATCGGTAATTTCCTTTGCTTCCCCCGGTAGTTCTGTGGAGGAAACAGCGGCTATCTTTCCGTCCTTTATATAAATGTTGCCCTTGTAGCTCTCGGTAGGTGTAACAATGGTTCCGTTTTTAATTATATGATCCCAAGGCATGGTTGTTCTCCTTCCATCCTCTTATCCGCCGTACAGCTTCTCTCCCAGATAGGCGGTTCTTACCACATCGTCACGCATCAGGTTGGCTCCGGTATCACACTTTACAATCTCGCCGTTTTTCAGCACGTAGCCTCTGTCGGCAACATTGAGAGCCATCTTTGCATTCTGTTCCACCAGAAGTATGGTAATTCCGGAGGTCTTGTTAACTTCCTTTATAATGGAGAAAATATCCTTTACAATGAGTGGTGCCAGTCCCGTAGAGGGTTCATCCAGCATCAGCAGTTTGGGACGGGTCATCAGAGCACGGGCCACTGCCAGCATCTGCTGTTCGCCGCCGGAAAGGGTCTTGCCCTCCTGCTTTTTGCGCTCCTCAAGCCGTGGGAACATCTGGTACATCCGTTTCAGGTCGGCCTGTACACCATCCTTGTCCTTCATACGCAGGTAGGCTCCCATTTCCAGGTTTTCCAGCACGGTAAGGTCCGGAAATATGCCTCTTCCTTCGGGAGAGAGCGCAATACCACGCTGCACCAGCTGTTCGGCAGGACAGGTAGAAATCTCCTCATCCATAAACCGCACAGAGCTGCCTTTTCCCTTTGGGAGAAGTCCTGCAATAGCCTTCAGCGTGGTCGTTTTTCCTGCGCCGTTGGAGCCGATGATGGTGACAATCTCACCCTCCCGCACCTCAAGCGAGATGCCGTGCAGCACCTCATTACTTCCATAGCTTACAACCATGTTTTCAACCTTTAACATGTCATTCCTTCCTTCCCAAGTACGCTTCCACCACTGTGGGGTTGTGCCGTACCCCGTTGGGGGTGCCGTAGGCAATCTTTTCTCCAAAGTTCAGTACCATAATCATGTCCGAAATAGACATAACAACATCCATCTTGTGTTCAATGAGCACCACCGAAATACCTCTGTCACGGATAGCCAGAATACGGCTGGACAGCTCATCCAAATCCTGGGTGTTTAGGCCTGAAGCAGGCTCATCGAGCAGGATTACCTGCGGGTTTGAAACCATAGCACGGGCAATCTCCAGGTTTTTCTGCATGCCGTAGGAAAGGTCGCCCGCCTTCTCCTGCGCATAGTCCGCCAGGTTTAGGAATTCCAGTACCTCCATAACCTTCTCACGGCTTTCCTTCTCCTCACGCACGTTGGAAGGCAGGTTCAGCATAGCACCGAACACTCCGCTTTTGGTACGGCAGTGCAGGCCCACCAAGGCGTTATCCAGTACCGAAAGGTCACGGAACAGGTTAATATTCTGAAAGGTGCGGGTAATTCCCCGCTGGGTGCGCTGATATGATTTGAGGGGAGTAATATCCTCCCCATTAAAGAATACTTTGCCCTCTGTAGGGGTGTAAAAGCCTGCCATCAGGTTAAAAAGCGTGGTTTTTCCTGCGCCGTTTGGCCCTATAATAGCGGTTATATCTCCCCGCTTTGCTGCAAAATCTACCTTATTTACCGCTTTGAGCCCGCCGAAGGTAATACCAAGCCCTCTAGCTTCCAGTATATTCATCAGTCGGTCTCCTTCCTGCGGATGTTCTTGTTTTTACCCAGCTTAATCTTCCCTGCCAGTACGCCGTCCACCCATTCTATCAGTCCGCCTACACCCTTTGGTGCATAGATAATCATGGCTACAATAGCCACTCCGTAGAGCACCAGACGGATATCGCCGAAGGAGCGCAGGAACTCGGGTATAACGGTAAGCACAATGCCGCCCGCAATGGCGCCGGGGATACTGCCAATACCGCCAACTACCATCATGGCAAGTATAGCGGCAGACTCCGCACCTACAAAGGTTTCGGGAGAGATGAAGTGTACCTCGTGGGCATAGAGCGCCCCTGCAATGCCCGCCATAAAGGAGGAGGTTACAAAGGCCACAATCTTATACTTGGTGGTATCTACTCCCATGGCTTCGGCGGCTATTTCGCTTTCACGGATGGAGCGCATAGCTCTGCCTGTACGGGAGTGTATCAGGTTTCTACAAAGGACAATACACAGGATGGTAACAACCAGTATGAGGTAGTAGTAGCTGCCGTAGCTTCTTAGCTCGACGCCGAATATTTCCGGAGCAGGAATACCCTTAATGCCGCCGGTACCGCCGGTTACGGCAGTCCAGTTTACAAATATCTGATACATAATTTCACCAAAAGCCAGTGTGGACACTGCCAGGTAAAGCCCACGCAGACGCATGGTAGGCAGACCCAGCAGCAGGCTGCACAGCCCCGCTACCACACCCGCCGCCACAAAGCCCACATAGATGGGCAGTCCCAGCTTGGTGGTAACAATGGCGCTGGTGTATGCTCCTATACCATAGAAGGCGATGTGTCCTACCGAGAAAAGGCCGGTACAGCCGGTGAGCAGGTTTAGGCTCAGGCTGAGTATAGCAAAAATAAGGGAGAGGTTTGCCACATGAAGTATGTAGTTGTTGGTGACAAGGGTGGGCAGCAGAAAGGCTATGAGTACCAGTACCCAAATGCGTGTTTTCTCATAGACCTTATGAAATGTATTCATTCTGTTACACCTTCCTTACACTTTTTTTGCCCATGATGCCGGTGGGCTTAAAGATAAGCACCAAAAACAGCACCAAAAAGGCGATAGCCGACTGATAGGCCGAGGAGATATAGCCCGCACCCAGCGCTTCCAGTACGCCCAGTACAATGCCGCCCGCCATGGAGCCGCCGGTAGAACCAAGGCCGCCCAGCACTGCGCTGGCGTAGCCCTTGGTGCCTATGGCTGCACCCATGTTGGCCATTACAAAGTAGATGGGAGCAATGAGCATTCCGGCAAGGCCGCCTATGGCGGAGGCCATTACAAAGGTGAGGGACATGGAGCGCTTTACATTAATACCCATAAGGCGAGCACTTTCCCTGTCCTGTGCGGTGGCACGCATGGCTTTTCCCATTCTGGTTTTACGCAGGAACAGGTTCAGCAGCACCACCAGTGCAAAGCCTATGAGCATATTCCAGATATTCTGCGGCACTATGGTAAGCCCCCCTATCACAATGGGCTTTTCTCCAAACAGGGAAGGGAACGGATAGGGGTCGGCCCCAAAGATAAGCCGCACAACATTGCGCAGGCAGATGCCTACTCCAATGGTCGCAATAAGCTTGCTGGTGTCGCTGGCATTGATGAGGGGCCGAAAGGCGCACAGCTCAATAATATAGCCCACCAACATGCAGATTAAAATGGCGCACGGGAAAGCAAGCAACAGCGGCAAACCCAGAAAGGTATGTGTAAATAGTATAGAAAATGCGCCTACCATCACAATTTCGCCCTGAGCAAAATTGAGCACACCCCACGCATTCCAGATGAGTACATATCCGATGGCAATGAGACCGTAAAGACTTCCCATTGCCACGCCTTGTATAAGCTGCTGTAAAAAAAACATGCTAGCTTTCCCCTTTCACCAAAGTGTCATTTTATTTTTCGCTGTCTTATTTCACCAGCTCGTACTTGCCGCCCTCGGCCAATTCTATTATAAGGATTTCGCGGTTGGCGTCGCCCTTTTCATCTATGGTTATGTTACCGGTAGCCAGGGGCATATCCTTTATAGCCTTCATGCCTGCTACTATCTCCTTGCCATCCAGCTTGGGAGATGCCTTGAGGCCCTCTGCCAGAACCATCATGGAGTCGTAGGACATGGCAGCGTTGGAGTCAGGAAGCTTACCGTATTCCTTCTCGTATGCATCTATAAACTTTGCAGCAGTTTCGGAAGCACGGGTTTTGTCAGGGAAGAAGGTCTGGGTGTTTAGGATACCCACCGCGGCATCTCCTGCCAGCTCGTACAGTTTGGCATTGGTCAGTCCGCCGCCGCCCACCAGCAGGGTCTTGTCCATACCCATCTGGCGTGCCTGCTTGGCTATCAGTGCGCCCTGCTGGTACATGGTCCACATTATAATACACTCGGCATCTGCCTTTTTCACATTCAGCAGCTGGGAGTTCATGTCGGTAGCGTTGGGGTCGAAAGCTTCAATCGCCACAGGAGTAATGCCTGCATCCTTCAGAACCTTTTCGGCTACATCCTTACCGCCGGTGCCGTAGTCGTCCGACTGGTACATGATAGCAATCTTCTTAAGGCCCAGATCCTTGGATACATAGTTTGCAATGGCTTCAGCCATCAGCAGGTCGGAAGCCTGAACCCGTACGATAAAGTCGTTGCCACTATTGGTAATGGCAGGGCCGGAAGCGATGGGGGTTACCTGGGGAATGCCTGCTGCCCGGGTTACTTCCATGTTTGCCATGGTGCAGGAGCTGTTGACGGTACCGATGACTGCGGAAACCTTGTCACTATGTACCAGCTTATTCATAGCGGAAACCGACTTTGCAGGGTTCTGCTCGTCGTCTTCCTTAACAATCTTTATTGGACGTCCGTTTATACCGCCAGCGGCGTTAATTTCCTTCACTGCCAAGTCCACACCCTTTACTAGGGTATCGCCTACCATGGCTGCACCACCGGAGAGAGGTGCTACAACGCCGACTACAATCGCATCAGAGGAAGCGGAATCCCCCTCAGTGGCCTTGGGTGCCTCTTTTGCGCAACCCGCGACACTGAGCAGCATGAGCAGGGACAGCGACAGAGCTACAATTTTTTTCATAATAGTAATCCTCCTAAATATTTATATCATTCGGCAGTATTCCGAATAATGGCAAAAAAAAATACCCCTGCTACCACTTCAATAAGTGAAACAGGGGGCAAAATGAATACCAATAGCATTGGTAACAAAATTGAGAAAGCAAATGGAACGGTACTTGAAAACAAAAGGATTGAGAAGGGACTCGGGCTTTCTAAAAACATAAAACATACTAAATCCTCCTCTTTCATTTTCTTTCTTTTTTGCCATGCACTGCAACATTGCGGCTGGCTCTAACTAGGTATTATATCGGAAAGCAAATCAAATTGCAAGCATTTTTTAAAGTTTTCTTGACATATAAATTTTTCCAGGTAAAATGAAAGTACTACAAAAAAGTGATGAGGTAACGAATGTTAAAAGAACGTATGGAAAAGAACGGAATGACCGATATGACGGTGGGCAGCCCCCTGCGGCTCATCGTGCTCTTCTCACTGCCGTTGCTGGCGGGCAATGTACTTCAGCAGCTCTACAATATGGTGGACAGCATGGTGGTAGGCCAGTATGTGGGCACTACGGCCCTCGCTGCCGTAGGTACCGGCTTCCCCATTTTCTTTATGGTAAGCTCCCTCTTCATGGGCATCGGCATGGGCTCCACCGTCATCATCTCCCAGTACTACGGGGCGGGGGACATGGAGCATGTGCGTAAAACGGTGGACACCATCTATACCTCCATGCTGGTAGGCTGCATACCACTTACCCTGTTCGGGCTGTTTATCAGCGGCCCCCTGCTGCGGATGATTCAGGTGCCTGCAGATACCTTTGAGCTTGCCCATACCTATCTGCTTATTATCTTTCTCGGCATTATGTCGGTATTCGGCTACAATGTAAACGCGGGCATCCTACAGGGACTGGGGGACAGTAAAACACCCCTTATCTTCCTCTCTATCGCCTGTGTCATCAATGTGATTCTGGATCTGGTCTTTGTCATCAACTTTGGCTGGGGCGTAGTGGGTGTAGCAGTAGCTACCATTATCGCACAAACCTTCAGCTGGGTATTCGGCATCTTCTACATCAATAAAAAGTACCCAGAAATAAAAATACATCCTTTTAGCTTCCGGTTTGATAAGCGGATGTTTATTCAGATGTTCCGCATGGGCATTCCCATCGGAATTCAGCAGGCGCTGTTTTCGGTGGGCGTTATGGCCATGCAGTCGCTGATAAACCGGTATGGTTCGGCCTTCATTGCAGGCTTTAACGGCGCCAACAAGCTTGACACCTTTGTGTTTATGCCCATTACCAGCTTTGCTGCTGCCTGTACCACCTTTGTAGGACAGAACATTGGTGCAGGACGGCTGGACCGCGTACAGCAGGGCACCCGTTCCGCCATCAAGCTTTCGGTGGTGGTCAGCATTATTTCCGGCGGACTATTGCTGTTCTTCGGAACCCCGCTTATGGGGCTTTTTAATAGCTCCCCCGAGGTTATTGATGCCGGCATAGCCTACCTTACCCGCATTGTCCCCTTCTACTGGATGCTTGCTATCCTTTTCACCCTCAACAGCATCATGCGGGGTGCCGGGGATACCATTATACCTATGATAAGCAGCATTGTTTCCCTTTGGTTGGCCAGAGTACCCGCTGCCTACATTCTGGATTCCCTCTTTGGTAGGGACAATATGTTCTACTGCTATTTCTTTGGTTGGATACTGGGTCTTGTTATCACCTGTGTTGCCTACTTCAAGGGCAACTGGCGCAAAAAAGGAATTATTATAAATACCCCGCCGGCCACCTAGCCGACGGGGTACTCCCTTTTCATCCTATCCTAAACTGTTACAGCATCTTGCTTCTAAGCTGCTGTAGCAGTTTTTTTTCACGTCTGGATACCTGCACCTGTGTCATGCCCAGCTTTTGGGCCACCTGAGTTTGGGTCATCTCCTTATAGTAGCGGCAGTAGATGAGCTGTCGGTCGTTTTCCGGCAGTGCTCCCAGTAGCTGCTTTAAGGACAGCAGGTCGGAAAGCCGCTCCTCCGGCGATTCGGATGGCAGATCCAGCTGACCGCCTCCCTCGTCCTCATCCTGTGTCAGGGATACGGGGGGTGTGGTTGCCGCAATGGCTTCCGCTACCTCTGGGACATCCCTGCCCATGGCCTGTGCCACTTCGGAAATGGCAGGGTCCCGCCCCAGCACCGAGGCCAGCTGTTCCCTGCACCGCAAAGCTTTCATGCCCAGCTCCTTGATGCTGCGGCTAACCTTTACCGTACCGCCATCCCGAAAAAGACGACGGATTTCCCCTAGTATTACCGGCACAGCATAGGTAGAGAACATGACTCCGCGGTCGTGGTCAAAGGCCGAAACCGCCTTTACCAGCCCCACACAGCCCGCCTGAAACAGGTCATCGTACTCGATGCCCCTTCCCTTAAAACGGTGGGCGCAGGCATGTACCAGTCCCAAATTCTCTTCTGCAATATGTGCACCTTCCCGTGTTTGCATCCCTACCGCCATACGTCCTCACCACCTTCTGCAACTAGCCCTGTTTATGAAAGCATTCGTTAAGCCAACCGGTTGTGGTGTCATCTGGCGGACAGCTTCTTTTCCAGCGTCACAACAGTTCCCCTGCCTACAGCAGAGCGCACCTTCACACGGTCACACAGTTCTTCCATAACAGCAAACCCAAGGCCCGCACGCTCCCCGCTTTCGCAGGTGGTGTACAGCGGCTCCATGGCCTGCCCGATATCGGGAATACCGCAGCCCTTGTCCTGTATTTTTACCGACAACAGGTTGTCAGAGGTAAGGCGTGCCGTTATGTATACCTCGCCCATGGTGTCACGGTAACCGTGCACAATGGCATTGGTGACTGCCTCGGAAACAGCGGTGCGCAGGTCGCACATCTCCTCCACTGTGGGGTCGGCCGAGGCCGCAAAAGCAGCTATGACCATGCGGGCCAGTCCTTCATTAATGGATTTACTGGGAAAGCTTACCTTCATGCGGTTTACAATCTTCATGTCTTTTCGCCTCCGTCAATGGATATGTTGAGATTTTCTATTCCGGCCACACGCATAACCTTACGCAGATGCGGCGGCATATTTATTAGCCGTAGGGAACCCTCCAGCTCCTGCATCAGGCGATACCGCCCAAGCACCAAGCCAATACCGGAGGAATCCATAAATTCCACGCCCTTGAAGTCCATGGTGAGAATGCTTGGTGTATAGCTTTTGGCACAGCGGTCTATCTCCTCCCGCAGACTTTTTGCGGTGTGATGGTCTATCTCCCCGCTCAGCTTAATGGTGATGGTCTTGTCACCGTGCTCCACCCGTACGGGCATAGCTGTCATCCCTTTCTCCTGTAGTTTTACATTCCTAAAAAATGCAATAAAAAAACAACCTCATACCCTGTAGGATACGAGGTTGTCCCCAAAAATGCTGTCGCAATATGGAGGGTTTGTATTTTTTATACTTTTTATGGTTCGCGCCGCAGTATCCAGAAGCTTACCATAGCTATGAGGAAGGTCATGCACTCGGCGGCAGTCATGGTTCCCCATATTCCCATAATGCCGAAGACAGGAGGCAGCACCACAATGAATAGCAGCACCAGCACAACGCCACGGGAAAAGGAAAGTAGGTTTGCCAGCCGTGTCTGCCCTGTGGAAAGAAAATAGGTAATGCACACTACATTGACCGAACCAAAAAGGAAGGAAAGCGAGTAGATGCCAAAGGCTTCCATGGTCATGGCGGTAATAACAGGGTCGGTGGTAAAGATGCTGATGACAAGACCATCCCAGACACGCAAAGCCAGAAACACCGCCACTGCCAGCGACAGGTTTACGGTAATACCCATACGAAAGAACCGCTGCAAGGCATGTTCGTCCCCGGCCCCCCGGCTGTAGCAGAGTATGGGCTGTATGCCCTGGGACACACCTGTAAACAGGCTGGTAAAAATGGTAAGGATATAGGCAATAATGCCGTACGCCGCCACACCATCGGCACCTACGGTATGCATAAGGGTATAGTTATATGCCAGCATGCTGACGGGACAGCAAAGGTTTACCATCAGTTCCGGAGAGCCTGTGCTAAGAATGTTCTTCATACTGCGGATATTGGGCCGTGGCAGGCGGATATTCAGTACGCCCTTCTTTCCCACAAAGTGGAATAGCAGCAAAACCGCACAGATAGCCTGTCCCATACCGGAAGCTGCTGCTGCGCCCATCATGCCGCCCTTTAGGGGCACAATAGCCACATAGTCCAGTACCACATTGATAAGAGAGCCTACTACCATGGCACCAAAGGCAAGGTTTGGGTTGTTGTCATTGCGGACAAAGGCCGCCAGTCCCATGGAGAGGCCATAGGGCACACCAAACAGCATATACCACCGCAGGTAATCTACACACATGGGGAGTATGGCTTCATCCGCACCCATAAGGCGGCAAAAAAACTGTGGCAATAGCATACCACAGAGTGAAAACACCGCTGAAAATGCCAGGAGCAGCCAAAGGGACTGGTGAAAGATGCCTTTGGCTGCTCCTGTTCCCCCGCTCCCAGAGCGTGGGACATAAGTGCTGCTCCCCCAATGCCAATCATCATGGTTACAGCTATGAACACCGCAATAAACGGCCATATTAAATTGATGGCGGCAATGCCATCCGCACCGATAAACCGCCCTACAAAGATACCGTCCACCACCACATAGAGGGAGGATACCAGCATCCCCGTTACCGAGGGCAGCACATAGCGGGCAAACCGCCTATATATACCTTGTTTCAAACAAATAGTCCTACACTTTCTTCTGGGTTAATCCTGTTTCTCTGACATATACTGTCCCAGCAGCACCTTGTTATACTGCTCGTGGTTTTGCAGGGCCTTGTCACCGCTTTCTCCTCCTGCACGCTCCAGCAGGTAGGGAGCCAGTGCGGCTAAGCCGTCATTTAGCCCCATCTGCTGGTTGGTCAGCAGCACCTGGGGGTCCAGGTTCAGTGTGCCCGCTCCGGGAATAACCTCCAGAGGACAGGAGGGGTATAGCTCCAAAAAGCGGGTTCCGGCAGGAAATCCGGACAGGTCCAGCTTATCACGGTGGCTTAGGTAGACAATGATAATCAGGTTGCAACCCGAACCCCGCAGAGGCTTAATGGGAATTTTATCGGAGTTTCGTTTTTCCGAATAGGGCGGGACAATGCCTCCGTCACAGTAGTGGCAATCGCGATACTCCACCGGAGGGAACACCAAAGGGATAGCGGCAGATGCTAGGGCCAAACGAATGGCATCCTCCTTAGGAAGGCCGGACAGCGCAAAATACTCCGGCTCCTCCCGCTCCATATTATAGGCGCAAACCCACACATAGGGCGGCACCGTTTCCAGTACAGAAAAATCTACATACTTCCGAAGCAGCTCTGCCAGCCCCGCCTCGGAAAAGGGGGACAGGTCATTTCGAGCCAGCAGCTCTCCCAGTGTTTTTGCCTCTGCTGCCTTGGTATGTATTAGGGCAACCAGGTCCTTAATACTATGGGGCAATATACCCGTTTCAGGAAGACCCGACACGGGCTGTTCCCGAAGCAAAAACTGATCATAGGTTAGGCCTTCCCATGCTGCTGTCCACTGTTCCTCTCCGCCCCCTGCAAAGAGCAAGGCATTGAGCGCACCAATGGAACACCCCGAAACAGCAGTTACCTGCTGCACCATATTCAGCTGAGCCAAGGCCCGAAATGTACCTATCTGGTAGGCTCCCTTGGCACCACCGCCGGAAAGCACCAATCCTATCTTTAAAGGCTGCACAGAACATTCCTTCTTTCATCCACTCGGTTTCCCGAGCTATATAGTACATTATAGTGCGTTTGCCCCGAAAGTTCAACTTGACCCGTGTCGGAGAGTGGTAAAAATTTTAAAAAAAGTTTTTTTAATATGGTATTGACAAAAAGCGTTCATAGCTGTATTATTGTACTATGATCTTAATACAGTGATACAACAGGACAGGAGGTGCTTTCATGGTATGGACATTTGACAGCGACAGACCCATCTACCTACAGGTGATGGAACACTTGAAACTGGGGATTATTTCGGGGGAGTTGCCGCCGGGTAGTAGGCTTCCTGCCGTACGCGATTTGGCCGTGGATGCTTCGGTGAACCCGAACACCATGCAGAAGGCGCTGAGCGAGCTGGAGCGGGAGGGCCTGCTGTATACCCAGCGCACCAACGGGCGCTTTGTCACCGAGGATAGCGAGCTGATTGCTGCACTACGGTTCCGGCTTGCAAAAAACAAGCTGATAGACTTTGTTCATCAGATGGAACGGCTGGGTTACACCCAGTTACAGCTTGCAGAGATGCTCACAAAGGTTTTGGAGGAGGAAGACAGTAATGGAGAATAACAGCACAACCTTTCCTATTTTGGAAATAAAGGGACTAACAAAGGTTTACGCCCACAAGGAAGCCCTTAGCGATGTAAACCTGACCCTGCAGCGAGGGCGCATTGTGGGGCTTCTGGGGCCTAACGGCAGCGGAAAAACTACCATGATAAAAACCATAGCGGGGCTGCTGACCCCCACAGGGGGCGATGTCTTTATTAACGGACTGCGTCCCGGGCCCGGCAGCAAGGCTATTGTTTCCTACCTGCCGGATAAAACATACCTGAACGACTGGATGAAGGTAAGCGACCTTATTACCTTCTTTGCCGACTTCTACAGCGACTTTGACGCAAAAAAGGCATACGATATGCTGGAACGTCTGCATATAGATTCCAAGCAGCAGCTGAAAACCCTGTCAAAGGGTACCAAAGAAAAGGTTCAGCTGATTCTGGTTATGAGCCGCAACGCCCAGCTTTACCTGCTGGATGAGCCTATTGGCGGTGTTGACCCCGCCGCACGGGACTATATTCTGAATACCATCGTCACCAACTACAGCCCCGAGTCCACCGTCATCATTTCCACCCACCTAATAAATGATGTGGAAAAGGTACTGGATGACGTTATCTTCCTAAGCAACGGACGCATTGCACTGGTGTCCTCGGTGGACGATATACGGGAGCAGAAACAGAAGAGCGTTGACGAACTGTTCAGGGAGGTATACAAATGCTAGGTAAACTGATTAAATACGAGCTTAAATCTACAGCACGGGCCTTTTTGCCCATCTATGCAGTGCTGCTGTTCTTTTCAATCCTGGGTAACTTTTCTATCAGCGGTATGATGGAGAATATGAGCAGTGGCAGCCCACTGTTGGAACTTCTTTCCGGCCTTGTCATTATGGGCTACGTCATGGCAATATTCAGCGTCCTTATCGTCACCTTTGTAGTGATATTGCAGCGGTTTTATAAAAACCTTACCGGCGATGAAGGCTATCTGATGCACACTCTGCCCGTATCCGCCCACAGCCTTATCCAGTCCAAGCTGATTGCCTCCTTCATCTGGGAAGCTGCAACTGTACTTATGGTTGTACTATCGGTCTTTATCCTGCTTTTCCAGCCGGACTTTTTCCGTGCACTACCCGAGTTTTTTGCCGAGCTGAACCAGGTTTTACGTATTGCCTTTACCGAGGTAGGCTTTGGACTTATTCTTAATATCCTGCTGTTTATCGCTGCCATGGTGATTGCATCTATAAGCGGTACACTGCTCATCTACGCTGCTATCTCTATCGGCCACACCTTTAAAAAGCACCGTATTCTGGGTGCAGTGGGTGCATATATGGGTCTCACCATGATCTGCCAGCTCATTGTCGGTGTTGCCGCCACCCTATTCGGGGTTATGGGTTACAATTTTGACTTTAGTTACATTGTCAACGGCGTTGCTGTAAGCAATCTGGTTTCTCTCCTTTTTTGCTTCGCTATTGTTTCCGAGCTGCTGTTTGCATCCGGGTGGTATTTTGTCTCCCACTATGTGCTTACCCACCAGCTAAACCTGGAATAATATCCATTTACACGGACAGGGCTATGGTAAACTGTATTTCATGCAGTTTACCATAGCCCTGTTTTAACATTTCACAAGATTTGGGGCTATTTTTTGTGCTGACTACTGGAAAACTAATCTCTGATATGGTATGCTTACAAGATAACGAGATGTACAGGAGGAAGTACCATGGCAAAGGAACTGGATAAAGTATATGACCCCAAAGCGGTAGAGGACAAGCTGTACCACCGCTGGGTAGAAAACAATTATTTTCATGCGGAGGTGGACAGCTCTAAGAAGCCTTACACCATCGTCATGCCCCCACCCAATATAACCGGACAGCTTCACATGGGCCATGCTCTGGATGTAACGCTGCAGGACTCCCTGACCCGTTTTCGGCGTATGCAGGGCTACAGTGCTCTCTGGCTTCCCGGTACCGACCATGCCTCTATCGCCACCGAAGCCAAGATAGTAAATGCTATGGCAGAGGAAGGCCTTACCAAGGAGGATTTGGGACGGGACAAGTTTCTGGAGCGGGCTTGGGAGTGGAAAGCCAAATACGGCGGCCGTATTGTAGAGCAGCTGAAAAAGCTGGGCAGCTCCTGTGACTGGGAGCGGGAACGCTTTACCCTGGACGAAGGCTGCAACAAGGCTGTCAATGAAGTGTTTGTACGGCTTTATAACAAGGGCCTCATCTACCGTGGTGAGCGCATCATCAACTGGTGCCCCCACTGCCTTACCTCCATTTCTGACGCAGAGGTGGAGTTTCAGGAGCAGGCAGGCCACTTCTGGCATATCCGCTACCCCATTGTAGGAACCGACCGTTTCCTAGAGGTTGCCACCACCCGTCCCGAAACCATGCTGGGTGATACCGCTGTAGCTGTAAACCCCGAGGACGAGCGTTATGCCGACCTGGTGGGTAAAATGCTGCTGCTGCCCCTGGTGAACAAGGAAATTCCCATCATTGCCGACAGCTACGTAGAGAAGGACTTTGGTACCGGCTGCGTAAAGATAACCCCCGCCCACGACCCCAACGACTTTGAGGTTGGACAGCGTCACGACCTTCCCATTATCAATGTTATGAATGAGGACGGAACCATTAATGCAAACGGTGGCGTATATGCAGGACTGGACCGCTACGAGGCACGCAAAAAGGTAGTTGCTGACCTGGAAGCAGGCGGCTATCTGTGCAAGATAGAGGACTACGGTCACAACGTTGGCACCTGCTACCGCTGCTCCACCACTGTAGAACCTCTCATATCTAAGCAGTGGTTTGTCCGTATGGAACCTCTGGCAGAGCCTGCTATAGCTGCTGTTCGGGATGGCAAAACCAAGTTTGTACCCGACCGCTTTGAAAAAACCTACTTCCACTGGATGGAGAACATCCGTGACTGGTGTATCTCCCGTCAGCTGTGGTGGGGTCACCGTATACCTGCCTACTACTGCGCAGACTGCGGTGAAACAGTAGTCTCCGGCGAGGAAGTTACTACCTGCCCCAAGTGCGGCAGCCACAATATGAACCGTGATCCCGACACACTGGACACCTGGTTCTCCTCTGCCCTCTGGCCCTTCTCCACCCTTGGTTGGCCGGACAAAACCCCGGAGCTGGACTACTTCTACCCCACCAGCACACTGGTAACCGGCTACGATATCATCTTCTTCTGGGTTGCCAGAATGATATTCTCCGGCTGCGAGCAGATGGGCGAGGTTCCCTTTGAGACTACCCTTATCCACGGACTGGTGCGAGATGCACAGGGCCGCAAGATGAGTAAGTCCCTCGGAAACGGTATTGACCCTCTGGAAATTATCGACCTTTACGGCGCCGATACCCTGCGCTTCACCCTTGCCACCGGAAACAGCCCCGGCAACGACATGCGCTTCTCCGACGACAAGGTAAAGGCCAGCCGAAACTTTGCAAATAAGATTTGGAACGCCAGCCGTTTCATTCTCATGAACCTACCCGATGAAATTACCGAGTGTAAACTTCCCGCTGCCCTGGAAACCGAAGACAAGTGGGTAGTAAGCCTTTACAACACCTTGGTAAAGGAAGTTACCGAAAATATGGAGAAGTTTGAGCTGGGCATTGCGGTGCAGAAGCTGTACGACTTCATTTGGGACATCCTCTGCGACTGGTATATCGAGCTTACCAAGTCCCGCATACAGGCAGGCGGTGAAACTGCACTGGCTGCACAGCAGGTGCTGGTCTATGTTACTGCCAACACCCTAAAGCTGCTCCACCCCTTCATGCCCTTCATTACCGAGGAGATTTGGCAGTCCCTTCCCCACGCCGGAGAAGGTGACAGCATCATGATTGCCAAGTGGCCCGAGTACGACCCTGCCCTTTCCTTTGCCAAGGAGGAGGCCGATTTCCAGAAGGTTATGGATATGATACGTGCCATCCGCAACCAGCGGGCAGAGATGAACATTCCCCCCAGCAAGAAGGCTAAGGTGTTCATTGAAACCGGCGATATTCAGGTATTTCAGGATGGCGCACCCTTTATGCTCCGTTTGGCCTCCGCTTCGGAGGTAGAGGTTGGCAGCAGCTTTGCTGTGGAAGGTGCCGTTCAGGTCATTACCTCGGCAGCCCGTGCCTTCATCCCCATGAACGAGCTTATCGACCGTGACAAGGAACTGGCCCGCCTGACCAAGGAGAAGGACAAGTGCGAAAGCGACATTGGCTTCATTGAGAAGAAGCTGGAAAACCCCGGCTTTTTGGCAAAGGCCCCTGCACAGCTTGTAGAGGGCGAACGTGCTAAGATTGCCGAGCACAAAGAACGTCTTGCCAAGATTTTGGAGAGCATAAAGGCTCTGGGATAAGCAAAAACTGAAACTCCGCAGTTCATTATCTATACGCTTGCATCGGTACGTAAGTGGCCGGGGTCCTCTTTGGCCCTGTTCCCCTACCGTAATGCTGTTTCCGAGAAAAACCGCATGGGTGCATGTACGATAGCACACCACGCGGTTTTTTCGGACGACATGCCGACAACTGCGCTTTACAGGCAATGAACTGCGGATTTATAAGGAGAACAGCTATGACGTATACAGCCGCCCTGGAATATATACATGCCCTGCATCGCTTCGGACGCAAACCGGAGCTGACACGGGTGAATATGCTCTTGGAAAAGTTGGGAAATCCCCAGAAGAGTCTGCGGTTTATTCATGTTGCAGGCACCAATGGAAAGGGCTCCACTTCGGTCATGCTGGCCTCCATTCTGCGTAAGGCGGGTTACCGCACCGGCCTCTACACCTCTCCCTATGTGGTCGATTTCCGAGAGCGCATTGTGCTGGATGGCGAAATGATTGCCCAAGATGAGTTGGCAGCCCTTACCGCCGAGGTGGCGGAAAAGGCTGCTGAGGTGGAAGCCGAGTACGAGGCTCCCCGGGAGTTCGAGTTTATTACTGCTCTGGCGTTCCTGTACTACAGCCGAAAGCCCTGTGACATTGTGGTGTTGGAGGTAGGCCTTGGGGGACAGTTTGACGCCACCAATGTCATCGACCCGCCGCTGGTTACCGTCATTACCCCCATCGGGCTGGACCACACCGACCTGCTTGGTGACACACTGGGGAAGATTGCAGGTGAAAAGTGCGGCATTATCAAGGCAGGAAGCGTGGTTGTCACTAGCCCCAATCAGGCGTCGGAAGCGATGGACGTCATTATCCACAGCTGCCGCTGCTTAGGCTGTCCACTGGTTGTTCCACAGCTGCCCCAGATGCAGATAGACAAAACGGGCCTCGACGGTACAGAATTTATCTACCACGGCTATCCCTTTACCATTTCCATGGTGGGACAGCATCAGATACGCAACGCTATGACTGCCATTGATGCTGCCCTGACCCTTACAAGCCTGGGACTCACCATTACGCTGCACCAGATAGCCGAGGGACTGCAAACTGCCTATATCCCCGGCAGGCTGGAGGTTTTCCACGGAAAGCCTATGGTTCTGTTGGATGGTGCACACAATCTCCACGGTATACTGGCTCTGCGGGAAAGCATCTTTGCTATGGGTTCCCGTACCGCTGAGTCTCTTGTGGCGGTCATGGGTATGTTGGCGGATAAAAACTGCATTGAGGCACTGGACATCATTGCTCCCTTTCTGCGGGAGATTATTGTCACCCAACCGGACAGCCCCCGAGCACTGCCTGCTGCAGAGCTGGCGGAGCTTGCCAAAAACTATTGCAGCAACATAACAGTAGAGCCCGACTGCCAAAAGGCTGTCAGGCTCGCACTGGAAAGCGGCACCGAAACGGTACTCATATTCGGTTCACTCTATCTGGTATCGGCGGTTCGGCCTATGCTGTCAGAACAGAACGACTGCCATGACAGTATAGATAAACATTGCACGGGAATTTAAAACAAACTGAATGCAGTACCATATTTTAAACAACCCAAGGCTGCACAAGCCTAACTATGCACCACCTTTATTCGAACCGAACAACCTCATATCCTGCGTCGGTAATTGCCTTGGTTAATACTTCATCACTTACAGCCTGTGTCATGGTGACATGGGCTGTTTTTGTTTCTAGGTTAACAGTGGCGGTAACGCCCTCCATGGCATTCAGTGCCTTTTCCACCCGACCGGAGCAGTGCCCACAGGACATACCCTCAATAATTATCTTCTTTTCCATAGTCTTTTTCTCCTTTACTATTTCTACTTTTTGTATATTTTCAGTTTTAACTACCTTTGGTTTAAAGTTCTTTAACCGCAGCGCATTGCCTACTACACACACCGAGCTTAAGCTCATGGCTGCCGCACCGAACATGGGACTTAGGCGCAGCCCGAAGAAGGGATAAAGCAGACCTGCCGCCAAAGGGATACCCACCATATTGTAGAAGAAGGCCCAGAACAGGTTTTGCTTAATGTTTCGAATGACGCTTCTGCTTAGTTCAATGGCGGTGGCTACATCGGTTAGGTCGCTGTGCATCAGCACCACATCTGCCGACTCGATGGCGATGTCGGTACCTGCACCGATAGCCATACCTACATCTGCACGGATAAGGGCGGGAGCATCGTTGATGCCGTCACCTACCATAGCTACCCGTTTCCCCTGTGCCTGCAGGGTGCGTATATGCTCTTCCTTATCCTGTGGCAGCACCTGTGCGATTACACGAGAAATGGAAAGCTGCTTGCGAATGGCCTCGGCAGTGCGGCTGTTGTCACCCGTAAGCATAATGACCTCCAGCCCCATGTGGGTAAATGCCTCAATGGCTGCTTTACTGGTGGGCTTTACCACATCGGCAAGAGCAATCATACCCAGCAGCTTACCATGGAGGGAGAAATACAGCGGGGTCTTGCCCTGCTCCGCCAACCGCTCTTCACTGCCCGCCAGCACTGTAATATCAATGCTGTTCTCCTCCATCATGCGTCGGTTGCCACCCAGTAAAATCTCCCCACCCACAACACAGGAGACACCCTGCCCCGCTGTTTGGGTAAAGCCGGTTACTTCAGCCGGGGTATAACCCTGCTCACGGCCGTATTCGGCAATAGCCCGTGCCAAGGGGTGTTCTGAAAGGCTTTCCAGTGCTACCGCCATAGAAAGCAATGTGGATGCCTCGGTACCTGCCACCGGCAATACATCGGTAACGGCAGGCTTGCCCATGGTAATGGTTCCTGTCTTATCCAGTACAATGGTATCTATGGTATGGGCAGTTTCCAGCGCCTCGGCCGATTTAAACAAAATGCCGTTCTGTGCGCCCTTCCCCGTACCTACCATAATGGCGGTAGGGGTAGCGAGGCCAAGTGCGCAGGGGCAGGAGATTACCAGTACCGCTATGGCAGTGATAAGGGCAAACTCCAAAGACTGCCCCGCCAGCAGCCAACCCACGGCGGAAAGCAGCGAGATGCCCATAACCACCGGCACAAACACACCGCTAATCTTATCCGCCAGCTTCGCTATGGGAGCCTTGGAGGAACTGGCCTCCTCCACCAGTGCCACAATGCGGGACAGGGTCGTATTCTCCCCCACCTCCACCGCACGGAAGGTAAAGTAACCCGACAGGTTTACTGTTGCACCTGTTACCTTATCACCCGTCTCCTTATCCACCGGAAGGCTTTCTCCGGTAATAGCCGATTCATCTACCGAGCCGTTTCCGGAAAGGAGCACCCCATCCACGGGAATAGCCTCTCCCGCACGAACCACCACGGTATCACCCACCAGTACCTCCTCCGAGGGAATGGTAACCTCAGCGCCGTCCCGCAGGACAGTGGCAGTTTTGGGTGCCAGCTCCAACAGCTTTGCTATGGCATCGGTGGTGCGCCCTTTGGAACGTGCCTCCAAAAATTTCCCCAGTGTTATAAGAGCCAGTATGGTAGCTGCCGATTCAAAATAGAGGTCCATGGAGTAGCGGTGCACCAACCCCATATCCCCATGCCCAAGCCCATAGCCTATGGCATAGATAGCTGCCACACCGTAGAGCAATGCCGCAGTGGAGCCCACGGCAATAAGGGTGTCCATGGTAGGTGCACGGTGCCACAGGGCTTTAAAGCCGTTTATAAAGTAGCTGCGGTTTACGTAGAGCACAGGCAGCGTCAGCAGCAGCTGGGTAAAGGCAAAGGCCAGTGCGTTCTCCATACCATGGAGAGCCGCAGGCAGCGGCAGCCCCACCATATGCCCCATGGAGATATACATAAGCGGTACCAAGCAGCCAAAGGACACCCAAAGCCGTAGCTTCACTGCGGCTATCTCCTGTCCAGCGCTTGCTGTGGCCTTAACCTCACCGCTGTTTTTTTGTTGTGACATAGAGGTGGCACCATAGCCCGCAGCGGTTACAGCAGCTACAATACTGCCGCTTACCTCCGGTGCATCCTCATGCTCCACCGTCATCTTTCCTTGCAGCAGGTTTACCGATACTGCGCTTACGCCCGGTACGCCTGCCACAGCCTTTTCCACATGACCGCTGCAAGCGCTGCAGGTCATACCCGTCACTGTAAATACTTCTTTTTTCATTGCTTCTCCCGTCTAATCAAATTGTGGCTTCGCAGGCTATCACCCTGCGTGCTATATTCACACACTACATAAGGTGGCTGTTTCGTCCTCATCTAACTATTAGTGTTAGACAAAACTTCTTGCTTTATTTATCCATTACCTTTGATATGATTCCAATAATTTCGTTAATCTTATCGCTGCCATCGCCATGTTCCACCGCGGACAATACGCAATGATTCATGTGCTGTTTCAGTATCAGCAGATTTGCCCTTTTTAGAACTGCCGAAGAAGCAAATATTTGATTGGAGATATCGACACAGTATTTCTCTTCTTCTATCATTTTTATAATGCCCTCAATCTGCCCCTTGGCAGTTTTGAGCGCCTGCACTGCTTGTTTTTTTTCTTCATTCATGGCTTAGTCCTCCTTTTTATACCCCCACCCCGTGGGGGTGGTGTCATGGCTATACTTTACCATATCTTTCGATTGATGTCAACCTCTTATGTAAAGGCAAATATAAACCTTACTTTATTCATCCCGTGTTTCCCTTGACTACGCAAAAAAGCAGAGTATGATCCGCTAGGACCATACTCTGCTTTGCTTCTAATGGCTTATAAAATATTTTACTACAAAAACTTACTTATCCGGCGGTGCTGCTGCTTGCGGCAGCGGAACTGCTTTCGGAAGACGCACTCTCAGACGCTACACTTTCGGAAGATGCGCTTTCAGAAGATGCACCCTCTGAAGGTGCAGGCTCATTGCCGGGGGTGGAAGCATCGGCGGGCAGGCTGCTGGGAGCAGCTGCTGCGTCAGAGGAAGAAGCCTGTGCAGCCCAGTAAGCATCCGTCTCCTTCTGTACCTTTTCGCCGGTAAAGTGGTCTATTGCACCCTGATTAATCTCAACAGTTGCAGCATTTGCCCACTCCAGTGTCAGGTCCATAAACTCGGTCTGCTTCATCTGGGGCAGCATCTGCAGGTAGTAGTATTCGCTCAGCTTTTCGGGAGCCTTTGTCTCGTCAACCTTCTTGATAATAAGGCGGAAGGTATCGTCCTCAACCAGTGCAATGCTGTCGTTTGCAGCGGTAGCCAGGTGCTCATAAACAACAGGGGGGAAGGTTCCTGCATTCTCTTTTTCTACTACCATCAGGTAGTTGGTATCCTCGCCGCGCTCAGGAGCCTGTGCACCTTCGCCCATCTGTGCGGTGCCAACTTCATAGATGACGTCAGCAATGTTTTTGCCTTCCTGTACAGCCTTGTAGGCTGCATCAGACTCGGCAACCATCTTTGCAAGCGCTTCGCCCTCAAGGGGTGCGCCGGTCATTTCGTCTATCTTCAGGTAGGGTACAATATATGCAATGTTGTAGTTTTCGGCAAAGTAAGTGCTCATATCAGCGGGGCTAGCACCCTTTTCGCCGCCGGGTCCATAGATAGCCTGGAACACCTTGTATGCTTCAAAGGAGTAGCGGTTGTAGTCGATAACCGACTGCTCGCTAACGCCGTTGGCCTTGTACATGTCAGCTGCTGCGGCATACATATCCTTGCCGTAGCTTTCGTAGCTCTGCTTCTCTTCCTCGGTCAGGGTCAGTCCCAGCTCCACAAACTTACTGTGGGTGGCCAGCTGGCGCTTGGTTTCCTCCAGTGCAAATTCCTTGGTCAGCTGAGAGCCGGTTTTGCCCTCGATTTCAGCAGCCAGGAAATCCTCTACTGCGGGGTCTGCTTTCATCTGAGCATTATTAAGCCCTGCCATAACATTCAGAACATAGACACCTGCGGAAATAGTCTCGTCGCCAAGCTTAGCAGCCCAGCTCTTGTCCTTGCCGCCGCTTTGGCAGCCTACCACTGAAAGGGCAAGTACTACAGCCAAAGCCAGAGCAATTATTCTTTTAAAGTTCATTCTTTTTCCTCCATAAATTGGTTAACATATTTTTTTAAACATCTTTTTGCATTATACACGCATTGTACGCAAATGTCCATGTCCATTTTGTAAAAAAACCGCTAAT
>JAVXNK010000020.1:0-60674 GCA_036645835.1 Angelakisella sp. | reverse complement strand
CTGCCCACAATTGGTGCAACCTCGGTAGTAATATCCGCACGCATCATGTGTATACTCGGAGCACTTGCCCGTAGACGTACACCGTAGCGACCGCCCTGTTTTACTATTTCCGGCTGTTCCAGACTCAGTTCCTCCAGCCCGGGCATAACAATGCCATAACCCGTTGCAGAAACCTCTTCCAGAGCACCTGCTATCTTGTCATACTTGGCCTTGGTCTTTGCAAGATCTACCATGCAGGGCAGCAGGCTTTCTTCGTCGGCTATATTAAGGCCGGTGGCCTCACCCAGTATGCGGTAGAATAGGCTGTGGTCAATGTCTACGCGGCAGCGCACACTACCTGTGCCCAGGTTAATATCATTGACCCGTGCGTCATCAATGTATTCGCAACCACAAAGACCGCAGATGGTCTTATCCACACCGGTAAGACGGTGAAGATCGGGAGCGATAGCCCGCACCTGATTGTATATTGCCTCACGCAGCCAGTGCCCCTTTTCCAGATTCATAATCCAGCTGGGAATGCCTAGGGCAACTTCCTTCACCGGGAATTCATAGAGAATCTTGGTGAGAATTTCACCGATGTCGTTTTCATCCAGCTCCATGCAGTTTACCGCCAGTACCGGCACGCCATACCGCTCTTCCAAAGTCTCCCGCAGCTCACGGCTCTTGGGGCTCTTTGGCGATACACAGTTGAGCAGAATTACAAAGGGCTTGTTGATGGTCTTCAGTTCGTCAATGACCCGTACTTCGGCCTCTTCGTATTCACTGCGGGCGATGTCGCTGATGCTGCCGTCGGTAGTGACTACCAGACCTATGGTGCTGTGCTCGGTAATAACCTTCTTAGTACCAATCTCAGCTGCCATATTAAAGGGAATTTCCCTATCGAACCAGGGGGTCATCACCATTCTGGGCTGCTGGTTTTCAATGTAACCCAAAGCACTGGGTACAATGTATCCCACGCAGTCAATCATTCGCACATTAAAGCTGGCGTTGCCGTCTAAGGTAATCTTTACAGCTTCTTCGGGAATGAACTTGGGCTCTGTAGTCATAATGGTTTTGCCCGAACCGGATTGGGGCAGTTCATCTACCGCCCGCTCTCTCCGTGGCTTGCTTTCAATCTTCGGAAGCACCATGGCCTCCATAAACCGTTTAATAAAGGTGGATTTTCCGGTGCGAACCGGCCCTACCACGCCTATGTATATATCCCCTTCTGTCCTTTTGGCTATATCCTGATAAAGAGTAGCCGCTTTATCCAATGTCGTTTCCTCCCCGCCAATCAACTATCGTCGTTCTTTATATGGTAGACCCCGTCCCGCTACAGCACGGGAATCATCAGGATATCGCCATTTTTGCCATCGCCCTGTGGGTTTTCCTCTAAAATGCGTGCCACGCTGGTGTTGTACCGCTTGGCAATGTCCCACACTGCCTCATTGTCGCCTGCCATGTACAGATAAAGTCCGGGCTGTACCGTATCGGTTCTGGGCTTTTTGTCGTCTACTGTTACCTCATCTACTCCGGTGCAGCGCTTCTGGGAATAGGCAGTTCCATCCATCATAATGTCACAGCGCACCTCAATGGCATCGTTGGCGGTAAAGTTGAAACCGCTGCCTACCACTGTCATTCTGCCATCTACTATGGGGTTTTGGGCTGCTACCGGCAGATGCTCATCCATATCCATGTTCTTATCGAAGTAGTAGATGTCGCCGTCCTTCATGCGAGCCAACATGGAAACTACTATCCGCCCGTCAGCCTGAACACCGGTTTGGTCGCCGCGGAAGGTAGCACTGCTGATATCACACCAAAGATCCAGTATGGCCTCCAAATTTTCCGGAAGAGGCATAACCTCCCGCAGTGTGGTCTGCTCGTGGAAACTGTCCTCCATCCGAAGGGTGGTGTAGTTTTTGGTGCGGAAGCTGCACTGTCCCTTAGTAGAATAGCAGTCGGTACAGGTAACCGCTTTATAGCTGCATTCCGCCTTAACAGTCATGAGCAGTCCTGCCTCCAAGGTGATGTTGCGGTATTCGCCCTCACGGTCAGCACAAGGCTCCAGTGAAAGGAACATCAGCTCCTGGCAAACCGAGATGTTACACTTGTCATCTACGCCTTCCAGCTCCACCACAGCCGCAGTAGGCAGGGTAAAATCCATCTGGTCGCAGCCACTTGCGTGCTGGTAGAGCATATGTACCGCCAGTTCGCCCTTAATAACAACCTTGCCATCCGAGGTCTTGCACTCCACCAGTCTGGGGATACCGTGACACCGCACAATATCCTTGATGACCGGTTTTCCATATGCCAGTTCCAGTGTTTCGCTCAGGTGCACATCACGGCTTTGCTGCCCTATCAGATGGCTACCATTGCAGCCCTCTTCCCGTAGCTGTATGCCTGCGCCTTCCCCGCCTACTACCACCTGCTCTTCCCGGCATCCCATTACCGACGCTGAGATGGACACCGCACCACGGATATCCAGTCTGCGCTGATTGACTGCACGGCAGTTGATGTAGCCGGCTTTCGCATGAACCGATATGGCACATTTGGCAGGCTCAGCCTTTAACTCCAAGGTCTTTGCAAAGGGAACCTTGTACTCTGCCTTGTGGATACCCTCAGCAGTGGAGGTATAGTACACCACAATAACCGCCATGCCCTCCAGCTCCAACCTTTGACCATTGAGGCGACGGCCGGACACTGTGGGGGTAACAATACATTTCAGTATCCGTACAATGTCGGGGCAATAATCCGGCAGCAGCGCATCACATTCGACGGGCTGCTCCACTGTGGTATCAATGAGCATTTCGCTTATGAAAAGCGCCTGTTTTTTCAGTTTAAGTTCCATAGGACGGTACTCCTCTCCTCGCTTCTTTTTTCTAAGCTATAATCGGTGTCATCACCAATATATTCGGTGTTTGTACCGTTTATGTGCCAAGTTCTATGAAAAAAACGCCCCGTGCAGACTGCACAGGGCGTTTTGGCGCAATATATTAAAGGATAAACTCATCTTCACGCTTAGACCAGTAGATTTGTACCGCGTCGTTATCATGAATCTCCTGCAGATAGGAGGTGTTCTGTCCATTGAGCTTGAGTACGATATCTCCCTCCGGCTTCTGGGGGTCAATGTCCACAAAATTGAGCATATCGAGGAACTGATACGGCGACCCGTCCGCCTTTGGGTAGAGCTCAATGGCATGGCGGTTCAGGGTAACATGGATGGGCTGTCCCTGGGGTGGCGACTGCGGGGGCGGGATAACCTCTTCATCCACAAAAATGGATTTTTCAGCAGAAACCGGACAGAACTCGTAGCTGTCATCGGCAGAAAGTATGCTGTCACCATCCCGCAGCAGATCGTTCAGTAGAATAGGCTTATCATGAGCGGTAAAATGTCGTCCCTCGGTGAGGATACCTTCCTTACGGCAAAGCTCGGCCAAGCTGTGTATCCAAACAGTGGTTATGGTATCGCCATCCTGAATGATGTAGTCACGAGAAACCTGCAAGCCGTTTGCAAAAGGTAGCTCCCCTATTGCAAAGGGAATACCATCCACCGTAACGGTCTGATCGGCAGAAGTTTTCATAAATTCACCTACGGTAGCACAGGCGTCTCCACCGGAAAGGGAAGGCATAATGATAATCCGATCGTCATTCTCCACGGCTGTGGCAATGCTGGCAGGCTTATTGTTGACTGTAATCTGAGCTGGCTGAGGCAATCCGCCCCGCACCAGCATATTTTCTCCGTTTAGGCGAAAGGAAAGGCTCTTTCCGCTTTTGCCCATAAGCTGTGTATATTTATAACCACACATAAGCAGTGCGTTCATAACTGTAAAACCTGCGCTGCGCAGCATATGTACCTTTTGGTCGTTGACATAAACACACATGGAGTTCTGTTCGGCATACACTGATGCGGTAATGGCAATGCCAAGCGGAGTGGCATATTCCGGGTCGGATAAATCCAGCTCACCAGAGGTCTGACGCTTCATATAGTTATTGCCGCCTATGGCCACCTTCTTACTGTCAATGCCCAACAGCTTTGCAACTGCAGAGCCCAGCAGCGGCACCTTGCTGCCGCCACCCACCAAAAATATTGCTACCGGAGGGCCTCCGTTACATTCTACAATGCGTTTACAGATTTCACCCGCAAGCTCCTCCACCGAGGGGCGAAGCGTAGCCAGCAGCTCCTCCAGCGAGATGGTATACTCAAAGCCCAGTATGTCGGTGTAGCAGATGGGGTCATTGCCTTTGGCTGCCATGGCCTTTAGGTTTTCAGCCACAGCAAAATCTACCAGATAGCGTTTCATGACACTTTCGGTAATCTCATCGCCTGCCACTGTGGCCATGGTATAGGCTACTACGCTGCCCTTATCCGAAATGGCAATATCCGAGGTTCCTGCACCGATGTCCACCAGCGCCAGGTTGAGCAGCCGCAGCTCGGTGGGAATAACCGCATTCATAGCGGCGATAGGTTCCAGTGTCAGATTTATAATGTTGAGATGGATGATATTCATAGCGCTGCGTAGGCTGTCTACAACCTGGTTTGGCAGAAAGGTGGCTATAACCTCTACCTTTACACTTTTGCCCCTGTGTCCCAGTATGGTGGTCATGGGGTAACCGTCCAGCTGGTAGCCAATGACCGAATAGCCTACGCAGAACATGCTCTTTTCTTCGTCCGCATCCCGGCTGTTTACCTCGTCCTGTGCAAGGCCGATGGCTCCCATTTCCAGCTGGTATACCGTCTGGCTACCAACAGGTTCATCCGGGTTCAGGGGCATTTCAAAGCTTGCCCTGCTGGTACGTAGGGAGCGTCCCGCAGCAGCCACGCACACATGACTGAAAGAGGTTCCCAAGCGCTGCTCCAAACGGCTCTTTACAAGCCCTGCAACCTTGGCAACCTGCTCTATATCTTCTATCTGTCCGTCGAACATGGCACGTTTTTTGTGCTCCTCCCGCTCAACGTCCACCACATGGAACAGCCCATTTTCCCGCTTTCCTACAATGCCGATGACACTTCGGGTACCGATATCTAAGGCAAACAAGTATTCCTGCTGTGCTGTATCTCTTCCGTCCTGCATCCGCTTACCACCGTTCTTTGCTAATATAAATTGGCGATACGACCTCGTAGTCGCCGCCATCTTAACCTTCATGTGCCGTCCCATGTGGGGCGATGCACAATTAGTAACACCACGTGCTATTTATACATTCTTTTTTTTGCGAATCATATCTCGCTCAATCTCAAATATATATCCGCATAACCTGTCCGACTGCTTTTGGGTGTAACCGTAAAATTCACAGCCATAGCGTTTGGGCTTGTTTTCGTACTCTTCGTATCGGCAAACCTTAATCGTTAGGGTTAGTTTGACATTGCCAAGGGGCAGCTCCACAAGGAAGCGATCCCCCATAAAGAAGCTGCGCTTGGTATCTACCGGTGTAAAGAGCAGCCCGCTGAGGCTGATGTTGTTTACATTAATAGGAATTTCCTCCGGTGGGTTCATGTTGGGATGTGCCTTGTCATACTCGTCAGGGACACGCATCATCCTTGCACTAATGGTCACAGGTACGCGAAAAAAGGATCTTCTTTCAAAATCCTGAAGATTATCAACATTGACCACACGAAGCATACTGTCGGTTGACAGGTAACAAACGCCCCCCAGTACACGAAACCCTCTTTTTGCGTTATGTATTGATATTTTTAATGGCTTATCAAAATGAATCAAGGGCAATCGCTCACCCTTAAAACTTCCAATCTGCACATATTCATCGGTTACTTCGCTTATGTATCCGGCTATCAGCAGTTCGTTGTCCAGTGTCTTTACTTCACAAACCGACAGCTCGTATTCTTTTGGCAGTGGCTGCATGTTGTACCTCCGAAAAAAATCCGCAAATTTAGCACTTTCTTAACAAATATATAGGCTAATTATACATCCTGAGAGATACAACTTCAATAGCCTTGGCAATTTCTATCATAATATCAGCCTTATTCTGGGGCAATGAGTTCTTTGAAAAACCATAGACCTCTCCCTCTTTACAGGTAACATAGAATGGCGGAATATTGTTCAGTGCCTGTACCTGTATTGCTGAAAGCAGATCGGGAGAATGGCGAAGTGCCAGGTTCTGCTCCGTATTTTTGGCCAGAGTCTCTGCTAAATATTCCTCTACCAGTATCTCCACATAGTTTTTAATCATGGTTAAAAACTCCTTTCCTTAGGACACGCTGTGCCATGGGATATCGACAGGTCATAAGCTTTCACTGCTGCCTTGGCTTGCTGCCGGGGCTATCTGTTCACTTTGCTTAATATCCTTTGAGATATCCAGTATTTTGCAGTAGATAGCCGCCACTACCTCGTAAAGGTCCGGCGGTATGCTACGCCCTACATCCAGCATGCACATGAGCGATGCTGCGCTGTCATCACGGAAAACAGGTATCCCCTTCTGCTCCGCAATGTTTACAATCTTCTCTGCAATATCACCGTAACCGGAGGCAATTACAACAGGGGCGGCATCATCCTCCGCCCTGTAGCGCAGCGCAACCGCCTTGCTCTGTTTAGATTTTGACATCGATACCCGCCCTTCTGTGCGGCAGTGTTTTGAAAACATCCATCAGAGAACGGGAGCGCTCCAGCTTGCCTACAAAAACCTCACTGAATGAATACTCCGTATGTGCTGATATTTTCGCCGCTTGATCCTTTATCTGTGCAAAGCTGTCTACGTAGGCAGGAGGGCAGAAAAGGCTCAGCCCTATCTTCTTTCCTGTGACAAACAGCTCTGCTTCAAACTGCCCAAGGCCCTCTATATCGAAAACGATAAGCATATGCATGCTGTCTACAGGCTTTCCGTTACCTCCGGCAGTATCCTTCTGTTCGTTGGGGTCTATCCACATTTCGGCAAAGGTGCGCATCTGCTCATCCTGCACCGGTATAATGAAGTGCAGCAGCGGAGTAAAGTTGCAAGGAGAGGAAAGCAGGCTCTCCACAATCTTCTCCAGCTTTTCGGAGCTTGCCAGGGTAAGCTGCTCTGCAGCTGCCTGCCGGCCTACCAGCTTAGCCAGCGCCTCCATAACCTTGGAGTTGTTCTGCTCCATATTTTCCGGGTTGTACCGTTCCGGTATACCTTCTAAATACGCACGAAGCTTGTCCACCAAGGCTGCCCGTGTCTCCCGTCCATCCAACATGGCAAGCAGGTTATTCACCGCATCCTGCAGGTGGTCGGGATTGTCGCTGAAACGGGAAAGGTTATAGGTTATCATGGGAAGCAGCTTTTGTAGTTTTGGGGAATAGAGGATACTCCCCTCCACTTCCCGCAGCAGTGCCAGCGTCTCCGCCTTTAGGCTGCTGAATTTTTCAGGAGCGTCGTGAGCGTTAAAGCGGTGGGCAAGCTCACTCAGCTTTGCAAAGATGGTTTTGCTGGAGGACATGTTGTTGGCCAGAAAGCCAAGGGAATTTCCCACCGAATGGAGGATGTCCCGTTTGGTAAGAGTGGCATTTAGCGCCTTTAGCAGGTTTGCCACCCCGTTGCGCAGGTCGGGCCGCATGCCCTTGGAGGCAAGCTCCCGCAGCATATCAAACAGGTCACCCTTAAAGCTGGTGGCGCTGTTTTCCTGGCGCATAAGCTCCCCTATAATATCCTCCGGCTTTACCAGCAGTGCATCAAACATCTGCTGTATTTCCTCACTGAGAGTGCTGTTGTTTACCGGTATCAGGTTTATTATCTCCTGCAGCAGGTAGATGTTTTTTAGAAAATTCACGGTAACTGCCGGATCCCGAAGAAGGTTCAGCAGTATCTCGGGAGACTCCTCACGGGGGGGCATGCCGTTGTTTTGCTGGAGAAGCTCACTTTGAGGGTTCGGCTTCACCACCTTGGTGACCTCCGACATCTCAAAAGGGATACCCGTTTCGGCCATCTGCCTGTTTTGTAAAATGGCGTTGTTGCGGTCTATAAGAGGAGTACTAATCTTTAATATATCGGCCATAACAACCCCCCTCACCTTTAATTCTATCTATTATATGAAAATAATACCATGTTTTTTGCCATTTATGAAAGTAAATATGCAAAATTTGTAGAAATGTATGGACGACTTATGGTATAATAATCCTAGGCGATTATTATATGTTATGCACTGGACCAGTGCCATCCCTATGCGTAGTTATGCCACTGTACTTACTCTTATGGCACAGCAACCGCAAGGCAGATTATCACACTCTTTTAGGAAAATAAAAGTCCCTATACATATTATCGGCAATAGGGCAATTTTCCTTACATGTAGATGTCCAATGTATACCATTATATAAAAAAAAATGTATTTTGTCTCGCTTTTTCAACATTTTTTTATCTGCCCTTTCAGCTTTACGCGCCATTACTTTGGGATCCTATGCCGCAGATTTTTATGTATTTGCGGTAAATAAAATATTAGCAGGTGACATTATGAGCGTTTTTGACGCAAGCATGGTACCCATGATCGAAATGTTTATTTTTGAAACCACCACACTGCTGGAGCAGTTGGATGAGATTCTGTTGGAATCAGAAAAAAGCAAAAGTATGTCTCAGGACAACATCAATGAAATATTTCGTATTATGCATACCATCAAGGGCTCCTCTGCCATGATGGGAATTGAGTCGGTTTCCGAGCTTGCTCACCGCATTGAAGACATGTTCTTCATCATACGAGAAAATCCCCACATTATGACTGAAAATACTTCGGTCATTTTTGACCTGCTCTTTAAGGCCTCCGACTTTTTAAAGTCCGAGGTAGACTCTATTCAGCAGAGCGATGACTACTCCCCTGCCGACAGTTCGGCCCTCATTGATCAGATTATCCGCGAGGTGGCAGTTATGAAGGGAGAGGCACCCGCTACTGCGGTGGTATCCTCCGCACCTGTTGCCACTACTGCAGCACCTGCCGATATGGACTTTAGCTTTGACGATGCAAATGCACTGCATCATATTCGGGTATTTTTTGAGGATGGCTGCCAGATGGAAAACATCCGTGCTTTCATGCTTATCTCCATGCTGCGGGAGTCCTGTGACTACATAGATTCCGACCCACCCTCCCCCGAAAGCAATTCTGCCTACTCCAATGATATTGTCAAAAATGGCCTGTTGCTCACCTTTAAGTCCCAGACCCCGCTTGAGGATATCTGCTCCATTATTGAAACCTCGGTGAACATTAAGTCCTATGAGGTACTGGATGACGTTGCAGATGCACCGGGAGCAAAGCCTGTGGTGCTGAAAGACGATGACGCACAGCAGGGACATCCAGGTGAAGATCAGGCACCCGTACAGGGTTCCTCCGCACAGACTCAGGGCAAAACAACAAGCGCCGGAAAGCAGAGCCTTATCAGCGTCAACCAGGCCAAACTGGACCAGCTCATGGATATCATGGGTGAGATTGTTATCGCTGAATCTATGGTTGCCAGCAACCCCGAGCTTAAAGGGCTAAAGCTGGATAATTTCTATAAATCTACCCGCCAGCTGAGAAAACTGACCGACCAGCTTCAGGATGTGGTTATGTCTATCCGCATGGTTCCTCTCTCCGGCGTTTTCCAGAAGATGAACCGCATAGTCCGTGACATGAACAAAAAGCTGGGCAAAGAGGTAGAGCTGGAAACCATCGGCGGCGACACCGAGGTGGACAAGACGATCAACGATGTGCTGGCTGACCCCTTCATGCATATGATTCGCAATGCCATGGACCATGCCATTGAGACACCCGAGGAACGAAGAGCACTTGGCAAGCCCGAGGTAGGACAGCTGACACTGGCTGCACAGAATGTCGGTGGTGAAATTGTCATTACCCTAACCGATGACGGCCGGGGACTTAGCCGCGAAAAGATACTTGCAAAGGCCAAAAAGAACGGCCTGCTCAGCAAGCCGGAATCGGAGTACTCCGACAAGGAAGTATTCGCCATGATTATGCTGGCGGGCTTCTCCACCAATGAAACGGTTACGGAATTTTCAGGCCGTGGCGTTGGCATGGACGTTGTCCGTAAAAACGTAGAAAAGGTAAACGGCTCTATTTCGGTAGATTCTCAGAAGAATGCAGGAACCACCTTTACCATAAAAATACCGCTGACACTGGCTATTGTAGATGGAATGGAGATTGCAGTTAACCATGAAACTTTCACCATTCCTATAACTGCTATTCGGCAAACCTTTAAGCTTTCCGAAGAGACAGAGGTAATAGTGGATACCACCGGTGCAGAGATGATTATGCTGCGAGGCGAGTGTTTCCCCATTATCCGCCTACATAAGATATACGCCATTGAGAGCGAGAAAACTGCTCTTGCCGACGGCATATTCCTCCTTGTAGAAAGCGGCAACAAGGCTGCCTGTATCTTTGCCGATGACCTTATTGGCGAGCAGCAGGTGGTGGTAAAGCCCTTCCCCAGCTTCCTTTCCCGCTATGATATCAAGGGTGCGGGGCTTGCCGGATGTACCATTATGGGCGACGGCAGCATCAGCCTTATTCTGGATATCAACAGCTTTTTAAATAAGTACTAATAAGGACGGAGGAGCAGAAAATGTCTGATAATCTAGTTATTGCCGATGAGCTTTTAGATGACCTTGCCGGAAAATATTTGACCTTTTTTATCGGTGATAAAACTTACGGTGTAGAACTGCTGCATGTGTTGGAAATCATCAGCATCCAGTCGGTAACTACCGTTCCCAGCACCCCGGTCTACGTGAAGGGCATCATAAACCTCCGCGGACGCATTGTCCCCGTCATTGATGTACGGCTGAAGTTTAATATGCAGGAGCGGGACTACGACGAGCGCACCTGTATTGTCGTGCTTAATATTGATGAAATGTATGTAGGTCTCATTGTCGACCAGGTCTCCGAGGTTATTACCTTTAATAACGACTCGCTGGCCTCACTGCCGGACTTTGGCAGTGTCAATACCAACCAATACCTTAAATCCATTGCAAAGGTCAAGGATAAGCTGGTGCTCAATCTGGACTGTGAAAAATTTTTACAGGATGATAATGTCCAAGTCCATTTTTAGCACCCACTACTTGAGAACGGAGCCAACTAACTATGATGAGTCTCACTGACAAAGAATTTCAGACACTGGTTGCCTTTGTACACAGTACATACGGCATCAACCTGGAAAAGAAGCGAATCCTGATTGAAGGTCGCCTTTCCAACATGCTGCAGGAGCGTGGCTTTACCACCTTTCAGCAATATATGGATGTGCTGTTTCAGGACAAAACCAATGCGGAGGTAACGACTCTGCTCAATAAGCTTACTACCAATCACACCTTCTTTCTTCGTGAGATTGAGCATTTTGACTTTATGACTAAGCAGGTTCTGCCACTGTTTGAACAGAACAATAAAAACAAGGATATTCGTATCTGGAGCGCCGGGTGCTCCTCCGGTCAGGAGCCCTACACCATGGCCATGGCTATAAACGAATACTTTGGCCCCCGCAAGGCCGGCTGGGATACCACCATACTGGCCACCGACATTTCTACCAACGCTATGGAAAAGGCCAAAAAGGCTATCTACACCCGTGACGAGCTAAAGGATGTACCCGAAGACTGGGTAAGAAAATACTTTGTGGACAACAAGAACGGTACCTTTCAGGTTTGCGAGGCTATTCGCAAGGAAGTGGTGTTTCGCCCGCTGAACCTAATGGAACCCTTTAAGTTTGCAAAGCCTTTCGATCTCATATTCTGCCGCAATGTAATGATATACTTCGATGCTCCCACTAAGGACAAGCTAATCAATAAGTTCTATGATGTTACTGTAATGGGTGGATTTTTGTTTATCGGCCACTCCGAGGTAATTAACCGTGAAACGGCAAAATACACGTATATACGCCCTGCTATATACCAGAAAAGGGGAATCAAATAAATGAGGGAGATAAAAAAGATTCGAGTTCTGGTAGTGGATGATTCGGTTCTGTTTCGGGAAACCTTAGGCAAAAAGCTCTCTGAGGATTCCCACGTAGAAGTAGTAGGCACTGCCATAGACTCCTTCGATGCCTTTGAAAAGATTAAGCAGCTGAAGCCGGATGTAGTCACGCTGGATGTGGAAATGCCCAAGATAAATGGCATCGATTTTCTTAAAAAGCTGATGCCCGTGCACCCTGTACCGGTAGTAGTGGTAAGCTCGCTTCCCATAAATGCACTGGACGCACTGGATGCGGGTGCTGTGGACTTTGTAAAGAAGCCGCTGATAAAATCTCCTTCCGACTTTAACAACTTTATGGGTGAGCTGCTGGTTAAGGTGAAGATTGCCTCTACCGCACGGGTTGGCCAGAAGAAGATACTACATACCCCTACACCTATGGGGCTTCCCACCAGCCTACTAACCAGTGACACCGATATGGTCATTGCCATTGGCGCTTCTACAGGCGGTACCGAAGCCATACTATCGGTTATTAAGGATCTTCCTACCACCACCCCCGGCATTGTTGTCGTGCAGCATATGCCCCCTGTCTTTACCAAGATGTATGCACAGCGCCTTGATAAAATATGTCAGATGTCGGTAAAGGAAGCTGAGCCCGGTGACCGTGTAGAAAAGGGCAAGGTTATTATCGCTGCTGGTGAGTATCATCTGCGGTTGGCAAAAGACAGCCGCGGCTACTATGTAAAAAGCGAGATGGGCGAAAAGGTTAGCGGACACTGCCCCTCGGTGGATGTGCTGTTTGATTCGGTAGCTACTGTAGCAGGCAAAAAGTCTTTGGGTGTCATTCTTACCGGAATGGGTGCGGACGGCGCCAAGGGTATGCTAAAGATGCGCCAGAGCGGTGCCTATACCATTGGACAGGACAAGGACAGCTGCGTGGTATACGGTATGCCCATGGTTGCCTTCAATATTGGAGGCGTAATCAAACAGGCCGCGCTGGAGCAGATTCCCAGCGAGATAATAAGATATCTGAACAATGCCAAATAGCAGATAAAAAGTGCCGGCACAGGTGGAAACCACCTGTGCCGGCTTTCTTTATTTCGTATGGCACATTCCTGCGCTGGGACAGTTTGCACAGCTGCAGCCGCAAGAACTTTTCCCCTTCTTCCTGTCACTCACCATTTTGTATATAACAAGGCCGATTACAGCGGCAACCACCGCAGCTACAACAATAGTGGAGATATTGCTTATCATAAAATTAAGCATGTACAGCAACCCCCTTCTGTTTTACATGAGATTTCTCTTCGTATCTATTTTTGCGAACCAACAGGTATACAAACCCCGCCAGCAGAACAAAGGCAACAGCCGTTAGCGCTGTAAACCCGCCCCCTGTGAACAGAAGCCCCAGCTGGTACACAATGAGAGAAACCGCATAGGCAAATACACAGAGATATCCGATGGCAAACCAGGTCCACTTTGCACTGTTCATCTCCCGCTTAATGGCACCCATGGCAGCAAAGCAAGGTGCACAGAGCAGGTTGAATATCATGAAGGAAAACGCAGAGAGGGCAGTAAAGTCCTTAGCCATCATTGCCCAGTACTCCATACCATCCTCGGCAACCTCTGCAAAGCCATAGAGAACGCCAAAGGTGTTCACTACGTTTTCCTTTGCAATAAGGCCAGTAAAGGTTCCTACAGATGCCTGCCAGGTACCAAAGCCCAAGGGTGCAAAGATTGGTGCAATAAACCTGCCAATTGCAGCCAGTAGACTGGAATTGTTGTCCTCTACCATCTGGAATACACCATCTACCATACCGAACGCTTGTAAGAACCACAGCACTACTGCGGACAGCAGTATTACCGTACCTGCACGCTTGATGAAGCTCCAGCCACGCTCCCAGGTACTGCGCCAAACATTGCTAACCGTAGGTGTGTGGTAGGCGGGCAGCTCCATAACAAAGGGAGCCGGATTTCCTGCAAACATCCTTGTCTTTTTCAGGATAATGCCGGAAACGATGACCGCCGCAACACCGATGAAATAGGCAACCGGAGCCATCCACCATGCACCGCCAAACAGTGCACCCGCAATGAGTGCAATAATGGGCATCTTGGCACCACAAGGGATAAAGGAGGTGGTCATAATGGTCATTTTACGGTCACGGTCCTGCTCTATGGTGCGGGATGCCATAATACCGGGAACAGAACACCCCGAGCCAATGAGCATAGGAATGAAGCTCTTACCCGAAAGCCCAAACTTTCGGAAAATGCGGTCCATAATAAAGGCGACACGTGCCATATAGCCGCAGTCCTCCAGCACCGACAGCATAAGGAATAGGATGAGCATCTGTGGTACAAAGCCAAGCACAGCACCAACGCCGCCAACGATACCGTCTACCACAAGGCCGATAAGCCAGGGCGCAACCTGTACGCTTTCCATCCATCCACCTACAGCAGGTAGAATCCACGCACCAAATAATGTGTCATTGGTCCAATCGGTGACAAATGCACCAACGGTGGTAACAGATATGTAGTAAACCAAGAACATGATTGCCGCAAAGATGGGAAGTGCAAGGAAACGGTTGGTCACAATGCGGTCTATTTTATCGGAGCTTGTACCACCGACACGGTGCTTTTTCTTGACGCACAGGTCAACTGTCCTGCTGATGTATGCGTACCGCTGGTTTGTAATAATGCTTTCGGCATCATCGTCAAGCTCTGCTTCACAGGCAGCGATGTGTTCCTCCAAATGCTCCATGAGTGCCTTATCCAGTTTTAAGTCGGCAATGACCTTTTCATCTCGCTCAAAAAGCTTTATGGCATACCACCGCAGGTTGTTTGCATCCACCCTACTTTCAATGGACTCCTCAATATGTGCAATAGCATGTTCCACCGAACCATCAAACACATGGGGTATTTCGGTAAGGGTTTTCTTCTGCGCAAGTATAGTGGCTCTATTCGCTACATCCATGGAACCAATGCCTTTTAGCGCAGAGGTCTCCACCACCTCACACCCCAGTGCTGCACCCAGCTTTTCAAGATTGATTGTATCACCGTTTTTACGCACCACATCAATCATATTTACCGCTATTACCATGGGAATACCAAGCTCCCTGAGCTGTGTCGTCAGGTAAAGGTTCCGTTCAATGTTTGTACCATCCACAATATTGATAATGGCATCGGGTTTTTCATTTACAAGATATCCTCTTGCCACAACTTCTTCCAACGTATAGGGCGAAAGGGAGTATATTCCGGGCAGGTCCTGTATGGTGACATCCTTCTGCCCTTTCAGCTTGCCCTCCTTCTTTTCTACGGTAACCCCGGGCCAGTTGCCTACATACTGTGCGCTGCCGGTCAAGTCATTGAACATTGTTGTTTTTCCGCTGTTTGGGTTGCCTGCAAGTGCAATTTTTATTTCCATTCTGCTGTCTCCTCTCAAACCATTCAGTTAGTTTACACTAACCTAATATCAAAAAAATGAGCAGTCCCCTGCTGCGCCTGTTTACTGAACCTCTATCATTTCCGCATCTGCCTTGCGTATGGAAAGCTCATACCCCCGTACGGTAAGTTCGATGGGATCACCGAGGGGTGCTACCTTACGAATGTAGACCGCAGTACCTTTCGTAATGCCCATGTCCATAATACGGCGCTTTACTGCACCCTCCCCGTAGAGCTTTTTCACTTCCGCGTGTTCCCCAACCTTTACATCTCTAAGCGTCCTCATGCAAATGCCTCCCTATATCATTATTCTATTTGCCATGGTTTTGTCTAGGGCAATGCGGCTGTCCTTCACCGACAATATCATACTGCCGCCAATTTCGGATACTACCACAACCTCGCTTCCAACCACAAAGCCAAGCTCCGCCAAGTGCTGACGCACCTCATCCCTGCCGGTAATCTTTTGAATGTGGTTTTTTTCGCCTATCCGTGCCATCGTTAAAGGCATACATCTTCCCTCCCCCTCTAGTTAGCAGCGGCTAACTATGTCTCAAATAATAAGGTTAGCCTCCGCTAACCATTTACAACTATGAGTTTATCACGGTAACCTCAGTTTGTCAATAGGTGTTTTGATATTCCTTGATAAGTTGGTTAGTTTGTGCTAATCTATATATAATGCAGTAACCGCAATATTGCATGATTGGGGGAAAAATAATTGAGACGTCAACAGTCTACCGAGGATTACCTTGAAACAATTTTGATATTAAAAAACCGCCTTGGCATGGTGCGTTCTATAGATATTGTAAACGACATGGGGTTTACAAAGCCCAGCGTTAGCATTGCCATGAAAAACCTGCGGGAAAAAGGGTTCATTCTCATGGATTCTGATGGGTATATCATGCTGACAGACTCCGGGAAAGGCATTGCAGAATGTGTTTACGAGCGCCATACCGTATTAACTAAGGCACTCATTGCCATTGGTGTATCGGAAGAAACTGCCAAGGAGGATGCCTGCCGTGTGGAACACGACATCAGCGCCGAGACATTTGACAGAATAAAAGCCCATGTGGAGAAAGCAAGATAATTGCAAACATTATAGCACAATATTATACACTAACCTTTATGCGAAAACACAGGAACAGCACCAAACTACGGTGTGCTCCTGTGTTTTTTGATTTTATTAATATGTGCCGATAATCAGTTCGCCCTTTTCTATACGGAATACACAGCGTTGATGCTCCGTTTTGGTCATAACCGACTGGCTCTTGATGCTTACCTTGGTAGAAGGATATACCGTTTGTGCTTTTACCATACTGCCGGCGGCAGCTTCTTCTATGGTAGCGTTTACCGTTTCCAGCTGACGGCGGTACCTGGCTTCCCGCACCATAATAAGCACCTTCTGCTTGTTGCAGCTTTCCTGTAGTGCCATATTTTTATCCGAGAGCTTGCCCATTTTGGCACAGCGCTCCAGATAAATAAGGTTTTTATTCAGCATGTCTTTGCTTTCGTCTACTTCAGCTATAGACTTTTCCAGCTCCTGCTTTTCTGCAAGAATGGTGGGAGAAAGCCCTACGGTAATCTGGGTTGGGGTGTTTACATCACTGCCAATAACCTTGGCCTCCACCGAGTGGAGCACAGTACAGCGTCCACCTACAATGACACCCTTGTTTTTGGTGACATTCAGCTGACCGTCACAGGAGATAATGGAATTGATGACCGCTTCACTGGTAATATTTTCTTTGGCACGAATATTTCCGTTCTGTAGAAACTTGCTGATTACGCTTTTTTTGGTCTCCAGCTCTCCCCTCTTCATGCCGTTAAATCCGCCATCAATGCAGATATCACCCTCGGCATAGATGGAGCCGCCCTCCACTACACCTTTTACCTTTACCGAACCGCCGGAACGAACCACATAGCCCTCCCGCACATCGCCTTTAATAAGTACGTCACCGCAGAAGGTAATGTTTCCGGTATTGTTGTCCACGCTTTCACTTACCACAAAGGTAGTATCCACGTTAAAGCGCCCGTCCCTATATACCAGATGTCCGTTGCTTCCGGCAAGAAGCTGTAGTCCATCCTCCGACAGGATGGTATTAATGCCTCGCATAAGCTGCTTTGGCTTGCCCGGCTTACACTTTATAACCTCGCCCTTAACATTCATTCCATCGGTGCCCTCGGTAGGAGGTATCAGGTAGGATATGACACTGCCGGCCTTAATCTCTCGCACACTGCTGAGTTGCTTAAAGTCTACCGTTCCATCGGCATTTTTGTGGGGGGAAACGTCAATTTCCTTGGGAAACAGCTCCACCAGTTGTCCATCGGCACCATCTTCCTTGTCGGTTCCCTGTGCAACCAGAATCTTTCCCTTGTTATAAGGCTTGGAAATGGCAATGTCAAACATAACGCGGTCCAAAATGCCATATGTAACACCGGCATCCTTAAGCGCTGCACGGATATTTTTGGGGATGGCTTCCGCACCACCGTTTTGGGGCGGGGTAAGAGACACGTAGGCCTCCATGCTGCCCTCCATAATGCGTATTTCAATACCTGCATCTACGGGAATGGGTTCTCCATCTTCGGTGTGTATCGTGGGAGTTGTAAAGCCTTCCTGTGTGGGATACTCCTCCATACTGTACTCCGGCTCCCCCACTTCAGCTGAATTTTGCACATTCGTTTCGGGGGAAATAGCCTGCTGTACTTCTTCTATCTCTGGTATAGCAGGCTCCTGTACATCGGTAACATTCTCCGATGTCTCCTCAGGAATTTGGCCTTTTTCGCCCGAGAAAAGCCGAAACAACAGACTTCTAGTTTGTTTTGGGTCCGAGCTGTTGCTTATCTTCTCCATTCTCACGCCTCCTTATGCCTCTGTCTACCAGGTCCATTCACCCTTGGTTCCCGATTTTATCTGCATTGTACCATCTTCTGCATGAAAATAAAGGGTACGACCATAGTCTTTTCCTGTATCCTCAGCCACAATGGGAATACGGAGCCCCGCAAGCACAGCCTTCACAGCCACCACATTTCTGCTGCCGATGTTTGCTATGGCAGAGTTCGACATAGCGGCAAACATCTGTGCTCCTCCTGCTATCTTTGCCTTTATAAATACCCGCTTTGCACCCATAGCTTCCATGTCCCGGAGCAGCTCAACAATGCCGGTATCGGCAAATTTTTTGGATTGGGCAGCACCTCCGACAATCTGTTTACTGTCGGGAAGCATGATGTGTGAAAGCCCTGCTATCCGGCTGTTGGCGTCATACAGGCAGATACCCACACAGGAACCAAGTGCATATGTAACCAGAATGTCCGGGGCCTTTACCACATTAAGGTCGGAAATTCCAACAGTTATCGTTTTACTCATATACTCAATCCCAGCTTGTTCATAATAGCAGTCAGCGACTCCACTTCCGGCATCAGCAGAATATGGCTGACGGCGTTTTTGTCCTCACTGCGAAATTTATCCTCAATGAAGATTACCTTATCACTGACATTGGCATAGTGGATCATAGGCACACTTAGCATAGCACCCACCATATCAATACAGATATCGGGAACCGAAATATCAATCATCATACCGGTAAGCTGTGCTATGGAATTTACATAGGAAGCCGCCATAATGTTGGAGATTTCCATAAGTGCAGAGATACCCATGTCATCCACATCCGAAAAGCTATGCAGGTCCTGACCCAGCAGGGTATTCAGTATCAGGTGGGCAAAGTCCCGCTCCAGCAGGAACATCATCATACCTGTAACCTCACCTGTCAGGGAGAGCAGTAGCCCTACCACAACATTTTCAGGACCCCCCAGCATATGGCTGGCCGTTTGGTGGTCCAGTATCTTTATAACCGGCACATCTATGCTTACCGGTTTGCAGAGCATTGCAGAAAGAGAGGTTGCGGCGTTACCCGAACCGATATTTCCAATCTCCCGCAGTACATCCATCTGCATTTCGTTAAGATCATCGTAAGTAGTTAATGACAATAGAATTCTCCCCTTCAATTGGTATCTGTCTAGTTTATCTGAGGTTGTTAATCATCTCTTCTATCTGGTCAGCTGTCTGCACAATCTTAGAATTCATCTGGAAAGCCCGCTGCGCCTGAATAACGTTAATCATCTCATCACCCAGATTTACCGCAGAAAACTCAAGTGTGCTGCCCTTAATGTCGTAGCTGGGGTTATCCTTGGTATTGGTAACAGCCTTTGCCCGTCCCGATTTTTCGGTTTCGGTAAAGCTGCTGCCATTTGCCCGGTCCAGCCCATAGGGATTGGGGAAATTGTAAACGCCCAGTTTTTCTGTAAGACCCTCTGCGCTGAAGCTTCCGCCATCTGCACCGCTGGTCTCCAGCTCTATGCGTCTTCCACGGTTATCCAGCACATAGCTTCCGTCGGTGCTGGAAACCAGATAGCCCTTCTTGCCCTCCACGCTCACTGTAAAGGCACCATTTCGGGTGTATTTCCGTTCACCGTCAGCACCTTGCAGTGCAAAGAAGCCCTCGCCTACAATGGCGAAATCCAGGGCGTTTCCGGTAAACTTCAGGCCCGACTGCTGCATAACAATGTCGGTACTTACATTCTTTACACCATGGCCTGTTACCTTATCACCCTCGGTACGGACATCCATAGCAGTATACATTAGGTCGGAAAAGGAGGAACGTCCCGCCTTATACCCGGGGGTGGAAGAGTTTGCGATATTATGGGAGGTTACATCCAGCTGCTGCTGAAATGCTATCATACCCGAAACGCCGGTATAAAATGCTGTATTCATCGTTTAATCTCCTCTTACAAGCTTGCAATCATGTTGGCCGTCTTTTGGTTCATCTGGTCTATTACCTTTAGGGCATTGTTGCAGGACTGGAAGTTGCGCTGTGTCTCAATAACAGTAGTCAACTCCCGGTTGATATCCACATTGGAGCGCTCAATGCAGTTCTGAATTACATAAAGGTTGTCTAAATCCTCCAGCGCTGTTACTTCCTGACCCTGGGGTACCACATAAAGGCCATTGGTAAACTTTTCAAGGGTTACTCCCTCCGCAGGATGTGAAAGCAGCAGCGTATCCAAACGTTTACCCTTTCCGTTTGTAACCTCGCCTTCGGCGGATACGGTAAAATTGGAGCCGTCCACCTTGATATCGCCCTTCTTGCCCTGCACACGGCCTGCACCGCGAAGAATCAGGTAGCCTTCTTCATCCATATCAAAGTTGCCATTGCGGGTGAGCATACGCCGCCCCCCCACCATAATGTTGAAGTAACCTTCCCCTGCTATGGTCATATCAAAGGGACGACCTGTCTCCTCCAGCATACTGGCATCAAAGCGGCTGGCCACATCCTGCACCAACCGAATAGGTGAGCCCTTCCCCACAGGGGTTCGCTTGCCGCCCTCAATTCGGGTAAGAAGCGTCTGCTCAAAGGTGGTACAAACCACATCCTCCGACTTAAAACCGGGGGTGTTGATGTTTGCCACGTTGTTTGCCTGCACATTCAGTGCACGCTGCTGGGTAAGCATTCCTGACGCCACCGTGTAAAATCCTGTAAACATTGTTTTTCCTCCTCTAACCCTTCATGTAGGCATCCATCCGAAGCTTCATCCGTGATACTGCTTTGGAGTGAAGCTGACATATGCGTGATTCGCTGACTCCCATGACCTCTGCAATCTCATAAAGCCGCAGATGTTCATAATAGTAGAGCGATATAACCGTTCTTTCCCGCTCGGACAGAGCATCTAAGGCTTCCATCAGCTGGCTGTGCAGTTCATCCCGAAAAAGCTTTTCTTCCGGCTGGCGGTCATCCTCCGCTGAAAAGTCCATACCGCCGCTTTCTTGCAGGGTGCTTTGCAACACGGTCTCCAGTGAAATCATTACCGAGTTTGATATTTCACTGTAGTGCTTGGTGATAACCTCTTCCGGGAGCTCCATGTAGGCAGCCAGTTCCTTCACGGTGGGCTCGTGCATCAGCTCGTTTGCCAGCTTATCAAAGGCATTGGCAATATCCTTGGCGGTTTTCCGTACTCTGCGGGGCAGCCAATCCTGCTTGCGGATAAAATCAATGTTGGCATTCTTCACACGCATGAACGCATAGGACTCAAACTTCACCCCTTTTTCAGGGTCATATCGTTCCAGTGCATCAATGAGTGTCAGCATACCCTGGTTTACAATGTCCTCCAGCTGTGCATAGTTTGCCGTATAGCTGCGCATCTGGGAGGCGATAACCTTTGGAATGTAACCATAGTGCAGCACCAGCTGGTTACGGTCGGCGATGCTTCTGGTTGTCTGATAACGTTCCATCAGCTGTGCCGCATCTGTTTCCTTTTGCTTCACTGCCGTTTCCATCTGCATCTCCTCCTTTCACCTACAGGCTGCTTCGGGTATACAGCCCACTGCTGTTAATCCAGCGCTATGTTGCCTAGCGCCTGTATCTGTATATTGGAATCTATCTCATTAAAGGAGAGAACAGTAACGTTGGGATAGAACTGGTCAATCAGCTTCTTCACATAAACCCGCACAATAGGCGAAGTCAGTATGATGATAGCGGGAACAATGTCCTTCACCTTGGCGATAGAGTCGCTAATAGCGGAAACAATATCCTGTATTACCTGAGGTTCCAGAGCCAGATAGGAACCGCTGTCCATCTTTTTCACTGAACCCATAATGGTGTTTTCTATCCGGGCATCCATGCTGATAACCTTGAGCTGGTTGGCTTCTGCAAACTTACGGGAGATGGCACGTTTCAGTGCCTGCCGTACGTATTCGGTAAGAATATCTGTATCCTTAATGCTCATGCCATAGTCGCCCAGTGTTTCCAGTATGGTTTCCATATCACGGATGGGGACACCTTCACGAAGAAGGTTGCAGAGCACCTTTTGCAGCTCACTGATAGAGACAATACCGGGGATGATATCGGCTACCAATGCATCATTGCTCTTGCGCAGGTTATTCAGTATGTTGTTTATCTCCTGACGGGTAAGCATTTCATGGGCATGCTGCTTAATAACCTCCGATAGGTGGGTAATGATGACCGAGGTGGGGTCGATAAGGGTATAGTCCGCCAGCTCTGCCTTGGATTTCTTATCCTCGCTAATCCACTTGGCGGGAATGCCAAAGGCCGGCTCTATGGTATCAATACCCTCTATTACCTCGGCGGAGTCGCCGGGAGCCAGGGCCAGGTAATGGTCCACCAGAACGTCACCCATAGCCACCTGCTCACCCTTGAGCTTAATGGCATATTGGTTGGGGTTTAACTGTCCGCTGTCCTTCAGCCGCACCGAGGGAATAACCATGCCCATTTCGGCGGCAAACTGTTTACGAAACATAACCACACGGTCGATGAAGCTTCCGCCGCTGCCCTCATCCACCAGTGGTATCAGGCTGTAGCCAAACTCCATCTCTATCTGCTCCACATGGAGGAGCCCATAGACATTCTCGATGTTTTTGTAGTAGGAGGCCTCGCTGGATACCTCTTCGCTGGGTGCCAGCGTTTCCTCGCTGGGTATGGGAACAGCATTCATCTTTCTGCGCAGGGATACGCCAAGGGTAATGAGTCCGCCGGAAACTACAAATATTTGGAGCGGGGGAAATCCTATAAAGGTAAAGCCCAGCATAATGATACCTGCAATGATAAGCACCATGGGCTGTGACAGAAACTGCTTGGACACATCTTCGTTCAGGTTGCTTTCCGATGCAGAGCGGGTCACTATCATACCGGTAGCTACCGATATGAGCAGGGCGGGTATCTGGGACATGAGGCCGTCGCCCACTGTGGCGGTGGAGTATATCTGCATAATCTCGCCGGCGGTACCCACCTTGTCTACAAAGCCCAGGATAAGGCCGCCAATGAGGTTTATGAAGGTAACGATAATGGAGATGATGGCGTCGCCCTTTACGAACTTAGAAGCACCATCCATAGAGCCGAAGAAGTCGGCTTCACGCTGTATCTTGGTACGGCGCAGTCTGGCAGTGGCTTCATCGATAAGGCCGGAGCTAAGGTCGGCATCAATGGCCATCTGCTTACCGGGCATGGCATCCAGTGTGAAGCGGGCAGAAACCTCGGCCACACGCTCGGAGCCCTTGGTAATAACTACAAACTGCACAATGACAATGATGAGGAAGATGATAAGACCGACTACAATGTTGCCCTGTATTACAAACTCTCCGAAGGTCTCAATAATCTTTCCCGCCTTGCCCTGATTGGTCAGTATCAGACGGGTGGAGGAAACATTGAGTCCCAGCCGAAGCAGTGTGGTAATAAGCAGCAGCGATGGGAAGATGGAAAACTCCAAGGCTTCCTTTATGTACATGGTGGTCAGCAGTATCACCAATGAAACTGTTAGGTTCATAACAAACATGAGGTCCAAAAGTGATGCCGGCAGAGGGATAATCAGCAGCGCCAGAATCAGTATGATAAATACCGAAACCATGTTGTTAAATATTGAAAATCTTTTCAACGTTGTTTACATCCTTCTATTACTGGCTATTGCCCGTCTGGGCCCTGCGGTGTAATGGTCTGTGCGGATTTTTTTGCCTTTAGGTTATATACGAACGCAAGCACTTCGGCCACCGGCTGGTAGAACTGGTCGGGTATTTCCCGGTCAATATCCACCGATGCATAAAGACCTCGTGCCAGCGGAACGTTCTCGGTAATGGTGACGCCAGCTTCCTCTGCTACCTTAACAATGCGCAGAGCCAGCTCGTCCACACCCTTTGCAACAACAACGGGGGCTCGGTTCTTTTCAGCGTCATACTTAATAGCTACCGCATAGTGTGTGGGGTTTCGCACAACCACATCGGCTGTGGGAACATTCTGCATCATACGGCTCATGGATATCTGACGCTGCTTTTCCTTTATCTTTCCCTTTATCTGGGGGTCACCCTCGGTTTGCTTGTACTCTTCCTTAATTTCATCCTTGCTCATGCGAAGGTTTTTCTCGTAGTCCCACCACTGGTAGACATAGTCTGCCACTGCCAGAAATGCAAAGATAGCCACGGCGGTGTTAACCATAGAGGTAAGCATGTCACTGAGAAAGGAGACGGCCTGAACCGGCTGCATCTCAAACATGCGGGGAAACTTCGGAAGGTTTTTGATGAAGATATCGTAGATGATGTAGCCCAGTACGCTAATCTTTATCATTGCCTTAAAGAGCTCTACCAGCCCACGCATGGAAAAAAGCTTTTTGAGCCCCGATATAGGGTTCAGACGGCTAAACTTAAATTCCATACTTTTGGCATTCACCATCATCTTGGTTTGGGCAAAGGTGAAAACCACAGCCACCAGTATGGAGGCCAGCAGCAGCGGCATGGTACAAACACCAAAGATAATAAGACTTTGCACCAGAAGGGCACGGCTATCCGCAACGCTGATAACCTCCATCGTTTCAGACATAGCCCAAAAGTTGGTAATACCACCGGTAATCTGGGCAGTTATGACCGGGGCAAGGGTTTTAAAGAGCGAAAACAGAATCATGAGAGACGCTACAGTAACAATTTCCTTGCTCTGAAAAATGTTACCTTTCTTTCGTTCGTCCTGCTTTCGTTTGGGAGTGGCCTTTTCGGTTTTCTCGCCTGCCAAGCCTCATCCCCCCTTTTTAAGCCAAGTTGCCTTTCGGCCTTAGGAAGCCAGTGCGTAGATGGCCCGCTGCATATTTTCCAGCATTAGAACCGTGTAATTATCTATAAAAGAGGATACAGGCTGTGCAAAGAGTATCAGCAGCAGCAGCCCAAGTCCTACCTTTATCTGCATATTAATAACAAAAACGTGTATCTGTGGTATTAGTTTCATCAGCACGCCCATGGCCATTTCCACTGTAAACTCCGCTATAACAAAGGGCAGCGCCAGACGAATGACCAGCGAAAAGGCGGCTATGAATACTTCTATGACAAACTTAGCGGCGTTTAGGGTCATGCCCTGGGCTCCTGCGGGAAGTATCAGGTAGGAGGATGCAAACAGCTTGAGCATGACCAGATGGCTGCCGGTGGCAAAGAAGTAAAGAACAAACATGATGTCAAAGAATTTACCTGAAATGGAGGCCTGTATGTTGGTGCCGGGGTCAAATACCTTTGCCATGGATAGGCCAAACTGCATATCGATGAAGTCGCCTACAAAGAACAGCAGCAGATAGAATATCTGAAAAACGAAGCCGCATACGAAGCCCACAAAGATTTCACGGAAGATGGCAAATGCGGTTTCAAAGGGGGTAAAGTCCGGCGCTGGGGGAATATTTGGGGCAATCATAAGGGTGAGGCAGAGCACCAGTGCCATGGTAACCCTGCTGGGCACATTCCTGCGGGAAAGCAAAGGGTTAAAAAGCAGCATGGCGGCCATCCTTACGAAGACCAGTAAAAAGGTTTGTAGGCTTTCAAACTCTATTGTCACAGCAGTATCCTCATACGTTCATCATAATCAGGAACAGCCGTCCTACAAAGTCACTGAAGGTGGAAATCATCCACGAGCCCATGAAGAGTAGCATAAGCGACAGCACTATTACCTTTGGAACAAAGGTAAGTGTTTGCTCATGTATCTGGGTGGCAGCCTGAAATATGGCCACCAGAAGCCCTATGAGCACGCTAACCAGCAGCATAGGGCCGGCGAGCTTGAACGCAACCATTAGGGCGTCTGTCATTATCTGTAGGAGCTGCCCCTCTGTCACACAAGTCACCTGTCCTTTCCTGCGGTATCTGGTTTGAAAATATCTTTTGGCCTGTAGGGTATGCGTTCATGGTATGTATTAGTGGAACCCGCGTACCAGTGTACCCATGAGCAGGCTCCAGCCGTCCACCATAACAAACATCATAATTTTAAAGGGAAGCGCAATCATGGCGGGAGGAAGCATTACCATACCCATGGACATTAGGATGCTGGATACCACCATATCGATAATCAAAAATGGCAGGAAGATGAGAAAGCCCATGGTGAAGGCACGGGTAAGCTCGCTGGTAATAAATGCGGGAACAAGTATCTCCAGTCCCAGCTCTGAAAGCGTTTCCATTGCGGTACTTTCATCAAACTTTACATCGGTTCTGCCGGATATGGAAAGAAACAGATTAATGGATTTTTTATCTGTTTGCCGTATCATAAAGTGTTTTATGGGCACAACTGCTTTGCTTGTGGCTTCTTCCTGCGTAATAATTCCCTGGGTATAGGGTTCGTAGGCGTTCACCCGTACCTCTTCAATTACCGGCATCATCACAAACAGCGTTAAAAACAGTGATAAGCCAATGATAATCTGGTTGGGGGGTGACTGCTGGGTACCCAAGGCATTCCGCAAAAAAGAGAGTACAATGACAATGCGGGTAAAACTGGTCATCATTAGCAGGATAGAGGGTGCCAGCGCCAGGATGACAAAGAGGAAAAGAACCTCCAGCGTGCCCAAGGCACCGGTGCCGTCGGCCGTAGAGGTAAAGTCCACCGTGATGCCTGCCGCATATGCCTCTATACACATAAGGGAAAAAACCAGTGCTGCCGTAATGCAGCCATGTAGCGCAAAGGTACGAAGATGCTTTCGAAGCTCCGTCCTAGCTTCTGCTTTACTGCTCATGCGGCTCACGCTCCCCTTTTCTTCTGATGCCTTTCCAGCCCTTATGCAGGGAGTCCCGGAGCACCTCAGAAAATTCGGGAGGCGCCTGTGCTACTGCAGTCTCAAGGTTTAGGTTGCCTGTCAGGTCACAAAGCTTTTCCACTGCGTCCCCGGACATGCCGATTAGCATGGTTTCTTCTGCGACCTTTACAACCAGCAGACATTTGTCTTGACCAATCATAACCCTGTCCAGTACCTTTATCAGACGGCTGTTTGTCTGCACCGACATTCTGCTGCCCATCCACTTGATGGTGATGTAGGCCAGAGCCAACACAAACAGAAGTGTGCAGAGTGCTGAAAAGATGGTAAGTGCGCTTTGAAACTTGTCCAAGCTTTCGTTCCTCCAAATGATCTGCTGCTTTTTAACCCAGAACCTTTGCTACGGTCTGCAGTATTCTGTCGGGCTTAAAAGGCTTTACGATAAAGTCCAGTGCGCCGAAACGAATGGCATCTACAACCATGGCTTCCTGTCCCATTGCAGAGCACATAACAATCTTAGCATTCTTATCCAGTGCCTTGATAGCCTGCAGTGCCTGTAAGCCGTCCATGTTGGGCATTGTAATATCCATAATGACAAGGTCGGGTTTTTCATTCTTGTAGGTCTCCAGGGCTATCTCTCCGTCCGCAGCCTCTAAAAGCTCGGTATAACCATTGCCGGTAAGCGCATTCTTTATCATCATCCTCATAAATGCGGCATCATCAACAATCATTATCTTTTTACTCATATTTTTTACTCCTTTAATATTACTGTCTATTCTCAAGTGAGCTCAGCAGCTCTTTGGTTCCTATAATTTCAGTGATACGAACGCCAAAATTATCATCCACTACTATGACGTCGCCACGTGCAAACAGCTGACCGTTTACCACTACGTCTACGGGTGCACCTGCCTGCTTTTCCAGCTCGATGACCGAGCCTTGATTAAACTCCATAATATCCTTAATCTTTCGCTTTGTGGAGCCAATCTCAACCGATACACTAAGCGGGACATTCATCATAAGATCCATATTTCCACCCATCATAGGAGGACCACCCGGGGTGCCAAAGGGTGAAAATTCCGGGAACTGCACTGTCTGAACCTTCACACCGGACAGGGGTGCCTTATGCTCCGGCATGGGTGGCTGTGCCTGAGGTGGGTATCCTTGAGGATAGCCATAGTGGGGATAACCCTGTGGTGGTGGTGGATAAGGGTAGTATGGGTTTTGCCCCATAGGGTCTCCATAGGCGGGTGCCGGTGCCTGATAGGCTGGTGGCGGAACCGGAGCCGCAGGGGGAGCTGCATACTGAACAGGTGGAGGAGCCATTTGAGGTGGTGGCGGTGGTGCAGCTGCTCGCTGTGGAGCAGGTGGGGGAACGGGAGCCGCTGCAGGTGTTGGTGCGGGTGCAGGCTCCGCTGCTGCCTCTCCTCCTAAGAACTGGTGTACCAGGCTCTTGGCAAGGTCGCCACTCATAACGCTGATAAACTCCGAATCCATAATTTCCCCAATGGTCATCTTGAAGAGTACGGATACAATTTTATTACTGCTTTCTATCTGAATAGCGTCCACTACCGTCTGGTTATTGGACATTACAGTGGCAGTGGGGGTACTGATATTAATAGACTTTCCAAGAAAACTGGAAAGAGCAGTCGCTGAGGCACCCATCATCTGGTTCATGATTTCACAGGCAGCACTCATGCTCAGGTCATCAAAGACAAAGTCGTCGCTGACAGGGTCATCCACACCCATAAGCTGGTTCAGTATCAGCTGCATATCGCGCTGGCTGAACACCATAACATTGGAGCCGGATATGCCCTCGGTATAGGTGATTTTTACCACCAAGGCCGGTTCCAGCTTGGCATAGTCAATATCACCAAGGCTTTCTACGCTCACCTTGGGTGTTGTGATAATCACCTGCTTATCGAGCATTGATGAGACAGCGGTGGCAGCAGAACCCATGCTTATGTTGAGTACCTCTCCGATAGCGTCTATCTCCATTGGGCTAAGCACAAGTGTCTCGCCCTGTAGTAAATCCGTTCCCATTTAATTTCCCCTTTTCAAAGTAAGCTATTGCCGGATTAAAGACTCCGTGTCAGTGTTTTATAAGTCCTGTAAGCTTCAGCGCCTTTTTGTTTTTCACGCTGCCAAGCTTTGCATAAAACCAAGGTACGTTGTCCACTTTGATACAAACATCGCTTTTGATACTCCTGCCCAGCGGTATTACGTCATCCACCTGTAGCTGCAGAAGGTCGGATATATCCAGCTGTATCTCATGTATGACACCCTTCAGCTCCAAATCGGACTGATTAAGCGCTGTCATAATCAGATGCTTGCGTACCTGTTCCTTGCTTTCATCGGTGGTGCGTTTTAACATTCTGGTGTATTTGGAAACAAAGTCACCCATCATTTCCTCAAGCCCTGCGGCCGGTATACAGATGGTCAGCGTTCCTTCCAGCTTTCGTATTTTAACATTCAGCGCTACAATAACCACGATGTCTTCGGGTGCGTATATCTGTATCAGCCTTGTATTTGTCTCCAGGCTTCCCAGAACACACTCGGTATCTATGTAGTCACGCCACGATTCCTGTATGTAGTACGCCAGCCGCTGAAACTCATGCTCCATAATAGACATTTCTATCTCACTGAAGTCACGGTTATAGCTGTAGCCCTCGCCCGAACCGCCCAGCAGTCGGTCAATCATAAAGAAAGCAATCTGCGGTGCCAGATCCACCAGAAAGGTGCTTTCATTGATATTCTTGTCCTGGGGCTTCATATCCAAAAGGCCGATAAGCGCACTGTCAGGCAGTGCGTTATTAAACTCGTAGTAGCGCTGCTCCTCTATCTGCAAAACGGATACTTCACAGAAACAGCGAAGCACACCCGAAAGATAGGAAGAAAGCAGCCGGGACAGGTTCTCGTGCAAGCTGTCCATGGTACGAAGCTGTTCCTTGGTAAACTTCTTAGGAGAACGGAAATCGTACTCTTTCACCTTCTTGCCGCCTGTAGAGCTGCGTGAATCCTCCTCAATACTTCCTGAGTTAATGCCCTTGAGAAGATCATCTATTTGGTTTTGTGATAGTATATCTGCCACTGCTTATCCCTCGCTTTTTTCCTGTGAATAAGAGATTCATATCTCCACGTTAACGCTACTGGGGTTGGGGGGGCGGTATGAGTTGCCCGGTAGAAGATGCTGCCGGCGGGGGTTCCATTGGCAGCGTCACCTCGGATGCGGGAGCTTCTTCCGGAGCACTGCTCTCGGGAGTGCTTGCTTCTTGCTGCTCCTCCTCCGGCTGGGAACTGGTTTGCGGTATTACAATATCCTCGCTATTATACTTGTCATCAAAAACATCGGTCATAATGCGGGGGTCTATCATAGCATACAGTTCTTCAACCGTCATACCACTATCGCTGTTGCTCAGTATCATCATTTCTACCCGCCGGTTTTTCTCTCTGCCCTCCGGGGTGTTGTTGTCGGCAATCGGGTAGTTTTTTCCATAACCCGACGACATCAGCTTGTGGGGGTCTACCCCTGCTATCTCCTCAAAGTAGAGCAGCACGCTGTTTGCGCGGTCGGTAGAAAGGGTACGGTCTGAAACATTGTAGTTTTCTATCTTGGGGTCTGCCGTATGCCCGTCAATACGGGTAATCCTTATCTGGTCCTCCAGATTTGTCAGGCATTTCCCCAAAAACTCTAATATACCTGTTTTGTCCGGCAGGAGCACTGCGCTGTCGGGCTGAAAGAAGATGTTGTCAGCAAAGCGTATATAGACGCTGCTGTCTCCGTTCTTCTGTACCGACACTGAAGATTGCATTCCATTCTGCTCCACATAGGTTTTCAGGTATTCAAATAACTGGTCAAAATTCTCCGGCAGCATGGTTTCCAGGTTTACCTTCTCTGCGGTTGCATCCGGACCTGCGTCGCCACGGTTTTCAGCAAAGTCATTTCCCGTGCCCTCCGGAGACAGTACTATCTGGTCGGAATTGCCCCCGACAGACTGAAAGGATTTGACAAGCATCTCCCATTTTTCCGCATTAACGGTGGACATGGAAAAGAGCATTACAAAAAAGGTGAGCAGCAGGGTAACCATATCGCCGTATGTATCCATCCAGCTATAGCCGCCGCCCTCGTCTCCGTGTTTTTTCCTAGCCATCCGCTCACCTACTTTCCCTTGGTTATTGCTTTGTTATGGGACAGTTCTACTTTTTGCCCTTTTTGGACTTCTTGCTGTCACCTTCGTCATCGCCTTTGGAAGCTTTTCCGGTGGCTTGGCGCTTCTTGTTCTTGACTACCAGCTTCTCCAGTTTTTCCTGTATAAAGTTGGGGTTTTCACCTGCTTGAATCGCCTCAACGCCCTCGCAGATAAGCACCTTGCAAAGGTATTCCTCATCATGGCGTATCCGCAGCTTATTGGATATGGGGGAGAAGAACAAGTTTGCCAGCATACTACCATACAGGGTGGTCAGCAACGCAACCGCCATAGCAGGGCCCAGTGCATCCGGGTCGGACATCTGCTTAAGCATATTAACAAGTCCTATGAGGGTACCTATCATACCGAATCCGGGAGCGAAGGCACCGCCCTTGTCATAAAAAGCACGATCCTGTGCGTGGCGTTCATCCAGATGATCCAGCTCCGCCTCCAGCAGGTTGTGCACCTTTTCGGGGTCAACCGAGTCCACGACCAGCATCAGGCTGTTTTTCAGAAATACATCCTTTGTTTCGTTCAGCTTGTCTTCCAGTGACAGCAGACCCTTCATTCTGGCTTCCTTGGCAAACTCAACTATCTGGTCTATGTAGGTAAACGGGTCATACTTGGTTGGAAAGATGCAAATTTTCAGGTGCTTGCCCACCTTGCCAAAGGCACTGGCGGGAAACGCAACCATAAGTGCAGCCATAGTGCCGCCAATGGTGATAGCAATACTTGGGTAATCCAAAAAGTTTTTTAAATTTCCCCAAAGAAAAGCCGCCGGAGCGAGGTCAGTACCTGCCTGAAAGGTAATACCGAAGCCAATCAGCAGTAGGCCTACAACCCAGCCCAGTATCGTCATTATGTCCATAAACTAATTTCCCTCACCCTCGTCCGACTGACGGTTTTTTTCGCTTGCATAGCCTTTGTAAAGAAGATTGCTCAGAGTATTGCGATGATACTCTATGGCCTTACGTATGACCTCCTCCATGCTCTCGCGAACAATATAGAGTGGTCCGTTTGTAAGATGAATAGTGGTATCCGGGTTTTCATAAATAGTCTCAATAAGGTCACAGTTTAAAACAAATTCGGTTCCGTTAAGCTTTGTAAGAACAATCACAGTATCTTTCTCCCTTCAGAAATATTTCTGTGTCACTGCGGAAGGCAGGAGGAAAAGCGTCCTTTATATGAGAAACCACAGGTTCCTGCTGCCTTCCGCAGCGACCTATACCCGTTTGCCTGTATAAGCCGCTGCGAAATCTATGGTATCAGGTTATCTCTTCAGATTCACCAGCTCTTCGAGCATGGTGTCGGAAACAGTGATAAGCCGTGAGTTCGCCTGATATGCACGCTGGGTGGTAATCATATCGGAAAATTCCTGAGACAGGTCGACATTGGACTGCTCCAAAGAACCTGTTGCCAGCTCACCCGAACCCTTGGTGCCGGGCTGGCAGTAGCTGATTTTTCCGGAGTTTGCACTGGAGGCAAAGTAGGTGTTACCTGCCTGCTGCAGACCCTGAGGGTTTGCAAAAGTGACCAGGTCAATGCGCCCTATGGGAATTTCGCCATGCACACCGTGCTTAGCTGTAATGATGCCGTCGGCACCAATCATAATGCTATCCAGGTTTTCCGGGCCCTGAGGGCCGCCTTCGGTACCGCCGTTCAGCTTAATGACCTTACTGCCAAAGCCCAGGTTCTTGGAAGGGGTAGCAGGAGTTACGGCAACACCTGCTGTGTTGGGAGCGGCATAGTCGGTGGTGGGGCCGGGTGCACCGGCGGTTACTGCAGCAAAACCGGGCTGAGACATGGTTATGTAGTCGGTTTCGGATGTGCCATCCTTTTTCAGAACAAAGTCCTTGGCGGGCATATCCTTGTCCACATAGCCTATGTAGTCGTTTCCGTCTACTGTCATGGTGACCTTCCACCGTTCAGGGGTAATAGGTGCAGTGGTGGTGGCAGCCTCATATGTACAGCTCATGGAAACTCCGGTGGCATCTGCCTTACCGGTAAAGCCACTGCTGGTGCTCTCTATCTTCATACCGCTAAAAACACCATCTGTGGGGAAGCCTGTAAACTTGCCGGGGGTAACGGAGTAGTCCTTGCTGACAACCTCCGAGCCGGTAAGAGGGCCTGCAAACTTGCTGGCTGGGTCAATGCTGACAGAGAATTTTCCCGCAGGATGAGCCTTGCCGCCATTTGCCTCGGTGATAGCCTGATTAATGGCATCGTTGAGGGCTGCCTGATTTGCAAAGGTCTCGGTGGGATTAATCTTTAGGGTAACACCGCTGCCGCCGCCGGTGAGTTCGGCCTTCACCTTCTGTCCGCCGGGCATAGTGCCGTCGCTGATGAAGTTGATGCTGACGTTACCTGCGGAGGTGTTGTTGCTGGTGGTAATGGTAATCTTTGCGTTGTTAATGGTTTCGGTGACCTTGGAAGAGGACGGATCCACCGAAGGAATAGCCATCTGTATCTTATCATTGCCGGGCTCACGACCCAGAGGATCGCCGGAAACGCCAAGTACAAAGTTGCCGTTGCTATCTACCAGGTTGCCTGCGGGGTCAAAGAGCAGCTGTCCTGCACGGGTATAGAAGGTATTGCCGTCGCCGTCCTGTACCTGTAGGAAACCTTCGCCTGCTATAGCAAGGTCCATGGAACGGCCTGTCATGGAAAAGGAGGACTGACCATGAAGTACATCAATGCCCGAAAGCTGTACACCATAGCCTATCTGTGTGGGGTTTGTACCACCCCTATTTCCTGTTGCAGAAGAACCGCTGCTAAGGGTCTGGTAGTATACGTCGCTAAAATTTGCACGGCTGGCCTTGTAGCCATAGGTTTTAACGTTGGCTATATTATTACCGATAACGTCCATTGCAGACTGTTGCGCTTTCATGCCTGCTACGCCTGAATACATCGATCTGACCATAGGTTGTAACACTCCTCTTCGTTTTTAAGAGAGAGTACCGCTGCATCCGTCTATCGTTCGGGATGCTGTTAGCTTCCATTAAGGTCCGGCTAAATAATTACGGTACCGTCAATATTTGTAAATACATTTCCGGAAAGTTCGTCACCGCTTACTGTGGTGATAACCTTGGAATTCTTAACACTGACCAGATAAGCTGTCTTATCTATCAAAATCAGTGTATCATTTAGACCCTTTCCTCTGGCAAGCTCTACGCCGCTGTTCAGCCGCTCAAGGTTTGCCGGTGAGATTGGGATGTTCCGCTCCAATACACGGGATACTGCGTGCTTTGAAAATTCCACATTGCTCTGGCTCAGCTGGCTCCTTAGAATGTCGCTAAAGGAGGCTTCGCCGGTTTCTCCGCTTTTTGTAACAGGCTTTTGCACCGGTATTCTTGGGACACCTGTGGTAATAGGTACGGAAAACCTGTCAAAGGGCTTATAATCCATCCTTACACCTCTTTCCCGCTTGATTCTTCCTTGGGCATAAGTACAACCTGCTTTTTGTAAACCTTCTCTGTACCGTGGATGTCTTTCACTATGACATTGATATAATAGGTTCCGCCGGGTGATAGATCCTCAATGGTAATTTCGGATATCCCTGCCTGATCCGCCTTGCCTACAAGATTTCCCTTTTTAACCTGCTCAACAGTATCAAACTCACTGGATGTAGAGTAGTAAACACTATAGCGCAAACGGGCTGCATCGGCGTCATCTTCCTCACTGGGCACATCCCAAGATAGGGTGGCGCTGTCCTTGGTGGTGGATACGAGTGAAAGTCCCAAATCCTTGACAACTTCGTCGTCGGGTTTCCCGCCGTTGTTGCTGGTAGGTGGATGTACTTCCATAATTTGATTGAGTCCGAAGCTCTTTCCATCAACATAGAGCAGGTATTCATTGTTTACCAGTGATATCTTTTCTACAGGGCCTGTAAACTTCTCAATATCGCCGCCGATTTTCGGCCGTGCTACGGTAACATCCTTGCCAACCAGTGACATAATGAAGTTTGAACGGGAATAGTAGGCAAGCTCCTGCATCTGCTGCATGGTGGCAAACTGTGCAAGCTGGGTGACATACTGGGTATCGTCCATGGGGTTCATGGGGTCCTGGTTCTGTAGCTGCGCTATCATAAGCTGCAGAAAGTTATCAATGGAAACGTTCTTTTTGCTCTCATCCTCATATACCGCATTCAGTGGCTTTTTGGGGCTGGCAGAGTTCGCTCCGGATATTGCATCTCCCATCTGTTTTCCTCCTTTCCTTGGTGTTGTTTTAAGCTAGATATAGGTATTAAGCGCCGAGGATAGTGCCGCTACATATTCTGCCTGCTGCGGTTCCTGCTCGCGCTCCGGTTCCCACTGGTAGTGGCCGCGCTGCTCCTGTCCCGATTGCCCGTGGCGGTGCTCTCCAAAACCCTGTGCAAGGTTTGCTTCCTGCTGTGTAATGACCTGCTGTACCTCTGCGCCCAGTGGCCGCAGTGCGTCACGCAGTGAGGATATTTCGCTTGCCAGTGCATTCTGTGTCTGCTGGTTACCGGTAATAATGCTGAGGGATATCTTTCCGCCTGCCTCGGTCATCTTTACGGTAATCTCACCCAGTCCCTCCGGGGTAAGCTTTAGGACAAACTCGTTTGAACCCTTGTCCATATTGGCCAGTATACCGGTTTTAACCTGCGCCAGTATGTCCAGTGTCTGTGGGTCAGCTGTGGGGGTAAGCTGTGATGGTGCTGTAACCGACTGGTTTAAGAACCTGCCGCTATCTACCGCCTGTTGCAGTGCGTCAATGTCTATAGGGACTTCCGTCTTGCTGTTTGCACGCCCTGTGGCTGCTTGCTGCGGCTTTGCCATCTGTGCAAAGGCGTTTTGCATCAGGTTTTGCTGTTCCTCCGCTTTTCCCATGGTGGGTTGTCCTGTGGCGCTGTAGTTCTCGGTAAGAATCTCCATGGACATTTCTGTCTTTCCTGTCAGCGCGCCGGGAAGTGTAAACGCCTGTCCACTTTGTAACGTTACCCTGCCTTCTGCGTCAGTGGGAAGCCCGGGAAAGGCTGCTGCGTTACCCAGAAGCTGTTCCAGCGCCTGGTTCTGCGTTGTAGTAGCTGTTCCTTCTGTTTCGCCGCTGTTATACATTGCTACCTGCGGTGTTCCATGCCCCAACATTCCGGCCATTAGCTGCATCAGATAGTTGGTATCTTCACCATCTTCCTGCTCACCGCTAAGCCCCAAAAGCTCCTCTATGGAAGCGCTGTCGGTGGTCGCCTCGCTCATCAGTGTGCCGATATCCGACTGGTTTTGCCCCATAAGCTGCATCATTAGCTGCATAAAGTTTCCGTCCTGTGCCACTGCCGATGTACCCGTATGGGATGCCGATTGTCCTATGGAAAGGCCCTGATTGATTGCAATTGCTTGCATTCTCTATTTCACCTCCCTTCCGGTAGTCTCTATATGCTAAATTTCCAAAGGCAGATTGCTTTTGAAAACGATAGCCTCTTTAGTGCTGCTGACGTGCTATTTTTGAGGATATGAGTTCCGCTATCCGGTCCTCCTCCTCCTTGCGTGCCGCGTAGTTGTATTCCTCCAGCTGATTTTCACGAAGCAGCTCCAAACCCTTTACCTGCTGGGAAACCTCGGTGACTACATCTCGCTGCCGGTCAATGGCAAGCTCTATGGCTGCCAGATCCTTCTGCAGCTGCTCAGCCTGCCGTCGCATGGCCTCCAGCCGAAAGTCTATCCGCTGTATCTCTGCTATGGTGGTGCCTCTTTGGGTAAGCATTCGGAGTTCCTCTGCTGTCTGCTGCTGCTGTTGTCCGTTTACCTCCAGAGAATCTTCCATGGCGCTGCGCCGTGCAAAGAGCTGCATCAAGGTATTTTTTTCTTTTTCCAGTAGGGACTGGCGGTAGTCCAGCATCCTCCCCAGTGAAAATTCAAATTTCTTCATGCCCTGCCTCCTTGCCTAAAGTACTGGTCACACTAGTCGAGTATTTCCTCGAGCAGCTGCACCGTCTGGGCAAAGGTAAACTTTTCATCTACCGACTGCTGTAAAAATGCGTTAATTCGGTCAATATGAGAAACAGCGTAATCCAGCTCCGCGTTGCTTCCGCTTTTGTAGGCTCCTATGGAGATAAGATCCTGATTGGAGTTGTAGACCGCCATGAGATTTCGCAGCTGTGCCGCCGCACCCTTGTGCTTCTTCTCGGCAATATCGCTCATTAGTCGGCTGATGCTGCCCAGCACATCGATGGCCGGATAGTGGTTTTTCGCCGCCACCTTTCGGGAAAGCATGATGTGGCCGTCTATGATACCACGAACAGTATCGGAGATGGGTTCGTTGCTGTCGTCACCTTCCACCAGCACGGTATAGATACCGGTAATGGAACCTTTTTCAAAGTTTCCCGCCCGCTCCAGCAGTTTCGGCAGAGCCGAATAGATGGAGGGGGTGTAGCCTCTGGCTACCGGGGGTTCGCCTATGCTTAGGCCTATTTCACGTTGTGCCATGCAGAAACGGGTTAGGGAATCCATCATCAGTAGTACATCTTTCCCCTGATCCCGGAAGTATTCGGCTATGGTAGTTGCGGTAAGGGCGCATTTGGAACGCATCATGGCGGGCTGGTCGGAGGTAGCTATTACCAGAACTGAACGACGCAGTCCCTCCTCACCCAGGTCACGGGAGATAAACTCCACAACCTCACGTCCACGCTCACCCACCAGTGCAATTACGTTGATATCGGCCTTCACGTTGCGAGCCAGCATACCCATAAGGGTACTTTTACCCACGCCGCTTCCCGCGAAGATACCCATTCTCTGTCCCTTGCCGATGGTGAGAAAGCCGTCTATAGCCTTTACGCCCATCTCTATGGGGGTATCGATGCGGGGACGCTCCATGGGGTTTGAGGGAGTGCCATTTATGGAATAGCTGGCCCCTGCGGGTATGGGGCCTTTTCCGTCTATGGGTTCTCCCAGAGCATTTACTATGCGGCCTATCAGTGCGTCACAGATGTTTATGGTAAGCTTGGCTCCCGTAGTGGTCACCGCACTTCCCTGCCCGATACCGTCTATGTCCTCATAGGGCATCAGCAGTACCTTGTTATCCTGAAAACCCACCGATTCAGCCAACACCACCCGGCTGTCGTCCACCTCTATTTTGCAGATATCGCCGATGTTGCAGGGTGGGCCGGTGGCTTCCACCGTCATGCCGACAATCTTATCTATCTTGCCTTTATGGGTGTACAGGTCCGCCATATTCAGCATTCGTCGTATCCGTTCCCGCTGCATCGGACCTCACCCCCATTCTACAAAATTGTCGTATTTAAAAGTCACCGCTGTGCGCTGTAAAGTATTCCTTTAGGTTGCTTAGCTGCGTATGTATGGAAGCATCTATTCTTCCGGATGGGATATCCACAATGCAGCTGCCCGGGGGAAGCTCCTCCGGAATAATGGTCAGGTACTTCATGGGTGCCATCTCACGTTCCAGCCGGTCTATTAGGTATACCGCTTCGTCCGATAGGTGCACGTTTATCCATTCGGCATTCTTCACCGTATCCACGGCCGCCTTCACCATTTCCAGCATTTCCATGTCGTCCCGTTCCACTGTTTTGTGCAGTACCTTTGAAGCAACCTCCAGTACTGCCCACCGAAGGTCGCCCTCGTACTGTGCAATAAAGCCGCTAAGCTCGCCTTCAATGCGTACCACTGCTTCCTCCAGCTTTGCAATAACGGACTCTACCTGTCTGGTTTTTGCCTGTATGCCATCGGTAATGCCGTGGTTGTATGCATCATCATAGGTTCTTTTACGGAGCTGCTCGGCTTCCTCGGCTGCTTGCTGCCTGGCAGACTGCAAAATCTCTTCCGCCATTACCGCTGCCCTGTCCCGAGCATCCTGTAGCAGCTGCTCGGCACGTTCTTCAGCCTTGCGCAGAAGCAGTGCCATCTCTTCTCCTGCAAGTGCCGCCTGTGCGCTGCCTTCTTCGTCTTCCTCCTCTGCAGGGGAAAGGAAGTCGGGGAACTCTGCTTTGTGGGCGTCCACGGTAAAGCTTTCATCCGACAGTTCCACCAAGCCGGATTTATATACCTTAAGCAATTACGTCATCCTTTCCGCCCTTGGAAATGACCAGTTCTCCCTCTTCCTCCAGCTTACGGATAATTGCCACGATACGCTGCTGTGCATCCTCAACATCTCGCATTCGGACATTGTGCAGGTACTCGATATCGCTGGCAATGCTCTCCTGCATTCTCTTGGACATATTCTTGAAGAACACCTGTGAAAGTTCGGCCGTTGCGCCCTTGAGCGCCACTGCAAGGTCCTTGGTATCGGTATCGCGTATAAAACGCTGTATGGACATATCGTCCAGGAAGATGATGTCCTCGAAGACAAACATGAGTTTTCTGACCTCTTCGGCAAGCTGCGGATCCTTGTTGGTAAGCTCGTCGAAAATATGCTTCTCTATGCCTCTGTCCACATGGTTCATAATATCGGCTATGTAGTTTACACCACCCATATCGATGAGGTCCACCGAAATGATGCTGGAAACCTTTTTCTCAAGGGTTTTTTCCACAATCTTGAGTATCTCCGGTGAAGCACGGTCCAGCTTTGCTATCCGCTCAATGACCTCCACCCGAAGTTCGGAGGGCAGCTCGGAGATAATCTGAGATGCCTGGTCGGCTCTGGCATAGGAAAGTATCAGTGCTATGGTCTGAGGATGCTCGTTCTGCAGCAGGTTCAGCATATTTTTAGAATCTGCCTTGCGAACAAAATCAAAGGCCTTTGTTTTTAAGGATTTGCTGACACGCTCCATAAGGGAGATGGCCATCTGGGTACCAAAGGCTTTCTCCAGAACATCCCGGGCATACTCCACACCGCCCTCGGCAATGACCTTCTTGGTCACGCAGAGGCCGTAGAAGTCCTCCATAATGTCCCGCAGTTCCTCGGGAGGCATTCTCTCCATTTTGGCAATTTCCAGAGAAATTTGCTCTATTTCATCCTCACGGAGAAATTTATAAACATTGGATGCATTTTCCGCACCCAAAGCAATCACTACGGCCGCTGCACGCTCGGCGTATCCATTCTTTTTTTGTGCCATACGCCTAATCTTCCTCCTTCAGCCATGAACGAATGAGACTTGCTGTAATTTCCGGATTCTGCTTGGCGAAGTCCCGGACCTCATTTGCAATCGCATTCTCCTGGTTGTTCTTTGCCTCCGCGGTCTCTTTGAGCAATCGCTTCTTGTCCTCAACCTCCTTCTGGATGTTGAGCTGCTCTTGAATCAAATTGTCCACCTCCTCGTTGCTCTGTGCAACCAGCTTCTTTGTCTTGCCCTTACGTAGTATGCTGAGCACGAGGAAGACAAGAATAGCAAGTGACAGTATTGCCAGACCAATAACCGCCCATGTAACAGGGTCGGTAAAGTCTATGCCGCCTACAGGTACGGTGTTGGTGGGAATGGTATTGCCTTCAAAGCTGGCATTCTCCACCGAGATGTTACCTACGGGGATGTTGGCTGCCTTTGAGGCTTGCTCTATAATAGCGTCCTTCTGACGCTGGTCTAGCTCGGGGTCCATAACCATAATAGCCATGGTAGCGGAGGTAAGTTCGGCCTGTCCTCTTTCCACCTGCTGCTTAATGTAGCTGATAGCATAGTCAATGGAACGGGTATGGTCCACCACTTCGGGGGTGCCGTCGTTGTTCTGGTCCACAACTATGGGAATATCGGTATTCTGCTCCTCGCCTGCTATGCCCTGTGCATAGTTGGTAGCGTCCTTGGCATAGGTTTCATCCAACGAGTCGATGACACCGGTATTGCCCTGTTCGGGTTTATACTGCATGCTCTCGCTTATCATCTTGTCATAGTTAATGACAACGGTAGCCGATACGCGCATCTTATCGGGGGTGTAACGGAGGGACAGCTGTTTGGTTACCTTTTCTTCCATCCGTTTTTCTATCTCTGCTTCAAAGCCCAGGCGTTCCAGTTCGCCGCCAAGGCCTCCCGCCTGTTCCTCAGTGGATCTAAGCTCTATGGAGGTTGCAGCATCCACTACTTTGACATCCTCGGGGGACATCTTGGGCGCACTGGAAGCTACCAGGTTTTTAATAGCGGAGACCTGTTTCGGTTCCAGTGTCTTTCCGGGGTTCAGGGTCAGCAGTACACCTGCCGAGCTTTTGGTGGTTTCCTGTTCCCAGACATAGTTACTGCCCTGCGCCAAATCCAGTGTTACAACCGCTTTGTTGACGCCTTCTATCCGTGTCAAGGTATCCTGAAGCCGTGTTTCCAGCTGCTGGGACAGTATCACCTTTTTTTCAAACTCGGTGGTAGTCAGTCCGTTGCTGCTGTTAAAAACATCGTAGGAAAGGGTGCTTTTGGGGTATCCTTGCGCAGCCAAATCCAGTCGGACGGTGTCAGCATTTTTCTTTGGCACCATTACGTTGCCCTTGTCGTCCATCTCTGCAGGTATTTCCATATCCTGCAAAATGGTGTATACGGCAGTGGCTTCCTGCCTGTCCATGCTGCTATAAAGGGTGACAAAACGGGCGTCTGACCCATTCAGCATTGCTACTACAATAAGTGCAAACAAAAATATCCCCACGCCCGAAAAAGTGATTACCTTCTTGCGCTTTGGAGATTGTTTGTCCCAATATTCCTTTATGGACCCAAATGATTTTTTGATTTGATCTTCCATTGTTACCTCAGCATCTTCGTGTCCGTATTTATAAAAGTGTCGCACCCAGCAAGTGTACAATATGTACGAAAAGCAGGCAGAGCTGGCCCCTTCTGGAAACCCGCCGCCCTAAAGGTGCCAAGTGTTATCCATAAGTTCCAAGTTATACCTGCATTCTCAGTATCTCATTGTATGCGCTGACAGCACGACCGGTAAGCTCCACTGTAAACTCCATGGCAGCGGTAGCTTTGCTGGAGTTTATCATCATGGTGTGCAGGTCATCCATCTCACCCATAGCAAGGTTGTAGGCATCCTGCTGTGAAACAGCCTGTGTCTCCCTGGCGTTCTGTATTGCATCCGAAAGGATATTTGCAAAGGGAATACCGGTACTGTCCGGGGTCTTTGTAACCTTACTGTCCGAGAGGCCGATTGGCGGCATCTGGGATATAGGAATAATAAACATATGGGGTCCTCCCTTTTCCTAAAACATGCCCCTTTTCACCCACATTAAATAATGTCTAAAACAAGGTGTGTGCCAAGGTGCATCTTGTTATATTTGTCCAATTCTGGTAATGATTCCAATTAGGTTTCAGCAATATAAACAAAAAATCTTATAAATTTACATAATTCTACAGATACCCTGTGGCAATTATACTCCTATATAAGATTGTTGTCAATTCATGTCGAAAGCGGCTAGAACGCTTATATCCTTCTAACCGCTTACCGCCTATTTGCCTATTTCCAGAGCTTTCATGGCCATGGCCTGAACCACCTTAAGGGCAGTCATATTGGACTCATATGCTCTGGTTGCAGCCATCAGCTCCACCGTCTCTTCCGCCCTGTTTACATTGGGCATCAGAACATAGCCGTTCTCGTCGGCATGGGGATGGTTGGGGTTGTATACCGGAGTAAACTCTGTCTGGCTCTCCACTACTTCCGCCACTCGGACACCGCCGCCGCTAATTTTATAGCGTTCGTTATCCAGCGCATCCTTAAAATTGATACCCCGCTCCTGAAACACTACCTGCTGCCGTCTGTAGGGAGTTCCCTCTGCAGTCATAGTTGTGTTGATGTTTGCCAGATTTTGCAGGATAATATCGGTACGAAAGCGCTCGGCTGTCAGTGCGGAACCAACAATGTTCATTGAGTTTAGAAAAGCCATTATGTTGCCCCCTTCTTACTTAAGTGCCTGCTTTATAACATAGCGAAGATTGCTATACTGTCCGTTTACCTTATCCACCAGATAGGAGTACTGGGAATATGCCTTCCACAGCTCCATCTGCTCCTTCTCCATATTGACATTGTTGCCATCGGGACGGATAGAGGTGTCGCTATTTTCGGTGACGCGGGTACGGTAGGCCTTTACATTCTTGCCAGCCCCCTGCTCCGCGGACAAAACCTCCTCAAACGAGACTTCCTTTGCCTTGTATCCGGGAGTTTCGTAGTTAGCAATATTGTTAGAAATAACCTTCGTTTTCAGCCATATTGCATCGAGACTCTTCTGCATCGCCTGTGCAGACATGCTATCAAATCGCACGTCAAACCCTCCCCTTGTCCTATTAAAAACCATAATATTTACCTGTATTATGCCAAAATGTTGTACAGCTAGCGCATAATACAGGCTGTTTAAATAATTATAACCTTTTATTCCTTAAAATTCAACTTATTTTTGCAAAATATGTATTACGTATTTACAAAATTCCTCCTTTAACGAGAAAAAATCCTTTGGCACAGTATGTGCCAAAGGATTTACCATTTGTTTCCTATCCATACCTTCTATTCAAGGGATAGGGAGGTTATTTTTTTAGCCGCGCCATAACAACAAAGCGATGGTTTCCGTCACTTCCGTCCCGCACCGAGCAGGTAGAAAGTGTAAGCAGCTTATCCTCTCCGGTGGGGACAAGTCCGTAGTCGTGGACCGACAACGATACCGCCTTGTCGGATATGGCTTTCAGATCCTCGGGGGTAAGCTCTACCCGGATATAGTCAAAGGTAACATCGGTATAGAACACTGAAAATATCTCCCATTCCAGTGTCTCCTCCGGTGTGCTCAGCAATATGGTTCTGTGCTCCTCCGCAAACTTGGGGTCGGTAAAGCGGAACAGCTGGGAAAATCTTGGGCCGTCCGGGTTATCCTTCAGGTCGCTGTGCCCATAGATAACGGTGTTTGGGGTAAGGTTATTTCTATCAGATACCGAACATTCGTAGTCCGCATAGTAGCAGCCATATACTGCATCCTGCTTGCGTTCATCCCGCCGCAGGTAGTAGCTGTTGTTATGGGACTGCACCACACTGTTGTTAATATCGGTTCCCGGTACTGTCAGCCATCCCACCGTGTCAGGGTTTTTGCCGATTTCATACATTAGGTCCTCCAGTATCTCGGGGTCGGTGGTGCTGCCGCTAAGCTCCTCTACCAGCTTCTTCGGTAGCTGCGGTGCAGAGGAGGACTGTGCAGCAGCAGTGGGCTGCGGTGTGGCAATGGCAGGGGCAGCTGCGCTTTTTTGGTAGAGCAGGTAGCATGTGCCTCCCATGGTAGCAATAAGCACAAGTACCAACAGAATGGAAAGAAAGCTTTTCATTACTTGCAGCCCTCCGTACCTGTGTTGGGATTGGGCTTATTTATCCCCGAGCCTCCGGTGACCGACCCTGTGGCACCTAAATCGCCGGACTTGTTTTCAGCACCTACTATACGGTCTTCGCTGTAAATATAGGTACTCATATGGGTAATGGGTACAGTAAATGTTCCACGGGAATTGGTACGGACACCGCCGTAATAGTCAATGCGTTCCCGCTCCTCATTATAGTAGTTCCATGTGGCATTCTGGGTGCGGTAGGTTCTGCCAAGACTCAAGGTAAAGAGCATTTTCCCCGGCAGTGCTCCGTGGTGGTTAAAGTGAATCATTACGGGCTCAATACCATCGTTCCTGGACTCGTTCAGAATAATTTCCCAGATGTCATCCTCGTTGGGCGAGTTAAAGGTAATGCCCAAATCGTAGATGGCGGCGTGAGGAACCAGCTGCCCCATATCCTTACCGGTCAGCTGCAGCGAATAGTCGTTGCCCTGGAAAACCATTGTTTTCTCAGGGTACTCTTCCTTTAGGGTATTAAAAACCTCTGCTGCCACTACGGTGTAACGGCTGATATCCACCACAATGGGGTTGGTGGTAAAGTTGACCATATCAGCTGTAATAGGCTTATAACTTCCCTGCTTTTCCTCATCCTTGCGGTAGACAGTTACGGTATATTCCTTTGTAGCCTTTTCATCCTCTGCGGTAACCTTTATGGTAAATACATTTTCACCGTCCCGTATGGCAGAGGAATAGCGGTCATAGTAGTCCCCCAGCTCCTTGCTTTCGGAAAACACCTTAACGGTGGCATCCTCACTTTTGGGTATGGGGATAATATCTACGGAAGAAATATCATCCTTCACTGCCACCTCGTATTCAGTTATGGAAGGCTTAAACCGGGGTGACATAGAACCCTCTTTTACCTGCAATTGTTCTAGGTCGGCATTGCTGCTCTTGGGAATTAGGTTTTGGTTGGTCACATGAATGGTGTAGGTCATCTTGGTCTTACCATCCTGAGCTGTAACCACTATGTCTACCTTACTTTTGGCATCAAAGGGTTCATAGGGGTCAGAGGCTGTTCCGGGTTTTATATCTACGCCGTTTATGGTCAGTGTGGAGCCAACATGCACCGGCACTGCCGTAAAGGTGATGCTCTGGGTTCCCTCCGGCATGGATACGTTATAAATGGTGGTGGTAGGGGTAAACCGGGGCAGGAAGTTTTCACCGCCTGTAACGGTTATGTTCTTCAGCCGTGCATCGGTGCTAGGCATTTCACGGGTAATAGTCAGTGTGTATTGCCTTGCGGGAGCACGTACATCCTCTGGAAATATCTCTACCTTAATATTTTTAGTTTCGCCCGGTTTTATCAGGGTGACAAAGGAAGGGTCACGTTCATCAATAATCTTGCCATTTACCTTTGCGGTAGCAAGAGGCGAACGGGGCTTGGGTATCACCTTTATCTGCTCGGTGTTAAAGGGCACCGAGAATACGTAGTCGGGAGTTTGCGGGTTAAATGAAAAAGCCTTCACAACCGCATTGTCCTGATCCTTTACCTCAAGCGCTGTCAGGGTGCTGTCCTGATCGGGGTCGTTGCGCACCACATTTATGACATAGGGCGGATTGGTTTCTGCCCCGCTTTCAGCCTTTACAGTAAAGGATAGGGGGAAGGTCATTTCGGTGCTGCCCCCGATAGGGGTATCCACCGTAAAGACCAGGGGAACGCCATCCCCGGCATAGTCCTGTGTGGTAATAATACCACCCGGTGCGGTGAGGGTAACACTCTGGGCTACCACATCTTCCGGCAGTATGGAAAGCGACAGTTTCTTTGAAGAATACGGAATATGCATGGAGTATTTCTTGGTATTCTTATCAAACTTAGTGTTATTATCAAAGACTACGGGACGGTTTTTATCGTCCTTTACGGTTACATCGGTAGCAAAGGTATTCTTGCTGGGGTCCTGCCGAATAATGCGCACCTTATAGGTAGTGCTGTACATTTTGCTGCCGTCGGGAAAGCCGGAAAGATCCTGGGCTTGCAGCACCACCTTCTGTTCCGTGATGGAGGAAAGACCATTAAAGTCACCCACTCCCCCAAAGATATCACCGGGATACTTCAGCTTTACCCATTTTGCCTCATTGGTGGAGTCACCGGGATAGGTGGATAGCGGTGGTATAAAGGTTTCCTTGGACCACACACTGTTTTTTTCTATCTCAAACTTGGCCCAGCGGGTTTTGTAGGGCACTGTTGCGGTATACTCCTTCTGTGTAGGTGAAAATCCCTTTAGGATAGCTCCACCGTCTACATCGGTTACAGTTAGGTTTTTCAGCGAGGAATCCTTATCGGGAGGCATACGGTTCATTGTCAGTATGTAAAGCTGTTCCCTCCCATTTTCAGCCTTTAGGGTAAGGGTCAGTGTACGAGGGCTCTCCACATGCATGGGTATCTTCCCGCCGGCAACAAGGGTATTGTTGTCTACGGTACCACTGGCAGCCATACCGCCGGAAAGGCTGCCGCCGCCTGCCAAGTTATAGGTCATCTGTGGGTTAACACCCTTGTTATCGGGGATGATGGGTGTTATGTTAATTTCATCAACAAGGTTCGGGAGCTCAATATTGGCATACAGGAAGGTATCGGACTTAAAGCCATAGGAAATAGCACCACCGGGATAGGTAGTGGAAAGGGAGGGGTCCGCAGCCAGCTTGGGTGATTGTATGAGCAGTGAGGAAAGCTGGGCAAAGTCCCTGGGGGTGGTGTCATCCACAATAAAAGAGAACTTCTCCGAGGTGTCCGCCTTTACCAAGTTTCCCTTGTTATTGCGCACATAGTAGTCAAAGTAGAGCGTTACCTGCCCTTTCTTTGTCGCTACAAAAGAGAGGGGTCTATGCCCTGCTAACTTATCGGTATTAATAATATCGGTGCCAAACTCGTAGGGTACCGGTGAGTTATCCAAATAAACCTTAATGGCATCGGGCATCATCCCTTCGGCACGGATAATTGTTTTTTCTGCACGTCCCCTACCTGTTCCGAACACCATAGAAGCACTAAAGGTATGGGGGTACTGCGGTTCGGTAAAGAGAGGCACGTTACCAGTGTAAACATCCATGTTGGAAGGTATTTTGGTAATGGATTCAGTGGGTTTTGTACCTACCTTTTGGGTTAAGGGGGTAAGCTTCGGGGGTGTACCTGTACCCAGTATGGTAATGCCTATTTCCACCCAGTCGGACTGCACCATAGTCTGTCCGTTAAAGGGCTTTTGCAGCTTATACTCCACCTGTGCCCTCAGCTTGCCCTTCACATCCTCCTGACGGGGGTTCAGGGTTACACTGCGTGTCTGGCGGCCGTCGGCACCAAAGCTAACTACGTTTTCACAGTCGGCTTGGTCGGGTGCGGGTTCCCAGTCCCAGTTTATATGGAGCAGGCTGTTATCCTTGGAGTTGTAACGGGCAACCTGCGACAGTACCTCGAAGTTTGTGGTAATGCTGGTAAGGCTGTCCCCATCGGCCAGCTTAATATAGGGAATCTTGCTCTTGTCGGGAGCCAGAGGGTCTACGGGGTCGTTGCGAATACTGCTGGCAGTCTGGTTTACTGCCCATTTTGGGGTAACAACATATAAAATCAGCGGGTTTATGCCTTGCAGCTGGTAGCTTACGGTAAAGCTACTTCCTTTTTCAATAAGCATACCGGTAGGCATAGAAATGCCCAGTTCAAAACCGTATTTCCCCAGCTGAATTTTAACAGCTTTTCTTCCGTTTGCAGTTGTCACCTTGCCATCGGTAGTTACCTGTTCGGTAAGCCCGGCAAAAAGACCCTTGCCGCCCTGGGCAGCAGAGAAGCTGATATCACCGTCCGCACTCTCGGTGGAGACAGCGGTAAAGGTAAAGCTACTTTCCGTGGTGATAGGAAGCTCTTCCCTGGTACTTTTTACAGTCATGCTGTAGAAGCCGTCCGGTTCCCCTGCCACACTGTTTACAATCTGTGCCGTACCGGTACCGTCCTGTAGAACGGCGGTCAAAACAGGTTCCATGGAGTAGGTAGTAACACCCACCTTGTTGGGGTCGGAAGGTGGAGGCGGTGAACCCGCTGGTATACTTCCCGTGGCCGCATAGTCATTGGCGGTAATGGTATAGTAGTCACGGCTGTTGGCAGCAACCGAAATCAAACCATCAGCAGCTGTTGCGCCTTCTATTTTAATTAAAAAAGGCTTCTTTGCATCGAAGTCATGTGCAGGAGGAAGCTGCGCCTTTGCATTCACCACGCCGCCCTCAATAACATAGGCGGTAGCTGCGTCCTCTGAAACGAATTTTATATTATATTGGCCTGCTGCAAAGGAGATAATGGTGGCTGAGGGATATGTCATAACCATGAGCCCTGCCAGCAGCCCCGATACCGCCCTTTTTAGTCTGTTATATTTCATCTGGATTTCCCCTTCTTCGACGCAATTATACATTAATAGTCACATTTGATTATATCACCTAAATTATAAATCGTCAAAGATTACCAAAACATTAGTGGCAAAAAAACAAAGGGCTTCCGCAATAAACGGAAACCCTTTTTATACTTTTTCTATTTAACCAACGGCGCCGATTAACGTGGGGGATGCGGCAACAGCATTTTGGCTTATTCTGGAAAGCTTTTCGGCCTGTACAAAGGAATCTCGCAGCTCCTGAACCATGGGAATAATTTCGGTGAGCAGCGCACTATCTTTGCGAACATTTGCTGTAACAGTCTGGTGTATAAAGAATTCATAGAGGGTGGAAAGTGAGCTCGAAACCTCATACCGCATATCCAGTGTGCTATCCAGATAGTTCAGGATACGCTGAGTCTTTTGCAGCGATTTATTGGTAGCTGAAATGTCTTTTTCCTCTATGCTGCGCACTGCGCTTCCCAGCTGCTTAATGACCTCATCGTATAGCTTTGCAAGCATCTCGCCATGGGTCATAGTCATAACCGACTGCTGCTTATAGGTTTCGTAAGAATTGTTATTGTACATCTTTTGAAATCCATTCCCTTCTCTGTCGAATTCCTTTTGCGGGTCATCAACCCAGCTGTTGTGTCAGCCACGAACTCTGCGAATTCATCTGCTGTATCATCTGTTCCATGGCGTTAAACTGTTTCCAGTACCGCTTATGTTCTGCCTCGTACTTACGCTTGAGGTTCTCCAAATTCTTATCTATTTCCTTGGTTTCCAGATAGATTTTACTGAAAGTATCCGGCATACCGCTTTTACCCGCCAAAGCTACTAGGGAAAGGGCTGCATGCTTTGTACCCTCCTTGGGTGGGGTTACTGCGGCTTCCAGAACATTGTTCAGCTCCACCATCAAACCGGTTTCAGAGTTTGCAAACAGTTTTTCCAGCTCCTCCGGCTCCTGTGCAATCATTTCACGAAGCTTTTCGCCGTTGCCAGCTGGGTCTGTAAATATCAGCTTTCCGCCAATACCGGTCTCCATATCGTAACCGGTGGTAATGCCCATCTCAGCCAAGGAGTACTTGGAACCAGCAGGACGCTGGTTGAGTACTCTGCGCATGCTGTCCATAATGGCTTCCATGGTATCGTCGCCGCGCATAAGACCTTCCTGCGACTTCTTCTCCCAAAGCTCAATCTCCTTTTCGGACATGGCTTCTTTCTGCTTATCGGTCAGTGGTGGGTAGTCTTTATAGTTGGCATCTTCCTTGAGCATTCCCCAAACCTTGTCTACGATTTTGTTGTATTCATCCATGAACTTTACAACGCCGTCAAAGACCTGATCGTTATTGCGGCTTACATCTATGTTTTCAAACTTTGAGGTATCGCCAACGAATTTATCAGGGTCGGCAGAGCTTTCCTTTTCGGTACCATAGCTCTCATAAAAGGTTTCCTTCAATTCAAAGGAAAGCCCCTCCACAGTAAACTCATTGCTGTTACGCTCCACACGTTCACCGTTAATATATGCTATGGCATTTTTACCCTCTGTAACAGTGGCAAGAGCCTTACCCCCACCGTTCAGTGTCAGCTTATCGGTACCAAACAGCTTATTGCCATCTCCACCTATCTGTATATCTACAGGAATGTCCACGCCAAACAGACGTATTTTACCTTCGCTACCGGGAGGTGCCTTTAAAACTTCCACCTTGATAGCCCCCACCTGTTCGGCGGTTTGGCCTGCTGCTGTGGCTTGTTCCTTTAGCTTGTTCTCCATGGCAGCTGTTACTTCGGAAAGTGTCTGGTTTGCGGTAAAGCTTAAAGTTTCCGCACCAATCTTTACTGTAAGGGGGCCTGCTATTCCCATGCTGGCCAAGGTAGCATCCTCGGTGGCAGTCTTTTCATTGGTGGTTTTCGCACTAAGCCCTATGGCGGCAAAAGCACTTCCTCCATCTATGTGTACGCCTTCGTTGGCCTTCATGGTAACGCCGCCGGTGAAATTGCCATTCTGAATATCCAGTGATAGCTTTATCCCCTTAGCATCCAGCTCTGTATTATCATTTATTGCCTTAATCAGATGCTCCATTGTGTAAGGAAGCTCCTTTGTAGCATCTGCAGGATCTTTCTCTCTGGGTGGAAGCTTTATTTTAATATCCTTGCCATCCACCTTGAGCACAAATTCTCCCACAGAGGCGGTGGCAAAGCGGTCAACATTGCTGTTTAGCAACGCAATGGCTTCGTCAATAAGTTTTTGTTCATCCGCTGTAGGGGGGGTACCTACATTCTCCGGCACACCGGGCAGCTTGGCTGTTATGTCCCCATAGCTGTACAGCTGCTTACCCACTATACTGCCGCTGCTGCCCTCACCAAATAGTGCGGTCAGCAGGTTGCCTTCGCTTTGGGACATCTCAATCTTGGTACCCTTCCCGGATATGGTAGACTCAATGGAGAACTTGTCCTCAATAGCCGAATAACGCACCTTGACATTGGCATTGCTGGAGTTGATTTTGCTTATCACTGTGTTAAGGCTGTCATTCTCGGTGACCTCAAAATCTACACCATTAATATTAAATTTAAAGGAGCTGCCGGACAGGGGCTGTGCAAAATTAATATCCCCAAGGGACATATAAAGGCTCATCTTATTGGAGACACCGCTTTTTAGTCCCAGTGCTCCCATGGCATCTAGGTTGCCACTAATCTTAAACTCGCGGCTGCTGTCGGCAGCATTAAAGGAGATGACACCGCCATCCAAGGAGGCAGATACACCATTACCAAAAGTTTGCTGAATAGAAGCGTTCAGCTGTGCCACAAATTCAGCATCGCTGGCAGCGCCCTGGGGAAGCTTAATCATTTTGGAGACGCCATCCAGTACCATCTGAATTTCGGAGCCTTCTTTTATCTGGCTGATATCCAGTGTACCTTTAACATCTGCAGTGGTTTTATCCAAGGTGGACTTCAGCTTTAGCGACTGTGCCAGCTGCTCAATGCTGTTAATAGTCGTTTTCCCTGCGAGGGCAGAACTGCCCGCAGTTACCTTAAACGCCGAGGATTTGTTAAGTGCGGTCAGACTGTTATAAAAGTCGGTAGACAACATATTGGTACCGGTTTTGCTGCCAAACTTGAAAAAGTTATTCTGAAAGTTTTTCAAGTCGGTCAGCGTATTCCGATAGATATCCCGCTTATACCCCAATATGGTTTTATTAGCCTTCTGCTTATCTATCTTCGCCTGTGTTCCGGCAAGCATGGCATCTACCATACTCTGGGTGTCCATGCCGGATACCAAACCGGACATACCCTTGCTGGCGGAGCTTAATGAGTTTATTGCCACAGTGTGTCATCTCCCTTTCTGAATGCTGTACATCTATCCGTCTGTCTCTATATCTTAATTATCGACATAGTCATGGTTAAATTTATACCACGCCGAAACTATTTACACTTTCTGGGCTGGAAAGATTGTTGAGATACCGGTTAATCTTCGGCATATTGTTGGTAGCTTTAATCTTTTCCATCGTTTCATCCCGGAACCGTACACAGCCTGCGGTAATGTCCGAGTCCTTCAGCCGTATCCTTCGCACCACCTCCAATATACGCAGGTTACAGTCGTAGATAGGCTGTAGTGGCTGGGGCAGGCTTTCCCTTAGTGTGCTTTGTTTCATCGCTCTGCTACCTTCTTCTCCGAAGGCCTCACATAACAGCTGTTTTATTCTGCTGTCCAGCATGTCTATTTTGTTTGCCATATTAGCTCGCTTTGTGATATAATCTTCCATGATGTCAGTATCGGAAGTCTCCATAAGGGTATCGGTGAGGGCTTCGTACCGTTCGAAAGCCAGCTTTTTTTCTTCCAAAAGCATTGTTACCTGTTTTAACTGTTGTTCCACGGTTTCTCCTTTCGCTTAGGCAAATTTGCATTTGCGAAATATTTATAAGCCTGCCACAAGGCAGAGTTTCGCTTTGAAGGAAGGTTTTTCTGTGCTTCCCATGTATTTTAGTGCACTTTTAAAAGCTGAAAACGGCAAGGTGATGGAAGTAGGCATGGCCTGCATCTCCAAGACCGAAAATAAGGTTACCTTTAAAAGTGAGTTTGTACCCCTTGTAAAGCTGGGTACTGTTGTAGAAATTGTCCGAATACTGGGTGCCACTGAACTGGAACGGTTTGTAGGACAGGTTTATCTTTCCTCCCGCAACCTGCTACAGATTGTTGGGGTGGAGGACGCAGTTATGGAGGGCGCTCGTAAGCTCTTTGATATTAATACCTATCTTCCCGCCTACCTGGCTCTATCCCCCAACAACTCTCCCAACTTCAGTTCTCGCAAAGCAGAGCTGATTGGCGGAACCATTCGTTACCTTTCCATGGACACTGTTAAACTCAGTGCTATGCCCTATATAGGGGAAGGACAGTACCTAATGGTGGAGAGCGAGCCACCCCTGGAGCTTCATTCCACTGTCCTGCGGGTGGAAAAGCGTGAACTGTTGGGGCGAAAGGCTGCCATTCTTATCTGCTCCATAGTGGTACTGCCCAAGCAGGATGAGAAAGCCCTACACAGTTACGTTACCCTGCTTAGTAAGAACGAGGCAGATGTAGACCTTGAAGCTACCCCGCCAAACCTGTTTTTTACGAATGATGGGCACTCTTAAAGTTGGCCGCAAGAAGACGAAGTGCATCTCCTGGAACTTCCTGTACTGCCTGTCGGTTTTCATCCACCGTCTGGCATAGCTCCTTGCGTAGTACCGTCACTTCCTTGGGCGCATTAATGCCAATCTTGACCTTGTCCCCCGATATCTCGGTAATGACAATTTCAATATTGTCGCCTATCATCAGTGACTCCCCGCTTTTTCTGGCTAGTATCAGCATGGAGACTCCTCCTTTCCGCTCTGCACCATGGGTGCGCGAATAGGATAGTCCTCCTCCAACATGATCTGTGCTGCACAGTGCTCCGTCGTATTTATTACGATGGGGCATTTTAAGTTTACCGTAGAGGCTGTAAAATCCTCATGTATTACTGTAACCAGACGCACTACTGCATCCTCTGCCCGAAGGTTTCCCAGAAGCTTCAGCATATCGGAGGAAAAAGCAGGAGCGTAGTCATAGGAAAGTACTGCGGGGTCCAGCAGTATAAAGCAAACCTCTTTTTCTGTAACCGACTGTAGCCACAGAAAACAGTCACCTACTGTGCTGTCGGAAAGCAGTACATAATCGGTCAGTTTTTCAAACCCGTAGATAGGCTGCACAAAGTGCACAATCTCTTGCGGGTCAATCTCAACACTGCCAAAGTATCTTGTCTCTATCTTCATCTTTTTCCATCCTTTACATGTACATTGTTATGCTCCCTGTGCGGGGCGTCTGGGAATGTAGTTTGGTCCGCCCAGATATTCAAAATGCACTTCGGGATGCTGCTTTATATCAATAGAAAACTTGCCTGGAATATACTCCATAATGTTCTTTGCAGTCTGCCATTCAAAGTTCTGTTTTACGGGTGTGTACTCCATGCTCATCTGAGGCTGACTCCACGAAATTTCCACAGGGCTCAGGGGTACAAAAACCAGGCTGGAGCCCTGATCCTGCAGCATCCTGGAAAACAACAGATCCGGAATATTGGCTCCTTTTTGAATCTGCATCATCTGGTTTCCCAAGTCAACATGACGCCCCACCGCTTCTGCACCCTTTTGCGCCGACTGCTGGGCTACCTTTTTCATGGTATCCCCTACAGGGCCTCGGTCCATATCGGCACGGTAGGCATCACTGTTCATCTGCATCTGGGTACCCTGTGTATTCACCTCAAGGCTTCCCCCTGTTTTGTTCAGAGTGAAGCCTAGTGGTTGCACGCGACATTGCAGTTGCGCTTTTTGAATATTAAATTCAATCTGTGCTGGTACGGTCGTTATCCGAAGAAGCTGCATGTGCTCACCCCTCATGCTCTTAGGATAGTTGTTTAAACCAGTATATTAGCGTATAAAATCAAAGATAGATGGCGGTATCAGTTTGCTGCCTAGCTGTAGTGTAATCATCCACGAAGTTTCAAAGCTCTTGTTGTAGATAGCCTCTTCCTCCAGCGGTGCCGACTCCAGCTTCTGCTGCGCGGTTTTCAGGATGATGCTGTCGCTGTCCATTCTGTTCCATGTATCCTCAAGGAAGGCGGCGCGAGTACCCACATCGGTAATGCTCAGCAGCAGTGTATCCGATGTATGCTTGATATGGTCAATATCCTTGCCCATTTCGGTAACGTTCCCGCTTTCCATGTCATTAACAATCTTCCCAAGCAGGGAGTACAGATTATTCGGCAGACCGTCCGCACCCATGCCGAAGCCCAGTGCCTCAACACCCGATGTAGAAATCTTCATGGCACTTTTTGGGTCCAGCTTGGCGTCCACTCCTGAACCGCTAACGTTTAGTCCAAGACCAATATCAATATAAATATCCTTGTTATAGTTAATCTCGGTATACACATCCTTTGTGGGGTCAGCGGGATCCACAACTGTCTTTACCGAAGGTTTTCCGGTAGTGGGATGTGGAAACAGGCTGTCTACAGGATAGCCGTTATACTGCAGCTCACCACCTGCGTCTACCGAGAAAGGAGCCTCTTTGCCTTTGCCCGAGCCACTGAAGAGATACTGCTCGCCATACTTGGCATTGGAAATCTGCAGTGCCTGCTCCTGCAAGCCTTTTATCTCACGTGCAATCAGCTTGCGCTCATTGTCCGGCATGGTGCCTGTGTTGGCCTGCAGCAAACGGTCGGTCACATTGTTCAGCGAGGAATTGAGCATCTGCAGGTTGCTTTCGGTAGAAGCCAATATACCCTCGGCGTTCTTGATGTTGGTGGTATACTGCTCATTGCGCTCCAGCTGCTCCCGTACTACAAAAGCCCGGGATACCTCTGCCGTATTATCCGAAATACGGGTATATTTCATCTGTGATGCCATTCTGTTGTTAGATTTGGACAGGTTTTGCAAGTTCTTGTTCATCCTGTTTATGTAACCTCTGGACATCATGCTTTGAGTAATTCTCATAGTGCTTTGCCTCCTATCCCGAATGGGTTAGCCTTATCGGCCAACCACTCCGGTTCTGTTAATCAGTACGTCCAGCGCCTCGTCCAAGGCGGTCATAATGCGTCCCATAGCGGCGTAGGCCTTGTTATAGGCCATCATATCTGCACCCTCTTCATCCATGGACACTCCCGAAACCTGAGAAATGCTGTCCAACAGGCTTTCCGAAATAGCCGAGGCGGCAGACAAGCGGCTACTGTTGAAGGTCTTATCCTCACTGAGGGTGGTGTTGTAGTGCTTCACATAGCCTTCCATGGTACCCACAAAGCCATTGCCAAAGTCCAAGTCCTTCTCAAAAAGCGCTGCCATGTTCAGATAATACTGATTGTCATCCTTACCATCTACGCTGGTAGGTATCATAATGTAGGTGGAATCCTTATCCCATTCATCCGTAATAGTGATGCTTCCTGCACCTTCCCCCTTACCGGCCTCGAAGGAAAATAGCTGCTTGTAAATAACATCACCTGCAGCATCTACCTCCGGTTTTCCGTCCTTATCCATGACGGGTATTACCTTGTTAAAGGTGGCGGCTATGGTTTTTGCCATACTGTCTATCTGGTCCTTATAGTAAGGAATACCACGCTCAAAGTTTTCTTGTCCGGTGGCAGCAGGTCCACGTCCGTTTATCATGTTTATAGAAGCAAAGATAGAACCCTTGGACATGGAAACACCCTGTCCGTTACTTTGCCATGTTACCGAAACGGTGTTGTCACTATTTTTCACATAGCTTATAGTTTCGGCCTTGGCACCCTTCACTACTTCATGTCCACCCATGGTCACTGTTACCGAGCTGTCCGCCTGTGTCTGTACCTCTATGTCGCCGTACTTGGAGAGCTCGTCCAGCAACACATTGCGCTCATCCAACAGTTCATTTGGTCCAAAATAGCCGGATTTTCCTTCTGCGGCAAATACGTCCCGCTGTATACTCTCGTTCAGGCTGGCTATCCGCTCCATCAGTGAGTTTACATGGTCCACGTTCAGCTCAAGGTCATACTTCTGCTGATCCAGAATGTTGTCCAGCTTTACATTGAACTGCTTCATTACCTGTGTCATGCTCTTGGCGGTGGTTCTTACAATGTTGGCGTTGGTGGTAGTGTTTCCGCCCACCAGTGACATGCTCTCAACAGCCTTGAACATCTTTATTAAAGCAGCCTTCATGCCGTCATTTGAATACTCATCCAGTGCCGTTTCTACATCGGTAAGCACCTGTGTCGCCTTGTCGAAGTAGCCTACGTCTGCAAACTCCTGACGGAACCGCTTATCCAGATAGGGGTCGCGTATTTGGGATACGCCGTTAATAGCAGCACCCTGTCCTGCCAGAATGTGAGGTTGCATGGAATATTTGCTGGTCATGCCCTGTGTAGAAAGAGAAACTTGGTCTACCCGCTGTCTGGTGTAACCTGTTACACCCAAATTTCCCAAATTGTTTCCCACTATATCCAAAGCCTTCTGGTTTACCATCAGGCCCCTTTTTGCTGTTTCAAAGCCCATAAATGTTGGTCTCATAGTCTGTGACCCTTCCTTTCTTGGGGAGTTTTTTCACGAATCCTACGCCTTGGTCTCCAGCTTGGTAGGAGTGGCTGTTCGCGGATGCACTTCGTTGCTGCGTACAGCAGTACGCTCCTGGGCTTTCAGCTTAAGCTGTGCCACATCCATCGACTTGGTATTGTAAAACTTAATATCACGGAGGTATCCGTTTAGCTGGTCCATAAGTTCACGCAGTTGCTGGCGGCTGCCCTCAGAGGCAGTTTCGGCCAGCTGTGAAAAGCTCATTTCTGCAAGCCCTGCATCACGTTGCAGACGAATACGCTTGTTCTCCAGATTGGTAAGGGCCATGGCGTTGGCCTGTGTCACCGAAATGGCATGCTCAATCTCCGGCAGTCGGTTGCCCAGCAAAACTTCAAGCTTCTGCTGTTCAAAGCCCGCCATCTCTCTGAAAAAGTTTGCATACTCCACTAAAAAGCTATAAAATTCTTCTCTGGCTTCATTTACGCTCATTCCAAAAATCTCCTTTGTGGCTATACATATGCATTTAGAATGGCCTCTGCCAGCTTCTCGGTGGGAACATGGTACTGGCCGGACTGCACTGCCTGTTTCAGCTCTCCCAGCCTGCTAGCAGGGGTTCCTGCCTCCACTTCGGCAGCTGCGCTATGCACCATGCGGTCAAATTCACTGCGCTGTGCAGCTTCACTGCTTATAGATACCCTATCCAGATTACCCGATGGCAGGCGTTCTTCCTTACCTGGCATCCTGTCACTCTGCTGGGTCAGGGTTGTGCTATTTTTGGCATAGGCACGGTAGGCACCGTTTAAATCAATTTTCATAGCGTTTCTCCTTTGTTTCAGCTTGCGCTCTTATGTCCTATTCCAGTCTCTAATAATTATTTTCGGTAGAAGCAGAAAAAACTTTATAGCACTTTTAAAAAAACTCCTATAAATATTATTAATTTTTCACTACGATTACCTGGTTGCCCTTGAATTATTCTGTCGATAATTGTACAATAGGTGTTGTGAGAAAAAGATTCTTATGTTATCTACACCCTATCCCACTGTCCTACAAGATAGCGTGTGTGAAATAAGGTTTTTAGAAGATGTAAATCTGTGTCATGGACACGTTGAAAGGATTGTACGACATATGGCTACTGTCATCTCCATCTCCAACCAAAAGGGCGGCGTGGGAAAAACCACTACTACATATGCACTGGCTGCCATTTTGAGAGACAAAGGTTTTCGTGTGCTGGCGGTGGACCTGGACCCACAGAGCAACTTGACCTTTTGCATGGCGGGCGACAACGAGACTCTGCCAACCATATATGATGTTTTTCGTGGCAAATGCAAGATACGTCAGGCCATACAGCCTACCGAAAGCAGTGATATTATTGCGTCCAACATTCTGCTAAGCGGCGTTGAACTGGAGTTTACCAACCTAGGGCGTGAGTATATACTCAGCGATGCCCTAAAGCCCATACTTCCCCTTTATGACTACATACTCATCGACACCCCTCCGGCGCTTAGCATACTGACTATTAATGCCTTTACTGCTTCCAACTACATTCTGGTGCCCATGCACGCCGATATCTTCAGCCTGCAGGGAATGGCCCAGTTGTACGACACTATAGAACGGGTAAAGCTATACTGCAATCCAAGGCTTCAGTATGCCGGTATACTGCTCACCCGTTGCAATGCCAGAACCAAGCTGGCCAGTGAGGTTCGGGGTACTGCTGAGCTTATTTCCAAGGATTTGGATATTCCCCTCTTCGAAACCTCTATACGCAACAGTGTGGCTATTTCAGAGTCCCAGTCCCTGCAAGAAAACCCTCTGAAGTATGCCTCCAAAAATCCTGTCATGCAGGATTACATTGAGTTTGCAGATGAAATGCTTGGAACAGGAATATAACTAAAACAAAGGTGTACCCACCTATATAGACGGCCGAAGCCACCTTGTTTTTTTCAGTAAAAGCACAGTCTTCTACTGAAAACGTTGAATGACGGGGCGATGCCCTTTATTGAATAGCTATATATAGCGCTGTGAAAGGATGAAACACAATGGCAAAAGCAAGAAAAGAGATAGATAAAGATTCCATGTATCAGAAGATAATGCCCTCGGCTATGCGTTCGATAGCGGCGCCCGCAGAGGAGACTGATACCCCTGTAACTACACCCGTAAAAAAGACTCCTGCTAAGGCAGCACCCCGAAAGGCAGCTGCCAAGGTTTCTGCCCCTGTTATCGAGGAAGATGAGGCAGTGCCGGTACAACAACCTGTGGCCGCTCATCCCCGTAAACCTGCTGCCCCCTCGGTGGAGGTTGCAAGGCCCGCTATTATCAACATTATGGAACGGCTTATAAATGACAAGATAGACCTAGCCATGGAGAAGTTCCACTGCTGCACCTGTGAAAAGTGCCGCCAGGACATTACAGCTATGGCACTTAACAAGCTGCACCCCAAATACATTGTGGCCGAGCCAGAACTGTTGGCAGAGGGCCTGGAAGATAAGGAAGCCAACACACAGGTTACTACCGCTTTGGTACAGGCTATTCTAAAAGTAAAGGCCAACCCCAAGCACTAACACTATAAGTAAAAACCGGTATAGATGCCAAAAGCTTCTATACCGGTTTTTGTTTTCTTTTTACAGGACAAAAAAAGACCCCCACTGTCTCGGAGACGACAGTGGGGGATTTCTTTTTATTAAGCTAAAGCTGGGTTATAGCGGTTAGGCTATAACTTATTTCTTCAGGGAAACTGCGCCAGCAGCAACCAGAGAAACAACAGCCAGAGCAGCGGCTATACCAACAACGTCATTAGCGCCGGTGTCGGGGTTGCCAGTGGTAGCATCGCCGGAAGTAGCAGGAGCAGCCTTCAGCTCTACATCGGAAACGACATAGGAAACGGAAGAACGGATCTTGCCAACCCATGCATAGTCATCTGCAGACCATTTCAGGCCGGAAGCAGTGATCTTGCCGTCAACAATCTTGTAAACGAACTCATCTTCCTCAGCGGCTAGCTGAATGGTGTTAGCGGTGGGGAAGCCGTTGGTGGTGATGTTGTAGAAACGGATGTCAGCATCATCGGCAGCAGCCTTCAGGATGTCCTTGTTAACATCGTTGTCAACGTCTACATATACCTTGTCACCGTCGTATACGCGGCCTTCGAGGTAAATGTCAGCAATATCATCCAGAGAAACGGTCTCGTAAGAAACGCCGCCCTTGGCTACAAATTCAACTAGTGTATCCTTCTGGTAAGCAACAACGCTGCCCTCGGAACCATCAAGGTTGATTTTGACCTTAGGATAGCCAACCTTCAGGTTCTTAGAGCCAACATACTCATACTCGGTACCCTTCTTGATGTCGCCAGACTCGGTATCATACTTCTTATCGCCATTAACGTCATAGTTCTGCTTGCCCTTAACGGCCAGCTTCTTAATAACTAGGTTGTCGCCATTGGGAGCAAACAAATCATAGTTTTTGTTCAGAACGATGTCAACAGACATTTCGTTGTCATTGATCTTAACTTCCTTAACCAGGTTAGCGCCCTTCTCAAAGCTCTTGGAGCTGAGGGTCAGGTACTCGCTGGAGAAGTGCCAGTCTTT
>JAVXNK010000019.1:42216-62142 GCA_036645835.1 Angelakisella sp. | reverse complement strand
AATTTCCTCCATTATAATTTAATCTTTATTTTGCCTTAGGAATTCTCCGCTCCCTTTGACAACTGTAGTATATTACAAACTGTTACCAATTGCAAGTAAAAAGTAACCAATTCGTTTATTATTAGAATAATTTTATATTTTATAGTAATTTCATTTAATTTTATTGCTTTTTAGCTGCGCAGGTTACAAATTGGTAACAAATCGTAGGCAAAAAAGTGCCCTCTGCTCCGGTTAAGGAACAGAGGGCTTACTTTTGTGGATAATTACTTCTTCAGAGAAACTGCACCTGCAGCTACCAGAGAAACAACAGCCAGAGCAGCAGCTACGCCAACAACGTCATTTGCGCCGGTGTCGGGGTTGCTTACGTCGCCATCGGTGGTGTTGCCGTTCTCGTCCACGCTAGCGGTGGAAAGGCGGGTGTCGGAGATAACATAGGTGGTGCTGGAACGAACCTTGCCGGTCCATGCATAGTCATCTTCGCTCCACTTGAGACCGGAAGCAACCAGCTTGCCGTCTACAATCTTGTAGATGAACTCATCCTCTTCAGCAGACAGAGTAGCGTTGAAGGAGGTGGGGAAGCCGTTGGTCTTAAAACCGATGAAACGCATATCGGCATCGGGGTAGTTCTTCAGGATGTTGGTGTCAGCCTTGTAGTTGCCCTTAACAAAAATCTTGTCATCGGCATAGGCGCGTCCGTCCAGCATCAGGTCGCCGATGTTAATCATAACGTCGCCGTATACGGTGCTGCTGTCGGGCTTAACAATCTTGTTGTAGCCTTCTACCAGGTCAACAGTGCTGCTGCCATCCAAGGTGATTTCGTTGATGACATGGCCAACCTTCTCTTCGATATCCTCGATGGTGAGAACGTTGTTTCTCTTTACATCGCCGGTATCCTTTTTAGCCTTGATGGACAGGGTGTCGATAACCAGGTTCTCGCCCTTAGGAGCAGCAAGCTCCATGTTGTCATTCAGAACGATGCGGACAACCTGATCGTCGCCGTCAATCTTGATTTCCTTTACAAGGTTTGCGCCCTTAGCAATCTTCTTGCTGCTTATGCTGAAGTAATCAGGAGAAAGGTCGGCGGTGGAGCCAGCCTTAAACTGATCGATCGTGATGTCAATTTCGGAGCCGGGAGCAATTACGCTGCTAGTTCCAATGGTGGGGTTTGCGGCCAGTGCAACGTTAGTCATAACGGCTACGCCCAAAACCAGTGCAAGTGTCTTTTTCATGGTCAATTTCCTCCATATGTTTTTTTGGTACTGGCGGCTTGTTTGCTGCCATGAGAAAATCTTATCGTATTTTGTCATCAATTGCAAGCGTTTTGTAATAAAGTTGCATAATATTATTGTATTATACACATATTCGTAACTTTTTTGGAAAATTATGAATAATGTATCACTCATTTCCTGCAAAATACTGTAAATTTCAGATTATTTTTTCTACAAATGGAAGTAATTAACAAAAAACAGGGTTAACGGCAGTTTTGCCGTTAACCCTGTTTATATACCTATATATTGTTTATAGAATAGATATCTTGTTTTTGTAGGCACTGCGGAAGAACAGCGTAGCCACCACAAAGGTAAGGAATTCTGCTGCAGGAATGGAAAACCATACATAGCCTACACCAAACTGCGCCAGCCATGCCGCAAGAGGCAGAATGAGAACAATCTGCCGCAAAATAGAAATGATAAGGCTCTGGACACCCATACCCACCGCCTGAAAGATGGTGGATATCATAATACCGGCTGCTGCAGGAATGAAGCAGAGGGATATAATACGCAGTGCAGGTACACCAATACGCATCAGCTCACTGTCAGCATTGAAGATGCCAAGGAACTGCGCAGGCAGCAACATAAACAGTAATGTACCTATAACCATAATGGAGGCTGCAATGCCTAAACCGTACCAAAGGGCCGACATTAAGCGTTTGCGGTTACGGGCTCCGTAGGAGTAACCCATAATGGGCATAACACCGCTGGTAAGACCAAATACCGGCATAAAGATAAAGGACTGTAGCTTAAAGTAGATACCCAGCACCGATACCGCAGCTTGCGAAAAGCTGATGAGTATCATATTGAGTCCCGCAATCATTATCGAGCCTATGGACTGCATGACAATAGAGGGCAGTCCTACCTTATATATATCACCAACGGTTTTCCAGTGGATACGGAAGCCTCGCAGGGTGATGTCCACCCGGTGGGTACGTCGCTTTGTAAAACAGACCCACAGAGCAAAGATCATGGAGGCAATCTGGCCCATAACTGTTGCGATGGCTGCACCTCGTACTCCCATGACAGGACATCCAAAAAGTCCAAAGATAAGGATTGGGTCCAAAACGATGTTAGTAGCAGTACCAATTAGCATAATCTTCATGGGATCCATCACATTGCCGGTGGCCTGTAATATCTTTTCCAGGTTAATGGATATGAATACTGCAAAGGAGCAGTAGAGCACCACTTCGGCATACTGGACAGCAAGATCGGTCAGTGCAGGGTCATCACTGAAGGATCGGAAAAATGGCTTGGTCAAAAAGAGGGCAAGCACTGCGAAGACAGCACCGCTGACTGCACCCAAGAGGACGCCGTGGGTAGCTGCTAGGTCTGCACTCTTCTGGTTCTGTTCACCCAACCTGCGGGATACCAGGCTGTTCAGACCAATACCGGTACCTACCGCAACGCCGATAATAAGATTTTGCACCGGGAACACCAGCGACACCGCCGCCAGCGCCTCACTGCTTATCATAGAAACAAAGATGCTGTCTACTATATTATAAAGTGCCTGTACCAGCATGGAGAACATGGACGGAATCGCCATCTTTAGAATGAGCGGAAGCATGGGAGCCGAGCCCATGGGGTTGTCGTACTTTGGGGTTTCTGTAGTTGCTTGGGTTTCTGCTAGGTTTTTTTCTAGGTTTTCGTTCAACTAATGACTTCCTTTCTTTACGCTGAAAATCAAAATTTACTTGTGATTTTCAGATAGCCTGCGGCACTCTAAATAGTACCGCTTGTCTCGCGCTTCTCCCATGGAGAAGGTCTTTCGTGGCAATACACCATCTCGTATTACAGCAGGCAGCAGCTGGCTTTTTTCCATAACGTCAAGCAGTATGGCCACCGCGCCGCCCTTGGTTAGCATACGGGCCTCGGCTTCACCATGGATATAGTCCACGCTTCCGCCCCGGGACCCTATGTAGCTATCCAAAAACTTCTGTACACTTCCCACCGCCAACGCCTCCTCCGGTGCGGCAATGGTAAGCTGCCTCTCCCCTGCTGCCGTTACAACAGTAAAACTCTGGGGCGGAGCATCGCCCTGTGCATGGGCGCAGTAACTCTCCAGTGCAGCCAGAAATGCAGCACTATCCACATCAAACACTGCACGATGAATTGGTTCAAAAACCAGTGAATCGTCATGGAGGTTGCAAAGCTCCACTAAAGCATAGCGTGTCTGGGGGGTTGGGTTCTGGCGGTAACATTCCTTGGCAGTTGCCAGCGAATGGTTGCCGTCACCCACGGCTAGGGTGCGCCCTGCCAGCGCTTGGGTAATGCTGCGGCAGTCCTCCCCTTCCAGCAGATAGCCTGTGGAGTGCCCGCCGCCCAGCATCAGGTCAAAATCATACACCTTGCGCAGGCTGTCCTTGCGGGCAGACAGCGGCTCAATGATTTCCTTATCAGGGTCATCTAGCAGCACCATAACATGGGGGCTTTCCAGCGAGGCATTCTGCCGAATGCGCACCCGTGGCGGAATGCGATCCAGCACGGTACCCTCCGTGGCGCGTACCAAGGAGGAGGAGTCCACGCTATAGTCGTATTGTTCCAAATCAATAAGACCCACAATGCCTCTGCGCAGAGTGCCGTTTCCAAGGGTGCGCTCCAGATAAATCATAGAATTTTTATAGCAATCAAAGATATCCTCTGACAGATAACGGTTCATGGCAGCATTAATATGAGCAATCTTCTCGTCAAAATTGACCTTTCCTAAAAAAACTTCCGGAAAGATAATGTTTAACGCTGAGGGCATGTCCCCCGCCGCCTCTGCCGACGCCTGCCAGTAGGCGGGGTCGGAGGTAAACTGGTCACACGCCACCACGCTCCACTGGGCAAGACCTGTTTTGGGAATAAGGATATCACCCGCCACAAAGGTTTTGGTTCTCATCACACAACCTCCTGTTATCTACTACTTACTTGCTAAACTCGGAAAGCACAAGATTTTTATTTTTCGATAAAGCCCAGTCGATGCTCCAGTTATCGCAGAACAGAAGTAGCTGTTTGCCCTTAAAGTCCTGTACAACCTTGGTACTGGAGCTCAGGTTTAGGGTTTTTACATCCAGCTCCTTGTTCTCTATCCAGCGGATATATTGGAAAGGCAGTGTCTCCAGGATAATCTCTACATTATACTCATTATTTAGACGATACTCCAGCACATCAAACTGCAGAGTACCCACCACGCCTACAATAACCTCTTCCATGCCGGAAAAGGGCTCGTGGAATATCTGAATAGCACCCTCTTGGGCAATCTGCTCGGTGCCCTTTACAAACTGTTTCCGCTTTAGGGTATCCTTCTGACGCACACGGGCAAAGTGCTCGGGAGCAAAGGTAGGGATGCCTTCAAAGGCAAACTTGCAGCCGGGGCTGCAGATAGTATCACCGATGGCGTATATACCCGGGTCAAAGACACCGATAATATCTCCTGCATAGGCCTCCTCTACAATTTCACGTTCCTGTGCCATCATCTGTTGAGGTTGGCTTAGCTTCTGTTTTTTCTCCCCCTGTACATGGTATACCTCCATGCCCTTTTCAAACTTACCGGAGCAGATGCGCATAAATGCAATACGGTCCCGGTGTGCCTTGTTCATGTTGGCCTGTATCTTAAAGACAAATGCAGAAAACACATCAGAAAAGGGGTCTACCACATCCTCCCCTGCCTGACGAGGCAGCGGTGGTGAAGTCATTTTCAGGAAGTTTTTAAGGAAGGGTTCCACACCGAAGTTGGTAAGGGCTGAACCGAAGAATACAGGAGTCAGCTTGCCTGTACGGATTTCTTCCGTGTCAAAATCGTGGCTGGCACCATCCAACAGCTCCACATCATCCCGTAGTGTATTGTAGTTTGTTTCTCCAATAAGTGTGGAAAGGGTGGGGTCATCCAGGCTTACCTCGGTAGCTTCCACTTCGTGCTGTCCGTTGTTTGCAGTAAAGGAGATAATCTCCCTGCTATGGCGGTCATATACACCCTTAAAGTCCCGCCCACAACCGATAGGCCAGTTTACAGGGTAGGTTTTTATGCCCAGCTCCTGCTCTATCTCCTCCATCAGGTCAAAAGGATTTCTAGCCTCGCGGTCCATCTTATTGACAAAGGTAAAGATGGGGATATTACGCATGACACATACCTTAAAGAGCTTGCGGGTTTGCCGCTCTACGCCCTTGGAAGCATCAATGACCATGACAGCGGAGTCGGCAGCCATCAGGGTGCGGTAGGTATCCTCCGAGAAGTCCTGATGCCCGGGGGTATCCAGTATATTAATACAGTAGTCATCGTAGTTGAACTGCAGCACCGAGGAGGTTACAGAAATACCTCTTTGCTTTTCTATCTCCATCCAGTCCGACACTGCATGGCGCGCGGTTTTTTTGCCCTTGACCGAACCGGCCAGCGCAATGGCCCCACCGTAAAGCAAAAACTTCTCGGTCAGGGTGGTCTTACCCGCATCGGGGTGGGAGATAATCGCAAAGGTTCTACGCTTCTCAATAAGACTTCTCAAATCAGCCAAGTTCCGTTCCTCCATAATTTTCAAGTGTTAACAACTAAGTATAGTATAACCCAGAGGGATTTGTCAACGTGGGATTTTTCCCGAAAAAATGAAAATAATGTCTTGACATCTCCCACTTTGTACGATATAATAATAAAGCTGTTTCAAACGGACAGCCCGTCACAATGCCCGATTGTGTAATGGTAGCACGACAGACTCTGACTCTGTTTGTCTGGGTTCAAATCCTAGTCGGGCAACCAAATGTGCAACAATACAAAAAGTCTACTTCGGTAGGCTTTTTGTATTGTTGCACATTATTTTATGCCATTTGCCTCTTCCCACATATCCTGTTTAACATCGGGTGTGAAAAAGAGAAGCTCAAAGGGTTATTCTATTATTGGGTCTTATGGGATAGGTCTAAACTGCATGGGACGAATAAGCTGCATATTTATGTAGCTTATTCGTCCTTTTTTCTTAAATCTTTTACAGATTTTCCATCAAAAAATTCACTATCTACATAAACAATCTTCGTTGCCGCCAGTCCCTTATGTTTTTCTTTGTGTCTTATTACTTCCATTAATAGCTTTGCAGAATGTAGTGCTATTTCGTAGTGATTCTGTATTAGGCAGGATATGGGGATGGTAAACAGTGTCTTGTATTCCTCAACTCCAAAGCCAGTTAGTGATATATCGTCAGGGACACATATTCCGTTTTCATGGCAACGCATAGCAAAGTATTTAATCTGGTTGGCGTTGGTGGTAATTGCAACAGTCACATCATCACGATGCGCCAGAATGTGGTCAACTGCCTCCATGCACTGCTCCTGGGTTATTCTGTTGTGGTAATAATACTGCGGCAGCTCTTCTATATTATTTTCTGCCAGTATCTCTCGAAAGCGTTTAAACCTGCTTTCGGAAACAACTGAGTTATCAGGACCTTTGATATATGCCATTCTTCTGTGTCCCAGTCGGAGAGCATTCTCAACTATTTTTGTCAGACACTCATCACTTCGCTCCAAAACATAGTTCAAGTCCGGAAGCTGTTCAAAAAAACGGTCGAACAGGATAATGGGTATGCCAGATTCATGTATACTTCTTATTAGGTCATTGTTGCCGCCGCTGGAGGCTATAATGATGCCATCCACACGCTTCTGGACCAATGCCTTTATCTGCATGTTTTCTCTGGTTTGGTCAAAACATGTGTTGCATACTATAACGCTGTATCCCTGTTCGTACAGGAACATCTCTATATGCTGACAGATAAACCCGTAAATTATCATATCGGGTATGATAACGCCCACCATGTGTGTTTTCTGCTGTTTCAGGCTCTGGGCATTGGCGTTTGGTAGATAGTCCAGCTGTGTAATTGCAGCCTTAATGCGACTCCTTGTGGCTGCGCTTACGCTCTTGGTTCCATTCAGGTAATGCGACACAGTAGTGATAGAAATATCTGCCAGCTTGGCAACCTCTTTTATTGTAATTTTCCCATATTCCTTATTTGACATATAATCACTCCTATTCACATAACGATAACAGTTATAATAACATATTTTTACATGAATAAACCAAATCAAAGAAAAAATGACAATTTGCACAAACAAACGATATTTTTTGCAGCATTTAAACAATATTTTCCTTATTATTTTATAATTTATTGACTTAACTTTTTCCAGTGATATAATAAATTATGTTAATTATGGAAAACGTTTTCCATCATTATTATTATTTTTGGAGGTCTAACATGAAAAAGCGTCTATTATCAGTAATTGCAGCAATTCTGTCCGTTGGTGTTATGCTCACTGCTTGTGGCAAAGCGCCAGAGTCCAAGCCGGCAGCCGGTTCCGATGCAAATGCTACTTCTTCTGTAGCTGAGCAGGCCAAGCCCCAGCCTGTAAAGATAAGCCACCATCCATATATACATGGTCTGCCAACTGCCATAGCAGAGCGCGATGGTATCTATGAAAAAAATGGTTTGATTCCTGAGGTTACACTGTATGCAGGCGGACCTGCACAGAACGAAGCAAGTGCTTCCAATGCCTGGCAGGTTGGTACAACCGGTATGGGCGGTGCCGTTCTTGGCTGCATCGGCTATGATATGAAGATTATCGGTGCTTCTGCTTTTGAAAACAGCACAATAGACCTGTGGGTAAGACCCGACAGCGATATTGCAAAGGTAAAGGGCGAAGTAGAAGGTTTCGATGGTATTCTCGGTAATGCCGAGCTTTGGAAGGGCAAGACAGTTATCTGCCAGAGCGCAACAAACTGCCACCTGCTGCTTCTTGCAACACTGGAAAAGATGGGCCTTACCAAGGATGACATCACCATGGTAGACATGAATGTTGCACAGTCATTCCCTGCTTTCAAGGCTGGCGAAGGCGACGTTGTTGCACTGTGGAGCCCATTTGGTTATCAGGCCGAGGCTGAGGGCTGGATAAAGGTATCTTCTGCTGAAGCAGTTGGCCTACAGTTCTGTAACCTGATTATTGCTACAAAGAAGGCTGTTGAAGAGGAGCCCGAGCTGGTTCAGAACTGGCTGGAAACATACCTTGAGGCTGCCGATTACATCAAAGCAAATATTGAAGAGGCACCACAGTGGCTATATGACTACCAGCAGGACGAGGGCATCAACACCAGCTTTGAAAACTGTGTAAACGATGTTAAGAACCGTCCCTTCCCAACAATGGAAGAGCAGAAGAAGCTGATGTGCGATGGAGAGCTGAAAGAACTGGTACTGAACTTTGCTTCTTTCCTGGTACAGCAGGGCAACCTGACACAGGCAGACTACGACAAGCTCGCTAGTTCCGATTTTGTTGATTCCAGCTTTGTTGAAAACATTAAATAATTAAATACAACAATCGCCTCAAAACAGTATATACAAACTTTTGAGGCGATTGTTTTTATCACTCACAGACAAAGGAGGTCCTTTCAATGGCAACTACCACCACCGTTCCAACACTAAGCTCTGTTGAAGTAGAAAACAGAAACAAAGCCAGAGAAAAGCGCCAATTGTTCCTAATCTCAGCAATAGGTCTGGCATTCTTTTTTGGCACCTGGGAACTTGTTACACGGCTAGAGATTATCCCCAGCAGATACTTAAACCCGCCCACCATGGTTATTCAAACATTTTTCAGAAAAATGGTTGAGACCAATCCCGATGGCGCAACTATTCCCGTGCACTTCTGGACCAGCTTCAAGCTGGCACTAACCGGATTCTTGGCCGCTGTTGTTGTAGGTGTTCCCCTTGGCCTTATAATGGGCTATTACAAAACAGCCGATAGGCTTATTCGTCCTATCTTTGAGGTTATGCGCCCCATTCCTCCAATCGCCTGGATACCTATTTCTATCCTTTGGCTTGGAATAGGCTACCCCGCAAAAGCATTCATTATCTTCATGGCAGCATTTGTGCCCTGTGTAATCAATGCGCACCTGGGCGTAACGCTTACCAACAGAACACTCATTAACGTAGCAAAAACTTGCGGCGCAAGCCGCTGGCAGATATTCACAACAATATGCGTACCCAGTGCAATGCCGCTTGTCTTTACAAGCCTGCGAATAGCACTTGGCAATGCTTGGTCGGCACTGGTTGCCGCCGAGATGCTGGCTGCAACAGCTGGCCTTGGATTTATGATTCAGCAAGGACGCAGCTTTGTTCGTTCCGACATCATCATAGTAGGTATGCTTGTTATCGGTATTACCGGGGCTCTTATGTCTGCATGCCTTGCAAAGCTGGAAAGCAAAGTATCTCCATGGAGGGTTGAACGGTGAAAAATAAAAAAACTGAACTACTTAAAACCCTGGCTTTCACCCTGCTGTCCTTTGCAGCAATCGGCTTGCTTTGGGTAGTTGTATCTGCAAACAACCCCGATTTTCTTCCGTCACCGGCCACCTGCTTCGAGCGGCTATTGCGTATGATTGAGCGCCCTATCAGTAAGGTTACACTATTTGGACATATCATGTCCAGCCTGCAGCGTGTTCTTATTGCAGTAGGCATCTCCATCCTCATAGGCGTTCCTACCGGCCTTGCTATGGGCTGGAGCAAAAAAGCAAAGGCACTTATCGGACCAATATTTGAATTTTTACGTCCTATCCCCCCCATCGCATGGATACCACTGGTTATTCTGTGGTTCGGTGTTGGTGAAATGTCCAAAGTATTTCTGGTAACCATAGGTGCCATTATACCTATTATAATGAATACCTTTACCGGTGTTAAGCTGGTTAACCCTATCTTCATTAGTGTGGGCAGGGTGTATAAGGCCAGCAATGTACAGATATTAAAAGAAATTGTTATGCCTGCTGCTACACCGGCCATCTTCGCCGGCATAAAGACCGCGGTTAGCTCCGGCTGGATGATCGTACTGGCAGCTGAAATGATGGCAAGTAAATCCGGTGTAGGGTTCCTCATTACACGTGGTATGGAAAGCTACGATGTGGCTATGATTATCTGCTGTATGCTAATCATCGGCCTAGTCGGATATCTCATCGCTATCTGTTTGGCATTCTTAGAAAGGTGGTTGTGTCCGTGGAAAACAAGTCAAGAGTAAAAATGTCGCTCCACAACATTTCGAAATCATATCATTCCAGAAAAGAAACACAGGAAGCTGTAAACAGTGTTTCCTTTGATGTGTATGAGAACGAATTTCTGGTACTTCTGGGCCCCGGACAGTGCGGAAAAACTGTTCTGCTTAATATTATCTCCGGTCTGGAAGAGCCCACTACAGGTGAGATGCTGTTTGACGGCAAGCCATTTACCGGTGTTAACGATGGTATTGGTCTGGTCTTTCAAAAAACTGCGCTGTTTGAGTGGAAAACCGTTATGCAAAATGTGGAGTTTGGCCTGAAGGTTAAGAACGTTGACAAAGCCACACGCAGGAAGGTTGCCCAGAAATATATTGACCTTGTAGGGCTTACCGGTTTTGAGGACAAGTACCCAAGGCAGCTTTCCGGTGGTATGAAACAGCGTGTTGGTATAGCACGCGCTTACTCTACAAACCCGGGTATTCTGCTTATGGATGAGCCCTTCGGCCAGTTGGATGCTCAGACCCGCTACCAGATGGAGAGCGAAGTTCTGAGAATTTGGGAGCAGGATAAGCGAACCATCGTATTTGTAACCAATAACATAGAAGAAGCACTGACACTGGGTGACAGAATTATTCTTCTTAGCTCCTGCCCTGCCACTATTAAAGAAATATATGTGCCTCCTTTTAAGAAACCCCGTGATAACCTAAGCACGGAATTTTTGGAATACCGTGCTATGATTGAAGAAAACACTGATATGGCACTATAATAAGAAAGGGAGGACCTATCATGTCAGATACAACAAAACCAATCAAGGTGGAAGTGAAAAACCTAACCAAAAGCTTTGACGACCTTGAGGTACTCAAAGATATATCGTTCAACATAAAAAAAGGCGAATTTGTTTGTATCGTTGGTCCAACAGGCTGCGGCAAGACAACTTTTCTCAACCTTTTGACTAAGCTGATTGAACCCACTTCCGGTGAGATTTTGATAGATGGCAAACCTGCCGATCCTAACAAACATAACCTTACTTTTGTTTTTCAGGAGCCCTCTGCTCTCCCCTGGTGTACTGCCGAGGACAACATTAAATACGGGCTCAAAATAAAGAAATATCCAAAGAAATACATAGAAGAACAGTCTGCTAAAATCATTAGCCTGCTGGGGCTGGAGAAGTATGCAAAATCTTACCCCCACGAGATGAGCGTCAGCATGGAGCAGCGCGTCGTTATCGGCCGTGCATTTGCCATGAACCCCGACCTGCTGCTGATGGACGAACCCTATGGTCAAATGGATATTAAGGTTCGCTACTACCTGGAGGATGAGGTTATCCGCCTATGGAAAGAAACCGGCAGCACCGTTCTGTTTATTACACACAACCTAGAGGAAGCGGTGTATCTCGCTGAGCGCATCATTATCCTAACGAATAAGCCTACAGGAATTAAGGCTGAGCTTAAAGTAGATATGCCTTATCCAAGAAATATTTCCTCTCCTGAATTTGTCGAGATTCGTAAAAAGGTAACCGATATGATTAAGTGGTGGGAATAACATTTCATTTATTTTTCTGGGTTTACACCCTAGACCCGCAACCAAAAAGAAGAGCATACCCCATGCGGGGTATGCTCTTCTTTTGCATTCTGTTACCTGCCTGTGCCCTTTGGCATTCAACAATGTGTAATAAAAAAACGAAAGCGCCCCGACCTGGGCGCTCTCGCTTTTTGAGGTGTGTGTTTTTTGAGGAGGGTAGTATGTACTCAATAGAAACGGTTCTTGAGTACATTTTCATTATAGTACGCTTTCCCCAATGAGTTGTTAAAACCATGTGAATAAACAAATAATGTTTTGTGAAAAACATATGTTTACTTTTGGAGCAGCTTGTGCTATACTATGGGTAATTAAAATTCCCAAAGGAGGACGGCAGATGTTTTCTGTAAGTGACAAGGCTCAGCAGGTGCTGCACTACATTGAGGAGCGGATATCGTCCGACGGCTTCCCTCCCTCCGTCCGTGAAATATGCAGGGATTTGCACATCAAATCCACCTCCACCGCCCATAAATACCTTGGGGAACTGCATGAGGCCGGCGCCATAGAAAAGGGTGACAGGCTTAACCGTGCCATACGTTTGGCAGAGCCTCCATGCAGCGGTATACCGCTCCTGGGTGTGGTAACGGCAGGTATCCCCATACTGGCAGAGGAAGATGTGGAAGAGTACCTTCCTGTGAAGGTGCACGGCTACGATACCGAAGAGCTTTTTGCCCTGCGGGTACGGGGTGAAAGTATGATAAATGCCGGTATACTGGATGGCGACATTATCATAGTTGCCAAAACCGCCACCGCACGAAATGGTGAAATTGTGGTTGCTTTGCTGGAAGATGAGGCCACCGTAAAACGGTTTTATAAGGAAAACGGGCATTTTCGCCTGCAACCCGAAAACGATACCTTTGAACCCATTATTGCCAAAGAGGTTTCTATCCTTGGCCGTGTGGTGAAGCTGATACGCGAGTATCGGTAAAAAAACAACAAAGTGCTGTAGCAAACTGTGTTTGTTACAGCACTTTTTGCATTATATTTAAAGATAGGGGCGATCCAGACGTTTTTCGTAGGCGTTGTGCTGCTTCATGGTCTTGTGCCAGAAAAAGTTGGTAATGCCCAGCTTACATGCAATGTTTAAAAAGAATAGCTGGCTGCCGCTTAGGGTATAGGGTTTTCCCAGCTGTTTCACAATTTCGGGGTCGAAAGCATGGGTTTCAGCAAACTTACGTCCCAAATCCTCCACCTGTTTCAGCACCTTGGCAAAGCCCTCCGGGTACATAGCCACAGCAGCGGCCTCACCTTTGACCACGGTTCCTAGGTAATTGTACCCAAGGTCTTTTGCCATCTGCTCCAGGTAGGGCAACACAAACCGCTCCTGGGCACTTTCGGAAAAGCCCGCCTGTATAATGAAGCCCAGACTTTTCCCCTCGCCCTCCACCGGCCGCAGCTCCTCGAAGAACCGCATGACGCTGCCGGGCATGGCGTGTATGTACAGAGGGAAAATAATAATGACGGTATCAAAGCTGCGGATATGCTCTGCCAGCTTCACAGGGCTCGACTGGGAAATATGCTTGAGCTCACAGGGGGCTTTCATGCCGCCTATAAAGTACTTGGCAAACAGTTCGCTGTTGCTTTCCTTCATGTTCTTCTTGGGAGAGCCGTTCAGTACAATGGTATTCATATAGACAGTCCCTCCTTTGCAGCGTATTCCGAAATGGGTTTTATAACAATGTTTTTGGCATGGAACTGATAGAATACCCGGTGCACATAGTTTTCATAAATACTGCGTGCCTCGTCGCTGGCAAAGTCGCCCTCATAGTAAAATTCGATGTCGGGGTACTTTTCATAGCGTGGCAGATGCATGGACTCCCCCGTGCTTACTGAAATATAGGGCAGGTAAAGGGGTATCATCCGGTCAAAGAGGGTCTTTAGCCCACTGGAGACAAAGCCCTTTGAAACCTTAGCGAAGTATATGGCCTTGTCAGCAGTGATGTACTGGTGGTAAAACTCATTGAGATCCTGAAAGGCACATCTTCCGGGAGTGGTCCACCAGCAAGTCCAACAGCCTATGCAGTGCTGCACCTTTGTTCTGCTCAAATCCAGGGCGTACCCATCCGGTAACGGAATACCTCCGCATTCATCAATAACAACTGTCTTTGTTTCTGTCATATGCCATGCTCTCCTTAAAATTAGTGAGAAAACGCTGTGCTATGGTATGCGATATTCGGCCTCTTTTTCATGATAATTTTTCATCAATAATAAGATTATAGCCCTCCAAGTATTTTTAGGCAATACCCTAGCCAAAAAGCTTAAAAATCTGAACTTTTTTCTTTAATATTGTCTATTGATTTTTTATATTAGTGGTGCTATTATGTTCGTGAGAAGAATACAGTGTAGTCAGGGGCAGGACAAACCAACCACATACTGCAACATAACAGAAAGTGAGATGACATCTGCATGGGCGAAATGATGAAAGCACTGGTAAAAACCGCACCCGGCAAAGGACTTACCCTCACAGAGGTTCCCGTACCCAGCCTTGGCAAGAATGATGTAAAGATTAAAATCAGCAAAACCTCTATCTGCGGTACCGATGTACATATCTATAACTGGGACGAATGGTCGCAGAGAACCATAAAGACACCCATGCACATTGGACATGAGTTTGTGGGGCGCATTGTAGCCACCGGAGACAACGTCACTGCCTACAAGGTGGGTGACCGTGTTTCCGGAGAAGGGCATATTATCTGCCACACCTGCCGCAACTGCTTGGAGGGCAAGGGTCATCTATGCAAAAACACCAAGGGCGTAGGGGTAAACCGTGAAGGTGCTTTTGCGGAGTATCTGGTAATCCCCCAGACCAATGTGGTGCTCTGCCCCGATGACATCTCCGATGATATCTGCTCCTGCTTTGACCCGTTGGGCAATGCCGTTCACACCGCCCTCTCCTATGAGATGGTGGGTGAAGATGTGCTGATTACCGGTGCGGGCCCCATTGGCATTATGGCGGCTGCCGTCTGCTGCCATGTGGGTGCAAAGCATGTGGTTATTACCGATATGAATGAATACCGCCTGAACTTGGTAAAGGAACTATGCGGAGCCTATCCCCTCAACGTTACCCAGGAGAGCATCCCCGAGGTTATGAAAAAGCTAGGGATGAAGGAAGGCTTTGATATCGGCCTTGAAATGTCCGGCAACGGTTCAGCCTTTAACTCCATGGTGGATAATATGTATAACGGCGGAAAGATTGCTGTGCTGGGTCTACAGAGCCCCTCTACCGCCATCAGTTGGGATAAGGTCATCTTTAACGGCCTTTCCATCCGTGGCATCTACGGTCGTAAGATGTTTGAAACTTGGTACAAGATGATGAGTATGCTGCAAAGCGGACTTAATATTGATAAGATAATTACCCACCGCTACCACTATACAGAATTTGAAAAGGGCTTTGAAGCCATGAACAGCGGCTGCTCCGGCAAGGTCGTACTGTCGTGGGAAGACTGAAAGTGAGGACATATCCATGAAAACTGCCTATAACTTCTACACCAAAGAGCTTGCGGGCATCCGTGAAGCCGGCACCTACAAGGAGGAGCGGGTTATCACCGGCAAACAGCGCAGCAAGATAAACACCACCCAGTGCCAGAACGTTATTAATATGTGCGCCAACAACTATCTGGGGCTGGCTGCCAACGAAGAACTGATAACGGCTGCAAAAAAAGGATTGGATGAGTGGGGCTACGGCCTTTCTTCTGTGCGGTTCATCTGCGGCACCCAGTCTATACACAAACAGCTGGAAGCCAAACTCAGCGAGTTTCTGGGCATGGATGATACCATACTCTATAGTTCCTGCTTCGATGCCAACGGTGGTCTTTTTGAAACTATCCTGACTGCAGAGGATGCAGTCATTAGCGACGAGCTGAACCATGCCAGCATTATAGACGGCGTACGCCTCTGCAAAGCCAACCGCTTCCGCTATAAAAACAGCAATATGGAAGAGCTGGAAAACTGCCTGCGGGAAGCCAAGGACATGCGGGTACGCCTCATAGTCACCGACGGCGTTTTCTCCATGGACGGCACCATAGCAAACCTTTCTGCCATCTGTGATCTTGCAGAAAAGTATGATGCACTGGTTATGGTAGATGACAGCCATGCTGTGGGCTTCATGGGTGAACACGGCCGTGGTACCCACGAGTTCTGCGGCGTTATGGGCCGTGTGGACATCATTACCGGTACTCTGGGCAAAGCTTTGGGCGGTGCCAGTGGCGGCTTCACAGCAGCCAAACAGGAAATTATCGATATGCTTCGTCAGCGTAGCAGACCCTACCTATTCTCCAATACGGTAGCCCCTGCTGTAGTCTGCGGCTCCCTAGCCGCCATCGACCTTGCTTTTGGCAGCACAGAGCATCGGGATCGTCTTTTTGAAAATACCCGCTACTTCCGTGAGCAGCTTGCCAAGGTTGGCTTTGACATCATTGAAAGCACCCATCCTATAGTGGCAGTGATGTTCTACGATGCCAAGGTGGCATCCGCAGTAGCCAAGCGGATGCTGGAACTTGGGGTCTATGTCATTGGCTTTACCTATCCTGTGGTTCCCATGGGCAAGGCGCGGATACGCACACAGGTTTCTGCTGCCCATACCAAGGAGGAGCTGGATTTCGTAGTCAACTGCTTTCAGCAGGTAAAACAGGAGATGGGCTTGTAAATACCACTTACCTATGGTAATCTTATAAAAGTAACCCAAAAGAACCTGTTGCTACTATATGTACTACTTTAAATAGTGTAGTGCTGTACAGGTACTTGGAAAAAGGGACATTGATAAGGTGGTATTAGAATGGTGCCAAAGCCGGGCCGATACAGGCATTTTAAAGGAAACGAATATCAACTGCTCTATGTTGCCAAACACTCCGAAAGTTTGGAGGAGATGGTAGTCTACCGTGCCCTTTATGGGGAAGGCGGTGTTTGGGTACGTCCGCTCCATATGTGGAGCGAACTGGTAACACGAGACGGCTACAGCGGCCCACGTTTTACCTACATTGGCGAATAGCAGAACAGGGTAATAAACTGCTTACTCCAAATGAGCAAATAAAAGAAAGCCGTCACAGCTGTGACGGCTTTCTTCATTATACCCCGCTGGCTTACAGCTGTCCCATACACATCTGTACCAAAAAGGAAACGACCACTACTAGCGCCGATATGATAAACCCGTGGAGCATGGGCTTAAAACCGGAATGGGAAACTTCTTTGAAGTTGGTTTTTAAGCCGATGGCGCCCAGTGCCATTACCATAAAGAATTTGCTGAAATCGGACACTGTAGCACTGACGGCATCCGAAACAAGTCCGGTACTTTTGAGGGCCACCATACCCAAAAACATGAGGATAAAGTAGGGAAATATCTTTTTCAGGTTCACCTGCTTACGGACAGTGGCTTGTCCGCTTGCTGCTGCCTTTTTATGTTCCAGTCGCTCGTTAACAAAGGAAAAGATAAGCACCGTTGGGATAATGGACAAGGTACGGGTTAGCTTTACAATCATGGAGAACGCACCTGCCGCATCGGAGAAGGCATAGCCGGCTGCTACCACCGAAGAGGTGTCGTTGACTGCGGTGCCTGCCCACAGGCCAAAGCCCATATCGCTCATGCCAAAGTACCGCCCGGCAATGGGAAATAGGATTACCATGAGCACATCGAAGATGAATGTGGCGGAGATGGCATAGGCAATATCTCTGTCATCGGCATCGATGGTAGGGGCAATAGCGGCAATGGCCGAACCGCCGCAGATGCCGGTACCCGCCGAGATAAGCCCGGAAAGCTTCCAGTTCATACCGAATGCCTTACCCAGCAGATATCCTCCCGCAAAGGCGGTAATGAGAGTGAAGCACATAACGATGAGAGAGTACTTTCCCACCTGCAGCACCTGTGAAAAGCTAAGGGTGACACCCATAAGAATAATGGCAAGGCGCAGCACCTGCCTGGACACCAGTGCAACACCGGACTTAAACCCGCTGTACTTGGACACGATAGGGTTGAGCAGCATACCAATGAGCAGAGCAAACACTCCGGCACTGATAAGGTGATAGGGAATAAATCCGCTGATGTAGACAGCTGCAAACCCCAGCAGCACTGTGAGCAATAGTCCTGCTCCGTATTTTTTTAGTAAATTCATCAAAAACACATCTCCTTTTTTCTTGATATTACCATAAAAGTATGATAATATCAAATTATAAGTAATTATAATACTATAAACTATACTTATGTAAGGGGATGTAACCCATGCTGGACTTTCGACATGAGACCTTTTTAGCTCTAAGCCGGATAGGTAGCTATACCAAAACCGCTCAGGCACTGAATATTACACAACCTGCTGTGTCCCAGCATATTCGCCACCTGGAGGAACAGTATAACGGCAAGCTATTCTGTTACACGGGCAAAACCCTAACCCTTACCGAGCGGGGCAGGCTTCTGCGGGACTTTGCCATGACTATGAGCGCCGACAGCAAAAAGCTACAGACCATTCTATCTGCCAGTAGCACAGCGCCACCACCCGTAATCTTTGGAGCCACCCTCACCATTGGGGAGTATACCATGCCATCGGTACTGGCAGGGCTTATGACAGCCCACCCCAATCTGCACATTACTATGCTGGTGGACAACACTTCCGTGCTACTTGGCAAGCTGCGGGACGGCACCATCGATTTTGCGCTGCTGGAAGGCTTCTGCGATAAAACTCAATATGGCGGAGCTGTTCTTGCTAGGGAGCCCTTTATTCCCGTTTGCAGCCCCCAGTCGCCATTGGCAGGGCGTAGGGTACAGCTGGGGGAACTGCTGCCCTTTCGCCTTATTCTGCGGGAAAACGGCTCCGGTACACGGGATATCTTTGAACAGCTGCTTCGGGAACACAATCTGACCACCAACAGCTTTGCACACCTTTGTGAGGTGGGCAATATGAGCGCTATTAAGCAGCTGGTCAGCGCAGGACTGGGCGTTACCTTCCTGTACCGGGCGGCGGTAGCACGGGAACTGGCTGCGGGTACTCTGGTGGAGATTGACATTGACGGGTTTTCGGCAGAGCGGGAATTTAACTTTGTATTTTTACAGAACAGCCTCCATGAGCAGCAATATATGCAGTGGTTTACTGCCTTTCAGGGACTACTGCCACACCCGTAAAGCAAGAGCTGCCACACCTGTGGCAGCTCTTGTCTTATCTTCCCGGCATTACCGAATGGCAAGCAGCTCAATATATCCTCTGGTGCCAATGGGTTCCAGCTGGATGCGGGGGTTGGTATCGTCCCAGGAATACCCCATGACCGAGGGATTGTATTTTTTAATGGCGTCCCAAACCTGCCCGATGGCCTCTTCGTAATTCTCCTCTGCAAAGGGCTCTCCCTGAAACATCAGGTATTTGCACTTGGGAAGCTCAATGACATCGAAGCCTTGGGGTGGAGCTTCATTGTAGTCTATGGGCACTTCCACGCCCTGCACATACTCCGAAGTATGGGGCTTTATATATGCCTTGGGCAGCCAAAGGCATACCGGTTCCCCACCAATGGATTTTATACTGGTAAGCAGTCCCCAAACATCACAGCCGACCTCCTCACAATAGGACCAGTAATCAGCCGCCTTTACCCCTCGCTTAATAATGACCTTCCTTGCGGGTTTTTCCACTACCTGAAGAAATACATTTTTTACGTTCTCCATTGCCTTCTCCTTTCGAACTACAGAATACTTGATTCCGTAAGGCGTGAACAGGTAAATGGGAATGGGGTGCAGGGCGTATTCTCCGGGATTGCAGCCGAATTCTCGGAAAAATGCCCGCTGATAGCCGTCCACACTGTTAAAGCCAACTTCAAAAGCAACATCGGCAATCTTCACTTGCTCATCCCGAAGCTTTAGGGCCGACTGCGAAAGCCGCAGCCTGCGAATGTAATCGGCAGGGGTTAGGTTCAACCAGCGGGTAAACAGCCTATAGGAGTACCAAGGGGAGTAAAGGGACGCCTCTGCCAGCCGGGCAAGCGTAATATCCTCGTACAGGTGTGCTGCTATATGGTCCTGCATACGCTGCACTGCCAGAACCTGTTCTTCCATTCTCATTCACCACCTTACACACTTAGTATAGAGCTTTCAGGGAAAAACCTCTCGACCTTTTTTGCCTTTAT
>JAVXNK010000019.1:0-42116 GCA_036645835.1 Angelakisella sp. | reverse complement strand
TTATGTAGGAACGAGGTTTCGCCCTAGGAGGGCGAAACCTCGTGTTTGCTATTCTTCCACTGTAGGCAGACTGCCCAGATTGTTCTTTTCCGTCTGGTCGGGCAGCGACTTTAGGTATTCGCTTCCCTCCCGCTTGACAATGCCGACCCCGGCAATGTCACCCTGTTTGGCACGAGCTACACCCTCCTGCTTGCTAACCATTTCGCCGTCGGATAGCTTGTAGCCGGAAATGACTCCGCTCTCTTTGGTGAGTGCTACAATCTTCTTCGCGTCGTCCTTAGGTGTAGGCACCTCTGAAAGGGCGTTCATAGGCAGGCTGGATAGATGCTCATTCTTTGGCATAGTCTATTCCCTCTTTCTAATGTTTTCAGCACTATGGCTTCGTCATTAGTGTTCTACCACGGGAAATGATTATGCACATGCTAGAAGTTGAACTCTGCACCCCAGTCGAAGTCGCCGCTGGTTTCCACGTTTTTGGGCCAGTGGGCGCACCAGTCCGGCACAACTGGATTTTCCACCCTATCCATACTGGGTGTGTAGGGCTTAATGTCCAAAACGGGACTTCCGTTTTCCGCATCCATATACCCTAGCCCTATAACACCGTTTTCCCTATCCAGGTAGGTTACATACGCACAGGAAAGGGCAATGGGGTTTGGGCGCTCCGGCGAGCGGGTAGCAAAGGTACCCAGTGTTTCGGGGGAGTTTGTGTAGGGCTTTGTTTCGGTGAGCCGCCCCCGGGAAAGCTCGTTATCACAGCCGGAAAACCACCACAAAATATTTAAATATTCGAAGCCTTCCAACCCCATGAGCGCATCTCTATACTCCGGCTTCAGCTCAATGCGAAAGCCGTCTTCATCCACGCGGGTTACACCAATCTGTTTTACTGTAAATAAATCCATAAGAATCTCCTCTTCTTTGATTTGATTTTTACGGTACCGTTATCCTCAGTATAGCAGAGTGTTTTTATACTACAAGCCCCAATTTCCAAAAAATTTTGCGGTTTTTCATTTTCTCAGAACTGTTCTACACCTCAAAATCTTCCGACTTAAAGTTGCTGTAAACTTCACTATTTTTTTGCACAATATATTGCAATAGCCTCCGACATCAGTGCGGCCGTACCCTCACCGTTTTGGTCAATATTTTTCTGAAACCGCTCATCGCAGGTATACATAAGCCCCAGTCCCTGTAGTATCTCGTTGGTGCAGGTGTAGTACCGTGCGGAAATGTGCTGCTGCCAGCGTGCTACCAGTGCCTGCACGGCGGGGCTTGCAGGGTCCTCACCTAGTTGCCTTGAAAAATCTTTCATAATCTCGTTGCCTTCGGTGTCTACGCCGTTCCAGTCTGCTTCACTATATGCAGAGGTCTTTTTCTCATATTCCGCATAGGAGGCGCTGTTTCCCCAACGCTCCTTGGCCTCTGCGGCATACTGCTGCTTGGCTTTTTCTATTTCGCTCATATCAAATTCTTTAAAACTCATACTATCGTCTCCTTTAATGGTGTCTTCCACAAGGGCAATCAGCCGCTTTAGCCGCTGCTGTTTTTGCACCAGCAGGCTCCTGTGGTTCTGTAATGCTTTTGTTCGGTCAAAGGTGGGGCTGTGCAAAATCTCTTTTATCTCGGCGAGGGGAAAATCCAGTTCCCGAAAAAACAAGATTTGCTGCAAAGTGTCCAGTGCGGTTTTGTCATAAAGACGGTAGCCCGCCTCCGTCACTTCCGAAGGGGAAAGCAGCCCGATTTCATCGTAATAGTGAAGTGTCCGCACTGTTACTCCGGTCAGCTTCGCAACCTCATTTATCTTCATCCTGAACCCACCTGCTTTTCTAGGGCATTTCTTGAAGGTCAAAAGTAAAGGGAAAATTCGCTGAGCAAGAGTAGCTGCAAGGCAAAATGCGCAGAAATACTGTATGTATTTCGAGCATTTTTAACGTAGCAGATACATTGTTCAGTAGAATTTCACAAAGCTTAGGACTTTTAAGAATGCCCTTAACTTACCGGAACTACAATGCGCGCCCTGTGTTTCCGGTATGACCATAGCATACACCATGACGTAACGTAAGAGTCAATAGATTTTCAAAAAGTTTTTTAACTGTGAAGGCCCTTTGCCTGCCGTTCCATATTCTCCAGAACAATGTCGTGAATATCCCCCAAGGTAGCACAGTACTCCAACACCTTCCATGGGGTATTGGTATGGAAATGAATCTTTATCAGGTCTTCATCACCCACTGCAAGGAGGCAATCGCCCTCAATGTTCTTTGTAATGTATTCGTTTATGTCGTCCTCCGACAGGTTTTCCCCTTCTATTAGCAGCTGTGTGTCAAATTTGTACTCAATCATAATCATTCTCCTTATATGGTATATTCTTAGCTATCTTTGTAATACGGTTGCCACCAAAGTTTTACATTCTTGAGTTTAGTTTACCACAGCACACCACCTGTTTCAAGCAGAAAACCACATGACAGAAAGGAAGTATGGGAATATGGGTTAAGTCCTATCACTGTTGGTTACATACCCTTCCTGCAAGCTGCAGAAAAGCACAGAGCTGCCGTAAATGGCTTCTCTGTGCTTTCAGTAGATTATGTCATGATTAGAATGTTTTCTACGGATTTTTATATTACCTTGCTGGAATGGTGGTTCGCTTACCACATTAGCATTAGCCGCCTATCTCCAGCTTTTCCATAAGTTTTTCAGCAAAGCTTACGGCACCGTCTATTTCAGACCGGTTGGGATGCCCAAACGCCATAAACAGGAAACCTCCGGTACAAAGATACTCCTGTGTTTCTACCCTATGTCCTGCTTCTGTTAGGGTTTTACGCAGCGTTCCCTGTGCGGTGCCCCGTGTTGAGGATGTGATAAGCACAATGTGTTTGGCCTGGTTTTCAGGCATTTTCTTGGCATACTCCAGCAGCTCTGGGCTGCTTTCTCCTCCATAGATTCCGCTTACTATAAACAGCGTATCGCAGGGAGGTATGGTAGGCTGCGTTTTCAGGTTGTGCATGGGAACTCCGGTCTTTTCAGCAATAGCCTGTGCTATTTTTTTGCTGTGTCCGCTCATAGATGCATATAATAGTTGTGTGGTCATCCTAGCTCCTTCATCTGGCCTAATGCCTCATAAATTTTTTGTTGTGCTGTGTTCATTGTTGAAATTTCTTCTGCGCTTAGGCTGCTAAACATCCTTTGAATGAATCCTGCTGAAAACTCCTCATTTTCCTCGCCCCACAGTTTGCATGCTTCCGTGGTAATAATGCGCATAGCACGGCGGTCGTCCGGGTCCTGCTCAATGCGGACAAATCCCTTTGCTTCCAGCTTTAGCACCAACTGTTTTATGTTTTGGTGGGAGCTGTCACAGATTGCCGCAAGCTGTTTTAACGTAGGAGGACTCTCAAACATTCCCAGCATCATAATAACAAACCATTGCTTTGCAGTGATTACCTGTGTTGTCTGATCCATAACAGTCTGTAAACGATTTGCCAGTAAAAAAATATTTCCAAAGATAATGTACCGCTTATCCATGGTTTCAAAATCGTACACCTGGTCACCTCACATTAGTAATATATTACCTAATATGGGTAGTATATTACATAATTTAAAATTTGTCAATAAAAACCACAGGGCAACCGACAATTAAGCGGTTACTCTGTGGTTTTTATTTTCTAAAGGAAAGGTGTACTGCCCATAGCAATTAGGCCATTATTTTTGCGCATTTATCTTCTCCGCCAGTTCGTTGAGATAAAGCCACCGTTCGGTTTTTGCTTCTAAGTCTGCCTCCAGCTGTTCCTTTTTCTCCATCAGTGCCTGCAAACGAACATAGTCGCTGGCTGCATTTGTTATTTCTGTTGCGCATTCATCAATCTGGGTCTCCAGCGCAGCAATATCGTCGTCGATGGTTGCAAACTCCTGCTGTTCCTTAAAGGAAAATTTCAGCTTTTTAGGCCGCTGAGTTGCTTCTTCCTTGGTAGCTGTATCGTTTTTGGTAGAAGACATCTTTGCCTTTGCGGTAACAGCCTGCATCTCCTGCCGTTTATCGGTATAGTCGGTATAGTTTCCTGTGTAATATACAATTTTGCCATCCTCGCCCACTTCAAAAATTGTAGTGGCTATTTTGTCGAGAAAATAGCGGTCATGGGAAACGGCCATAACCGCACCGGGGAATGACTCCAAGTACTCTTCCAGAATGGTAAGCGTCTCAATATCCAAATCATTGGTGGGCTCATCCAGCAGCAGCACATTGGGTGCTTCCATAAGGATGCTTAAAAGGTAGAGCCTGCGCCGCTCCCCGCCGCTGAGCCTGCCAATAGTTGTATACTGCAGGTCGGAGTTAAATAGAAACCGTTCCAGCATCTGCGAAGCCGAAAAGGTGCCTTCCTGTGTTTTTATCTCATTTCCTATTTCGCTGATAAAGTCGTAGACCTTCTGGTTATGGTTCAGCTCCCGGCACTCCTGGGTGAAGTAGCCAATCTTTACTGTAGACCCTGCATCCACCATGCCGGTGTCCGGTTGCAGCTGCCCTGCTATCATATTCAGCAGGGTGGACTTGCCCGCACCGTTCCTTCCCACTATGCCAATGCGCTCGTCTCTGGAAATCATGTAGGAAAAATGGTCAACAACCGTGCGGCTGCCAAAGGCTTTGGACACGTCGCTAATCTCAATAATCTTACGTCCCAAACGGCTGGTCATAGTCGCCATCTGTACGGTATCATTTGTCATCGGGCCCGACTGGTCCCGCAGTGTTTCATACCGCTCGGTGCGTTCACGGCTTTTGGTACCGCGGGCTCTGGGGCCACGCATAATCCACTGGTATTCCCGACGCAGGGTTGCCTGCCGCTTTCGCTCACTGGCTTCGGCCATTTCACTACGCTGCGCCTTCAGCTCCAGATATTTTGAATAGTTGGCTTCATAGGAATATAGCTTGCTGTTGGACAGCTCTGTAATGCGGTTTACTACCCGCTCTAAAAAATAGCGGTCATGGGTAACCATAATAAGCCCGCTACTCAGCCTACTTAGAGTCTGCTCCAGCCAGCACACCATCTCACTATCTAGGTGGTTGGTAGGCTCATCCAAAATAAGAATGTCCGATGGCTGGATGAGGGCAGCTGCCAGTGCTACACGTTTCCGCTGTCCGCCCGAAAGTGTCCCTATCTTTGCATCAAAGTCCCCAACACCCAGCCGATTTAGCATGGACTTTGCCATATAGCCACTGGACTCCCGAACTTCCGGAGAAACGGTGGCAAACACCTGCTCCAGTACCGTAAAATCATCGTTCATAACAGGGTTTTGAGGAAGGTAAACTGTTCGTATAGTAGGTCCGGTAACAATGGTTCCCTCATCGGGTGGCTCCAGCCCTGCTAAGATTTTTAACAGTGTACTTTTTCCGGTACCGTTAATGCCTAAAATACCAATGCGTTCTTTTTCATTCAGGTACAGCGAAACATCCTTTAATAGTTGCTTCATACCGTAGTTTTTAGAGATATGTTCCGCGGATAGCAGCATTGTTTTCTCCTTACTTGTCTTTCATAAATCATTGTGCATCGGGGCGGAAGCCATTTGGCGTATCGTCCCCCACATAATCTGTAATAACCGTTTACGGCTATTATACCACATAGCGCACAGATATGGTATGCCTGTCCATCTTTACACGATTGTTAACATCCAAGTATACTCGGAGTATTAACAACACCATAATCTACTGTTGGTGTGCGGCAATTAGTTCAAAAAAACGTATTACCGCAGCTATCAAAACCAATGCCGACGCAAGATAACCTATCTGTTTGGATTGTTGCTGAGCACAGTCAGTTGCGGGCTGGCAGCAACTGTTAACCGCCAGTTGATAAAAGAAAACGAGGGCTGTTAGCGTCAGCAAGCTGGAAATAATCTTAATGGGAAAGATATCCGGCAGGCAGTCACAGCATTTTTCAGGGCAAATTGTACAGATTAACTGTTCGCGCTGTATAGTGACGGTAAAGTAGCTTAGAAAAATTGCAATAACAATCTGCTGAAGATAATGTAGGGTTTGGTCAATTATTGCAACTTGCTCGCATACCTGTGCTTGGGTAGGCTGCGTTTGGGTGGACTGCGCCTGGGTCACCGACATATCATCACCTCCCGTGACAGTATATTCGCTTTGCAGCAGGCTTTATTCGCAAAATATACTCAATGACAAAACCACAGCTATACAGCACAGGGCTCTGGGTGAACGGATATATGTAAAGTTACACAGTTAAAATTTTATCAACCCTACGCCACCGCATACTTATTCTAACACCAAGTCTGGGACCTAAACATATTATGGGTTGTGGAACCTTATCCACAGAATATATTCAGGAGGATCTTCTTATGAGTATGCCTATCATTACCCCAAGTACAACTTCACGGTCTCAGGCTATAACTGATATAATTGAATCCGTGGCTTTAGAGCAGACAGCACTCTCCCATATTTTAAACGCCGAGGGCGAAAAGATTCAAGCAGTTGTAAAAGCTGCTACCACCCCCGCCCAGCTTCTGGAGGTAAACTGCTCTGTCCGCTCTATGGTTAATACAATTGCTCGGCTTGAAATGGTTTTACAGTCCAAGCTGGAGTTGTTCAGTGACTGTCTGTGCCCTGTTAATCCCTAATCACCCCTGACTATCACCCCAATACAGGCTTTTGAGACAAACGCTACTGCACTAAAATAGTATCACCGACTACACAATGAAAAAAGATTTTATTATGTTTTATAACAAGGGCAGGGATAGTATCCTTGCTCTTGTTATATAAGAATGCTATGGAAAAAAGTTGTTTTGCCTGTGTAATGGCAGCGAACATTCTTTATGGACAAGCTTTCACAGCTGCACTATGCCACCGCAACTTATTCGGTATTTTTCTCTATACGGGGTAAATACTATCCTTGAGGTGATTTTTATGTCCAAAGCAAGTGCATATTTTACTGTAGATAATGTCAATGGCAAGCATGATGTCAAGGAGCTCAAGCGAGAACTGGATACCTTTGCAGGTGTCATTTCAGTTAGCGTAAACGACCGCACCGAATCCATTGCTGTGGATTTTGACACTACCGGAGTAAAGCCAGAGCAGCTGAAAAAGCGGATAGAAAAACTAGGATACCACGTTACCGACTCCCGCTTTGAAAACCATATTATGTAGGAGGAGCAGCAGCATGGAGAAAAAACATCCACAGGTAACACCTTCTCCCGCTGTACAGGCGGTAAAGAAAGCACAGGGAGAGGAAGCACTGAAAAACCAAAACCCCAACCAAACACACAACAGTAAAAAGGAGGGGCTGGGCCCCAACACCAAAAGATAAGGAGTTCTTTATGCCAAAGGATAGTCAGCCGGATAACAAAAAGGCCAGAGAAGAAAAAGCAAATGGCCAAACCCCTATTACCCGTGAAAACCAAAATCAGAACAAAAATGCTAAGAAGCAGTCCATTAAGCACGACGATGTATGACCCACAGGCTGGACAAACAGTCACCTGTTGCCCTCACACCTTTTCTAAAACAGCAACAAAAATGCTTGCAAAACAAAGCAGCCCCTGCAAACCTTAAGGATATATGCCCCGGCGTACAATAAGCACAGGTACCTAACCTTTTCGGGATAGATACCTGTGCTTATATTATGCTTACATAGGACTAACAAAAAATAAAAATCCCTATTGACTCTCACACTATGGTATACTTTATACTATAGGTGAGCTCAAATGACACATATATGTGAGGTACACAACCATGCTGAAGATTGGTGATTTTTCTAAGCTTTCAAGAATTAGCATACGGATGCTGCGGCACTACGATGAAATTGCTTTGCTAGTACCTGCCAGTATTGACAATTTTACAGGCTATCGGTATTACAGCGAGGCACAATTGCCCATTGCCAACCGCATTACAGCCCTGAAAGAGATGGGCTTTAGCCTTGCGGCAGTGACAGAAATACTAAATAGCTACGGTAATCCCGAAACACTGGCACAATTTTTATCCGTAAAGCAAACCGAACTACAGGAGCAGGCTGAGGACGCAGTACGCCGCTTGCGACTTCTGGAAACAGCCATTGAGCGGCTGAGAAAGGACAGTACTATGATGAAATATGATGTAACACTGAAAACTTTACCTGAGCGAACGGTAGCAAGTGTAAGAAAAACCATTCCCACTTACGACCAGGAGGGTATCCTATGGAATATTATGATGACCGAAACCGCACAGATGAACCTACAATCAGGCGACCCTTGCTACAGCCTTGCCATCTTCCACGACGAGGGCTTTAAGGAGACCGATGTGGATATTGAAATACAGGGCACAGTGAAGGGCAGCTACAAGAACACGGAACATGTAGTGTTTAAGACAGTTCCCCCCATACAGGTAGCTTCTGCCACCTATAAGGGCAGCTATGAACAGGTTACTGCAGTAAACAGTGCCGTGGCCAACTGGGCGAACGATAACGGCTATGAGTTTGACGGTGCAATGTTCTGCATCTACCACGTTAGCCCTGCCCAAACCCAGAACCCGGATGAACTGGTTACCGAGGTATGCTGTCCAGTAAAAAAGAAATAGTTTAGGTTTATGACAGTCCCGTTACAATAATAAAAATTACAGAGCAGTCGTTTTGTACTGCTCTGTAATTTTTGCTTTTTGTAAATCAGGCCTTGTTTTAGAAAAAACATGCCCATATTTCCCTCTAATTTTATGCTAATTGTAATATATGATAAAAATACATTGTCAATTTTCTCTACCCGTACATTAGGATTGACAATGAAATATTATTATTTGCAACTTTCATTAAATCTTAACTGGTATATAATTAAGACACAAAATAAATATCGCACAAGGAGGAAAATTATGAAACTTAACAAAATAGTTGCTGCATCGCTTGCAGCCATGCTTCTTCTGACCGCTGCGGGGTGCGGTGGAAGCACTGCTCCACAGGCTCCTGCTACTCCCGCTAACTCTGCTTCCCCTGCGGCAACTCCTGCAACGGACAAACCTGTGGAACTGGAGTTCTATGTACTTAAGCCCGAAACTGTAACTGTTCTGGAAGATATTATTTCCGATTTTTCCAAGGAAAACCCCAATATTAAGGTAACCCTTACCTCTGTAGCAGACCCCGGTACCGTTCTGCTTACCAGAATTTCCACCGACGATATGCCCGATATGCTTCATGTGTATCCCGCTGAAGAAAAATATAAGGTTATGTTTGAGGATGGGCTTATGGTGGATATGACCAATGAGCCGTTTATGACAAACGTTGCCGACTCTATGCTAAAAATGGCTGCCTACAACGGCAAGCAGTATGCTCTGCCCATGACCCTGAGCAGCTATGGTATTTACTACCGCACCGATCTTTTCGAGAAGTTTAGCATACCCGAGCCTAAAACCTACCCCGAACTTCTGGAAGCCTGCAAAAAGCTTCAGGCCAACGGTTTAGATGCATTTGCACTTCCCAACAAGGATGTAGGCAACGTAGCACAGCGCCTTGAGAGACTTACCGGTGTCCTAAACAACCATTCCAACGACGAGTTTAAGAAAATTGCCGCCGGCGAAATGAAGGTTGAAGATTCCAAGACCATTCGTACCTTTGCAGAGATGTGTGTTGAAATAGCCAAGTACAGCACCAAGGATTCCCTCGGCATGGACTATGAGTCCGCTGTTGCAGACCTTGTAAATGGCAAGGCAGGCATGATGTTCTCCGGAACATGGATGCTTTCTACCATGCGGGCTGCAAACCCCGATATCGCTGTTAAGCTGATTCCCGCTCCCTCTCCCCTGTCCGACGCTACCATGGTTCCCGTAAACATAGACAGCTCCTTTGCAGTATCCAGCAGCTGCAAAAACCCTGCTGAAGCCCTCAAGTTTATAGAGTTCCTTTCCCGCACAGAGGTTGCCCAGAAGTACTACGAGGCAGACGGCAACGTCAACATGATAAAGGGTGTAAACTATGACAAGGAGCCCCACATGTACATGAAGGGTCTTATGGACAAGGGACAGATGTTCCTTACCCAGGTTAACTTCTGGCCAAACGGACTGCGTGAAGAAATGCGTGCTCCCGCACAGCAGCTTTTTGTGGACAGCAACGTGGATAACTTTGTAAAAGCATTTGGCGATGCCATCGTGAAGCTGTACAACAGATAGCAGTAAAATTATCTTAACAAATGTCCATGCACTGATACAGTGACGTGTCGGTGCATGGACATTATAAAAAGTAAGGGGCGAAGACAATGATAGTTACGGCACCGCCAAAAACGCTGAGCCGCGGAGCTAATCACTCCAAGCGTATAACCTTTGCACTGTTTACGTTGCCGGGTTTTTTGCTGTACAGCACATTTTTTATATTTCCCATCATTATGGGCATCTACTATAGCTTAACAAATTGGAACGGTATCAGCAAAAAGTTTAAATTCATTGGGCTTAAAAACTACAAGGACATATTCCATGACAAACGTTTTTTAGATGCACTGATTTTCAATGCTAAATATTGTATTATGCTTACTGTATGCATTGTGGTGCTGGGAATGATGCTTGCATTGCTGCTGAACAGCAAAATAAAGGGCATCACCTTCTTCCGCTCAATGTATTTTCTGCCTGCGGTGCTTAGCATGATAACCGTAGGACTTATATTCAATCAGATTTTTTACCGAGCCATACCCTCCATAGGTCAGGCCTTTGGAATAGACTGGCTCAGTACAAATATACTCTCAAACAGCAGCACTGCGGTATACGGGATACTGTTCGTAAATGTATGGCAGGGTGTGGCTATGCCAACGCTGCTGTTCCTTGCTGGACTGCAAACAATACCCACTGACCTGTACGAAGCTGCCGCAATAGACGGAGCAACGGCATGGCAGCGGTTTAAAAGCATTACCATACCCTTCCTTGTTCCAGTTCTAAGTGTGGTTATGGTTTTAACTGTAAAGAGCGGACTCATGGTGTTCGACTACGTAAAAAGCCTTACCGACGGCGGACCCGGAGGCGTTACCGAAAGCGTCTCGCTGCTTATCTACAGCAATGCCTTTGTTGAAAACAAGTTTAGCTATGCCATAGCGGAAGCTATTGTTGTAGGTGTTATAATTGCCGCAGTTTCGGCAGTGCAGATTTCAATTTCGAATAAGAAGAAGGTGTAGCAATGAAACAGAGTAAATCCACAAAGCTGCTAACCTATCTGCTGTTGTCGCTGGGCATACTGCTCATACTGTTTCCTTTGTACATAACGGTCATTACCGCTTTTAAGACTACAGCTGAAAATACCGCCAGCTTTTTCACCCTTCCCGCACGGTTAAATTTTGATAACTTTAAAACAGTCCTTGCAGGAGGAAAATATTTTCGGGCACTGGCAAATACCGTATATATAACCACCTTTGTTCTTCTGGGAAATGCGCTTATCATGCCTATGATGAGCTATGCCATATCCCGCTCAATGGACACAAGCAGAGCGTACCGCTATCTATACTACTTCCTGCTGCTGGGCATCTTTATCCCCTTTGAAGTAAAGATGATGCCACTGGTAAAGCTGATGAGCTGGTTTGGTATGCTAAACCCTACGGGGCTTGCCATACTATGCATCTCCAGCTCCACCTGCGAAGCAGTGTTCCTCTATGTAGGGTTTCTGTGCTCCATTCCCAAGGAGATGGAGGAAGCGGCGTATATAGATGGAGCTTCGGCTGCGCAGACCTACAGCAAAGTGGTGTTTCCGCTTCTAAAGCCCATGATGGCTACCGCACTCATCCGCAACGGACTGTGGATATGGAACGATTTTCTGCTTCCCCTTATCACCCTCAATCGCTCATGGAAATATTGGACCATCACGCTTTTCCAGTACAATTTCAGAACCGACTACAATGTTGACTACAGTCTCACCTTTGCAACCTTCTGCATGTCTATGCTGCCAATACTGATATTCTACATATTCATGCAAAAGAACATTATCGGCGGACTAACCAGCGGTGCAGTAAAGAGCTGACTACTAACGCAATGGGAGGATTCTAAAAGTGAAGATAAAATACCTTGGAACTGCTGCGGCAGAGGGATGGCCCGGACTGTTCTGTACCTGTGAAAGCTGCCGCGCAGCAGCGAAGCTGGGCGGTAAAAATATCCGCACACGCTCACAGGCCATTATAGACGACACTCTGCTGGTAGATTTTCCGCCGGACAGCTATATGCACATGCTTACCTATGGCCTAGACCTGCCCCATATACATCATCTTCTCATTACCCACACCCATCAGGATCATCTGTATCTGGAGGAGCTTACCCTGCGCAGCGAATGGTTTGCGCAAGGTATAGACGGCCTGCTGAACATCTATGGAAATGATGCCATGGCCGCCAAATACAAAAGATGTATCGGTAGTGAAGCCCATCATAAGGTTCTGGATGGCAAACTGGCTGTAACTGAGCTGTGCGAATTTGTGTCCTACAACATTGCCAACTACACCGTCACCCCCCTGCTGGCAAACCATGCTAAAAACGAAAAGTGTTTTCTTTACATCATTGAAAAGGATGGAAAAAGACTTTTCTATGGAAATGACACAGGGTTTTTCCCACAGGCCACCTGGGATTTTATCCGGGGAATGCGCTTTGACCTTATCAGCCTGGACTGCACCATGCTGAAGCATAAGGACGGCAATAACCATATGGGCATTGCCGATGTTTTGGAAGTGAAGGAACGCCTTTGTGAGCTGGGCTGCATTGATAGCAGCACCACCTGTGTTATTACACATTTTTCTCACAACGGTGGATTGCTTCATCACGAAATAGAAGCGACCATATTCAAGCATGGCTTTTTGACAGCATATGACGGCATGGAAGTGGAGCTCTAACAGAGCTCCACTTAGTATGTTTTCACTTTCACCTTTTTTTCGTTTATGGTATACTCATTATAAGGATATCCCCGGTAAATACCTGTCGGTCCGTCCGTATGGGTATTTTCCATTTATTAGGCAAGCGCTATTAGCGACTGGGGGACAAAATATGACCGGTATCAAGTTTAAACAGAAATATCCCTTCGGGTTACGTACGGTTTCTATTAAACGAAGACTGATGATAGTGGTAGTTGTAGTAATACTTCTGCTTGTTTTTGCATTTCATATAATGTTTTCTACCATTGTTTCATCCTACATGTCATATGTTGAGCTTTCCAACACAAGGCTTGTCAATAGTATGTCCGAGGCTTTTGCTTCCGGCATAAACAGCCTCGTAGCGGTAACCAAATATCCCGTAATACGTGTAAGCTCCCTTCCTACAAAAACATATGAATATCTCTCGTATCCCAACTACTATAAAGCCAATGTCCTCTATTCCGACCTTGAGTATCACAGTGCCTTTTTGTTTGACCAAAACCGTTCTATCCGGCTCATCTCCATTTTTGATATGTTCGGCAACGGCTCCTACGTAAAACACGACCGCAAGCAAACCTACATACTGGCACCCAACCATAGGGAATACAAGTCTGAGGATTTAATAAAAGCCACCTGGTTTGAAAAAACGCTTGAAAAGAAAGGGCGCCACCGCGTTTGGCGCTACGAAGATTTATCGCTGCCACGAATATACCTGCCTGATGCAACCGAAATGATTTTTGTTTCCAGAGCTATTATGAGCACTGAAAAATTTGAGCCCATAGGGGTTGCTTTGGCAGGCGTTGATATTGGCGATCTTGAACCTCTTTTTGAAAGCTCTAAGATTTTACCCCGTCAAATTATGTCGCTGTATGATACAAGCGGCCGACAGCTCTGGGGGGAAGGAAGCCCCGAGGGCGGAGAAGCGTTTCTTAGCTGGCTAAAAGCCCAGCCGGAGATAGGCGATGTGGGAAACTTCATTGCCACCGTGGAAAATCATAAAAAGATATACAACTACTCCCGAGTGGTGGATGACATCTACTGCGTACTGGAAACCCCCTACGAAGATGTTCTCACGACTGTACTCCGAAGCAAATCCAATGTTTTATGTGCTATTTTCATTGTGGGAGCACTTATAACAATGGCAATAAACTTCATTGTCCGCAGCATTACACTGCCTATAAAAGGGCTTATAGCAAGCTGTGACGACGTTAAGCGGGGCAATTTTTCAGTTGCGGTATACGACCCCTTTAAAGACGAACTTTCCGCGCTGTCCGATTCCTTTAACTCCATGACGCGAGAGATAGAGTATCTGATTTCTGATGTGTACGAAAAGCAGATGGAGCTTACCCACACCGAGCTACAGCTTCTGCGCAGCCAAATCAACCCGCATTTTCTGTACAACACCCTTGAAACCATTCGTATAAAGGCGTTCCTCTCACAGCAGGACGAGCTGAGCGACATGGCATTTTTACTGGCTACCATCCTGCGCTATGGCATTTCCTCCCCTGCCGAGACAGTATCAGTGTCAACCGAGATTACGCACCTGAACGACTATATAAAGCTTCAAAGCATGCTGTATTCCAATAGCTTTGTAGCGGACGTAAACATTGAGCCGGAAATGATGGACTGTAAAATGCTTAAATTTTTGTTGCAGCCGCTGGTAGAAAATGCACTTTACCACGGTATCAGCTCCATAAGCACTGTAGGCACAGTGGCCATATTAGGGTTTCGTCAGGAGGATAACCTCGTCTTTCAAATTATAGACAACGGCAACGGCATGCCCAGTGATGTAGTTACCGATTTAAGAGATTTCCTTGATAATAAAAACCAGCACTTTACCAGTATTGGACTAAAGAATGTTCACCGCAGAATACAGCTTACTTATGGGGAAAAGTATGGAGTTGTTATCCAGTCTGAACTGGGAAGAGGCACTATGATTTCAATAACAATTCCCAACCAGTAGCAAGGAAGGAGACACAGCGTGAAAGATTTTTTCACGCTGACCTCGCAGGGCGATGCACAGTGCCATCCGCGCTGTGCGCTCTGGCACGTAATAAGCGCAGTAATCATCTTATCATTCCTTTGCTTCGCATGATAAGACTTTCGCTTTTATAAAATTTATGCCGACGCGAAGCGGCGGAATGGATGATTACAATGCAAGATGTTCTTATTGTTGATGACGACAGAGTAATACTGGAAGGCCTGCACCGAATGGTGGCAAGCTTTGCACCCGAGGTGCATATACACACTGCTACAAACGGCAATGAGGCTCTGGAAAAGGTATGCTCCGGCTGCATCGGTATCATCTTTACCGACATAAAGATGCCTGTGTGCAGTGGCATAGAGATGCTTGAAAAGCTTAAAAAGCTGGGATATGAAGGTGAGACAGTTATTATCAGCGGCTTTGATGACTATGAATTTGTCCGCCACGCAATGAAGCTGGGAGCCTCCGACTACCTTCTGAAACCCGTTGTACTAAAGGAACTGGAGACAGTATACCGTGACTGCTCCCTGCGCCTTTCGCTTCGCAAGCATGTGTGCCAGGACACTCAGCAAAGCAGCCCCCTAAAGGATATGTACTTTTGTCAAGCACAGCTGGAGCTTCTGCTGCAAAAGCCCGAAGAGGTCTCAAACTTTCTAAAGGCTTTGCCGGACGACAGGTGTGCATGTGTAATGGCGCTGGCAGTGGATATTTTCGGGAGGGGCAGTATAAGCGACATGAGCAGACAGTCTGCTGCGCTTATGATGCAGTCCTACATAGAGGACTGCTGCCACGATATCCCTACGGTGGTTATTCAGGGAGAGCAAAACAAACGTTGGATTACGCTTATCTTTACCACCGACTATTCCATGGGCAGCCATGGGGACGCTCTGCGCCGGAAGCTGATTCATGCCGGATTTAAGCTGGGGTGCAGCGGAGAGCCGTTACCTGCCTTTGAGGTGCTCACCGCTTATGGGAAAGCGCTGGACGGTCTGGAGGATTTTTTCTACGATCTTCCATCCGAACCCCATCAAGGTAACACATGTACAGTGGAAAGTCTTTTGGAAGGCATGCTGGAACATATAGCTGCCTGTAATATGGCAGCCTTTAGCGACACTGCCGCACGCTTTTTTAACCTTATCTGCCTGCAGCACCCATCGGCAGATACGCTAAAACAGTCCTTAAGCACACTGATATATTCCGTTATGAAGAAAAACAATCGGTTTATCAGCGTGGTAGGCAGGTACAAGTTTACCGAACACGACATCGCACACGCCATTCAGGAGTCCTCCACCGTTTCCTACCTAAAAAAGCAGTTTATCAGTATTATTGATTTATATATAAGTGAAATCAGTGGACAGTGCCTTTCAGATGATGACTGCATCCTACAAAAAATACGCAGTCTGGTATCCCAGGGGTACGGGGGAAACCTTTCAACCAGCAGTGTTTCGGAACAGCTGGGGCTGCATCCCAACTATTTCTGTGCACTCTTCAAACAAAAAACCGGTGAAACCTTTACAGACTATCTGCGTTCGGTTAGAATTAAAAAAGCTATGGAGCTTATGGCAACCACCAACCTGAAAATGTACGAAATAGCGCTGATGGTAGGATATCATGACAATGCGCATTTTTACAGAGCCTTTAAACAGGTATCGGGCGTCTCCCCGGGGCACTATAAGCAGCATCCCAGGGAGCTTGCACAGGTATAAGGGATAAATAAATGCGGGAGGAACAGCATATGAAAATAGGTCTACAGATGTACACCATTCGCGATGCCATTACCAACGGCGATGAACTGCTTGCAGCCCTTACTAAGGTAAAGTCCCTGGGTTACGAAGGCGTTGAGTTCGCAGGTTACCACAACCTACCAGCCCCTAAGCTGGCGCAGCACCTCTCCGAAATCGGCCTGGCGGTCGCGGGGAGTCATGAATCTATTGATGCAATGGAAACCGACATGGACACGCTTATAGAATACGCCAAGGCCATTGGCAACCGTAATATAAGCATGGCGTGGTCGGAAACCGACACCGAAGAGAAGCTGGCACGTACCCTTAACGTGCTGCGCAGTGCCCGTGCCAAAGCGGAGCCCCACGGCATACGTGTGCTCTATCACAACCACGACCACGAGTTTAAGCCTCTTGGTGACAGACTGCCCATAGACGAGATTATGCAGGTTTGTCCGCTGGAAGCCGACTGCTACTGGATATTCTATGCAGGTGGCAATGCTCCGGCATATCTGCGCAAAAACGCATCTTCCATCGGGCTTGTGCACATCAAGGACGGCGGAAGCCAAAAGCCCAGCCCCTGTGCACTTGGAGAAGGGGAAAATGACATTGCCGGTATCTGTGCTGCCGCCGCAGAAATAGGCACCGAATGGCTGATAGTTGAAGATGACTTCCCTACCCCCAACGGATTTGCCGATATAGAGCGCAGCATGAAGTGGCTACGGCAGCACATCTAGTGGTTACTATAAAATAATAAACGACTTGGAGGATGCTATAATGAACTTTAAAATGGTACACGAAAACTATAATGTACAGAACTTGGAAAGGTCGCTTGCTTTCTATAAGGAGGCACTGGGACTGGTGGAACTGCGCCGAAAGGAAGCAGCGGATGGGGCATTTATCCTTGTTTATCTCGGCAGCGAAGGCTCCAACTTTGAGCTGGAGCTGACATGGCTGCGTGATATGGAACGCCCCTATAACCTAGGCGACTGTGAATTTCACCTTGCTTTTCAAACCGATGATTATGCGGCTGCACATGCTCATCATCAGAAGATGGGTTGTATCTGCTTTGAAAATGAGGGAATGGGCATCTACTTCATCTCCGACCCTGACGGCTACTGGCTGGAAATAGTCCCTGCACGCAAGTAACCATATTGGATTTGCAACGACAGATAACGGATAAGGCGGCACCCATTACCGGGTGCCGCCTTATCCGTTATCTTTATACCTTTTAACCTATTAAAAGCCGTAGTGCTTAACCAAATATGTATCCCATATTTTTGGCGCTGCTGTTTATCTCTCTAATAGCATCCAGTGAGAACTTCGGATTGTGTTCACTATCAAGTATTCCGTTTATCTCCTGTTCAACATCTGTCCACTGGGTATAGCAGTAGCCGCATACGGTATCCAGCCGGATAATGCTGCGAACCAGTGTGGAGAATCGCTCCAAGTACGCCCTTTCGGTGGTAAGCCGCTTTCCGTAGCCCCAGGCCTCATCGCCTCCCTCACCATACGCAATGCCACCTATTTCACTGATAATAATAGGCTTACCTGTTTGGACACAGCCATCTGCAAAGTTACTGCGCTGGCTTGTTTCGGAATAGAAGCCCCGCTCATTTTCAGCTACTGCAAACTTGCTATGAAGCTTTTCACCCTGAGCAGTGTAGTCATGTACTGACAGGATGTCGGTGTCCGCATGCTCCCAACCATCGTTTCCTATACAAAGCCGTGTCCCGTCCAGCGCCTTGGCGTAGCTTACTGCAGCATTTACAAACTGCTTGTGTTCCTCATTGTCATAGATGCAGTTTACGCCCCACGATTCATTAAACAGCACCCATGTAATGATGCACGGATGGTTATACTGTTTCACTATGGCTTCGGACAGCTCACTGAAATATTGCTGCTTTACGCTCTGGGTAAAGCGGTAAAAACTTGGCATTTCGCTCCATACCACCAGGCCCAGTGCATCGCATAGGAACAGCAGTGCCCGGCTTGCTACTGTTTGGTGTACGCGCATACCGTTAAATCCACAGGCCTTTATCATCTCCACATCGTGACGCAGCTGCTCCGATGACTGCGGGGTCATAAGCCCTTTGCCGTAATACCCTTGGTTCAGTACCAGTTTCTGATAAAACTCCTTGTTGTTCAGCAGAATTTTATTGCCGCTGACGGAAATTTTTCGCATTCCAAAATAGCTCTGCACCTTATCCTGTATCTGCCGCTCTGCATTCAGGTAACACAGGTTGAGGTCGTAAAGCACGGGAGAATCGGGCGACCAGTATTCCACTTGAAAGTCACACTGTGGTGAATAAACGTCCAGCGTGGCAGTAACACAACCCTCCATCACCTTGTACGCTGCATAGTTTACCAGCCTATCCCCCAGCTTTATCTCTACCTCCACAGAACCTTCTGTCATTTTTTCATTGAGGCTCAGTTCTATGGAAACTGAATTTACATCTGTATTGGGTCTAATGTAAATATCCTTAATGTAAACTTCCGGAACTACCTCCAGCCAAATCTGCTGCCAGACACCCGTGGTACGTGTGTACCAGCACAGGAAGTTCTGTGCTTTCCAGGACTGTTTTCCCAGCAGCTGTGTGGGCGAGGTAGTATCCTCCACCCGAAGGGTAATGTCATTTTCTCCTTCGGTCAGCTGCTGTGTAACATCCACCATAAAGGGTGTAAACCCACCCCTATGTTCCGTAACATAGCATCCGTTTACCCATACGGTGGTGTGGTAGTCACAAGCTTCAAAATGAAGTATGTACCGCTTTTTATTGCTGGGTTCCAGTACAACCTTCCGCTTGTACCAGACTACCTCACACACTGCATCCGGTGTGCTTATACCCGAAAGCTGGCTTTGGTATGCAAAGGGCACCCTTATTTTTGTGGCCAGCGTACCCGCTTCAAACCACCTATGCACAACGCCCTCATTTTTGCTGTCAAACTCAAAGTCCCACTCCCCATTTAAATCCATTACCTGCTCACGCATAAACTGTGGGTTTGGGTGCAACAGCCGCTCTTCTATCTTCATTGTGTACTCCCTACTTTCTATTTGATACCAGTCATAGCAATTCCTTTTTCAATCTGCTTTTGGAAGAACAAAAACACCACGATAGCAGGGATACTCGCAAACAGATTGGCTGTCATGGGCATTGTCATATCGGTAGAAAAAGTGCTTTGGAACACCGGGAGCGCAACTGTAAGCGTCATAAGATTGGAATCTGCCGCTACAAGCATAGGCCACAGGAAGTTGTTCCAAGACTGGATGAACAGGAAAATGGATAGCGCAGCAGTGGTGTTTTTTGAAAGCGGTAGGAAGATTTTCCACCACACATAAAATATACTGGCGCCATCTATGTCGGCAGCCTCCATCAGGTCACGGGGTAAGCCGTCATAAAACTGTTTAAATATGATAACGGCAAGCGGTAGTGCCAGCCCGGGTATGATGAGTCCTTTATAGTCGTTTACCCACTTTAGCTTAATCATCATATCATAGGTGGGCATAATCATAGCCTCTACCGGTATCATAAGCCCTGCAAGTATCAGAAAGGTTACCAGCTTTTTTCCTTTAAAGCTAATAACCGACAGCGCAAATGCCGCCAGAGACGCCAGCAATAGTCCCACTGCCGTCTGAACAATGGAAATAAAAAAGCTGTTTCCTATCCAACGCCAAATCTTTGAGGTGGCGGTAATCTTGGCAAAGTTTGCAAAGGTAAAGGGAGTGCCAAAGAGCCCGCTCCAAGTATATACCTGTGTTTCATATGGTTTAAAGGCTACAATAGCCATCCACAAAATAGGAAGAAGCAGCATAAAGGTCACTGCCAGATACAGCACGTTGAGGGCGATACCGGAAAGTGTTTGTTTTTTACTCACTGTCTTTCTTCCCTCCTATAAAAAATCTTATTATAAAGGAACGATACGAGTATCATGATGACCAGCAACGCATAGGACATTGCCGATGCATAGCCGGAGTCCCAGTTGTTAAAACCGGTTTGGTAGATGTACTGCACCAAAGGCCGGGTAGCTCTACCGGGGCCGCCGCCTGTCATCAGCCATGGCTGGCCAAATAGTTTAAAGGAGGATATTATCTGCAAAAGGACAATCATGATGGTAACGCCCTTGAGGGACGGCACTGTTATATGTACAAACTGCTGCCACTTGCCTGCGCCGTCCAGTGCCGAAGCCTCATACAGCGAAGTGGGTATTTCCTGCAAGCCGGAGAGGAACAGAATGGTATTAAACCCTACTGTCCACCAAAGTGTAGCAACAATTATTGTTGTCCATGCCAAAAATGGTGTGTCAAACCACATGGTCTGTTTATCTGTAAGATGCAGGCTGATCATGACATTATTGAGCAGCCCCGTATATGGTTTAAAGATGTATACCCAAACCTTTGAAATAACCGATATTGAAAGAACGTACGGCAAAAATGCCGCAACCTTTACAAGCCCCGAAAACCTGTGTCCGGAGTTTGCTACTAGCGCAAAGATAAGGCCAAAAGCTACTACAATAGGGGTAGAAACAACAACGAACCATAGGGTATTTCCAAGTGCTCCCCAAAAATATTTATCTTGGAACATCAATATGTAGTTGGACAAGCCACAGAATGTCTGCGGTGTGCCAAAACGTCCTTTATACAGGCTCATTACCACACCTTTCAGCAAAGGATATAGTGTGAACAAGCTGTAAAACGCCATAAATGGCAACAGAAAAATAGCCGCTACCTTCCAGCTGGTATATGCCGATTTTATCTTTCTCTGCAGTTTCAAGAAGTATTTCCTCCCTTGCTAGTGGATGTAAAAAGTAGATCGGTGCACTAAATTATCTCTACCTTTTAGTGCACCGAAACCACTGGCTGGCTTAATTCATTATCTGGACAGTACTGCGTCTATCTCAGCCTTTACTTCATCCAGAGCCTTTTTAGAATCGATATCATTGCTGAATGCTTGGCTGACCTTGGCAGCTGCTAGGTCGGTGCAAGCGCCCAGTTTTTCGTTTGCAGGATAGTATACCACTTGGTTAATGACGTCGGCATATCCGGAGCGGTAAGGCATTGCCTTATACTCGGCGGAAGCCATAACAGATTTTTTGGCAGGAACATGGCCAGCCTTTGCCCAAGTAATAGCATGGTCATTTATCCAGTCTGCAAACTTAACTGCAGCAACCTGCTTTTCGGCAGAAATATAGTTGGGAACAGCTATGGTATGGGAATCTCCCCATGTCTTCTGCTGACCTACTATTGCAGGAATGGGCATAACACCAAACTTTAGGTTCTGTGCAGTTTCATAGTTACCGGTAGCCCAAACACCTGTAAACTGGATGGCTGCAACACCGCTCTTAAACAGGTCATAGCTGGTACCGTCTTCAATACCATTCTTTATGTAACCCTTTTTGTTCCAGCTCTTCAGCAGGTCCAGTGCCTTTACTCCGGCATCGCTGTTTAGTACTGCGGTTTTACCATCCAGATACTGTCCGCCGGCCTGTGCATTGAGAACATACCAAGTCCAGAACTGCTGAATGGTATTTGCACCTGAAGAAACGACATCCAAAACATGCTCATTGTCCTTAATAACCTTGTGTGTTTTTTCCAGGATGGCTTCCCAGGACTCTATAGAGTTGACAGCCTTGAGGTCGGCTTCGGTAACGCCTGCTCTGCCGAGAATGTCCTTATTGTAGAACATAACAAGTGCATGGGTGTCCAGAGGAATGGAGTACTGTGTTCCCCCTACCTTTACACTATTCAGCTGTGCTTCATTGTATCCGCTCCAGTCCACCGAAGCGTTCACTTCGTTAATCTTAACAAGCTTACCGGTAGGAATAAATTCTGCCAGTTTGGACTGGTGCAGGACAAACACATCCGGACCATTGCTTGCGATTAGCGAGCTATTGACGCTCTGGTAGTAGGAGTCGCCCCAATCCTTGGACAACAGCTCTACGGTGTATTCAGGAGTGGTTGCATTATACTCCTCTACCATGGTTTTCATAAATTCAAAATCGCCACCTGAGAAGGGTGCCCAGAATACAAGTTCCTTCTTTTCCTTGGAGGTTCCGGCATCCTGTGCGGGAGGAGCTGCGGGAGCCGTGGGGGCTGCCGGCGCTGGAGCACTTTGTGCATTATTGCCTCCACAACCTGCCATGAGAGAAAGTGCCAGTACAACCGATAAAACAATTGCTAACATTTTTTTCATAAATAAACCTCTTTCCTCTCCTTTTTTTATAAATAAAAACATTTTATCTGTAATAAAACATTGTAATTTTTGCGCAACATAGCTTTGTACAGACTTAATATTTTATTTATCTTGATTAAATATTACCATATTAAGTAAGAAAGTCAATGTGTGTTACACAAATATTGTAATAAAACTATTTTTTTGTTTATTTGCATAATATTTATTTCAATTATATATATACTATTGCGGTAAAGTGTAGTATAATAACCGCAAATGGTTATTATACGTTATGCGCAGGACCATTACAGACCCAATTCACACTTATATCATTTAATATCCTTATAATATAACCTGAAATGAAACAAAACATTTGGCTGAAAGGGATGAGAGTATGCTTAAACTTTCCATAAATAGCAATTCCCAGTTGACAACTGTGTGCCGTGCCTTATCCACCCCGCTTCGCCTGAATATTCTTAAACTGATATCTGACAAAAATTTGGCCATCAGTGAGATTGCAGAAACGCTGAACATGCCTGTATCCACCATCGCTTCCAACGTGACCATTCTGGAGGATGCCGGTCTTCTTATTACCTGCATTCAACCTGCTGTGCGTGGCACACAAAGAATCTGTACCAAAAGCTATGCCGATATTTTTATAAACCTGGACCCCCGCTATACACCGGATATTTCCGAAGGCAAGGAGTATGTTGTGGATATGCCGGTCGGTGGGTACTGCAACTGTAAAGTAAACCCCACCTGTGGGTTAATTGGATCCAATGGCATTATTGCTTCCGAAGACCACCCCAGCTCCTTTTTTAGTCCCAACCATTTTGACGCCGGTATGCTGTGGTTCCGAACCGGTTATATAATGTACAACTTTCCAAATGATATTGCCGATTTTCCGGGCTTAGCCGTGGATGAGATATCCTTTACGCTGGAGCTTTGCTCCGAAGCACCCAACTATGATATGGACTGGCCATCCGACATTACCTTCTGGGTGGGCGGGGTGGAGGTAGCCACATGGACCTGCCCCGGCGATTTTGGTGACCGCCCCGGAAAGATAACCTCCTTCATTGCACTGCGAAAATATTTTACACAATACGGACTACTTAAAAAGCTGATTATTAACCGTGAAGGTACCTTTATAGATGATGAGCGGGTTTCAAATGTGACCATTGATGAGGTATACTCCAATGCACCCGCAGTAGAATTTATGATAGGTGTAAAAGATGATGCTGCTAATAAAGGCGGTGTAAACATATTTGGCAGTACCTTTGGTGACTACCCACAAAACATTATCATGAAAATACGGTATTTCCTAAAGTAGTCTAGTTGAATATGCTCCCGCTGGAAATATTCATTCGCAGCACAAACCTAAAAAGCCTCCTTATTGTAGGATAAACTACAACAAGGAGGCTTTTTTCTGTTTGTATAAAACTAATTGCTTAGTCTATGGCAGTGCAAAGAATTACTGCTCCCCTAATATCTCCCGCTGAGCCTTCTTGGTGAGCTTGGCGAAGATAAGGTTGTAGGAGTTGTCGCACATCTCCCGCATCAACTCTTCCGGCACCTCCCCGTCGAGGCAAATCGAGTTCCAGTTTGCTTTATCGGTATAAAAGCCGGGGAGAATTTCGGGGTATGTTTTGCGCAGAAGCTCCGCCATCATCGGTTCACACTTCAGGCTTAGCAAATCCTTTTCTGCATACTCCGGTGCGTACTTTTCGGACGGGTGCATGGTTGCTGCAAACATTTTTCCGCCTACCATGTAGCGCCACCACTGCCACTCGGCCTTAAAGTCCTTTACTACACCCGGTTTTCCTAAAAGATACTGATCCAGCCACTCATAGTTGTTCATGGTTTTTCTCCTTTGTAAAAATACTTTTACGGTTTTCGTCCCATTGCCTTGCCGCAGTAAGAATGTTTGGTAGCCGTTTCATCTGCCATGCACCTGAGTATCGTCTATTGGCACATCCATAGGCAGGGCAGCTTGTCCTGCCGCCATACCGCTGTTTTTAAGTAAAATTCGCTTTAAAACCTCTTCAAACCGTATATCCTGCTCCTTGGTACGCTTGGCATTTCCTTTCAGTCGCCCACCTGCCATGCGAATCTTCTTTGCGGCATACCGCTGCTGAAGCAGTGCTTCAATGTTGCCATCATGGTACACCATACCATCCTGCGAAATGGGCACAGCACCCTTGGCAAGGCACATGGCAGCCAATCCGTAGTCCTGTGTCACCACAATATCCCCCTTCTGCACCCTGTTTACCAGCGCAAAATCCACACTATCGGCCCCCTTGGAAACGGTAATGGTGGTAACTCCCTCCCGCTCAAAAATATGGGAAGTATCGCAGAGAATGATACAGGGAATATTTCGTTCCTTGGCAAGCCGCAGTGTGATATCCACTACGGGACATCCATCGGCATCAATTAAAACCTGCATGGTCTTACCTCCTGTATCAACGGTATGGCGTTCCATTCGCAATATCCGCACAGCCTACTGTCCTACTATAGTTTCAACATCTATAAGCATTGGTGCAGTAACGGATTTCTGTATAACCTATAATGACCGTTTGCGGTTATTGTATCATAAACGCAGTGCAATGATATAATTGCGCATAGGGACGGTAATCGTCCTGCGCATAACCTATAATGACCGTTTGCGGTCATTATACCATAAATGCAAAGCGAAATAAAATACATACACGTGAACAATAACCTTCAACCACCGACTGTGCAATATTCTATGTGCATGGCTTCTGTAATGGGCTCCAATGTGGTATACTGAACCTATATATTTCTATTCTGCTATAAGGGAGGAACATCGGTGCATTACGTTGAGGCGAAGGCCATTCTATCGGCGAAAAACGGAATGAATCTCTACCGTGGATGCACCCATGGCTGCATCTACTGCGATTCCCGCAGCACCTGCTACCAGATGACCCATCCCTTTGAGGATATTGAGGTAAAGCGCAATGCCCCGGAGTTGTTGGAAGCTACCCTGCGCAGCAAGAGGAACCGATGTATGATTGGAACAGGAGCCATGAGCGATCCATACCTGCCCTTAGAAAAAACAGAACTGCTTACCCGGCGGTGCTTGGAGCTGATAGACCGCTACGATTTCGGCATCGCCCTGCAAACCAAGTCCGATTTGGTGCTGCGGGATCTTGACCTGCTGAGCAGTATTCACGCCAAGACAAAGTGCGTGGTACAGATGACCCTGACCACCTACGACGAAGAACTGTGCAGCATCCTAGAGCCCGATGTATGCACCACAGCCAGACGGGTAGAGGTGCTCAACATTCTGCGAGACATGGGCATTCCAACCGTGGTGTGGCTCTGCCCCATTCTCCCATTTCTGAACGACACCGAGGAAAACCTACGAGGTATTTTGAATGCATGCTTCACAGCGCAGGTAAAGGGCATTCTTTGCTTCGGCATGGGGGTAACCCTTCGAGAAGGTGACCGAGAATACTTTTATCAAAAGCTGGACAAGCATTTCCCCGGTATGAAGCAGCAGTATATCCATACCTTTGGTGACCGGTACGACTGCAACAGCCCACAGCACGACGCACTGATGAAAATTTTTCGTAGTGAGTGCCGTGCCCATGGCATACTGTATCATCCCGACAAGGTGTTTGCCTATCTGCATGAATTTGAGGACAAGCGTCAGGGAGAACAGCTTACTTTGTTTTAAGTGTACTTTACCACTGCTACCCCAAAGAAAGTACCATGTAACTGTTTATAGTGGAAAAAGGCAGGTCAATGAGGTGATAAACCACCCATGGATCTGCCTTTTAGTTATATCAGTATTCCATCACAATGATCAATTTCATGCTGAATAATCTGCGCTGTCCACTCGGTAAAGGTTTGCTTTTGCAGCTTAAAGTTCCGGTCCAAAAACTCTACCTCAATAGTTTGGTAACGTGTGGTTTTTCGCATACCGGTCAGCGACAGGCAGCCCTCCTCAGTTTCATACGGCTGGGAACGTTTTTTAATCACAGGGTTTATCATAGGGATATTTATCGGCCCCAAGCTGAACACAATGATGCGTTTATTGATACCAATCATATTCGCTGCCATGCCAACGCATCCGTCCTCATGGGCTTTCAGCGTATCCAGAAGGTCATCCACTATGGATATGTCTGCTTTTGTTGCCGGAACCGATTTTTGGCTTAATAGAAGAGTATCTTTGCAAATTGGTCTAATCATGTAATCCTCCGATGTATTTGTTAAGCTATACAATTTTGTGCTGCTGAAGCGGTTATCCTTATTTACGCCGAATAGCCCATATGGCAGAATACGCAAAACTGCATCTTCATTTAAGGTGCACACGGCTAGCTTCTCATTACCTTTATACACGCTCACCATATATGGGTATCCCGCATAAAATATTGACATAGCGAATAGAACAGGAGGTGAGATTTATGACCATGTGTGCAAGAGTAATAAAGGTTGAAGAGCATCATTTAGTGTGTTGTGATCTTTGCAAAATGCAAAAAGTAATCGTTCATACACCAAGAGCATGTTGCTTTTGTGTCGGTGATGAAGTGCGTATCAGATTTTGTGGAGCAATGACTATGAGTTTACCACCGCAAATTACTGCATGCTGCATTACCAAAATTGGGTGCTGCAGACGCAGAAACAATTGCTGCTAATAAACTTTGTTGCCTGTCATAATGACAGGCTTACATATAACCCATCTCACAAACCCATGCAAAACCATTGCTATTACCGTTGCCTTTATTACTTCCCTTGTAATTTATGCAGAATTTCTTTATCCGCAGGGCAAAAATCGTATTTTGGAATTTCATCTACCGTAATCCAGCGGATATCGTTATGTTCCAGCATTTGTGGTACACCGTCCGCAATCGTTGCATTAAAAAGTATTAAATGTACGGTTATATCGGGATATTCATGCACTGTATCCATAAAGACATCACCCACGCAGAGGGTTATGTCCAGTTCCTCTTGGCACTCCCGAATTAATGCCTGCTCCTTGGTTTCACCGGGTTCTGTTTTTCCCCCGACAAACTCCCATAAAAGTGGACGAGCCTTATGCGCAGGCCTCTGGCATATCATAAACTTATCGTTATCCCATATTAGGGCAGCTACTACTTCTGTCATTTAAACCATCTTCTCTCTATGAAAATAAACTGTCTCTATATAAGAGCATTCTCAAAGCAGCTTACTTCATACAGCTTGCAGATAAGCCAGTATTTCTGCTGCATTGGTGTCTGGCTTCACTTTGGGCATGGCATGTTCAATGTTTCCCACTTCATCAATGATGTAGGTAGCCCGCACCACACCAAAGCCCAGCTTGCCGTACAGGGTTTTCTCCTGCCATACATCGTATGCCTTGATGACTGTAAGCTCCGGGTCCGAAAGCAGAATAAAGGGCAGGCTATGCTTTTCGGCAAACTTCTGATGAGAAGCAGTGCTGTCCTTACTAATGCCAATAACCACTGCATTCAGCTTTTTAAATGCATCATAGGCCCCGGCAAAGGCACATGCCTGTCTGGTGCAGCCGGGGGTATTGTCCCTGGGATAAAAATAGAGCACTACCTTTTTGCCACGGAAATCGGACAAGGATACGGCATTGCCGTCCTTATCTGTCAGGGTAAAATCGGGTGCTTTTGTCTTTGTCTCTAACATATTTTGTTCCTCCTTTTATAAATACACAACTTCCTGTGTTTCAGTGTCCCTCAAAACTTCCAAGCAGTTTACCGTATTCGTTCCCGAAGTGTAACTCGCACACGGTCACCCGGCTGTTTGCCAATCTTCCCACGAATCTCCTTTTTCATACCAAGAATGTGACAGGGTGTCTTCATTCTGACAAGGCTTCCCTCATAAGGTTCACCGTCAAATGTGGCAAAAACCGCCACACGCCCCTTTCCAAACTCTGCTTTTACATCAAACGGTATCTCAACATAAGCACCGTCAATGTCGGGCACCTTTTTTATTTCTGCTTCAAATTCATATAGTTTATCGTTCAGTTCCATAACCTCCCTTAACAAGTTTCGTTAGGGATAGGTTTCCACCGATAATCGACTGTAATACCCCTATAGTTACATACCAAGTTTATCACACAAACAGCCGCAGTACAATGTACTTTCTGTTTCTCTATGTGGTTATAGATGTTGACTATTGCAATTTTTGTAAAATTCGGGTAAGCTTGACCATATAGTATAAAATGTGTCGAATTATTTTGTACACCCTACAACATGAAACCCGGGGATTGCACATGTTCGTGCTTAGTTTACATTAGGCTGCTTAAGGCATTAAAAATATTAAGTATATAGGGGGGCCTTTCCATGTACATTTTACCCAAACCGCAAAGCATAACAAGCCACAACGGACACTTCACACTAAAAAATGGGCTACGAATATTGCTATGCGGCAGCATTTGTGAGCAAGAATACCATTACGCCAGCATTCTTTTGGAAGCGGTGAAAGAAAAACTGGGCGTGCAGCTAGAAGTTGCAGCATCCATTCCCCAAAACCAACCATCCATCCGTTTTAAAAAGTCAACAGTTACCCGTGCAGGTGAATATTCGCTGGTCATTGCGGAAAACGGGATAGTGATTGCCTCATCGGATGGCCAAGGGCTGTTGTATGGTATACAAACTCTGCGTCAGATTATGATGCAATCCGGCGCTGTGCTTCCCTGCATGGAAATTGCAGACTACCCCATTATCCCTAACCGAGGGTTTTTCCACGATGTTACACGCGGGCAGGTAAGTACGCTGGAAATGCTCAAGCGCCTTGCGGATAAAATGAGCTTTTATAAGCTTAACCAGCTTCAGCTTTACATTGAGCATAGTTTTCGTCTGGATGGCTTCAGTGAAATGTGGCGGGATGATGATCCCCTGACCCCTCAGGAAATACTGGAGCTGGACCGCTACTGCAAGGACATTCATATTGAGCTGATTCCGTCTATTGCCAGCTTTGGACATTTTTATAAAGCGCTTCGCACTAAAACATATGAAGCACTATGCGAGCTTGAAAACCCAAGGGAAACACCATTTTCATTTATTGACAGAATGCATCATCATACTCTGGACGTGAGCAATCCCGATGCCTTTGCTATGGTGGAAAAAATGATATCTCAGTTTGCACCACTGTTCTCTTCCCAAAAGTTTAACATAGGCGCAGACGAAACCTTCGACCTTGGCAAGGGCAAAAACGCTCGACGGGCCGAGGAGGAGGGTGTAGGTTCCCTGTATGTGGACTTTCTGTGCAAGCTGGTGGAGTGTGTGCGTGCCGCGGGTAAAGAGCCTATGTTCTGGGGCGATATTATTCTCAAGCATCCCGAATATATCGAAAAACTGCCACAGGATATTACCTGCCTTAACTGGGACTACTCCGACCATGTGCCGGAGCAAAATGTACGCCTAATTTCGGAAAGCGGTATAGCACAGTACTGCTGCCCGGGTGTCAGCAGCTGGAACCAGTTTATAAATACCTTTGAATATGCCTACCAAAACATTGAGCAGATGTGCCGCTATGCCAAAAAGTATGGTGCAGTTGGTATTCTGAATACCAACTGGGGTGATTACGCCAATGTGAATCTGCCTGAAACCTCTATACCCGGGCTTATCTGTGGTGCTGCACTTTCTTGGGGTGACACCATGCATTTTGACGAGCTTTGCAAAGCCATAGGTGAAATAGAATATGGCGACCGGACAGGGACTATTATGGAGCTGCTTTGCAGGCTTTCCCACTGCCAAATTTATGAGTGGGGACACGTAGTGAAGTTTATGGAGCAGGACTACACCACTGTCAAAAAAACCAAGACAGAGGTGCAGGGGTATTTTGACAGCTTAAACAGCGATGCATTGGTGGAAACGGATCGGCTGCTGGATACGCTGGAAACAGAGCTGTATGGAAAGCTCAAGGAGCTGGCTCCCGAAAAGCGCATAGCATTTGCCACCTATTTTGTTATGTGCCAAGCAATTAGGCTCTTTAACCGGACAGCACACCTCATTAAAAACGGAGAAACCGTCTTCAGTGCATGGCAAACTGCATGTGAGCTGGAGGAGTGGCTACAGGACTATAAGAGAATGTGGCGCGGGGTTGCCAAGGAGAGCGAACTGTACCGTGTGTCGAATATAATTTTCTGGTATGCGGACTATCTGAGGCAGGGAAACTTTAAAAGATGAACCTAGGAGAAGGTACCACTACAGTAACTGTGGAACTAGTTACCCCTTGCACCTATTACCAGATATAAAGACAATAGTTCGCTTTATAACATTTTACATAGGCAGTAAAAATCCCTCGGCATAGCCGGGGGATTTTTTTAATGAGCATACATTACAGATGTTATTGTATACAGAGTACTGGCATAAACGACTTCGCTTCACAACCGATTGAAATTAATTGGTATATGTTAATGTTTGCCCTTGTTCGCACTATTTTTCACGAAAACTACTCCTCAATGTGGGCATTTGCTGAAAAGGCAGAAATTTTTTGTTGACATCGTGCCACAGGTATGGCACACAACAATCCTAAAAGTGCAAATACACTTATGTCATAGGACAAAAACCCAGTATTAATATACCCAAAAGCAGATAGGGCAAAAAGAAGCAGAAGAACGGTAAGCCATGCATTTCTTAATGGTTTATAGTAATTGGCTTTGTCGCTATTCATAGTGTGAAGTTCAAACGGCTTACCGTCATTTTTCTTTTCCACAATGAACAGTTCCTTGTTATAACTTCCGGGGTTTGTAGATATCTGCCCCATACCGCTGCCGTATGGCCGCCATTTTATTTTTCCTACAGAAAAATTTAAATTTGCATTTTTGTAAAATACTTTGTACCCCAGCTCCTCAAGAAAAGCCTTGTATTCTTTTTCGCTTTTATAGCTCTTATGGGCTACAAATTCCATGGAATATTGGTACTCATCCGGGTCACATCTTTCAAATTCATAGGCTACTTTTCCCGTTCTTACAAGCCTATACCCCTGATGAGCCATTTGATTTAGCCAGCTTTCCTGTGCATCTAAAAAACCGCCAAAAAACCGATAACACTTTTTCATCATACTTCACCTCTGGTAATTGCCTCTGCAATATCAATTAAATTCTTTAATCTGCTTATTTCTGATTCTGCAATTTCTTTGCCCAGCTCTGTAATACTATATTCTTTTTTTCTTCCGGTACCGTCGTCAACAGGCATTATCCAATTCCGTTGCTGCAGCGTATTAATGGCCCCATAGAGCGACCCGGCCCCTAAAACCAACCGTCCTTGTGTTTTTTCCTCTACAAACTGCATAATTCCATATCCGTGCTTTGGCGTATACAAAGACAGCAGTATAAAAAAAGTGACCTCTGTTAACGCACCGCTTTTTGCATTATCTCTCAATGTTCAATCCCCCGCTAATATTTATTACGGTTACTGTAATAAATATATCACTAACCGTAATATCTGTCAATACCAAAAGCACACATAGCCGGGAGCAAAGACGCATAAACATACTGGAACTTTAATAGTAACATAAAGAGTGGGCAAACAACGGTAGTGTCATGTGTAGAAACAGAGTGCCAAGCTGCAAAAAGGAAATTTTTTGGCATATGTGGCTATCTACGCGGCTTTATGCTATACTAAAGAAGCAGTAACCACAAGGAGGTTTGCATGATGAATAAATTTATTCCTACAGAAAAGCTGTCCAAAAAGGAACAGCGAAAGCTTGCCGCAAAGCGGCGCGGTAGTTGGGGCAGTTTGAACCCTGTTACCCGAAAGCCCGAAAACCCAAAAGCATACAACAGAAAAAAGGCAGGTCAATGGAGTGATAGCTTCCATGATCTGCCTTTTTAATATGCAATTTTTTAAACTCATTGCTATTCCTGTTGCTAAAACCTTATGTAAAAATGCAAACTACTCTTTCACATTCTTAACCGAGAATACCAGATGTGGCATATCAACACCATAATAATGCTTTACAAACCGATCCTTTACGGTCATCCCATTTTTCCTTGCAACATTCTGAGACGGTATATTGTTGTCACGAATAATGGAAAACACCTCATCCGCATGCAGTGTTTCAAACGCATACTTTTTACATGCAATAGCGGCTTCCCCTGCATAACCCATATGCCAAAATGCTTTTTGAAACAGATACCCCACTTCAAGCACCTGGCTATTGTTATACTCCTGCATAGTAAGCCCGCATTGTCCTATTATTTCATCAGTCTCCTTGAGCACTACTGCCCATAAACCAAATCCATAGTCGCGATACCGTTTCATCTGTTTATCTAACCATTCCTGTGCTTCAGCATCACTGAAAGCATGTTCATAGGCATACATAACGTCTTTGTCCTGCAATATTTTACAAAGGGCCATATAATCCGCCTGCTCCATCTCGCGCAGGTATAGCCGTTCTGTTTCTAATATTATCATACTGCTCTCCTTATAAACCTATCTCCGGTTGCCCTCTGCAAATTACAGCTTAACGCTGCTATAAAACTCTTTTAGCCCCTGTTTGTCTGCATCACTCAGGGAATGCCACCGAATTCCCTGAATCGCTCCTTCCAATGCGCATAGGCGATTGTAACAGGCAGATGGGTCGATTGCCCGGATATCCAACCATGCCTGCCTGCTGCCAACCTGTTTTAACTGCTCCGGTGTTTCTATCCCTACCTGCAATAACTGCCCTTCCAGTGTGGTGCCGATGTTCGGCAGCTTTGATAGCGTACCCATATAACCCATCCTCCTTTATTATGTTAACTGTTTTATCTTCATCATCCAGCGGCCGGTAACCGGGTTCTGCTCCGCCGGAAGATAATCCACCCAGCACACGGCTTTCGCACCGTACAGCAGGGCAACGCCGCGGCGCACCCCCTTTTGCGGGGCTGTTTGAGGGTCTGCCCCAAGGCGCTTTATAGCTTTGGTGAGTTGTGCATCCTGCCTGTGTAGGCACTGTGGCATACGCCCTGTAGAGTTGGTTGAAAGCCGATCCTGCACCATATAGTCCCGCAGTATATCTGCATCTACGCCGGGCAGTGAAGCGCCGTACTCCAGTAAAAACGCTGTGTAATCGTCCAAAGAAATACGCCCGCCAATGCCTGCTTTTTGTGCGGCAAGGCCAAGCTTTGTATAAAATGCAAAGGGTGCTTCACCGCTGGTCTTCAGCAGATAAGTCGCTGTCAGGTAAAAGCGCCCACTGTTATACACCCGTTCCACGGCGTCCTCCACAGCATGCAGCAGTTCAATATCCTGTGCGGATAGCCAAGGTGTAGCCTGCACCTCATAGGGGGCATTTTTGTCAAATTCACACTGATACTCCTGTGGTTGGCTCCGCATGGCGCTGCCGTACAGCAGCTTTAAAAAACCAAGCTGTAACATCTGCGCGCCCAACGTGTACCCTGTATTGAAGCTTTCGGCAAATACAGAAAGGCTCTCGTAAGGTAGCCCGGCAATGAGGTCGATATGAATGTGCATATTGCCCATAGCTACAAGGCGACGAATATTGGCCTGCAATACCGCTGTATTCGTTTTGCGGTGTACCGCTTCCAAAGTTTTTTCATGGAACGACTGCATTCCTATTTCCAGCTGTACTGCACCTGCGGGCATCTGCGCTAGCAGTGCAAAGGTTTCTTCCCGTAAAATGTCACCCGCAATCTCAAAATGAAAACATACCCCCTGTGGGATTTCCTTGCCGTACTTTTCCAAAATGAACTGCAAAATTTTATTTGCGTGTGCAGAATTTGCGTTAAAGGTTCTGTCTACAAACTTTATAGTGCGCGTACCGCTATTCGCAAGGTGCAGCAAGTCCTGAAAGACGGTTTCCATTGCAAAGAAGCGAGGTGCACCACATCTGCCCGAAAGGCAAAATGCGCAGGAGTACGGGCAGCCTCGGCTTGTTTCAAAGTAGGTAATGCGCCCCTGTGCCGCCTCGGCATAGCCTGCTCCAATGGGAGATGGTACCGCACCGTGCAGCACACAGGGCTCACTTTCATATATGGTGTCATCGGCACGCCGTCCGCAAAGCCCGGCAACTTGCTCTCGGGCTTGTTCCGGCAACAGTTCCGGCTTGTCCGGTGCAAAAAATGCTGTCAAAAATGCCGGGACACTTTCCTCCCCTTCACCTGCCAGAATATAGTCCACCTGCGGGTTGTTTTGCAGCACGTCCTTGGCACAGTAGCTTACTTCCGGTCCGCCCAACACGATGACAACCTGCGGCAACGCTTGTTTGAGGGCCGTACACAGTGCCAAGGTGGCATTGATGTTCCATAAATAGCATGAAAACCCCACAACTGCAGGCTTTTCGGCTATAATGCGTGCCAGCACATCCGAAAGCGGTTGATTTATGGTGGCTTCTATAATGCGCACACGGCTGTAAAGCTGCGGCGCATATGTTTTTATACCTGCAGCCAAACACCAGGGTGCCAGCGATGCATGTATGTATTTTGCGCTTAGCACGCTAAACACTGCTATACCTTCCAAAGTATTCTCTCCTTTTTACTTTCCCCAGAATACACAAAGCCAAATACCTATAATGCCTATACCCACACTGCCATGGCAGTGCTCAGGCAAACGGTTTCTCTGTAAACCATATGATACTTCTTTGCAGCTATTATACCACTATACCCTACAGAATACCACCATTGCACCTGGGGAGTGGCTGTGGTACACTGGCAGTAAAGCTGTAAACAAAAAATGACAGTCAGGAGGATGCCGAAAGGCTATGGCCAATGGATAGAGAACAGTTTTCCGCCGCATGCCAAAAGGTAATGGGCACACAGCACCAGCGTAGAGGCATTGGTACGCTGGGTGAAAAGACGCTTCATGCAGTGCTAAAGCACTACTTTGAGCCATACGAAGACAACCATGAAACCAACATTGGCGGTTATGTTGCCGATATTGTAGGTGAGCATGGAATTATGGAAATACAGACACGGAACTTTGACCGCCTGCGTAAAAAGCTGGATGTGTTTTTATCGGTAACAACAGTGACGGTGGTTTATCCCATCCCCCGCACAAAATGGCTTATCTGGATTGACCCCGACACCGGTGAAGCCGGCAACCGACGCAAAAGCCCTAAAACCGGTACACCCTGTGAGGCATTCCAAGAGCTTTATAAGATTAAATCTCTGCTGACCCACCCAAACCTGCGGCTGCTGCTTGTTCTGCTGGACGTGGAGGAATACCGCAACCTGGATGGTTGGAGCAAGGACAAAAAGAAAGGCTCCACCCGGTACGAGCGAATTCCTATAGCACTGGTGGATGAGATTGAAGTGAACAGCGTATGGGAGTATAACCGACTTATTCCAGAGGGACTCGCCGAGAAGTTTACCGTTAAGGACTTTCGGAAAGCGTCCCGGCTAAGTCAGCGTGGGGCAGGAACCGCCCTCAATGTACTGCGGTCGGTAGGTGCTGTAAAATGTGTGGACAAGCAAGGCAATGCCTTTGTTTATGAGCGCGCTATTTGAGTGTAGCATGCAAAACATGCTTATACCAAAGCCCTCTGCTATAATATCAAGCTTTTTACAAATACGATAATATAAAGTAGGCAACCAAACTTTAAAACAGCTTGGTTGCCTACTTTTTTGGTATATATTTAATGTTATTCGTTGTTCATTCTCAGCTATAGCAATTCAAAGAAGTTTTTATGATATTTAATAAGCCCATCTCTTTGCATGCGAGAAAGCTCAGCACACATGGCACTGCGATCGGCAGCAATGTAGGCGGCAAGCTCTTCACGGTTATAAGCAACTGTAAATTTGGGGCTTCCCTTCCTTTCATATTCAAAAAAGCAAAGAAGCTTTTCACGTATATTCTTTTTAGAAAGTATCTCTATTTTCTGATTTAAAAATAAGTTTTTTCGGGCAACGATTTTCAGCATGTTTTCAATGAGTCTATTGTGAAACACGCATGAGCTTTTGCAAACAGAGATAATCTTTCTAAAATCAAAAAACAGAATGGAGCTTTTTTCGCTGGCAACTACCGTAACGGGGCTGTGAGAAATAGATGCACAGGCAAAGGTTTCCCCAAACATTTCTCCTGCCAAAATTTCGGCAATCATCATTGTATCCCCGTCCATGGTCTCCTTTATAATTTGTACGCTGCCCTCAAGAACAATCCCTACAAAATCAATGGCATCACCGGCAAGGACAATGGCTTCTTTTTTTTCAAACTTTTGAACCCTGCAGCTAAGGCAAGAGTACAGGGAGGAAAAATCCGTATATCCAATATTTTCAAAAAGCATATTTCCTTTTATGATATCAAATATTTCTTTCATTTTCGCCTCGTTTCGTTGTATGTACAACAGATTTGTTACGAATAGTATACTACAATGTGTTTATACTATTCAAGTAGGAGGAAAAATGATGTCAAGAAAAATTATTCAGATAGATGAGCAGAAATGTGTAGGTTGTGGCCTTTGCGCAAATGCTTGTAAACAAAGTGCCATAGAAATGGTAGACGGAAAAGCCAAGGTGGTTCGTGACGATTATTGCGACGGTCTTGGCAACTGCTTGCCCGTTTGCCCCGTAGGAGCCATAAGCTTCTCCGATAGGGATATTAAAAACAAGGGAACAGAACAGGAGAAACTGCCCTGTGGCTGTCCGGGTACACATTCTAAAGTCATTGCGCACAAGGAGGAAGTAATTCGTACAAAAGAGCCTTCTTTCTCACCTTCACAGCTTAATCAATGGCCTGTGCAAATCAAGCTTGTGCCTGTCAACGCGCCCTATTTTGAAAATGCCAATTTACTTGTAGCGGCAGACTGTACTGCGTTTGCTTACGGCAACTTTCATAGTGAATTTATGAAGAACAAGATTACCATCATAGGCTGCCCCAAGCTTGATGAGGGTGATTACGCCGATAAGCTTACGGACATTTTAATGGCCAACAACATTAAATCTGTTACGGTAATTCGTATGGAGGTTCCATGCTGTGGGGGAATTGAAAACGCTGTAAAAACTGCCCTAATAAACAGTAAAAAGATGATACCCTGGCAGGTAGTTACCATTTCGGTAGACGGAAAAATTATAGAATAGAAAGGAGGATTTTTATGAAGTTTTATGTAAACGAATCTTGCATTGGCTGTGGCCTGTGCGCCGGCATCTGTCCTGATGTATTTTCCATGACAAGTGATGATGTTGCCGTGGCTATTAGCGAGGATGTAGAGGCTTCCCTGGTGCCTTCTGCAACCGAAGCAATGGAAAGCTGCCCGGTAAATGCAATTGAGCAGAGATAGGGGGACTTTTACAATGACATATATTAAGAACATTGCCCATGAACAGGTTGTTTCACTTGCAGAGCAGGTGTCAGTTCAGCAGGGGCAGGTTGTGAGCAAAACCTTAGCACAAAACCACTACGTCAGTATCACAGTTTTTGCTTTTGCCAAGGGAGAAGAAATTGGTTCCCACGATTCCAGCGGGGATGCCATGGTGACCGTTTTAGAAGGCGAGGGCAGATTCACAATAGACGGAAAAGAATATGTTTGCAAAAGCGGCGAAACCATTGTTATGCCGGCAAAAAAGCCTCATGCCGTCTATGCGCAAGAAGATTTCAAAATGATATTAACCGTTGTTTTTCCACAAAACAACCAATAAGGAAGGAGTGATTTCGTGAAAGAGATGTTTTGTTTCCAATGTCAGCAAACTGCACACAACACAGGCTGTGAGGGCAAGGCCGGTGTCTGCGGCAAAAAATCTACCACTGCAAACAATCAGGACGATTTGACCGATGCACTCATCGGTCTTGCCAGAGCGGTAAAAAATGTAAAGCCCACCAAGGCCTCGGATGAGCTGATGATGAAGGGGTTATTTACAACCATTACCAACGTAAACTTCAACGATGCAACTGTCAAAAAGCTGACAGATGAAATTAACGCAGAAAAAGATACCATTGCTAAAAACACCGACAACTACGATGTACAGAAAATCTGGGAGGATAACGAGGACATTCGTTCTTTAAAATCCTTAATTCTCTTTGGCCTTCGGGGAATGGCCGCCTATGCCTATCATGCGTTTGCCTTGGGATATACAGATGATACGGTTACTGACTTTTTCTATGAGGGCATGTACGCTTTAGGTGAAGACTACTCTATGGAGCAGCTTTTGCCACTGGTTCTAAAAACAGGTGAAGCAAACTTTAAGTGCATGGAGCTGCTAGATAAGGCCAATACCGAAAGCTATGGCACCCCTGTCCCAACCGAAGTGCCCCTCACCATTGAAAAAGGTCCTTTTATTGTGGTAAGTGGTCACGATTTACATGACCTAAAATTGCTTTTAGAGCAAACAAAGGATAAGGGCATTCATATTTACACGCACAGCGAGATGCTGCCTGCCCATGGTTATCCCAAACTAAAAGAATACCCACATCTGAAAGGTAACTTTGGTACTGCGTGGCAAAGCCAGCAATCGGAATTTCATAATATTCCTGCACCTATTTTATTCACCACTAACTGTCTTATGCCCATACGTCAAAGTTATGCTGACCGTGTGTTTACCACATCTGTAGTTTCCTACCCGGAACTTGTGCACATTGGTGAGGATAAGGATTTTACACCCGTGATTGAAAAGGCATTGGAATGTGGCGGTTACGCAGAAGATCATCCCATGACCGGTATTAACGGAGGAAGTACTGTAACAACAGGTTTTGGACACGGTACTGTGCTTTCGGTGGCCGGCAAAGTGATTGAGCTTGTAAACAACGGCAAAATAAAGCACTTCTTCCTCGTTGGCGGTTGCGATGGCGCTGCCCCCGGCAGAAGCTATTACACTGAATTTGTAAAGCAAACCCCCATGGATACCATCATCCTTACCCTTGCCTGCGGTAAATACCGCTTTAATGACCTAAACATTGGAGAGATTGATGGGCTTCCCAGAATTATGGATATGGGGCAGTGTAATGATGCATACAGCGCCATCAAGGTTGCCTTGGCACTTTCGGATGCTTTCAAGTGCAGTGTAAATGAACTCCCGCTTTCCATGATTCTTTCGTGGTATGAACAAAAGGCGGTTGCTATTCTGCTAACACTGCTATACCTCGGTATTAAAAATATTTATTTGGGGCCAACTCTGCCTGCATTTGTTTCGCCCAATGTCCTGAATTTCTTGGTGGAGAATTATGGCATTACCCCAATTAGCACACCTGAAGAAGACTTGAGCAAAATTTTAGGATAAGCAAATAGCAAAAGACGACTGATTAAAAATCAGTCGTCTTTTCTTGTGTGTCAAAACAATACTCCATTCTCTACCTATTTCCTGTAATCGTCACGGATAAAGGGCTCCGCAATTTTCTCTGAAACAAGCAGTTTGTATTTTGACGGATGACGGTAGGCATTGCCCTGCACTTCATATTTACGATATGCCCGAATTTTATCCATGGGGAATGATGCAAGGTAGATGCCCTCGGCCTCACCTGCTTCAATAATTAAGGTGTCCCGTGCCTCGATGCAGCCGGGGCGTATCTCCCCGTAAGCAATTCCATCAAAAGCAGTGGAGTGACCGTTACAGTCCGGCTGCCCATACGCGTAGTTCACGGTTGCAATGCCAACCATATTTTCATAGGCCCGTGCACGGAGCTGTGACAGACGGTTAATCTCCATGGGGCAGGCGTTGGGTACCAGAATAATTTCCGCACCCTCCAGCATCAGGATTCTGGCGCTCTCGGGAAATTCACGATCATAACATATCATTGCGCCTATTTTTACGTTGCCGCCCGCCGTGTTTAAGTCTGCTACAAAGAAGTCTTCGCCTGCAGTAAGATTCTTCTCGTCACCAAAGTCACAGGTGTGAACCTTGGCGTAGGTCAGAACAAAATTTCCGAACCGGTCGATGATGGTAACTGTGTTTCTTGGCAGGGGCTGGTACTCTTCCAGATAAGTAATGCCGATTGCCATATCCAGTTCCTTCGCAAGACTTTTAAAGGTACTCACAAACAGGCTATCTTTCCCGATTGCACCCTGTCCAGGGTTGGTACTGGCATCTGGAATGGTATAGCCGGTATTCCACATCTCCGGAAAAAGGGCAATATCTGCACCCATTGCTTTTGCCTTTTTGCAATGCTCAATTCCCTTCGTTAGGTTTTTGTCCTGCGTATCTTCGGCAATCAGTTGCAGCAGCGCCACTCGAAAATGATTCATCAACAAATCCCCTATCTTTCTTTTAAACTGTCTTAGAAGTACAATTGTTTTTTCCTTTGGATGATATATTCCTGACTTAATAGTTATATCGTTTTAATTTCTTAAATGATTTCCCATATGACCAGCATCCAACATTGTTGAGGAAAAATAATGTTACTTCATAAATTTCCTTAGATACACGCCTGCACTTCGGTTCATTTCACGACTAAAATCCGAGTTGTATTTACGCGTACAAAATGCCTGCATGTAGTCATTAAACGGTTTTATGACCGTAGCCCCATTGCTTTTGGCACGCTTTTCATACATCTGCACAAGTGCTTCATCCGGAAGTACACGGTAGCGGTTTTGGCAAACAAAATACTCTGTGTCAAACCGTGGTGGCTTGTGAGCGGGAAGCTTTTCCTTATCCGGATAGCCAAGCACCAGCATACAGGCAGGCATACAGTATTCCGGAAAGCCCAGCAGTTCACGGTGCAGTTCACACTGCTCTAAAATATCGCCGATATAACAGCTGCCAAGCCCCATGCTTTCAGCGGCTATCACAACGTTTTGTGCGGCTATGCAGGCATCCGCAATGGCCAGTAGCACATCGCCCGGGCCCGGTTCCCGTGGCTCGGCACCTGCTAGGCGGTAACTACGTTCCCAGCGTGTTCCATCCGCCAAAAACACCAGCACCATGGGTGCGGTAGCAATAAATGACTGATTGTCACAGGAAACCGCCAGCTTTTGTTTGAGGGCTTCCTCGGTGATATCTAGGATGGTGTAAAGCTGCTGATTTCCGGCAGTTGGAGCAGCGGCGGCACAGCGAAACAACTCCTCTCGCAGCGCTTCTGGAATTGGCGTACTTTGAAACGCCCGTACCGACTGGCGGTGGTAAAGGCTTTTTATAACTGCGTTCATTTAGAATTCTCCTCTTGTGTTCTAGTTTTCAAATATTTCTTGAGGCTTGAAAATGCTATTTAGCATGGTCGATTAAAAAGCCCTTCAGAGGTCATTTACTTTCGTTGCTAATTTACTGACTCTGATGTTCATTGTATCTGCAAGCTGACTTCGCGTCAATCCCTTTTCCTTGAGGCATCTTGCATGTTCTTTGAGCAATATCATTGCATATCATCTCACAGTGCTGGGACTATCCCTGTCAACAGGCTGGACAGTGCCAACGCATGAGAGCGGCTTTCGATGCGCTATCTACCATAAAGCACGAGAAAAAACCACTGTACTGAAACAGGTATACAAGGCTATAAAAAGACAAAGCCCGCACAAAGCTAGGCTTCATGCGGGCTTATTTGGCGGAGAGTTAGGGATTCGAACCCTAGGTTCTTGCGAACACAGCATTTCGAG
>JAVXNK010000018.1:0-63795 GCA_036645835.1 Angelakisella sp. | reverse complement strand
CATGCTCTGGGCGCTGAACTTTGGGCTATGTTTTGTAAAGCTGCTCTAAGGGAGTTGTAACAGTTAAAATCCACCCGCCTACACCTGTCGGGGAAGTCTTGCCAGGTGACACCGTAGCTATCACCCTAAAAGAACTATACTGTACCAAAAAAGAGCCCGCCTTTTAGACGAGCTCTTTTTTGATGCAGGGAAAGATGAAAAAGAAAAGAAAGAAGCTAGTATGTGTAATTCTCGATGTCCACCTTGTCTATCTCCTGATAGGGGCCCAGTGTGGAAATCATCTTGATGGGTGCATTTGAGTTGTTAATGCAGTAATGTGTTTCTCCGGGCTCAATATGAATGAGGTCTCCCTGTTTTAGATGGTTTACCTTGCCGTCCACAACGATATCTATTTCGCCCTCCAGCACAAAGAAGTTTTCTTCCATAATATTGTGGTAGTGAGCGGTAAAGTCCTCACCTGCCTGAAACTGCACAATGGCAAAGTTAAGACGGGGTCCCTTTATTAAATACTTAGGGCCGCTGTTGCCAAAGCGATATTCTTTCTCGTTTTCATTCACTATAAACATAGTATGATGCTCCATTCTAATAATAAAACTTTTATGGGTTCGCTTACAGCCCCGGTGCAATCCACATATTACGGGTAATTTTTTTGTCTGACAGTGTCAGCTGTGCCCCGTAAACCTCACGCCACTTGCTGTACATTTCGGTATATACCTTATGATTTTCCATATTGGGCAGGTAGGTGCGGTCCCACTTTACTACCCTAGCGGCAGCTTCGGGAATACTGTTGTATATGCCTACTCCATAACCCGCCAGAATAGCAGCACCCAAGGCCGTAGCCTCCTTTACCACCGGAACCTTTATGGGAAGCCCCAGTGCATCGGAGAGTATCTGGCACCAAAGGGGACTTTTGGAAGCGCCTCCCGCAAAAACAATTTCTTCCGGCTCTTTCCCTATGGTCTCATAAACCAAATCCAGGTGTCCCTTGGTGACAAGGGCGGTATTTTCCAGAATACTGCGGTAGAAGGTATAGCGGTTAAAAAACTGAGGGTCCAGATCAAAGTTTGTAAAGGTAGGGGCAGCATGCTTCCAGCTTATAAAGTTCATTACGTCCGAGAAGGTACACATCATGCCATGGCAGCCTGCGGGTATCTTCTCTGCTTCAAGGTCCATAAGGTAATAGGGGTCCTTGTCGCCCTGCTGCTTTTCCAGCTGGCAGAAGCCGTCGCGGAACCAGCGCATAACAAGACCCGGCTTAAAAGCCAACGCTTCGTACTGCCAAACACCGGGCACGGCGTGACAGTTTACCCGAACTCTGCACCGGCTGTCGGTGGTGCCGCTGTCGGTATTGTACTCATACTGCCAGAAGCTGCCGCCAAATACCGCAGCCTGGTTTGCCTCTACTACACCAACACCGATACAGCCCAGCTGGCAGTCACCGCCGCCTACTACAACGGGAGTACCCTCCAAAAGGCCTGTTTCTGCTGCACAGTGGGCATTTACCTTGGCTATGGGACTGCCGCACTCCCGCACAGGTGGGAAAATGTCGGTACGGATACCGCACTGCTCTGCAATAGCGGGATCCCAATTCCTTTTTTGCAGGTCAAAGATACCGGTGGTAGAACCGTTGCTGGGTTCCACCTCCAATATACCGGTCATTTTATAGATAAGCCAGTCGTTAAACATACCCACGGTGGCGGTACGGGCATAAAGCTCGGGCAGCTTGTTTTTCACCCACAGAATACGGGGCAGTGCACCCAGGGCATAGGTCTGGCCGGAACGCAGGTATAGTTCTTTCTCCAGTGCGGGGTTCATGCGGATAAGCTCCCCCACCTCATCGGTGCTGCGGGCGTCCACATTGGCGCAGGCCCATATCTCTTTTCCATCCTTGTCATAGAGCACTATGCCTTCACGCATACAGGTGGTGGAGATAGCTGCAATGCTGTCCGGTGCAACGCCGGACTTTTCCAAAGCTCCACGGATGCAGTGCACTGCTAAATCCCAGTTGTAAACCCAGTCGAAGTCCATGCTGCCGGGAAAACGGGGATCTTCCTTGTGCTCCCATTCCCGCTGCGCACATGCTATCTGATTGCCATCGGTGTCAAAAAGTACTGCGCGTACACTACCTGTGCCCGCATCAAGAGCCATTAAGTATTGTTTTGACATGGGTGCACCTCCGAAAGATAAAATAATTAATTATAGTTCGTTGCTGCTGTCCAGAAGCTGTAGTGCCGTGTTTTCATCGGTAATGAGGACATCGATGTACTTGCCGTTGAGCACTGCCTTTATGGCTCCGGTTTTATGGGTACCCGCAGCAACACCAATGACATTTTCCAGCTTTTTCAGGTCCTGCAGCGGCGCACTGATAAGCCGTTCCTCTATATCTGCATTGACAGCGTTGCCGTCCTTATCAATAAAGTGGCTGAGTACATCACCCACCGCCCCCTGCATCTGCATATATAGAAGGTCGTTTTTGCTGAGGATTCCGGATTTTATAATGGTAGCATTTTCGGACATGCTTCCGATACCCACCACGGTAATCTTGGAAAGGGTGGCCATCCGTGATATCTCGGTTAAGGAAGATTCCTGACGCATAGCTTCCGCTAAGGCTTTGGTGGAGGCCAGCAGCGGTGCGGGCATCAGGTAAAGCTTTGCGTTAAACACATTGGACATGGTGTTGGGGAGGTAGCAGTTGACTCCTCCTGTCAGTGAAACACAGGAAACCGGGAATTCGGTCATGGTAGCCAGATTGTTCAGTATCCGGCTGGAGGTATCACCATAGCCAATGTTAATAAAATCGTCCTTGGTGATGCGTCCGCTTATGTACATGGCTGCTGCACGTGCAACCGTTTCGTTTACACTGTCCTCCTCAGGGTTTGCCGGTACTATAAAGGTATCTTTCAGGCCATACCGCTCCGCAAGCTGTTTTTCCATTACCATGCGGCTAGCTCCGTCTTCCCGTATTTTAAACTGTATGATACCGGAAGTACGTGCCTTTTCCAGCAGCTTGATTACCTTCATACGGGAAATGCCCAGCAGCTCTGATATTCTCTGCTGTGTCATATTCTCCAGATAATAGTACCACGCTGTTTTAATAATTAAGGAATCCTCGTAATCCATCCTGCAATACCACCTTTCGACATTATAAAGGGCAACAAATAAATGTATGTGGGTGAACGCCCACCTAAATAGTCATAAATGTTTGTAACTGTATCATTTGTTCGACATTTACAGTATACCAATATAAATTACCGATGTCAAACAAATTTTATATATAGAAAAAATTTGGGCATGTCGCACCATAAACATAAATCTCATTAGGTGTAAAAGCACAAATCATTTTCATTTTTTACACATTATGTATAATCACGCAATATTTAAATGTATAAATTAACTATAATTGCAATAAATTACATCATTTTTTACATTTGACAAATGTTCAGAAATCAATTATGATGTTTTCAGAGATTAACAACGCAGCATCCAATCATTTGTTCGGTACATTTACTTTTGTAACGGAGGGTCAAGGATGATAGATACGATGCAAGCAACTTCCGGCTTGCCGCTGATTGCAGCCAAGGGAATATATAAGGCATTCGGACAAAACGAAGTCCTAAAGGGCATTGACCTAGTGGTTCATCCCGGTGAGGTCATTGCGCTTATAGGCGGTAACGGCGCTGGAAAAAGCACACTTATGAAGATTATTATGGGCATCTATCAGCAGGACAGCGGCAGCATTGCGCTATCGGGTAAGGAAGTTCATCTTAGCAAACCCTCTGTTGCGCTGGCACATGGTATATATATGGTACCCCAGGAGCCTATGCTCTTCCCAAATATGACAGTTGAGGAAAATATCCTCATAGGCTTTAAGGAGAAATGCTCCGACCTGCACAAGCAGCTGCTTCATGTTATGGCGGAGGTAGGCTGGAACCTGGACCTGCACCGCAAAGCCAGCAGCCTTTCTATTGCAGAACAGCAGCTGGTGGAAATTCTCCGTGGGCTAATGCGGAAAGCAAATCTTCTTATTCTAGATGAGCCAACCAGTGCACTGACCTTTGACGAGGTAAAAAGCCTCTTTAAATGCGTTAAGGAACTGCGGCAGAAGGGCATCGGTATCATCTACATAACCCACCGCCTTACCGAAGTCTTTGAGATAGCCACCCATGTGGCTATCCTTCGTGACGGCGTTGTTACCCTGAACGGTGTTGTAAGCGACTTTACCCGTGAAATGTTGGTAAAGGGTCTGCTCCCTCCCAATATGGAGGAAGAAAACGCACGGACTGCCGCCAGCACCGACAAACTGGACTATGACAACATGACCCCCACCTTTGAGCTTAAAAACTATTCAGGCTATGGCTTTTCAGATGTAAGCCTGAAGGTTTATCCCGGCGAAATACTGGGCGTTGCGGGCGTTGTAGGTGCGGGACGCACCGAGCTTGCTACCACCATCTTCGGTATGGATAAGGTTCTTGGCGGCACTGCTACGCTGGACGGTGTGGATGTAACCGGACTTAAAACCGCAAAGTTGCTGGAGGCCGGTCTTAACTATGTACCCGAGGACCGTCACCTTCACGGGTTATTTAAGATTACCGATGTAGCAGCAAACACCACCTCATCCATCCTTGCACGCAAAGCCATGGGCAGCTTCCTTCTTAATAAGAAAACCGAAGAGGATGTTACCCAGAAGTATATAAACGACTTCCGCATTAAGGTAACGGGACAGGGGCAGCTAACCGGTAGCCTTTCCGGTGGCAACCAGCAGAAGATTGTTATTGGCCGTTCCCTTTCCACCAAGCCAAAGCTGGTTATTCTGGATGAACCTACTCGAGGCATTGATGCCGCAGCCCGCGGTGATGTCTACTCCATTATCCATCAGCTGCGCAATGAGGGCGTGTCCATTATGCTTATCTCTTCCGATATGGAGGAGATTGTGGAGCTTTCCGACCGTGCTGTCACCGTCTTCCAAGGCAGAATTAACGGTGAATTTCAGAAGCAGGACATTAACCAGGACAACTTGATGGCCGCCGCCTTCGGCGTAACGGAAGGAAAGCAGGTGAAACTATGAGCACCCTTAAAAGTATATTGAAAGCCCGCGAAATGAGTAGCTTTCTGTTCCTGGTAGTGCTCTTCGGCGCAGTAGGTATGGTAAACTCCGATTTTCTTACTGCCGAAAGCCTGCTAAACTGCCTAAACGACAGCGTAGTCTTTACGTTGCTTGCAGTAGGCATTGCATTTGTCATACTTACCGGAGAAATAGACGTTTCCATAGGCGCTACCCTGGGTTTTGCAGCTGCTGTGTCCTCTACTCTGCTGCGGGACGGTACCCACTGGATGATTGCCATGCTTGCGGGTATTGCAGTCGGCGCTCTGGTGGGACTCATCAATGGTTGGGGCGTTGCCATACTGGGCATCCCCTCCCTCATCTTTACACTGGGTGTAAACGGTATGGCTCGCGGCCTTATCTACGTGTACACCAAGGGTGCGTGGGTGGAAAACCTGCCTCCCCAGTTTACCAGACTTTCTCAGCAGACCATTCTGGGCGGACTGACCATCTTCTATGCGGTATCCATTATAGTGGTTATACTGGCACATACCCTGTTGACACGAACCCGCCAAGGTAAATACTTTGTAGCGGTGGGCGACAACATGTCGGGCGCTGCACTGGTGGGCATCCCCACCAAGCAGACCAAGATTGCCGCCTATGTACTCTGTGGTATCTTTGCGGCAGTAGCAGGCATCATCTATTCCTCCCGAATTGGCTTTATTACCCCCACGGCAGGCAACAACTACGAGATGAAGGCTATAGCAGCCTGCGTTCTTGGCGGTATCAGCCTTACCGGCGGACTGGGCAGCGTAGTGGGTGCTTCCATAGGCGCCATCATTATGTCCTCCATTGGCCGTATTCTGGTGTTCTTAGGCTTTTCCTCCGACTACGACAACACCATAACCGGTGTACTCATTATCACCATTGTTGTGGTAGATGCACTGACACAGCAGCGCAACGCGGTGAAAAACCGTCGGGAACGTCTTACTGTAAGAACAGCACTGAGCACTCCCCAGAAAGGAGGAACTGAGCAATGAAATCTCCTTTGCTAAAGCGCACCCTTAAAAGCTGGGAATTTTTCCTGCTGAGCCTTCTGATACTGGAGTTTGTAGTGTTTTCCATAGCCAGCCCCAAGTTCACCATGACCCGTATGCTCCTTTCTATTAACGATATGATTTCCATCTGCATCATCTCACTCTTCGTCACCTTTGTTATGATAACCGGCGGCATCGATATTCAGGCAGGCTCCATTGTAGGCCTTACCTCCATTATCATTGGTGTTACATGGCAGGATTGGGGCATTAACATCTGGGCAGCAGTGCTTGTTGCAGTGTTTATTGCCATCCTCTGCGGCGCACTCTCCGGCTTTTTTGTAGCCTATTGCAGAGTACAGCCTATGGTGGTTACGCTGGGTGGCAGCTTCCTCTATATGGGTATCGCCCTGCTTATCTCCAACCTTTCCGCTACCGAAAGCTATAAGGGAATCAGCGGCTTCCCCGACAGCTTCACCCAGATAGCCAAATTCAAACTGTTTGGCATCATCCCAAATCAGGTACTTATCTTTGCAGCCCTCATTATCATCTGCTATATCCTGCTGCACAAGACCAAATACGGCCGCAGAATATTTCTGGTGGGCATTAACCAGCAGGCTGCGGAATACTCCGGTATTAATACTCGGCTGGTCATTATGAGCACCTATATGCTGTCGGCTGTAGGCGCTGCCATTGCAGGTATTGTACTTACTGCCTACCTGGGCACAGCCAAAAGCGACATTGGTGTATCCTTTACCCTGCCTATCATTACCGCCGTTGTACTAGGCGGTACCCTGAACACCGGCGGCAAGGGCAGCATCATTGGTACCGCACTGGCGGCACTGGTCATCGGCCTTCTCAAGTTCGGCCTCCCCCTCTGCTTCAAGGTGAGCACCCAGTACCTAGATATCCCCGTGGGCATGCTGCTGCTGGCAGTGGTCATTGGCCGCTCACTGGTAGGTAACCCCAAGCTTTACGGCATTGTAAAACGACTGAAACCCGCTGCAAAAACCAACTGACATCTATGTAGCTCTGACCCGGATGGGTCTTCACAATAAGAAGGAAACTATTTTAGGAGGAAGAATCAAAATGAAAAAGTCTTTGTCATTTCTTATGGCGCTTACCATGGTTCTGAGCATGACTGCTTGCGGAAGCAAGCCCGCTGAAACTCCTGCGCCCGCACCTGCTGCTCCCGCTGCTCCTGCAGCACCTGCCGCTCCCGAAGCCCCCGCAGCACCTGCAGCCGGTGGTGACATCAAGGGCAAAAACGTAGTATTCATTCCCAAGCTTACCGGCAACGCATTCTTCGAGTCCGCCAACAAGGGCGCACAGAAGTACGCCAAGGACTGGGGCTTCACCGTTGACTATCAGGGCAGCCCAACAGCAGCTGTTGCCGACCAGGTTCAGGTCATTAACAATGCTATTGCCAGCGGCGCCGATGCTATCTGTGTTTCCTCCGTTGATGCAACCGGACTGGACTCCGCTCTCAAGGATGCCATTAAGGCAGGCATGACCGTTGTTACCTGGGACTCCGACGTTTCTGACGACGCACGCTCCCTGATGGTTTCTCAGGGCACACCCGACCTGCTGGGCAAAATGCTGGTAGACATGGGCGTATCTTCTTTGAAGAACCGCGGCAAGGATCCTACTAAGGATGCCATCAAGTATGTCTGGCACTACTCTCAGGCAACTGTTGCCGATCAGAACTCCTGGCAGGTAGCCGGCGAAGCATACATTAAGGCAAACTTCCCCAACTGGGTAAACGTTGCCCCCAGCAACTACTACTCCGAGCAGGACGCTGAAAAGGCTGTTTCTATTGGCGCTTCTATCCTCGAAGCTCACAAGGATATTGACCTCATCATCTGTAACGACTCCACTGCTCTGCCCGGCCAGTGCAAGGCTGCCCAGAACAAGGGTCTTACCCAGAAGGATGTTACCATTACCGGCTTTGCTTCCCCTATGTCCATCAAGGAATACTGTGAAGCAGGCGTTATCGAGCAGTGGGGTCTGTGGGATTGCGGTCTGCAGGGCGGCATCGGCTGCTACCTGAGCGCATACCTGGCCGCAGGCAACACCGTTAAGGTTGGCGACAAGATTGACATTCCCGCTATCGGCACTGTTGAGATTATGCCCAACGACTGCCTGGTACCCGGCGCAAAGACCGGCGCTACCAACAGCGGCGTTGTACTGCTCCCCGAGCGTGCAGTGTTCAATAAGGACAACGTCAACAACTACGAGTTCTAGTTTTCCCTCCACAATATGTGCAGGCACGACCAACCCGGTCGTGCTCTGCCATAAGGAAACAAGGTACTGCCTGCTTCCTTATGGCAGAGTAATCCCACTTTGTAAACCACACAACAGATAAATACAAGGAGGTCTATATAATGGCAGATAAAGACGGACTAAAGGTGGCAAAGGACTATCACATTGATGCTCCTTTTGCAAACCAAGGCTCCTTTCATGTAAAGGGCGCAAACAATCTGGACTGGGGCATGAAGAAGCACCTGTCCAATATATTTAATTCAAAGAGTGGCAATACTGTAATGTTTGCCTTTGACCATGGCTATTTCATGGGCTCTACCGCCGGGCTGGAAAGGCTGGATATCATTATTCCAAAGCTGTTGCCCAATGTGGATGTGCTTATGGGAACCCGTGGCGCACTGCGCAGCTGCGTTGCCCCCGACTGCGGAAAGGGTATTGCACTACGCACTACCTCCGGCTCCTCCATGCTCAACGACGACCTTTCACACGAGGTTATTGCAGTGGACATTGAGGATTCTATCCGTATGAATGCCGACTGTATGGCTGTGCAAACCTTCATTGGTGCAGACGGACAGCTTTCCAGCATTGACAACCTTTCCAGAACCATCAATGCCGGTATGCGCTACAGCATTCCTACCATGGGTGTTGTAGCCGTAGGCAAGGATATGGAGCGTACCGACCGTTTCTTTAAGCTGGCTACCCGTATCGTTGCCGAAATGGGCGCAAGCATCATAAAGAGCTACTACTGCGACAACTTTGAAGAAGTAGTGGCAGCCTGCCCTGTACCCATTGTTGTAGCAGGCGGCAAAAAGCTCCCTGAGCGTGAAGCATTGGAGCTGGCCTACAAGTCCATTTCCGGCGGCGCACGGGGTCTGGATATGGGTCGGAACATCTTCCAAAGCAACAACCCTGTGGAAATGTCCGCAGCCATTGCCAAGATTGTGCACGAGGGCTTCACCGATAAGGAAGCTTGGGAGTTCTTTGAGGATGCCATTAACAAGTAGAATATACTTAATAAAAATGCAGGCTGATGACTTCAGCCTGCATTTTTATCACCCCTTCATGCCTTGACACCATCTACTCCCTCGGGTATGATTAGATTATTCATATTTTTTTGCCGAAACGTGTCGGCGGAATGGAGTTTCATTATGGCAACTGTAACACTGGGAAGCACAGGCATTACCGTAAACAAAAATGGCTTTGGCGCACTGCCTATACAGCGCATTTCGGTAGAGGATGCAGGGGTACTGCTGCGTAAGGCCTACGACCATGGCATTCGTTTTTTTGACACCTCCAGAATGTACACCGACAGCGAACATAAGATATGTCAGGCACTTCGGGATGTGCGTAGCGATATTATCATTGCTACCAAAACCCCCGGTAAAACCGTGGAAGAGTTTTGGCGCGACCTGGATACCAGCCTGACCACTCTGGGTACAGACTATATTGACATCTACCAGTTCCATAACCTTCCCTTCTGCCCAAAACCCGGGGACGGTACCGGCCTTTACGAGGCTATGCTGGAAGCCAAGGCCTCAGGCAAAATCCGTCATATCGGCATTACCAACCACCGCATTCATGTAGCCGTGGAGGCAGTGGAGTCGGGGCTGTACGAAACATTGCAGTATCCCTTTAGCTACCTGACCGGGGAAAAAGAACTGGCACTGGTGGAAAGCTGCCGCAAGCATAACGTTGGTTTCATCTGCATGAAGGCACTGGCAGGCGGACTTATAAAGAACTCCGCAGCCGCCTATGCTTTCCTTGCGGACTACGACAACGTACTGCCCATCTGGGGTGTACAGCGGGAATCCGAACTGGACGAATTCATCAGCTACATAGATAACCCACCCAGCCTTACCCCCGCCCTTGCCGCTGTTATTGCCGAAGACCGTAGCCAGCTTACAGGGAACTTTTGCAGAAGCTGCGGCTACTGCCTGCCCTGCCCCGCCAATATTGACATTCCACAGGCTGCTCGCATGTCGCTGCTACTGCGCCGTTCCCCTGTTGCAGGCCAGTTTTCTCCCGAGGTACAGCAGCGTATGGCCAACATAGACAACTGCACCGGCTGCAACCACTGTGCAAAACACTGTCCCTACGGGCTGGATACTCCCAAGCTGCTTCGGGAAAACTATACCGACTACCTGGAAATGCTGGAACAGTACCGAGCGGAGCATACCGAATGCCTATGAACAAGAAAGCGTGGTGGTGTAGATGAACAGTATTGCCGACGGGCTTACCACAATTATCAGCGAGGATTTGGGGCGGCTGGTGCTTAGCAAACCCCGTTCTAAAACCATTCTCTATAAAAAAACAGTCATTAGCAAAAAGGCCGGTGGCTACCAGATAGAACAGTTTACCGAAAAGCAGGCCTTTCACCGAAACATTGCAGAGGGTGAGCTGTTTGACTTCTGCCTGACCGCCATGACCGAAAGCTACCTGCAGCTAAACGGATGGGACAGCGCATATGAGCATATGCTGCTTATCTCCCGTAGCGGCAAGGTAACTGCTACCAAAAGAAAACTGGATACTGCCTCTGCCCCCACCGTAACCACCGAGCACAACCGCCGCAAGAATTACATTCTGCAGGAGGGTGTTGTCATTCCCCCACTGGTGGACATGGGCGTTCTTACCCGTGAGGGCAAGGTGATACAGGCCATGTATGATAAGTGGAAGCAGATAAACAAATTTATAGAAATTGTGGATGATGCCATTAAGGACAAAGCCCCAAAAAGCCTAAATATTATCGACTTTGGCTGTGGGAAATCCTACCTGACCTTTGTGCTCTACTACTATTTTACCGAGGTAAAGGGCATATCGGTACAGATGGTGGGGTTGGACCTGAAAGCCGAGGTAATAGCCAAATGCAACGATACTGCGGCGCGGTACGGCTACAAGGGCCTTACCTTTGAACTGGGGGATATAAACGGCTACCGCTGTGACTTCCCCGTGGATATGGTGATAACCCTTCATGCATGTGATACGGCTACCGACTACGCCCTTTATAACGCAGTGCAGTGGAAGGCGGATATGATTTTCTCGGTGCCCTGCTGCCAGCACGAGCTGGGAGGGCAGATGGAGAGTGATGGGCTGTCTATCCTTACCCGCTACGGAATTATTAAGGAGCGGGCAGCCGCCCTATTCACCGATGCCATACGGGGAAACCTGCTGGAGGCAAACGGTTACCGCACCCAGCTGCTGGAGTTTGTCGACCTTTCCCATACACCCAAGAATATTTTAATACGAGCAGTGCGTAAGCCTGTCTCTGCAGCACAGCGCACAAAGGCGCTTGCAGAGGTTGAAAGCCTCATGGCGGAGTTTCATCTGGAACCCACACTGTACAAGCTGCTCACACAGGATATAAAAAAGTAGAGGTGCAAACGCACCTCTACTTTTTTCGTTGTTGTTACTTTTCCAGCTGTTCCATCAGGTACTGCATATATGTACCATAGTGGTAGAATACCAAACCCGGCTCCTGCAGTTCCTTATTCCAGCGCTTCACCCACTCCAGTGAAATGAAGCCGCTATAGTTATTTTCGTAAAGCAGTGTCAGGGCATCAAAGATGGGGACATCGCCGTGGCCCATCATACGGTAAACCACCTGACCCTCCTTCATGACTGAATCCTTCACATGCATGTACCGCACATACTGCCCAATGCGGCTGTATGTAAGCTCGGGAGCCTCCCCGCAGAAGCGGTAGGGGTGGTGTAGGTCCCAGAGTACTCCGGCAGATGCCGGGTCGGTGCCTTCCATAAACTGTGCCATAAGGGCAGAATCGGACAGTGCTCCGCTGGTCTCCATAAGCAGACAGACACCCTGTTCCTTGGCCTCGGCACAGAGCATAAGATACAGCTCCTTGGCCTGCACAAGGTCGGTACGCTCGGGTTGGGCGGAAGGGGAGGAAAGTACGCGGATATAAGGCACGCCCATACGGGAGGCCAGCTGAATGTAGTCACGGATTTCCTTGACTGCAAGGGTGGGACTATCGGGCAGACCCAGAACAGCGCCGGAGGTAAAGGCAGATATGACAAGCCCCGCAGAAGCAAGCCGTTCCTTGGTAGCATCACATTTTTCCATGCTGAAAAGAGGGTTTTCAGGTGCATACAACACCCGCTCTATCCCCCGCACCTCTATACCGTCAATCCTCATATCCTTTGCCGTAGCAAAGATTTCATCCCATGTCCAGTCCGGACAGCCAAGTGTGGAAAAAGCCAGTTTCATCTTTTTCAGTCCTTTCGGTTAGCAGTATGGCAGCTCACCTAGGGTTCAATGCTCTCGGGTGGCGGCTGCTTTATCGTTAGGATAACCTGGTCGGCATCCCGTGAAATCTTCGCACCAAAGCCTTTGTTGGTGGCGGTAACTGTGCCCACAATGCCGGTGCTTTCGGGGTTGGTATCGTATAAAAACTCAAAGCTTACGCCAAGGTCGGTTAGGGTCTTGCTGGCAAAATTCGCCGAACTGCCTATGAGGTAGGGCATGGTAAGGTATGCAGAGCCCCTGCTAACCTTTAGCAGTATCGTTTTGTTTTCCGGCAAAGCCTCCCCCACCTTTATGGACTGGTCGTATATAATGTCGGCAGGGTAATCCTCGTTGTAGGCATATTCTGTTTCAAATATGAGATCGCCATAGGCGGTACGGTTCCCCATAACCGCATTCAGATAAACTCCGGTAAAGTTATGGGTCATCAGCTCCGGCACAGGCTGTGAGGAGACGTCCTCCGGCGGAGCGGAAACCTGCCCACCCCACAGTATACTTCCCAGCGTAAGGTTACCTATCAGGCTGAACACCAACAGCGTGGTCAGTATGGCAACTATGGGTAGCTTTGCGCCCAGCTTCTGGGAGCCTTTCTGCCCCTTTGGAACCTTGGTTTCCGGCTTTATGGGTTCGGGGCGGAACACCGCCGTATTGGAGGTGGTTTCCTGCAGCAGTGCAGCAGTAAGTTCATTTACCGATGAAAAGCGCTTCTGCTTGGTGGGTTCCATAGCCTTTACCAGTGCCTCCGACACATTATCGGGAACAGCAGGGTTCAGGGCTGCCGCATCGGGCAGGGTATCCTTCTTAGCACGTTCCAGCGCTGAAATAGGTGCTGTGCCGGTAACGATATAGTAGAGCACTGCGCCAAGGGAATAAACGTCGGTCCATTCTCCCTGCCACAGGTTCTTGGAATACTGTTCGGGGGCGCTGTAGCCCGAATACAGCTCGGGGGTAAGTCCGCTGCCCTCGGTACGCAGTTCCGGCAGAGCAAAGCCCGTAAGAAGCAGCTGGCCCCGGCGGTTTACCAAAATGTTGTCAGGTGCTACACCACAGTGGGTAAGCCCCTGGTTGTGCAGGTTGGAGAGTAGTGTGCAGAGGGGCAAAAAGGTCGCCTTTGCCTCGCCCCAGGGCATGGGGCCCGTCTCCTGCATCTGCTGTTCCAGCGTATGGTAAGGCATGTAGGTGGTCACACAGTAGATGGTACCCAGTGCGGGGAACAGCTCCCGTATTTTGGTAAGGCTTCGGCTGTCCAGCTTGGAAAGGCGCTTCCAACGGTCAGCAATATCGGAATACAGGGTTTTAAAGCGGATGCGATTTTCCTCGCTTACCCAAAGGGTAGCGCCGTCACTGTCTCGCTCCACCATGGGAGCGGGATAGAATTCTTCTATATAAACCTTGACGTTCTTTGGGGTATGCAGTGCCAGATAGGTAATGGTAAGGTCATTCTGCCTTACCACTCTACCTATTGTGTAGCCGTCACCCAGTATGGTTCCTGCGGGCAGCGCATCCCTGGGGTTTGGGACGGCGTTGTCGTAGGAGCAGCGAGGGCAACACCGCACCCCGGCATTCAGGGGTGCCATACAGCCCATGCAAATTTCTTGGTTTCTATCCATCTGCTTCACCTGCCTATTCTTAGGAGTGTCAGTTTATCACAGGTCGAACAAAAAATATAGTCCTCCCTGTCGGATACCGGATAGAATTTCCCAAGACTGGGGACTGTTCAGAATACCCCCAGGGACAGTGCAGTTACTGCACCGCTACCTCCGAACCATCCAGATGGTACTTCTCCACCGCCCATTCACGCAGGCGGTATTTCTGTATCTTGCCACTGGCGGTCATGGGGAACTGATCCATAAAGGCCACATACTTCGGGCACTTGTGCCGGGCCATATGCCCACGCACCTGCTCCCGCAGTTCATCCTCGGTAAGGCTCATACCCTCCCGCAGTATTACGCAGGCCATAACCTCTTCGCCGTACTGCTTACTGGGCACCCCAATTACCTGAACATCCAACACCTGCGGTATGGTATAGATGTATTCTTCAATTTCCTTGGGGTAGATATTTTCGCCTCCGCGGATGATCATGTCTTTAATTCTTCCGGTAATCTTATAATAACCGTTTTCGTCCACAGTTGCAAGGTCTCCCGAGTGAAGCCAACCATCTTTATCAATGACCTGACGGGTAGCTTCCTCCATTTTATAGTATCCCTTCATGGTATTATACCCTCTGGAACAAAATTCACCCGTTTCATTTGGCCCAAGTGTCTTCCCTGTTTCGGGGTCTACAATCTTGGTTTCCACAAAAGGCATGGAGCGCCCTACTGTGCTTACCCGCAGTTCAATGGCATCGGTGGTGGTGGTCATGGTGGTAGCAGGAGAAGCCTCTGTTTGCCCGTAGGTAATGGTTATTTCCTTCATATTCATTTTATCCACCACCTGTTTCATCACCTGTATGGGGCAGGGTGAACCTGCCATAATACCGGTGCGCAGGCTGCTGAAATCGTATTTATTAAAATCCTTATGTTCCAGCATAGCAATAAACATGGTGGGCACTCCATGAACTGCTGTGCAACGCTCCCCGGTAATGGCATCCATTACCTTGACAGGGGAGTAGATATCCACAGGCACCATGGAGGTGGCATGGGTAAGGCAGGACATAATGGCCAGTACCAACCCGAAGCAGTGGAAGAAGGGCACTACAATGCAAAGCTTATCCTGTTCGGAGAAGTTCATACAGTCACCTATAGATTTTCCATTGTTGACTATATTGTAGTGGGTAAGCATAACTCCCTTGGGAAATCCGGTAGTGCCGGAAGTGTACTGCATATTCACCACATCGTGGGGGGATACCTCTGCCTGACGGCTCCGCAGTTCCCCGTCGGTAATAGCGTTGCCATCCTCCATCAGCTGCTCCCATGCGGTCATGCCCTGAGGCAGCGCACCGGGGCCGGTATACACAATCTCCTGAAGGCAGGGCAGCATGGGGCTAAGGCTTCCACCCTGTGTGGCGAGACCGGGACACAGCTCCTGCATAACCTCTACATAGCTGTTGCCCTTAAAGCTATCCATCATTACCAGCATGTGACTGTCCGACTGGCGCAGCAGATACTCCGCTTCAAACACCTTGTAGGCGGTGTTTACCGTTACCAGCACAGCACCTATTTTACAGGCTGCAAACAGGGTCAGCATCCATTCGGGGGTGTTGGCTGCCCAGATAGCTACCTTGTCACCCTTTTCTATGCCGTGGGCCATCATACCCTTGGCAACCCGGTTTACCTCGTCGTCAAATTCCCGCCATGTTCTGCGGTAGTCTCTGTCGGTGTATTTCACAGCTTCCCTTTCGGGAAAGCGGTCTGCCACCTGCTCCAGAAGTGCTCCTACGGTAATACTCATGAGCTCCTGCATACAAAAATCAGTCCTTTCAAAAAGCAAATAAACAATAAAAAAGCCTTCGCCTTCTATAATAAGAAGACGAAAGCTAGGTTGCTTCCGTGGTACCACTTCAATTGACGGCAAAAGCCATCCACTCAGTCGCATCAAACAATGCGCTCTCCCGTTATCGCTGGAGCTGCGTCCAAGCCTACCCTTCGGGATATCCGAAGCTCAGTTGGCCACTCGGGAGCCAGTTCACATCTGCAAATACCGCCGTTTTTCAGCTGCCACGGCTCTCTGTGGGTGCTTTGTCAAATGCTACTATTCTCCGTCAACGTGTTGGTTATGTTAGTTTTCATTATGATAGCAGTTGCAAAAAAATTTGTCAAGTGCTAATTTTCTTTACCTTAAGCTGTTGCAGAATATTGGCGGTAGCCAGCTTCGGCGGCGGGTTTGTGCCTTCGGTAAGGCAGGCTGCGGTTCCAAAAGCTGCGGCTACACTAAGGCATCTCTCCAGAGACATCTCCTGCTGCACCGACATAATGAAGCCTGCCAGTGTGCAGTCGCCGGCACCCACCGAGGATATCACATCTACTGCCGGTACCAGCACCCGGGTTGCACCCCCATTTCCGGTATGTAGCAGACCCTCGTGGCCCAGGCTGATTAGGCAGTGGTCAATGCCATTGGCATTCACTTCGGCGCCAAATGCCACCAGTGCTTCATGGCTGTTCAGTTCTTTGCCCGCCAGTTGGCATGCCTCGGCATAGTTGGGTTTTATAATCCATGGTTTAATCTCGTAGATATCCGCAAGGGTCAGGGTGGTGGTATCCAGCGACACCCGACCTCCCAGCGAAGAGATATGGTTGCAGATCATCTTCAAAACAGTGGGGCTGATGCCACGGGGCAGCTTGCCCGAAATGACCACCAGCGAACCCTCCTCCACTACCTGGGAGAGCTGTTCTTTAATTTCATCTACAGTTTCATATTCCACACAAAAGCCCTGCCGCATAAGGCGTGTAACGCTGCGGTCCGGCTGTACAATGCTGATGTTTTCACGAATATAGCCCTCAACGGTAATCAGTCGATAGTTTATCTTTTCCTCTCGGAGCCGTTGCTCGTAGCGGTGGAGGTTGTGGCAACCGGCAAGCACCAGCGCTAGGTTGTCCACTCCGTAGTAGCGCAGAGCGCGGGATACGTTCATAGCCTTGCCCGCAGCGTCGTACTGCTCGTCCTCTACGATATTATCCTCATCGGGCTTTAGCGTTTCTGTCCAGAGTGTTACGTCAATGGCAGGGTTTAGCGACAGGGTAATAATCTTACTAAACATAGTGAGGCTCCATTCGTTACTCATTTTACCGGGGAACCGCAAGAGGGGCTCCCGCCTGTTCCTCCGAGCTATTCTTCGTCCGGAGCATCCCAGTTGTGCCAGACATTTTGCACGTCATCATTGTCATCCAACAGGTCCAGCAGCTTTGTCATCTTGTCCTGCAGGTCGCTATCTGCTATAGCTGTTTCTGTAGAAGGCAGATATTCCACCTGTGCCGAAACCACCTTGTAGTTCTTGGCGGTAAGTCCCTCACGGACAGCACGCACCTCGGTAGTGGTACAGAACACCTGTATCATTTCGTCGTCAAAGTCCACGTCCTCGGCACCTACGTCGAAGCAATCCTCCAGCACCTTTTCCTCATCCATGGCGTTTTCGGGGTTTTCCACTACCACAACACCACGCTGGTTAAACAGGAAGGATACGCAGCCGTTCTGTCCCAGGTTTCCGCCGCACTTATCAAAGTAATGGCGCAAATCACCTGCAGTACGGTTGCGGTTGTCGGTCAGTGTTTCCACTATAACCGCTACACCGCAGGGGCCGTAGCCCTCGTAGACCAGTTCCTCGTAGCTGTCCTTGTTGTCACTTCCCGCAGCCTTCTTAATGGTGCGTTCAATGTTGTCGCTGGGCATATTGGCTGTTTTTGCTTTGGCAATGCAGTCACGCAGCTTGCCGTTTACTGTGGGGTCTGCGCCGCTCTCCTTTACTGCAACCGATATCTCACGGGCAATCTTGGTAAAAATTTTGGCTCTCTGCGCATCCGAAGCGCCCTTTTTTCTTTTTATTGTGCTCCATTTGGAATGTCCTGACATATTGAGCATCCTTTCAATTTAACATTACGATTAACAATTGTATCACTTGTAGAAAAGCCTTGTCAAGGAAAAGGAACGCTATTTGACACTGTCCACAACTGCCATGGCAATTCCGTTGGCTGCCTTGTACATGCTTACCGTATCACAGGCATCCTCGTACTGGGCGGGGTTCACTACAAAGCCCATTTCAAAGAGTACCGCAGGGGCAAAAGTAAGCCGTGTCACATAGTAATACGCATTTTCTGGGTCGGTGGGTTTTCTGCCCAGTGTGTCGGTGAGGCACCGCATAAGGCTGTCGGAAAAGTCCTTGGCAATGCTTTCCCAGTAGTAGGCTTCCATCTGCTGTACATCGGCAAGGTCCTTATTCAGCACGGTGCTGTTGTGGTGTATGGCCAAAAAGATATGCGGCCGCTGCTGCTCCGCCATAAAGGTGCGTTCATCCAGAGAAACCTTGGCGCTTTCATCGGTGCGGGTCATGCTCACCTGGGCACCCAGCTGTTCCAGACGGAACTTGGCGGCATTTGCCACTGCCAGATTGAGCACGGCTTCGGTGGGGCCGGTACTGCCTGCAATGCCCAAAGCACCGGGGTCAGGGCCTCCGTGCCCGGGGTCCAGCAGTATGCTAATACCCTCCAGCGGCTTTCCAAAGGTTTCCGAACGCCTGGGCGGCCGCCGCAGATAGATGGTAGTTGCCTGCTCGCCATGGGTAACATCGTAACCCCATAGGCTGCCTGCGGGGAAGGTGAGGGTAAGCTCCACACCGTCCTTGGTGTCGGTACGCTCCACCTTTTCTATTATCCCCCCTGCCATGCTCTGGGGGTCGGCGGTCATCTTGGTATTCAGAAGCCGCAGCTTTAGGGTGGTATCGGTTCGCTCGGTAAGCACTGCGGGCTGCCCGCCACGAAGGGCGTACTGCTCCCAGTCGGCTCCCTCGGTTTTTACAATCTCGGTTATATTTGAAACACAAAGGGCTGCATCGGATACAATTTCCGCACGGTTACCCAGTATATATCCCCCGTTGGAAAGCTTGTATGCAATAACAGGGTTACCGCTACGGGTTGCCGTGGTTCTGCCCACAATAGCCGCTCTGCCCCCCGATTTCAGGGTCTGGGTAAAGTTATCGTCACTGGAAAGGTCGGTAAGAACGCTAGATACATAGGAGCTCTTGGGTATTTCCAGTGTCAGGGGTACAGCAACGCCTGCTACAAACACCTCTGCGGCAGAGCTTTGCACCACATGGCTGTCTCCCACGCTTACCACATAGGTAATCTTACCGATATTTGTAACCTTGTCGGCAGGGTAGTCGGCGGAGTTCAGGGTAATGCTGCCCTTAAAGGTAGCAGGAACACCCACTGTGGAGGTTTTTGCAGTCTGCCCCAGCACTACTGTTTTACCGCCCATGGTGGCAGTAATAGATGCACCGGCAGGGCCCACACAGCTTATCTCTACCGTCTCATTGCTGTCCACACCCAAGGGAGTTACAGGAAATAGGGTTGCATCGGTAATCTGCTTAATGGGGCGGGCTCCTGTGGGCGCACTGCCTCTGGTGACGGTGACCGAGGCGGTTTTATCCCCCTGTTTAATGGTGATGGGGTTGTCTCCAATAGCCAAATCTACCTTAACGCCGTAGGCACCCTTTTCCCCTACCCTGGGAATATCCTTCCCATCAATGGTCAGGGGCAGGGCGGGGTTGGAGGTACCCATAACGTAGATGCCGCTGTCATAGACAGTGGTATCTTTGTCAGGATAGCAGATGGCCAGCGTCTGCGGGAACGAAAGGTCGGTGGGGGCAGGTACTGTTTTCCCTGCTGCCAACAGGCTGATAAGCAGCTGATTTTCGTCACTGTCCGCTGTTGCAAAGTGACTGTAGGGCGCAAGCACCGCACCTGTAACGCCCCCCTGCATAGCGTTTGCCAGCAGCTGGTTATGTATCTGGTACGGGTCCTCCGCCACAAAGACATTGCCGGTATAGAGTTCGGCTGTGCCAAAGTCCGCAGCTGTCCAGGTCTTTAGCAGCGGCAGGTAGCCTGTGTCGCCCTTGTATTCCAGGGAGGTGTTCATGTGTGGAATAATCATATCCACAACGCCGGACTGTGCCAGCTTCTGTGCAGTTTCCACCGTCATAGCATTGTGTTCGTTGGTGGCATCAAAGGCAATGGCCACTGCCGCCGAAGAATTCACCTTCCGCACCGCCGCTGAAACGATAGCGGTAAGCTGCTCCACCGCAGCGGTGGTACCTGCTCCCTGCATAAAGGCCACATCCAGTCCATCCAGTACCACACCGGCAATGCCATACTTTTTGCAAAGCTCGGCAGCACCTTTGGCAACTAGCTCGTGAAGCTGGGTAGCGGTGGGGTCCAGCTGTTCGCCGTTTACAGGCAGCTCGGCAAAGGGGTTCTTTGCCCCCGACTGCATACTGCCGCTCATAGAAAAGCAGTCGATAACCGCAAAAACCTGTACCTTGTTTTTTCCCGCTTCGGTACAAAGGTAGTCCAGAGGGTCCAGCTGTGCCTTCTCCCCTACTGCCACGCTGCTGTCCATAGGAAAGTGCTTGGAGTTGTAGAAGGCGGCAGCACCGGGGCGTGCCTCAAAAAAGATGCTGTTCAGTTTATTATCCGCAGCAAAGCGCACCATAGCGGCAAGCTCTTGCTGCTGTGCTTCCACGGTGGTAGCCCTTTCGGTGGGAAATTCCCCTCCCGTTCCGGTCGAGACAAAAAAGCCCCTTGCCTGCCCGATGTAGCGGGTGGAGCTTACAATGTTTTCTTTGGACTTGCCCCCCTGTGTTCCACAGCCTGTCAGTATCACCAGAAGGCCGGACAGCAGCAGGGCAGTTGTGCGCTGAAATAACTTCATATGATTCCTCTTTTTTTACAAACTAATGCTACTTGAAGCAAACTGGGCATAGGGGAAAGCTATGGTCACAGTTCAAAGTCGGACTTATCAAATTTTTGCAGCTGTATCTGCTGGGTAGGTATGCGCTTCAGGGGTGCATACCGATACTTCTTGCAGTGAAAATAGGGCTGCACCACGCCGGTATTGGGGCAGAGGATTCTACTGCCGTCCCGGGTGGGGGTGCCGTGCTTGCAGTACCCGCAGGCAGGGTCGATGTGATTGCCAAAAAGCTCCTTTTTCCCAAACATGTGCAGTACCTCCGGAAAATATAAATCTAACCTACAGTATAGCACATTTTATGGGTACGAACAAGAATTATCCCTCTGTTTCCAGTGTCAAAAAGAGTATGCCGCACATGGCCAGCAGCAGCAGCGTCCCCACAAAGCTTTTGGGGTCTTGGGCCAGTGCGGGTGTAGTGATAATTCCTGCTGGCAGCGCAGCGCAGCTTTCCCGCAGCAGCAGCCATGCGATGAGCTGGGTCAATAGCCCGTGAATAGGGCGGGAGAGCAGAAACTTCCCCATGGGAATGTTCTGTCCTCCAGACATAGCTGTCACCTGGCAGATACAGGAAAGCCCCGAAAAGGAAAGCAGAAAGGGCAGTACCAACAGCGCCTGCATAGGTTCCAGCTGCTGCGCCCCTGCACAGCCCATGCATATTTCTATGCTGCCGTTTATAAGGGTAAATGCTGCCGACTCCGACAGTCTGCCGCCCATGGCATTCTGTACCCCATGGGCTACCACCGCCAGTACCCCCGAGGAGTTTAGCAGTGCCGCAAGCCCCCCGCAGATGAGCACAAAGGCACAGATGGATATCATTCCTGCTGCACCTGATGACACCGAGGACACCAGTGCAACCGAAACAGGCTGGTCGGCAGCCTGGGATACCTGCCGTGGAGGCAGCGTGCCCAGTGCTCTGCGCCCCAGCAGTATACGGGCGGTAAGCGCCCCTGCCACCAGCTGGCTTACAAATAGCAGCAGACCTATGCGGGCGCTGCCAAAGATACCCGCCCCTACCACAGTTACCATAAAGGCAGGGCCGCTGTTGACACAGAAGCAGAGTGCACGGCCTGCATTTTCCGGTGACAGCCGCTTCTGCTCCACCAGTGCCGATAAAGTGCGTGCCCCTGCAGGATAACCCCCAATCCAGCTCATAAGCAGGGCGGGAGCAAGGATACGGGAAGTCTCCCGAGGCAGGCCATACAGCAGCCTGCCCACCAGTCCAAAGGGGGTAGCCGCCAGCCGCCCCGCCGCTGTGGCAGGGACAAAAGCTGCCAGCACCATAAAGGGGAACAAGGACGGGATAAGCACATTACCGCAGACTGCCAGTGACTGCCGCACCCCCTGGGCGGCGGCTGCCGACCCTGCCAGTAGCTGCCAACCCAGCAAAAGAATAGCCGCCAGTGTCAGATATTTCCCTACAGTACCAAAAAACCTGTTCTTAGTCGCAATCATTTATCTATACCCCCACAACAAGCATACACAAGAAACATACTTATTCCCCTCGCCACATATGCATAAAATGATATGGGAGGTGACAACTATGGATAAAAAAGAGAAGCCTAAAAAGAGCTTTCGCCGACCCAAGGAGAAGCTGCGGGAGGTAGGCGACACCCTATCCACCCAAACTGCGGCACTGGTTCCCCAGCTTCGGGTAGAGCTGCTGCAAAACCGTCAGGCGGTGGTGGATGGTTGCAAAGGTGTTTTGGAATATTCCGACAGCTGTATTCGTTTAAGCTCCGACCGCCTCATCCTGCGCTTTACGGGAAAGGGGCTGCTGTTGCGCACCTTTAACAGCACCTCCGCCATTGTGGAGGGGCAGATTGCTACGGTAGAATTTATGTAGTCGAAGAACCGGAGGTACAGTATGCTGCTGGGTATTATACGCTTTTGCCGTGGAACGGTAGATTTCGAGATAAAGGACGGATACCTGGAGCGGTTTATAAACCTCTGCGGTAAAAGCGGTGTGCCTCTGTGGGAGGTACGCCGAAACGGCAGTACGCTTAGTGCCAAAACCTCCTACACAGGGGGCAAGCGTCTGCGGGAGATGGCTGCAAAATCGGGCGTGACGCTGCAGCTGCGAAAGCAGAAAGGCGTACCCTCCATTCTAAAACGATACCACCTGCGCACCGGCGTATTTGTCGGTGCGGCAGTGCTGCTTATCCTCCCCTTTGTTATGAGCATGTTTCTGTGGCGCATAAATATTTCAGGCAATGAAGCCATACCCACAGGGGAACTGCGGAGTGCGCTATCCCAGCTTGGGGTAAAGGTAGGGGCACGGCGTGCAGGCATAGACACCCGTAATGTGGAGCGGCAGATGATGCTGGCAGAGGAACGGCTAAGCTGGATTGCCGTGAACCTCCGGGGCAGCACAGCCCATGTGGAGATACGGGAGCGGGATATGCCGCCGGAGCGGGTAGACACCATTGTCCCCCACAATATTGTAGCTACTAAAAGCGGTTACATTACCAACATGATGGTATACGAAGGACAGCCGCTGGTAAAAAACGGGGACAGTGTGCTGGCGGGGGATATTCTGGTTAGCGGCATTATGGAGGATGTAAACGGAAAGAATCGTACTGTTCATGCCCGTGCCAAAATAGAAGCGCAGATAGAAGACAGCTTGGCGGTAACGGTTCCTTTTCGCCGCACTATCTATGTTTATAAGGGGTTCGAGCAGCAAAAGGCACTGCATATCCTATCCTTTTCACTGCCCTTGGGGCGGTTTGCACCTCCGCCGAAGCCCTGGAAGGTAGAGATAGCGGAGGAAACCGTTCCCCTGCTCAGCCGCCTGCTGCCTGTAACGGTTACCCGCAAAAACTACCTGCTTCTGGAGGAAGGCACCGAGGAAGTAACTGCCGACGAGGCTCGGCTGGAAGCGATAGCACAGCTGGAAAAGGAAGAAAAGCGAGCCTTCCCGGAGGGGAGCATTATTTCCCGTGATGTAACCGGCCAGGAACTGGATGATTCCTTCATTTTATTCGCCGATTACATCCGCATTTTTGATATAGCGGAGGAGCGGGAAATCCTGCGTGATCAGGAGGATTCATTAGGTAAAGAGTGAAATATATTCCATGTAAATTTTATGAAATATTCATAGTTTTTTTCGGCAAAATATGGTATACTATTTTTGTATTCAAATTTCCCGCAGGGAGTGATATCGTCATAATCGAACAGATCATAAACATAGAGCGTATGGAGCATGCCCTAGCCCTCTTTGGAAGCTGCGATGAAAACGTACGTCAGATAGAAGAAGGATACCGGGTCTCCATCCTGTTTCGGGGTACCGACATTAAAATCAGCGGCGAGGCAGAGGATGTTCTTGCGGCGGTCAAATGCATAGAAAGCCTGCTTGTCATGGTGGAGCAAGGGGAGGCACTGTCCGACCAATCTATCCGCTATGTCATGTCGCTGGTAGGCGAGGGCCGAGAGGCCGAAGCCGTTGCCATGGGTAAGGATGTTATCTGCATTACCTCCAAGGGCCGTCCCCTGAAGGCCAAGACACTGGGGCAGCAGAGCTACGTGGATGGCATACGCAAAAACACCATTGCACTGGGAGTAGGCCCTGCCGGTACCGGCAAGACCTATCTGGCGGTAGCTATGGCGGTAAAAGCCTTTCGTGCCCACGAAGTAAACCGTATTATCCTTACCCGCCCCGCTGTAGAGGCAGGAGAAAAGCTGGGCTTTCTGCCCGGCGACCTGCAAAACAAGGTAGACCCCTACCTGCGCCCGCTTTATGATGCCCTGTTTGATATGCTGGGAGCCGAAAGCTTTCAGCGGTATCAGGAACGAGGAAATATAGAGGTAGCGCCACTGGCCTATATGCGCGGACGTACACTGGATGACAGCTTTATTATTCTGGACGAGGCACAGAACACCACCTGCGAGCAGATGAAGATGTTCCTGACCCGCCTGGGCTTTAATTCCCGTATGGTTATTACCGGAGATATTACCCAGATAGACCTGCCCTGTGACAAACGTTCGGGACTGGTAGAGGCAACCAAGGTATTGCGAAATATCAACGACATTGCTATCTGCTACTTTACCGAAAAGGATGTTGTACGGCACAACCTGGTGCAGGACATTGTAAGAGCCTATGAACGCTTTTACAGCGATGACAAGCAAAAACGGTAAGCGCACCTGTTGCGCCGCAAATACAGAAAGGATTGATTATTTTCATGGACAAGATAAAGGTTCAGATTTCCAACCGACAGAAGGACGTTAAAATTCCCTCGGGCATACGCCTGCTCATTCGCCGCTGCTGTACTGCAGTGCTCAATAAGGAGAACTTTGAAGGCAGTGCAGAGGTCAGTGTAAGCTTTGTTACCGATGCCCAGATAAAGGAGCTGAACAACCAGTTCCGTCAGAAGGATATTGAGACCGATGTGCTCTCCTTCCCTCTTGGGACAGACGGTGTATATGACCTAAACCACGAGACAGGCGCACGGATGTTGGGTGACATTGTAATATCGGTGGAACGTGCCGTGGTACAGGCCGAACTGTATGGCCATACCCTGCAGCGTGAAATCGGTTTTCTTACCGTACATTCCATGCTCCACCTCCTTGGTTACGACCACGAAGAGGGCGGGCTTGCCGCAACTCTGATGCGTGAAAAAGAGGAAGATATCCTCGCAGCACTGGGGCTTACCCGTGATGTCAGCTATGTTACACCGGAAGGGTGATTTCGCAGCAGACCATAAGGCAAGGCGTTTCGACCTGCTTTATCGTCTGCTGCAAAGCTTTTATTTTGCCCTGCGGGGACTGCTGCTCTGCCTTTATGAGGAGCGCAACCTGCGCATCCACCTGTCCGCTTCCCTGTGGGTGCTCTGGCTGGCTCTCCGCTGCCATACCCCCAACGGGGAACTGGCGGCATTGGCAGTCTGCTGCGGACTGGTCATCTGCGGGGAACTGTTTAACAGCGCAGTGGAGGCTACTGTAGACCTGCTCTCCCCCGACTACCATCCCATTGCCCGTCGCGCCAAGGACATAGCCGCTGCGGGTGTGCTTGCAGGGGCATTTTTTGCGGTTATAACGGGATATATTATCTTTATCCGCAGTGGCAGACTGGCGGCACTGCTGCCGATGACCCCACTACAGGCAGTTGTGTATCTAATGGTAGCAGCAGTTACCTTTTTGTTCATCTTCTACTATCCAACCATCATTCGCCCATTAAAGGCCATAAAGGAGAATCATCTTGACTGAACCAAATAAAAATACTCCCCCTGTGCAGAAGTCTGCATTTATAGCGCTGGTGGGCAAACCCAATGTGGGTAAAAGCTCCCTGCTTAACCGTCTGATAGGCGAAAAGGTGGCTATTGTTACAAACAAGCCGCAAACCACACGCACCAAAATTACCGGTGTGCTGACCCGTGAGGGTACGCAGTTGGTGTTTTTGGACACCCCCGGTATGCATAAGCCCAAAACCGCCCTTAGCGAGCGCATGGTGAAGGACATTAATGAGTCGGTAGCCGATGTGGATCTGGCTGTTCTGGTGGTAGAGCCTACAGGCGCCCTTACCAAGGCGGAGCTTTCTCTTGTTGAGGATTTTCGCAGTCAGGGTATTCCTGCCGTTGCGGTAGTGAATAAGATTGACCTGCTGTCCCAAAAAACCGAAATGATGCCCAAGCTGGAGGCATTGGCTGCGGCCTATCCCTTTGAGGCCATTATTCCCATCAGTGCCCTCACCGGTGATGGGGTAGAAGAGCAGCTTATGAAGCTGTTTTTGGAGTCCGCAGAAGAGGGCCCTCACTATTTCCCCGATGACACCCTTACCGACCAGCCCGAAAAGGTTATCTGCGCCGAAATTATCCGTGAAAAGATACTGGTAAACATGCATGAGGAGATTCCTCACGGCATCGCTGTTACCATTGAGGAGATGAAGGAGCGGCCTGATAAACCCATTATGGACATGCAGGCGGTCATCTACTGCGAACGCAAGAGCCACAAGGGTATGGTTATCGGCAAAAACGGCAGCATGCTCAAGGTGATTGCTTCACAGGCTCGGGAGGATATTGAGGCATTTATGGCTGTGAAGGTAAACCTGCAGTGCTGGGTGAAGGTCAAGGAAGACTGGCGCAACGAGGAGCGGATGATTCGCAACTTTTTCGGACAGTCATAATATTTTTTAAACGGCGTTTCCGCTCTTTCCCACTTATATTTTTTTATCTCCTACGCACACTTACTATATGATACTGAACATATATAAGGGGTGACGTCGATGAAAAAACAGGAGCAGGAGGCGTGGGAACGCTTTTGCAGAACCGGTGCAGTGGGAGATTATCTGGATTACCGCCATTCGGTGGGGTTTTCCTGCAAGCAAGGGGCAGACATAATGACGGAGGTGGAAAACGGTGCAGCTATCGGTGGATGCAGTGGTCATACGGGAAAAGCGTCTCGAGGAGCAAGACCGTCTTCTCACTCTACTCACCCGTGATAAGGGTGTTATAACCGCCTATGCCAAAGGTGCAGCGCGGATGAAGGGGGGCATGGTGTCCTCCACCGAACAGCTCTGCTACTCCCACTTCTGGCTATTCCAGAACAAGGAGCGTACCTTTGTGGATAAGGCGGAAAGCGACAAAGTCTTTTTCGGCATCCGCCAGGAGCTGGAAAAGCTGTCGCTGGCTACATATTTCTGCCAGCTCTGCTGTGAACTGGTTCCTCCCATGGAAAGCGATGAAGGATATCTGCGGCTGATGCTGAACGCTCTGCACTTTTTGGAAAAGGATAAGCTTCCACCCGCTCTTTTAAAGCCCCTTTTTGAGCTGCGTATCCTTGCCATGTCCGGCTATATGCCCGACCTGGTGGCCTGTTCCGCCTGCGGGGAGCTGGAAGGTGAGGAACTGTGGTTCTCCCCCACCATGGGGGTACTCTACTGCGGCAGCTGCCGACCTAAAGCTGATACCCAGCTGGTACTCATTTCAAAAAGCTGTTTTGAGGCTATGCGCCACATCATCTACAGCGACTTTGAAAAGCTGTTTTCCTTCCGGCTCTCGCAGCAGAGCGCAAAGGAACTGGGGCTGGTGTGCCGTGCCTATCTGCTGGCGCAGGTGGAACGGATGTTGCCTGCACTGAACTACTATGAAACACTGTGTCTATAATACTTCTTCAGTAAAACACTGTTTTATTAGGGCGTTTCTTAAAACGGAAAGCCGAAGGCTATTTCGCTGTAAATGAGTAGCGTCAAGAAGAAAAACGCAGAAATACTTGCTGTATTTCGAGTATTTTTAACGCAGAAGATGCCATTTGCAGTAGAAATAGACGAGAGCTTAAAGTTTTCAGGAAGCCCCTAGAGATTCGTATAAACAAGCCCGACATGTGGGGTGGCCATTGGTCACCCGGACTACACATCACCATGAAAATGGGCGGACACTATCCGCTCTTTACAGATGGAGGGATATCAATGACTACTGAAAAACATTTACACGCCTTAGAGCTAGATAAAATTTTAGATTTGCTGGCGGGTAAAGCTACCAGTGAGGCCTCTGCACTTCGGATAAAGGCACTGCGCCCTCTTACCAGCTATGACGATGTTGCCGATGCTGTGCAGCGCACTGCCGACATCAATTCCCTGTCCATACGGTTTGGCACACCCAGCCTCGGCGGCATACACGACTGTACCTCTGCCATTAACCGTGCCGCCATTGGCAGCCGACTGTCCATACCGGAGCTTATTCGCATAGGGCGGGTGCTAAAGACTATCCGCAGCATAAAGGACTGGCGGGAGAACGCCGACACTGTTACAGCTGCCGATGACCTGTTCGAGGTGCTGTACCCTGCAAAAAGCCTGGAGCAGACGTTGGATAACGCCATAACCTCCGAAGATGAGCTGTCCGACAACGCTTCGGCAGCACTGGGTGACATTCGCCGCAAGATGCGCCGTGCCCAAGCAAAAATCAGAGAACAGCTCGACAGTATTATTCGTTCCCCCCAGTATGCCAAGGTACTGCAAGAAAATATTATCACCCTGCGGGACGGACGGTTTGTGGTTCCGGTAAAAACCGAGTGTAAAAACGAACTAAAGGGCCTTATCCACGGCGCTTCCTCCAGCGGCTCCACCGTGTTCATCGAGCCTATGGCGGTGGTGGATGCCAACAACGAAATCCGTATGCTGGAAACCGAGGAGCAGCAGGAGATTGACCGTATTCTGTTGGAGCTTTCGGGTCAGGTGGGTGCCATTGCCCCCATGATAAACGATAGCTTCAGCGCACTGGTAGATTTGGATATGCTGTTTGCCAAATCTCGCCTTGCGGACAGCATGAAGGCTTCGGTGCCTATTATCAGCCGTGAACGGGTAATACACCTGAACAAAGCCCGCCATCCCCTTATCTCCAGGGACAAGGTGGTTCCTGTGGATATCACACTGGGGGAAAGTTTCGATACACTGGTCATTACCGGCCCTAACACGGGCGGTAAAACCGTGGCACTGAAAACACTGGGGCTATTAACCCTTATGGCGGCCTGTGGCATGCTGCTGCCTACAGGAAGCGACAGCCGTGTACCCGTATTCGAGCGGGTGCTCGCGGATATCGGCGACGAGCAGAGCATTGAGCAAAGTCTCTCCACCTTCTCGTCCCACATTACCAATATTATTTCCATACTAAAGATAGCCGACCACGATAGTCTGGTGCTGGTGGATGAGCTGGGTGCAGGCACCGACCCCGTAGAGGGTGCGGCACTGGCGGTATCCATCATTGAGGCGCTGCGCAGCCAAGGAGCCATGCTGGCTGCCACCACCCACTATGCTGAAATAAAGATGTACGCCCTTACCACCGAAGGGGTGGAGAACGGCAGCTGTGAATTTAACGTAGAAACCCTTTCCCCCACCTACCGCCTACTGGTGGGTGTACCGGGGCGCAGTAACGCCTTTGCCATTAGCCAGCGGCTGGGGCTGCCTCTGGATGTCATTGAACGGGCAAAAAGCCTGGTATCCTCCGAAAGCCGCCGGTTTGAAGATGTGGTGGATGCTTTGGAGGAAACGCGGCAGCAGCTGGAGCAGGAGCAGATAGCGGCGCTGTCCCACCGTCAGCAGGCTGAATATATCCGTGCTTCACTGGAGCAGGAAAAGAAGAAGCTGCAAAAAGAGATGGAGCAGGAGCTGCAAAAGGCTCGGGAGAAGGCACAGGGCATTGTAGAGCGGGTACGCAGCCAAACTGACCAGCTGCTAAACGAGCTGGAAGAACTGCGCAAGCAGAAGGACAAGGATGAATTTTCCGCCAAGGTAAGCAGCACCAAGAGCAGCTACAAGGGACGGATAGAAAGCCTGCGAAACATGGCTGACCCTGTTATAAAGCCTCATCAGGAAAAATACAAGCTGCCCCGAAAGCTAAAGGGCGGCGATACGGTTATCATTTCGGAGATAGGCACCGAGGGGGTTATCCTCTCCGGTCCCGACAGCTCCGGCAACTATATGGTGCAGGCGGGCATTATGAAAACCAAGGTAAACGAAGCTGGACTGCGCCTCTGCGATGATAAGGGCAAAAAGGTCACCTTTAACAACCAGCGCCGAGTACCCACAAAGCCTGTTTCCCGTGGGGAGGCCCCCGGTATGGAGCTGGATATCCGTGGTATGGCCAGCGATGAGGGCATTATGGAGCTAGACAGGTTTATCGACCGTGCAGTGCTTTCGGGAATTAGCATTATTACCATTATTCATGGCAAGGGTACAGGGGTGCTTCGTGCCGCTGTACAGGAACGGCTGCGAAAGCACCGCAATGTACGCACCTTCCGTGCCGGGGTTTACGGCGAAGGCGAAGCAGGCGTAACGATAGCAGAGCTTAAGTAAGCACCGAAATAAAAAAGACAAGCGAACGGAGACAGTGAAATGATGAAAAAACCTCTTGAAGCCGTAATTACCGATCTGGATGGAAGCCTTCTCAGCAACACAAAGGAGATAGGTACGGCTGACCACAAAACAATTGCCACACTAAAGGGCATGGGTATTCCTGTTTTTATCGCCACAGGTCGGCATCAGGCCATTACACGCTGCTATGCAAAGCAGGTGGGTACCGAGCTGCCTGTCATCACCTCCAACGGTGGACTGCTGTACGACTTCTCCAAGGAGGAGATTGTCTTTGCCAAGCACCTGTCACCTCAGGATGTTACCGAGCTGAAGGCGTTTGTGCTAAACCGTGGACTTTATTACTTCATCTACAGCGATAAGCAGTGTTTTCTGAATAACAGCAACCCCGATGCTGAGTTCTACAAGATGGATTTGGAGCTTATGAGCATTGCCAACGAGGATGAGTTTGAAATCATGTCTAAGGATTTTGAGCCCACCGACTACAATGTAATAAAGTTCATGATACCCAACTGTACCCCCGAGATTCTGGAAGAGCTGCAACAGCTTTCCTGTATGCGGGCAGGACGGGTAGTACCCACCTACTCCGGCGATATGTTTTTAGACATAAACCCTGCAGGAGTCAGCAAGGGTGCAGCCGCAAAGAAGCTTTCGGAACTTTATGGCTTTTCGCTGGCAAATACACTTGCCATGGGGGATAACTTTAACGATGCTGCCATGCTGCAGGCAGTGGGCTATTCGGTAGTTCCCGAAACTGCCCACGAGGGCGTTCAGGCACTGGCCCGTTTTGTCACCTGCGGGAACAACGAAAACCCCATTACCCACGCAGTAAATACACTGTTCCCGGGGCTGTTGGGTAACTAAAAAGGAGGTTCCATATGTCATTCTCCATTGTAACGCTGCTTGCACTTATTATTCCCCTTGCCTTTTTCGCACTGGTCATTACCGCGCTGGTTCTTGGTATCCGGTGTATGCTCAAATATCTTAGAAGTTGAAACCACTGAGTAACTACCCAATAATTCCCTCAGAACTCCCAATCATCGTTTAATCTATTTTTACATCTTCCCTTCTGTTTTGTGCTATACTGGGTTTACCGACGCTAAACGGCAAACACAGGTTCAAAAGTACAGAACAGGAGGGTCTTTTTTTGAAACAGCCAATGAAAACAGCCACCGCTATGGCACTGGCCATCACCCTCGCCTTGGGTGGCAGTGTGTCCGCCTATGGTGCAGGCCGCCAGTACGATGATTTTGACAGTATTACCTCCCATGTGGACACCACTGTACCCCAGAAGTTGGGCATTGGCAGTCCGTCAGGAAATATATCCACAACAGCAGATGCCTACTACATAACAGGTACCAGCAACCCCGGTCAAAGCCTTCTCCTAAATGGGGACGAGGTAGCCGAGCGGGGCATTTACGGTAGCTTTGGCGTATATGTGGCGCTTTCCCCCGGTGAAAATATTTTCACCTTCACCCAAGGCGGTGCAGAAAAGACTGTAACCATTACCAAAAGCAGTACCGGTGCCGTATACACCACCGATACCATTACCGATATGTACCCAGCCACGGCCTCGGCACATGCAGCAGGTAGTACCATGACACTGAAATGTACTGCTCCCGCAGGGGCAGAGGTGACCGCCGACTACGCTGGAAACACCTATACACTGACACAGACAGTCACCGCACAGCCGGGGGTACCCGCTATCTTTCAGGCGAAGGTGACCGCTCTGGACACCACTGTCGCAAGGAATGCAGGCCCTATTCAGTACAGTATGCAGTACAACGGCAAGCGCAAAAGTGCAAGCTCGGTAGGAGACCTCTACCTGTACCCCAAGGGCAGCCTGCCGCTGATACAGGTTAAGGACACAGCTGCTACCATCTTTGCCAGCTCCAACACAAACGGGGATATTAAAACCGTAGCCCGGATTGGTGCCATTGACTATGTAACCGACCAAACCGAAGGTTGCTACCAGCTGGGTATGGGAGGCTGGGTACCCAAGGATTCGGTAATGCCCATACTGGAGGGCAGCGCCCAAAATACCCTCTCCGGCGTCTCCTTCTCCAAAACCGCTTATGGTGAAAGGTACAAGCTTACCGGTAGTACAAACCCTATCATTACCAGCTGGCAAACAGATGAAAAGCTGTATGTGGAGCTGCACCACACCACCACAGGCAACATAAAGGTTCCTACTGCCGACAGCGCTCTCTTTACCGATGCCACCGTCTCCCAAAGCGGTGACAGCATTATACTGGAGCTAAAACTGGACCCCACCAAAACACTTTGGGGCCATGTGGTGGAGTATAGTGACAATACCACCACCATCTACTGCAAATACAAGCCGGTGGGAAGCGGCAACAGCCAAAAACCCCTTACCGACATTATAGTAGGGCTGGATGCAGGCCACGGCGGTACCGACCCCGGCGCACTGGGTGTCGCACGGACACTGGGGCCTGTGGAAAAGGACATTACCTATGCTACAACCATAGCCGTAAAGAAACGTCTGGAAAGCTTGGGTGCTACGGTCATACTCTCCCAGCGGGGAGAGGGAAAGAGCACTGTTTCCGACCGAATGCAGGCTTCTTCCGACGGCAAGGCAGACTTTTACATCTCCCTGCACTGCAACAGCGTAGCAGGAAACGGATTAAAGCCCAACGGCGTGGAAATCTACTATTACTACTCCCGCTCCAAACCCTTTGCAGAGGTTCTGCTGCGGAACATCGTCTCTGAAACGGGACGTGCAAACCGTGGCGTAAAGTACAGCAGCTTCCGTGTTACCCTCAATTCCCTGACCCCCGCCGTACTGGTGGAGATGGGCTTTCTGAGCAACCCTAAGGAGTATGACAAGCTTTGCAGCAAGGAGGGCATTTTTCAGATGGCCAACGCCATAGGAAACAGCCTGCTGGAGCTGGTATAATGAAAAAACCCCCTCTACGAGGGGGTTTTTATAGTTATAGTCTAGCCTTTCAGCTCCACACGGCGGATCTTCCCGCTGATGGTTTTGGGCAGCTGCTCCATGTACTCAATGACACGGGGGTACTTATAGGGAGCGGTCTGGTGTTTCACAAAGTCCTGTAGCTCCTTAGTAAGCTCCTTGGAGGGGGTATAGCCCTTGGTAAGCACCACTGTAGCCTTTACCACCGTACCACGTACTGGGTCGGGGGCACCGGTAACGGCACATTCCAGTACTGCGGGGTGTTCCATCAGTACGCTTTCTATCTCAAAAGGGCCTATGCGGTAGCCCGAAGCCTTAATGACATCGTCGGTGCGGCCCACATACCAGTAGTAGCCTGCTTCATCCCGCCATGCGGTATCACCGGTGTGGTACCAGCCGTCATGCCAAACCTCTCGGGTTTTGGCTTCATCCTTCAGGTAGCCCGAAAACAGTCCCGTAGTCAGGCTGTCTGCCTCCACTACAATCTCACCGATATCACCCACGGGGCTTTCCCTACCCTCATCATCCACAATACGAACATTAAAGAGGGGGGATGGTTTTCCCATAGAACCGGGGCGGGGTTTGGTGCCAACCAGATTCACCAGCTGCACCACCGTTTCGGTCTGACCGAAGGCCTCCATCAGTGAAAGCCCGGTAAATTCCTTGAAGCGGTTATATACCTCCGGGTTCAGCGCCTCTCCTGCCGTGGTGGCATACACTAGGCTACTCAGGTCATAACCCTCCATGCCTTCCTTTATGAAGAAGCGGTAGATAGTGGGCGGTGCACAGAAGGTGGTAATGCGGTACTGCTCTATCTTTTGCAGCAGGTCGCTGGGCTGAAACTTGTCAAAATCGTAGGTGAAAACACCTGCGCCGCAGAACCACTGACCATACAGCTTGCCCCAGAGCGCCTTGCCCCAACCGGTATCTGCCACTGTCAGGTGCAAGCCGTCGGGCTGTACGTTATGCCAGTACTTTGCGGTAATAATATGCCCAATGGCATAGGAATAGTTATGGGATACCATCTTCGGGTAGCCTGTAGTACCGGAGGTAAAAAAGATAAGCATAGGGTCGGTGGATAGGTTTTCTACCCTTTCAAAGACAGGCGGGTACTGGGCAATGCTCTTGTCAAAATCCAGCCAGCCCTCCCTGCTCCCCCGTACCATTATCTTGGTTACAGGCCATGGGCATGCCTCGGCAGCCCCTTCTACCGCATCGGGAACCTCACCGTCTGCGGTACAGATTACAGCAGATACCTCTGCTGCTTCTATGCGATAGGCTACATCCTTCTGGGTCAGCAGGTGGGTAGCAGGGATAATGACCGCTCCTATGCGGTGCAGTGCCAGTATGGTAAACCAAAACTGATAGTGGCGCTTCAGTATTACCAGTACCCTATCTCCTTTTTTGATGCCGGAGGCAGTAAGGAAAGCGGCTGTGCGCTTGCTCTGCTCCTGCATATCCCGAAAGGTAAACATCGCTTCCTCGCCCCTGTCGCTGCACCACATCATGGCGCGGCGGTCGGGCTCAGCATCGGCAATAACGTCTACAACATCATTTGCAAAGTTAAAGTTTGGGGGAACCACAGGCTCCCACTTTTTAAGTACGCCATGGCTGTCAAACTCCTCATGACAGTAACGGCGGTATAGTGTTTCTACCATATCTCCAGACCCCATTTCTATCTCTGCGCAGCACCGGCAAAATACTGCGGACTATTTCCATGCAGGGTTATCCGCGGGGGAACCCTCCGCGCCATCCTTTAGCACCACTGCCAAAAAGGTGCAGTCCTTGCCGCCGGTGGCAATCATGCCATGGCCGCAGGAGGAATTGTAGTAGACGCTGTCGCCTTCCCGCAGAAGCTCCTCACGCTCCTCGAACATCATTTTGAGGCTGCCGCTAAGCACCAGGTCGAACTCCTGTCCCGGGTGGCGGGAAAGCTCGATAGGGGCCTGCTGCGCCTCCTCGCTGTAGGGGGCAACCACGATAAAGGGCTCACACTTTTTATCCTTAAAAAGGTAGGCCAGATGGTTATATTTAAATCCCTTACGGCGCTGTATCGGTAGTCCCTGTCCGCTGCGCACGATGCTGTAGCCTGTAAGCTTGGGGGTTTCGCCGGTTATCAGCTCCACCATATCCACTCCCATAGCCTCGGCACACTGCAGTAGGAAGGAGAAGGAAAAATCCTCACTGCCCGCTTCCTTTTCCCGATACTGCTCGGGGGTAATGCCGCATGCCGCAGCCATATGCTCCTCAGAAAGCTCCAGTATCTCACGCAGCGTTCTAATTCGCTCCGCAATCTCCTTTAGCCGTACTTCCATCATAGTAAGCCTCCTTTTCTATATTGTATTAACTCAAAATGATAGGTTATTACGCCGCAAATGTCAAGAGTTACCTGCTAAATAGCAGAAAAAAACCTATTTGCCTCCTGCCGCAACAGCGTAGCAAGCTCCTCTATACTGTCGGCAATGACATCTGCTCCCGCTGCTATAAGCTGCTCCTTGGGCTGCATACCCCAGCTTACACCAATGGTGGGGCAGCCTAGGTTGTTCCCGGTATGGATATCCACATCCGAATCGCCCACATAGGCTATGGGAATGCCACCCATGCGCTCCATAAGCAGCAGCACCCCTGCGGGGTCCGGCTTAATGGGAACATCCGGAAGCTGGCCTGCGTAGCCATCCAGCAGAGCGCCAAAGCTGCTCTTGCAAACCGCTTCAGTTTGGGGCTGGGGCTTGTTGGAGCAAACTGCCAACAGAACACCCATGCTGTGAAGCTCTTCCAGCAGCGGGGCTACTCCTTCGAAAAGCCGCCCCCCGGCATTGCAAAGCTCCTGATAAATTCTATCATAGTCGGTCCGTACCGTGCGGTAAACCGCCTCATCGGTAATAGGGTGTATTGCCTTTCGGATAAGTGTCTCCGCACCCCAGCCCACAAATGTGCGGTAAGCCGCCATGGTGTGGGTGGGCAGACTGCTAAGTGTCAACGCACGGTTTGCACTTTCCGATATATCGGCTATAGAATCCAGCAGTGTGCCATCCAGGTCGAAGACCACCACCGGCTTTTTATTTTCTTTGTTCATCGTCCTTACCTCTTTTCCATACATTTAACAGTAGAAACTGACAGGGACCGTGAGTTTTCAGAAAGTCCCCGGCTTGACAGATTTTTCTTTTTACTATATACTGTGTAAGGTTTCTTAGCCGAAACCACACAACTGAATTAGGGGGGCTCGTTTAGCGGGCTGAGATATGGGACGTCATCCCATGACCCTTATACCACCGGTCATAGTCTATGCCCGGTAGGTATTGAACCTGATCTGGATAATGCCAGCGTAGGAAGCGGAATGAAGCGTCTTTATGCGTCTTGTGGTATTTACCGCAGGGCGTTTTTTTCTGCTGTATGCCTTGCATTACCCCCACAAAAAATTGGAGGTAAGAAAGAAATGAAAAACCAAAAAACGAAAACCCTTGTAGAATGTGCCCTGATGGTGGCCTTATCGGTCATCCTCAACTATGTGAAATTTGCCCCCTGGCCCAACGGCGGTTCGGTTACCGCTGCCAGCATGGCACCCATTATCTTTGTAGCGCTGCGCCACGGACCAAAGTGGGGACTGCTGTCCGGCTTTGTGCTCAGCATACTGCAGATGCTGCTGGATGGCATTAGCCCACCTCCCACCGAAAGCTTCTTCTGGTTTGCCATGGTGGTTCTGCTGGACTATGTACTGGCCTATACCGTACTGGGACTGGCACCTGTCTTTGCAAAGCTTTGCAAAAACGGCAGCTGCCGCTTTGCTCCTGCTGTGGGTGCGCTCTCCGTTACCCTGCTGCGGTACTGCTTCCACATCGTCAGCGGTATTGCCATCTGGGGTGTATACGCTTGGGAGTGGTTCATGCCTTCCATGAAGGGACAGCCTGTCTGGCTCTACTCGGTGCTGTACAACGGTAGCTACATGATTCCCGAAATCATCATTACCACCGTAGCGGTCACCCTGCTCATAAAGACACTGGGCAAAAAGCTTCCCGCTTAAATAGGACTTCAGAAAAGGGCTGCCGCTAGGCAGCCCTTAAACTATCAGAGAACACTTACCCTTTGGAAGGAGGGGGGCGTGTGCGGGGGGAACCATTGGTTCCCTACCGTACGTCGAGCGAGCATTGCGAGCGGATAACCCGCCCGCAGGCGGCACCCAGCATGGAGAAAAAACTTTTTCGACAGGCTGTGTGCTGCCGCTTGGCAGCCCTTTTCTATGTATTTATGTGGTTTCCACATTATTGCGCCGTGGTATCTTCGTAAAAGAAGCTGTCCGGCTCCGCAATCATCTGGTCAGCGGCGTCACAGCAGGAGGACACCTGGGCATTGAGCTGACGTATGGCGGCAACGGTATCGGTTATGGTAGAAAAACGTTTCCGAAGTGCGGTTTGTACTGCATCGGCATCCCGTTTGGATTCTGCAATAATGGCTGCCGCATTGGCAGTAGCCTTTTCCAGTATCTCTGCGCTTTTTTTCTCGGCCTCAGCGGCAATGCGGTCGGCATGCTGCTGTGCTTCTTCCACCAGTGTTGCGCACTTTACCTGTGCATCGGCCAGAAGGCGGGTCAGTGCTTCCTGTTTGTCCAGATAGAGAGCATTTTTCTTTTTTAGGTCCTCTACATCGCGCTCGGTGGCCTTTAGCTTTGCAGCCTGAGCGTTTATAAACTCCTGAGCCCCTGCCATAGCAGTCTGCATTTCACTGCGGAGTTTTTCACCCTCCTCCAGCTGTGTCTGCATCTCTTCCTTTTCGGCACGCAGGGAAGTCAGCTCTGCTTTTAGGGTATTTATCTCCTGCTCGTGGTCATTTTTCAGGGTTTCAATAAATGCATCGACTGCGGAACGCTCATAACCGCGCATAACAAGCTTAAAAGTCTGCTCTTCACTCATTGTATTTCTACTCCTTTTGAACGGTAAATCAAAAACTGTATATATTTATATTGTAGCACAAGTTTTTGCATATTGCACCATATTTCTCGGCAAATTCTTGCATTCATTTTTAAAAGCGGATATACTAAATCTATCTATTTGAAAGGTGGGTAAAAACTGTGAATTACGATATTATTATTATCGGTGCAGGTCCTGCAGGACTTTCTGCCGCCCTTTATGCCAAGCGCTATGGCCTTACTCCCGTAGTGCTGGAGGAAACTGTATACGGCGGACAGGTGGTAAATACCCCCGAGGTGGAAAACTATCCCGGTATACAGCACATTACCGGTGTGGATTTATCAATGGCACTTTACGAGCAGGTAGCCGCTCTGGATGTGGAAATACGGATGGAAGGCGCAACCGCCTGTAACCTTATGGGTGATAGCAAGACCGTCACTACCTCCTCCGGGGAGATAACTGCACCCGCAGTTATCATTGCAAACGGCGCCCGCCGCCGAACACTGGACTGTCCCGGAGAGGAACGTCTCAGCGGCAGGGGTGTATCCTACTGCGCCACCTGCGACGGCTCCTTCTACAAGGGGAAAACCGTTGCCATTGTGGGCGGCGGCAACACTGCACTGGAGGATGCCCTTTTTCTGGCGAACCTTTGCAGTGAAGTACATCTGATACACCGCAGAGACGAGTTCCGGGGCAATCAGATACTGGTGGATGCTCTGCTAAAACGAAAAAACATTATTGTCCACTACGACACTGTACCTACCGAGATACTGGGTGAAAAAACAGTGGAGGGCATTGCCCTGCAAAATGTAAAAACCAAGGACACCGAAACCCTAACTGTAAGCGGAGTCTTTGTAGCCATAGGCCTAGTTCCGGAAAACACCCTCTTTGCAGGACAGGTAGCGCTGGATAAGGCAGGTTACATTGTGGCGGGTGAAGACTGTAAAACCAACCTTCCCGGTGTTTTTGTAGCGGGTGACACCCGCACCAAGTCCCTTAGGCAGATTGTCACTGCGGCAGGAGACGGTGCTGTTGCTGCCTTTGAAGCAACAAACTTTATCAACGAAAGCAGGTGACCATGGTGGAAAACCAGCACCCTGTTGCTCTTGTCACAGGTGCCTCACGGGGCATAGGTAGGGCAACCGCCGTGGCACTGGCGCGGGAAGGCTACTCTGTGGCGGTGAACTATCGCTTTAGCCAAGCTGCTGCCGAGGCTCTGGTGGCAGAGCTTCGGGAACAGTACGGCGTATCTGCCGAAGCGTTCCGGTGCGATGTTTCCTCCGGGGAACAGGTGGAGACTATGTTTCGGCAGATTTCCCGTACGCTGGGTCAGGTGGAGCTGCTGGTATGCAATGCGGGCATTGCACAGCAAAAGCTGTTTACTGACCTAACCGAGGAGGACTGGAACAAGCTGTTCGATGTGGACGTTAAGGGAGTATTTCTCTGTGCAAAGGCAGCGCTGCCCCATATGATACGGGAAAAGCGCGGCAGTATTATCAATATCTCCTCCATATGGGGCATTACCGGAGCCTCCTGCGAGGTACATTATTCGGCGGCAAAGGCGGCAGTTATCGGGCTTACCAAGGCGCTTGCCAAAGAGGTGGGGCCCTCCGGCATACGGGTAAACTGCATTGCCCCCGGGGTGATAGAAACCGAGATGAACGGTCAGCTGGATGAGGACACACTGGCGGCCCTGCGGGAGGAAACTCCCCTTGGCATTCTGGGCAGTGGAAGTGACATTGCCGAGGCAGTGGTGTTTCTGGCTTCAGATAAGGCACGGTTCATCACCGGTCAGGTACTTAGTCCAAATGGAGGAATTGTCATTTAGTTTTGAAACTTTCTTGTGCATTCCTCTAAAATTTTAACAGTTTAAAAGCATAGTATTGACAGCCATAAAAAAAGTGCTAGAATAGCTTTAAACCAATGAGGCGGAGATAAAACCAAAAACGAGCCTACAGAGAGCCGGCGTTGCTGAGAGTCCGGTAGCAGACGATTTGGATAAATGGACCGCTGAGGGTGCACGGGAAAGGCGAAAGCCCAGTATGGTGCAACGTAGAGCCCACGTTACAGGGACGGCGGTGTGTTGGCACTGCGCAGAGGGGTCGCTTCACGGCGGCAATCAAGGTGGTACCGCAGGTGTATGTTACATCTGTCCTTGCTATTAAGCAGGGGCAGGTGTTTTTTTATTGCCTGTTCGCCTTTTCACTCCAACAAGTGAAAAAACATTTGAAATTGGAGAGGAAAAACTTATGAAAAAGACAACACAGCTTTCCCGCGTACTGACCGCACTGACACTTTGCACAGCACTATTGTCCGGCTGCACAAGCAACACTGCTCCCGCACCCACCTCCCAGACTTCCGAAAAGATGAAGGTTGGTATTATCCAGTTTGTAGAGCACCCCTCCCTAAATGAAATAAGAGACGCCTTTACCGCAGAACTGTCCGCACTGGGCTATGACGACAGCAGGGTGGAGATAACCGTGCAAAACGGTCAGGGAGACTTTTCTAACCTCAACTCCATTGCACAAAAGTTTGTCGGGGAGAAGATGGACCTGATTGTCGCCATTGCAACCCCCTCTGCACAGGCAGCCGCAGCGGCTACCACCGATATCCCCATCCTCTTTTCCGCTGTAACCGACCCTGTTGCTGCGGGACTGGTAGCAGAGCTTGCTGCTCCCGGAGGCAACATTACCGGCACCTCCGACGCCATACCGGTGGAATCTATCTTTGCACTGGCGGGTAGGCTTACTCCAAACGCCAAGAAATTTGGTTTTATCTATAATTCCGGTGAGGTGAACTCGCTGTCGGTTATTGCCAGTGCCAAGGCATACTGCGATGCCAATGGGCTTACCTATGCCGAGGGCACCGTTACCAACTCCGGTGAAGTACAGCAGACAGGGCTGCAGCTTCTTTCCGAGTGTGACGCGCTCTTCGCTCCCATTGATAACACTGTAGCCACTGCCATGCCAAACCTGGCGGCTATTGCCACCGAGCAGAAGAAAGCGGTTTATGTCGCGGCCGACTCTATGGTAGCCGACGGCGGCCTTGCCACTGTGGGCATCAACTACACAAACCTGGGCAAAGAAACTGCCGCCATGGCAAAGGAGCTGCTGGATGGCAAATCCCCAGCCACCCTACCGGTGCGCACCCTTTCCGAATTTGCAGAGGTCATTAACGAAGATACGCTGAAGGCACTGGGTCTATAACCATAAACGACAGCATGAGGGTCTATAGAGCGATGGTGTGATGTGACGCCTGTTGATCTGGGTGTGGTGTGCCAGCATATATGCACCCACACACAAGACAACAGCTGCGGCACAAAGGGAGAACGAACGGTGGTCGAAGAGAACCCCGGCGGGAAACCGCACACCAAGCGGCATAGACCCTCATGTGGCGTAAACGCAATACAACAAATCGCAAGGAGTGATTTCATGTTATATATTATCATAGGTGCGGTTGAGCTGGGCTTAATCTACTCACTTATGTCACTGGGGCTGTTTATGTCCTATCGCATACTAAACGTAGCAGACCTGACGGTGGATGGAAGCTTTACCACCGGTGCGGCGGTTTCCGCCATGCTGGCAGTAAACGACCATCCCCTACTGGGACTGCTGTGTGCCATACCGGCAGGAGCGGCAGCGGGACTTATTACCTCGCTGCTGCAAACCAAGCTGAAAATACAGCCCATCCTTTCGGGCATCCTGACCATGACCTTCCTATACTCTGCCAACCTGTGGATTATGGGGAACCGCTCCAACCTGTCACTGCTTGGGAAAACCACTGTATTTTCCTCTGCCAAAGAACTGTTTGGCAGCAGCTCAAAGCTTCCGGTTATCCTGCTTACAGTACTATTGGCCTGCCTGTTTCTGGGCTTTTTCCTACGCACCAAAACAGGGCTTTCGGTGCGGGCCACTGGTGATAATGTGGAGATGGTACGTGCCTCCTCCATTAACCCCCACTATACCAATGCCATTGCTCTTTGCATAGCCAATGCACTGGTAGCCCTGTCGGGAGGCCTGCTTGCCCAGTATCAGCAATCTGCCGATATTAGCATGGGCATCGGCATGGTGGTTATAGGGCTGGCTTCGGTCATCATTGGTGAGGTCATTATAGGCAGCAGTTCCATAAACCGCCACATTCTGGCTATACTGGCAGGCTCGGTGCTTTACCGCTGCTTCATTGCTATGGCGCTGCGTGCCGCCTCCAGTAACGACCTGAAAGCCATCTCTGCGGTTATTGTTACAATTGCCATATCCTACCCCACCATAAAGGAGCTGTTCGCCGTGCGGAAGCTGAAAAAGGAGGCCCGAAATGGATAGTATGTTAACACTTACCGCTGTCACTAAGCGGTTCCATGCAGGCACAGTGAATGAAACTAAGGCACTGGATAATCTATCCTTGACCCTGCCAAAGGGTGACTTTGTAACGGTTATTGGCAGCAACGGTGCGGGAAAATCTACTCTTTTTGGTGCTGTGGCAGGAGTATTCCTTACCGACAGCGGCAATATTACACTGGATGGCCAGCGTATTACCTTTATGCCGGAGCACAAGCGTGCGGCAGTTATTGGACGCATTTTTCAGGACACCACCAAGGGCAGCGCTCCCGGTATGACTATTGAAGAAAACCTGGCACTTGCCTACCTGCGCAGCACCGGCAAACGTTCCCTTATGGGGATAACAGCGGCGGACAGAACACTCTTTAAAGAGCGGTTATCGCTGTTTGGGCTGGGACTGGAAGACCGACTGACCACCAAGGTGGGGCTGCTTTCCGGTGGACAGCGGCAGGCCGTTGCACTGCTTATGAGTACACTGGTAACACCCAAGCTGCTGCTGCTGGATGAACACACCGCAGCGCTAGACCCCGCCACTGCCGAAAAGGTACTGGATATCACCGCTCGCATAGTGCGGGAGCAGGGCATCACCTGCATGATGATTACCCACAACATTAACTCGGCACTGACTATGGGCAATCGCACCATTATGATGGACAGCGGGCGCATTGTAATGGATATGCAGGGTGAGGAACGGGCAGGGATGACCGTGCCCAAGCTGCTGCAGCTCTTTAAGGAGAAGGCAGCCAAGGAGCTGGATAACGACCGCATGCTGCTGGAGGCATAACAAAACGGGTGGGGACTATTCCCCACCCGTTTTTATACTGTACGGTGTACATGTAGCAGCAGTCGCCCTAGGCAGCATTGCCAACATTACGCCTTGCTCTTAATATGGGCAGCCACCTTAACATCTTCTTTGGTAATGTGGTTGATAAGCCAGCCTGCAATGGCATTGTTTATCTTCCCCACCAGCACGATAGACGGGCCGCTGGCTTGCAGCTCTGCCACGATATCCTTTACCACCTTCACAAACCCTTCGTGATATTTCTTATGGTTCAGGTAGTCGGGGTATCTGCTCTGCACCTGTAGCTTTTCCTCGTCAGCAAAGTGCTTACTGGTATAGTCCAGCAGAAACTTTGCAGTTTTTTCTATCTGTGCACGCCCATTCCCGGTGGAACATGCGGTCAACAGGTCATTGATTGCCTGTATTAGCTGCTTATGCTGTGTATCAATAGTGGGGTTTCCTGTTTCCAAATCCTTTGTAAACTGATATGCCATAATGCCAATCCTCCTTATGTCTGACTTCTATTTCTTTATCTTGTCCCAATACCCCTTAGTGGTCTGTTCCAGTTTGTTTTCACCGTAGTGGTAATATACCCTTCCGGCAAGGTCATCGGGTAGATACTGTTGTTTGGTATAGTGGTTCGGGAAGTCGTGGGGGTACTTGTAGTTCTGCCCCTTTTCCTCTACCTCGGCACCATCGTAATGCTTGTTTTGCAGGGAGCGGGGGAAGCCTGTCCCCTTGCCCGCTCGAATATCTGCTGTGGCAGCGTCTATGCCCAGATAGGCACTGTTGGATTTCGGTTGGGTAGCCAGAAAAACTGTCGCCTGTGCCAAAGGAATACGTGCCTCCGGCAGACCCAGCTGTACAGCGGCATCCACACAGGCTTTTACCACGGTAATGGCGGTGGGATAGGCCATGCCGATATCCTCGCAGGCAATGACCAGCAGCCGACGGCAGGGGGAAAGCAGGTCACCTGCTTCCAACAGCCGCGCCAGATAGTGAAGGGCTGCGTTCTCGTCCGAGCCTCGGATGGATTTTTGCAGGGCGGACAGCAGGTCATAGTGCTGGTCACCGTCCCGGTCGTACCGCATGGCACTGCGCTGAGCCACGGTTTTTGCATCCTCTAGGGTAATCTTCTTCTCCCCTTCGGTAGATGCAGCCGCCAGCCATGTAAGCTCCAGTGCGTTCATGGCCTTTCGCACATCCCCGCCGCAGCAGGCTGCTATGTGGGACAGCACGCCTGCCTCCACCTCCACGGGGTTTTCCTCCTGCATTACCGCCAGTACCCGGTTCAGGGATCTTTCCACCTCGGCAGCCGACACCGGTTTAAACTCAAAGACCGTGCTTCGGCTGAGAATAGCGTTGTAGATGTAGAAATAGGGGTTTTCGGTGGTGGAGGCAATGAGGGTAATGGAGCCGTCCTCGATAAATTCCAACAGGGTTTGTTGCTGCTTTTTATTGAGATACTGGATTTCATCCAGATAGAGCACCACCCCACCAATACCGGCAAAGCTGTCCAGCTCATTAATGAGCGCCTTGATGTCTCCGGTGGATGCAGTGGTGCCGTTAAGCTTATAGAGTCGCTTGCCCGCTCCTGCCGCAATGATACGAGCGGCAGTGGTTTTCCCTACGCCGGAGGGGCCGTAGAAGATCATATTGGGAATGTTCCCCCCCTCCGCCACACGGCGAAGAAGCCCGTTTTTCCCCAGGATGTGCTCCTGCCCCACCATATCGTCAAGGGTTCCGGGACGTATTCTATCTGCTAAGGGTGAGGACAAGAAAACACCTTCTTTCCTAAAAATAAAATTGTTTTTCCCAAGAACCTATCCCTTAAAAGCCGAAGCCCGCACTCATTCGTACAGTGGGTACTTGGCGCATAGGGTGTTCACTCTGGCACGGATATCATCGGCCTTTTCCGGGAAGGCTGTGCAGGCATCGTAGATGCAGTCTGCAATGACCTCCATATCGGCCTCTACCAGTCCTCTGGTGGTAACAGCGGGAGTTCCTATACGGATACCGCTGGTAACAAAGGGGCTCTGGGGGTCATTGGGAACCGCATTCTTGTTGACGGTTATGTACACCTCATCCAGCCGCTTCTCCAGCTCCTTGCCGGTGACGTTCATATTCTGTAGGTCCACCAGCATCAGGTGGTTGTCGGTACCGCCGGAAACCAGATGGAAGCCCTTTGCGGTCATGGCCTTTGCAAGGGCGGCAGCATTCTTCACTATCTGCTGCTGATACTCCTTGAACTCGGGCTGCAGTGCCTCACCAAAGCAGACTGCCTTAGCAGCAATGATATGCTCCAAGGGGCCGCCCTGTGTGCCGGGGAAGATAGCCTTATCTATGGCCTTTGCCAGTTCCTCACGGCAGAGAATCATACCGCCGCGGGGGCCGCGAAGGGTCTTGTGGGTAGTGGTGGTAACTACATCGGCATAGGGCACAGGGTTCATGTGCAGTCCTGCTGCCACCAGACCCGCAATGTGCGCCATATCTACCATAAAGTAGGCGCCCACTTCCTTTGCAATCTCGCTCATCACCTTAAAATCGATGGCACGGGGATAGGCACTGGCGCCTGCCACAATCAGCTTAGGCTTGCACTCGTGAGCCTTTGTCCGCAGCTCCTCGTAGTCGATGGTTTCGGTACCAGCGGAAACGCCATAGGAAACAAAGTTGTAGTACTTTCCGGACATGTTTACGGGGGAACCATGGGTCAGGTGTCCGCCATCGGCAAGGCTCATGCCCAGAATGGTATCACCGGGGTTTACCAGTGCAAAGTATACAGCCAGGTTGGCCTGTGCACCGGAGTGAGGCTGTACGTTGGCATGGTCGGCACCGAAGAGCTCCTTGGCACGGTCCCGTGCAATATTCTCCACAATGTCCACCTTTTCGCAGCCGCCATAGTACCGCTTGGAGGGGTATCCTTCTGCATATTTATTGGTCAGTATGGTACCCATAGCAGCCATAACTGCAGGAGAAACAATATTTTCTGAGGCAATCAGTTCCAGGTTTCTTCTCTGGCGACCCAGTTCCTCACGCATTGCAGCACCTACCTGTGGGTCGCAGCCCTCTACAAAGCCAATGGTATCCATCATTGTTTTAAACATATTGTGTCCCCTTTCAATCTCCTCGTTGTTGGTACATTCATACTGACATTATACTTCTTTAGACTGGTTTCTTCAAGGGTATGAAAAAATATTGGGACAGACCGTGCGGTCTGCCCCAATATTTCTACAATGCCCGAAGCTTTGCAATAATTTCCTTACGTTTTTGCATAGGTAGTGCATCTCCCGCAAGCCTTATGGCTGTGTTGAGGGTTATCCTCCCTGCCATGTGCATCATGGGATGATGTAACATCCCCGGAAACTCCTTCATCAGCAGTTCCTTCGCAGGGGGGTAGGCCAGTAACTCCGCTATGGTTATGTTGCCGTTCTTCAAATCCATAAAAATCACCTCCACCCCCATTCTATGTCCAAATCGGGTGGTTTGTTCGTGTTAGGTTACTTTTTCTTGGGTAATCCAGCGAAAGCCCTCGCCCTGTATCTCACCGGCTTCCAGTGTCAGCACAAAGGCATCGGGGTCCAGTGCACGGATAATCTCCTCCACACTGTGGTATTCGGGAGAACGTACGGCACACATAAGCACCTGCTTTTCCTTGCCGGAATAGGCACCGTGTCCATCCAAAAAGGTAACACCACGGTTCAAGGTATCCATTATCCGTGTGGCAATTTCCTTCTGTTTGGGGGAGATAACCAGCAGCACCTTGCCTGTATCCAGGCCATAGAGCATGCCGTCTACCACCCGTGAGGTGGCATAGATGGAGATAAGGCCGTAAAGACCTGCCTCAATGTTCTGAAACACCAGCATAGAGGCTGCCAGTACGCACATGTCAAAGCCAAGCATCAGTTTGCCAATGGGCACATGGCGCAGCTTTCTCTGCACAAGGCGGGAAACAATATCCGCACCGCCGGTGGTGGAGCCCCGCATAAAGACCAGTGCCAATGCCACACCGATGCAGACACCTCCAAAGAGAGCCGCAATAATGAATTCCCCCTTGTATTCGGGGAAATAGGGTGCAATGTAATTGAGGGTTACTATTTGTATGGCTAGAGTTTTCAGGGTTCGAAGGGTAAACTTTTTCCCAAGAACCTTCCATGCCAGCAGCAGCAAAGGAATATTAATAAGCAGGCTAACTGTACCCAGCGGAATGCCAAATAGATGCTGCACCAGTACCGAAATACCGGAAACGCCGCCGGGAGCTATTTCATTTGGTGCAGAAAAACAACCAAGCCCCACCGCAAAAAAAAGCGCTGAGGCAATGTCATAAACAATATCAATGGCCAACTTACGGTAGTTCAGCGATTCCTTTATCACAGGCCTGCCTCCTTTTAAAGTATTACACCTCAAAAGCCCTTACTGCGCAGCCTTTGATACCTCTGCACCTTCTACTATATGTGCGAAAAGTTCATTTATACGCAGGGTACTTCCCGTCAGGTAGAGCCAGCCGAAAAGGGCTTCCACACCGGTTGCCCTGCGGTAGTGGGCGGGGTCGCTGTGCCGGGGTACCCCCGCAGAGCTGGAGTTCCGTCCACGCTTGTAAACGGCCTCCTCCTCTTCGGTAAGCAGGGGCAGCAGTATCTCCGCTGCCTGTGACTGTGCCTCGGCACAGACCATGGACACCGTCATGCGGTGCAGTTTGCCCATAGGCATGCTTCCCAGCGCCGCCAGATGCTGGCGCACCAACAGTTCATACACTCCGTCCCCTACAAAGGCAAGGTTCAGGGAGCTTAACAGCTTGGGATTATCCACGTTTGGGGAAAGTGCAGTCATGGTACCACTCCAATTATATACATATAGTATATTTCTTTTTGTCAGGGCATTCAAAAATACTCTTAGTTTACAAAGTCAAATTCCAGGCCCATGAGGTTTACAGTGTCGCCTTCCTCTATGCCCATCTCTTCCAGCTTAGCTATAATGCCGCTGCTGCGAAGTACTCTTTGCAGGTATTGCAGGGACTCGTAGTCCTCCATATCCACCATACCCAGTGTATGGGTAAGCCAAGCGGCCTCAATGAAGTATACTCCGTCCTCCACAGTAATTTCAAACTTATTCTTATCCTCTTCCATTTCCATGGGAGCGGCGTCGGGCTCGTACCGCAGAATAGGCGGCAGGGTGCGCAGCAGTTCAAAGATACCATAGGTAAGCTCCTTGGTGCCCATGGCAATGGGTGCGGAGATGGGGAAGAATTTATAACCCTTCTCCTCCACATAGCTTTTAAACCGTTCTATCTGCTCCGGCTCCGCAATATCGCACTTGTTACCTGCCACCAGCATGGGACGGGTAGCCAGCTCCATGCTGTAGCTTTCCAGCTCCCGGTTGATGATCTCAAAATCCTCAATGGGATCGCGACCCTCACTGCCCGACACATCCACCATATGGACAATCAGGCGGCAACGGTCCACATGCCGCAAAAACTGGTGACCCAGACCTATGCCTTCACTGGCACCTTCAATGAGGCCGGGGATATCGGCAATAACAAAGTTATGCTCGTCGTCTATCTTCACCACACCCAGCACAGGGGAAAGGGTGGTAAAGTGGTAGTTTGCTATTTCGGGCTTGGCGGCGCTTACCACCGAAACCAGTGTGGACTTGCCCACATTTGGGAAGCCCGCAAGGCCAACGTCGGCCAGCAGCTTCAGCTCCAGCTCCACATCGAAGCTTTCGCCGGGGTAGCCGCCCTTGGCAAAACGGGGAATCTGCCGTGTGGGTGTGGCAAAGTGCTGGTTGCCCCAGCCGCCTTTACCGCCCTTGGCAATAATGACAGGCTTTTCATCCGAAATGTCAGCCAGTATCCGTCCGGTGCCTCGCTCACGAATAACAGTACCCTTTGGCACATGGATAACCAGGTCGGGTGCACCCTTGCCGCTGCAATTGCGGGTGCCGCCGGGTTGTCCGTTTTCGGCAAAGTACCGTCTTTTATATTTAAAGTTTATCAAGCTGTTTACGTTGCTGTCGGCCACAAAAACAATGTTTCCGCCCTTGCCGCCGTCACCGCCGTCGGGCCCACCGGCTGCTACAAATTTTTCACGGTGGAAGGATACCGCGCCTGCGCCGCCATCCCCCGCCTTTACGGATATACCCGCCTTATCTACAAACATCCGGTTGACCTCCTGTAGTCCTAACATGTATTATAAGAAGTACGCTTCTTATAACATTGGCGATGCTGTCTGTATGACAGCCGCCATTTAAATGCACACGGCTGCTTCGCCGTATCTGCAAAGATATCTCATGATTTCCATAAAGTATATTATACGCGTATTTTAAGAAAAAAACAAATCCCGATATAAAATCGGGATTTGTCACAGGGTTCTTGGAACCTATTAAGCAGAGTAAACAGAAACCTTCTTACGGTCCTTACCCATACGCTCAAACTTCACTTTGCCATCTACGAGAGCAAAGAGAGTGTCATCAGAACCGATGCCCACATTGTTTCCGGGATGGATATGTGTGCCTCTCTGGCGAACCAGGATATTGCCGGCCAGAACCGCCTGTCCATCGGCACGCTTAACGCCAAGTCGCTTGGATTCGGAGTCGCGTCCGTTTCTAGTAGAGCCTACGCCTTTCTTATGAGCCAATCTTTACACCTCCCCTTACTTAGCAGTTACTGCGGTGATTTCCACCTTAGTAAATGGCTGTCTGTGACCAATTTTTCTTTTAGAGTCCTTCTTAGCACGGTAAGTAAGGATAGTAACCTTCTTGCCCTTGCCTGTTTTGATGATCTTGCCGGTAACTGCAGCGCCTGTTACATAAGGAGCGCCAAAGGAAAGACTTCCTTCCTCGCCTACTGCCAGTACCTTGTCAAATGTGTAGCTTTCGTCGGCTGCAGCTTCAAGCTTTTCAACGTAGATAACGTCTCCGGCCTTTACTGTGTACTGCTTGCCGCCTGTTTCCAGAATTGCGTACATAGTGGATCCTCTTTCTTATAGTCTCGCTGCGAAAAACGGGCGGCACCTATAAAAGGCGCACTTATAGCCTGCCGCATGCGGCGATAATTAGTGTACCATATGGCCTGGTATTTGTCAATTAAAAAATGCGCTAAAACAGCGACAGCTTGCCATTTTTTACACTTTTCATTACTAGGTGCCGATTTTAGGGGTTTTTACCCTCATTTTCCATGGTTTACAAAAAATTCATAATTAAAGCATTATTGAGCATTTTCAAGCAAATATACAATATTTCAAAGGATTTTAAAAGTTAAACCCGTTTCGTCACGGTTTTTGCAAAAAACTATTGACTTTTTGCAGCAATATGGTACTATTCATATTGTCATTTTCGCATCTAGACAGAACAAAAAATGCAGTGGAGTATACCCATCTGACCGAGCTGTCCTTATTGGCGGCTCCTAAAGCCTTTTGCGGGGAACGGGTCATAGCCACTGCGGCAAGCCGTTGAGCTTGACTATTTAACCGCAAAGGGGGATGCTGCAATGAGTGAAAATGCAATAGTAAGCCTGCGAGGTATCGCAGTGGACTATGATGGAGAGCGTATACTGGACAATTTGAACCTCGACATCATGGACAAGGAGTTCATCACCTTTCTGGGACCATCCGGCTGTGGTAAAACCACCACACTTCGGATTATCGGCGGTTTCGTCGACCCGGCACAGGGGGATGTTTTTTTTGAGGGTAAACGGATTAACGATCTGCCCCCTCATAAACGACAGGTGAACACCGTTTTTCAGCGCTATGCGCTCTTTCCACACCTGAATGTGTACGAAAACGTGGAGTTCGGGCTAAAGATTAGCAAGCTGCCCGAGCGTGAACGCCGTATTCGGGTAATGGATGCTCTGGAGCTGGTAAACCTGAAAAACTACGACAAACGAAACATCAACCAGCTTTCCGGCGGACAGCAGCAGCGTGTGGCCATCGCCCGTGCTATTGTAAACCGTCCCAAGGTACTGCTGCTGGATGAACCTCTGGGCGCACTGGACCTAAAGCTCCGCAAGGAGATGCAGACCGAACTAAAACGGATGCAACAGAGCCTGGAAATTACCTTTGTATATGTCACCCATGATCAGGAGGAAGCCCTCACCATGTCCGACCGCGTAGTGGTTATGAAGGACGGAAAAATCCTCCAGATAGGCACACCCCAGGATATTTATAACGAACCGACAAACGCCTTTGTGGCAGACTTTATCGGCGAGAGCAACATTATGGACGGACTGATGCACAAGGACTTTCTTGTAGAGTTCGCCAACGACTACTTTGAGTGTGTGGACAAGGGCTTCGCACCTATGGAGCAGGTTCAGGTAGTCATTCGCCCCGAGGATATCAGCATCGTTCCCCCCGAGGGCGCAAAGCTTACAGGCCTTGTGGATACCATCATCTTCAAGGGCGTTCACTACGAAATCATGGTGAACTCTCTGGGCTATAGCTGGATGATACATTCCACCCGTTTTGTGGAGCCTGGCACCCTCATCGGAATGGAGGTCACTCCCGAGGACATCCACATCATGCAGAAGATGGAGGAGGAGTGATGAAACGATTTTCCTACGCCTCCACCCCTTATCTACTGTGGTCTCTTATCTTTGTGGTAATTCCTCTGGGTCTGGTGGCGGTTTTCGCCTTTACTACCCCCGAAGGACAGTTTACCATTGATAATATCTCCAAGGTTTCTACCTATACTCCCGTCTTTGTGCGGTCTATCTGGCTGGCACTGGAGGCCACCGCTATCTGCCTGGTACTGGCATACCCTTTGGCTTTTATCATGAGCCGCTCCCTGCCCAACAGCCAACGGACACTGGTTATGCTCATTATGCTGCCTATGTGGATAAACTTTCTGCTGCGCACCTACGCATGGATGAGCCTTCTGGAAAACAACGGTATTATCAACAGCCTGCTTATGGCTGTTGGACTAGAACCGCTGCAGATGATTAATACCCAGGGTGCAGTGGTACTGGGCATGGTTTACAACTACCTGCCCTTTATGATACTGCCTCTCTATTCGGTAATGACCAAGATAGACAAAATGGTGCTGGAAGCAGCCCAAGACTTGGGTGCCAACGGCTTTCACGCCTTCATCCGTGTTGTGCTGCCCCTGAGCATTCCCGGCATTACCACTGGCATCACCATGGTATTTGTACCCGCCATCAGCACCTTTATCATCTCCCGTATGCTGGGCGGCGGCTCCAATATGCTCATCGGTGACCTCATTGATGCACAGTTCCTTGGCAACGCCTACAACCCAAATCTGGGTGCTGCTATCTCGCTGGTGCTCATGGTGTTCATCCTGCTCTTTATGAGTATTCTCAATCAGTTTGAGGATTCCGAGGAAAGAGAGGGCATGCTTGTATGAAGAAGTGGTATGTCAAAAGCTATGTTGGCGCTGTAATGACCTTTCTTTACATGCCCATAGCAGTACTCATCGTTTATAGCTTCAATTCCTCCAAGTCCCGCTCGGTGTGGGCAGGCTTCTCCTTTAAGTGGTATAAAGAGCTGTTCGCCGACGAACTGATTATGACTTCGCTGGCAAACACCCTTATTATTGCACTGGTGGCCTCCGTGGTTGCAACCATACTGGGCACTGCCGCAGGCATGGGCATCTACGCCATTAAGAAAAAATGGTTCCGTGCTGCCATTATGAATATCACCTATATGCCCATTCTCAATCCCGAGATTGTCACCGGTGTGTCGCTGCTGCTGCTCTTTGTTTTTGCAAGCGAACAGCTGCACCTTCCCGTGGAGCTGGGTATGCTTACCCTTATTATTGCCCATGTCACCTTCTGTACGCCCTATGTCATACTAAACGTGCTGCCCAAACTGCGGCAGCTGGATAAGTTTGCCTACGAGGCGGCACAGGACCTGGGATGCAGCCCAACCATGGCCTTTTTCAAGGTGATTATCCCCGAGATTATGCCCGGCATTGTCACCGGCTTTCTCATGGCGCTCACCTACTCCATTGATGACTTTATTATCTCCTACTTTGTCAGCAGTGCAAGCTCCCAAACCCTGCCTGTCACCATTGGCGCTATGGTGCGCAAACGCATTAGCCCCAAGATTAATGCACTGTCCGCCATTATCTTTGTAGTGGTGCTATCCGCTCTGCTGATAGTAAACTACATGGGTGCACGGAAAGAAAAGCAGCTGCGCAGGCAAGGAGGTGGCAGTCACCTATGAAAAAGCTATCTCTTTTACTAGCACTGCTTCTGGTACTCCCCCTTATGGGCGGTACCCTGACAGCCTTTGCTGCGGAGGAAGTTCCGCTGGAAGGTGAATATGATATGGAGTATTACGGCCGCTTTAAAGGCAAGGGCATGAGCCTAAATGTCTACAACTGGGGCGAGTATATCTCCGACGGCACCGACGAATCGCTGGACGTAAACAAGGCCTTTGAGGCCCTCACCGGTGTGGATGTGGTTTACTCCACCTTTGACACCAACGAGACGCTTTATGCCAAGATGAAAACCGGCGGCAGCAGCTATGATATTATTATTCCTTCCGACTATATGATTTCCCGCATGATACAGGAGCAGATGATACAGCCCATTAACTTTGATAATGTGCCCAACTTCTCCAACATCAACCAAAAGTATGTAAACCCCGCCTACGACCCAGAGAACAAGTACTCCGTTCCCTACACATGGGGTACGGTGGGTCTCATCTACAACAGCACCATGGTAAACGAAAACGACCCTATGGATAGCTGGAGTGTTATGTGGAGCGAGGAATACCTGAACAATGTACTCATGTTCGGAAACTCCAAGGATGCCTTCGCCATCGCCTTCAAAATGCTGGGACTACCCATAAACGCGGAAAGCCCCGAACAAATAGAGGCGGCCACCAAGCTACTGAAGCAGCAAAAGCCCATTCTGCAAGCCTATGTTATGGATGAAATCTTTGACAAGATGACCGGCGGTGAGGCGGCCATCGCCCCCTACTATGCAGGCGATGCCACCACCATGATAGAGGATAACCCCGACCTACGCTTCGTAATACCCAAGGAGGGTTCCAACATCTTCACCGATGCTGTTTGTATCCCCAACAGTGCCAAAAACAAGGAACTGGCAGAGATGTACATCAACTTTCTGCTGGAACCGGAGATTGGCCTTGCAAACATTGAGTATATCGGCTACTCCACCCCCAACGATGCGGTGTATGAGCTGCTGGACGATGAAGTCAAGAACAACCCTATATCTTACCCCGACGATGAGACCATCGCCCGCTGCGAATACTTTCACCATGTAGACCCTGCCCTTGCGCTGCTCATGGACGAGAAGTGGACTGAAATTCTTACCGCCGACGAACAGTATAATCGGCTGCTTATGCCCATGCTGCTGATATTTTGTATCGGTGCAAGCATAGCACTGAACGTACTGCGGGCCGTGCGCAAACGGAGAAATGGATACTAATACAACCATGTAGCAAGAGCAATATCACAAATAGTTTGTGATATTGCTCTTTTTGTGTATTTTTTATCATTCTACACAAAATTTAATTGACATCAATAATTTTTTTATATATCATTGAAACACATAGTTGGGATTCCTTGCGCAAAGAGTGGTAGAGTGAGTAACGGAAATCCCCCTAAAAAGAAAGGGGATACTGTATGATTTTTTACCGAGGAAAGAAAATCCTGGAGATGGTGGACCATCACTACGACTGCGTTCTGGAAAGCTGCACCCTGTTTGGTCAGTTCATGAACGAGTTTCTGGACAGCGGCATTACCCCAGCAGCAGAACAGCTTTGCCAAAAGATTGACGCCAAGGAAAAGGAAGCCGATGCTGCCCGCCGAGCGGTTGTAAACGAGTTTTTGTCCGGGGGTATGTTGCCCCAAACCCGCACCGAGCTGCTGCGTCTTGTAGAGCTCAATGATGGTGTGGCAAACAAGGCACAGGATGTGAGCCGTCAGATTGTCTACGAGTGTGTAACCTTTCCCGATGCGCTGAAACCGGATATCAAAAAGATGGTTGACCTGACCCTTCAGCAGCTGGAGGCACTTTCCCATGCCATTGAGCTGCTTTTTTCAAACTACGAACAGCTTATTAAGGATAACTCCATTCTGGAAGAAGTGAAAAACTTCGAAGGACTGGTAGACGAGGATGAGCTACAGCTGATTCGTGCTATCTTTGCCATGGATATTCATCTGGCTGAAAAGAACCACATGAAGTATTTTGTTTCTAAGATTGCCGACATTTCTGACCTGATTGAGGACATTGCTGATGCTATTCAGATTATGGTGGTGCTTCGTAAGGTTTAGTTGGTGCGCCCTAAAAACAAAATATAGAATGGAGTTCATACTATGATAAGCCTATGGTCGGTAATTTCCGGCGGTTTTTTGGGCTGGTCACTGGGCGCAAATGATGCTGCCAATGTTTTTGGTACAGCTGTGACTACCCGTGTAATAAAATATTCCACCGCTATTACCCTTTGCTCTGTCTTTGTCATTATCGGTGCTCTGGCAAATGGCTCGGCCGGTATTCATAACCTTAGCTCCTATGCCTATAACAGCGGTGTAGATACCGCTTGGGCAACCTTCTGGGTTATGCTCTCGGCAGGTGCTACCGTCACCGCCATGACCTTCCTTTCCTTCCCCGTTTCTACCTCACAGTGTGTCATCGGTTCCATCATTGGTTGGGGGTTGGCTTTTGGCCGTGCAGATTTTTCCGCCACTACAAAGTTTTTCAGCGCATGGATTATTACCCCGGTAGGTGCCTGCGCCATCTGTTTTGTTCTTTGCTGGCTGACCCAACGGTACCTCCAGGATAAAATCCACAATCTGGCTGGCTATGACATGATTATTAAGTGGGGCTACTACATATCCGGCATCTTCGGTGCCTACTCCCTGGGGGCCAACAACGTAGCCAATGTTACCGCTCTTTACGCCGGCGAGCTAAACCTGCTTTCCGACACCGCTGCCGAACTGATAGGCGGCATTACCATCGCTCTGGGTGTGCTTACCTTCAGCAAACGGGTCATGTTCACTGTTGGTTCCAAAATTACCGAGCTTTCTGCTCTCACTGGTTTTTTGGTCACCTTCGCCTGTGCACTTACTGTATTCATCTACGCCCTTATCGGCATCCCCGTTTCTACCTCTCAGGCGGTGGTAGGCGCGGTCATTGGCGCAGGGCTGGTAAAGGGTATTCAAAACGTGGACTTTAAGGTGCTGCGAAACATTTTTGTTGCATGGTTCGGCACGCCCACCATTGCAGGATGCCTCAGCTTCGCCCTCGGCATTATAATGGTATAGTCTACCCTTCCAAAACTACATAGAATTAAGGGGGATGTTGCCTGTGGCAACATCCCCCTTAAAATAAGAAACGTACTTCTTGTAATATTACTTTTGCAGCAAAAACACCCGTTCCGGTGTTTCGTTATCCAGCCCGTGTGCAATATTTGCACAAAGCTCGGGAAGTGCATCTTCCATGTACTTCTGCATAAGAGAACTTGTAATATCAAGCTCCCTGATAAGCTTTTCTGCAGCAAGGTTCATGGTAGTTTCCAGCTCTGCCCGTGGGAGATCCCGCAGTACACGGCTTAGCTCCGCTACGTCATCGGGGGTAAGGGAAAGCCTGCGAGCCTGCCGTCCTGTCAGTACACAGCCTAGGGCACAGGTAAACACCTGTTGGAACAGGTTAAAGATAAGCACCCGGTAGTTGGGGTGGTAGCTTCGTGAAATGCCATGTATGGCGTGGTGTGGGAAGAGGGCGCAGAAATCGTTCTCCAGCTTCACCGCCTCCAGATACCGCTGTATAAACTCGATACCTGCCAGATCAGAGATGGGATTTGCCAAAGGATAGTCTGCGGTTATGTGAATTTCATGAGCACCGAAGTCAGGGTTGTAAAGCTTAAAAAAGCCCTCCATACCTGCTACAAGGGTGTCATTATAGGCTTCGTTTCGGGTAACCACCATGGAGCGTACTACATTGGCGTGGTAGAGCCGTGCGGTACGCAGCTTGGTATCCAGCCGCTTGCGGCCCTTGCTGTAAAGTTCGGGGAACTTTTCCTGTATCAGTGCAGCCAGTGCATCCTCCGGTGTAGGCAGAGTTTTCAGGTATACGCCTATGGTGTATAGGTTGGATGCCATAAGAGCCTGTGCACGCTCCGTGGTAACAGAGCTGCTTCTTCCCTTGGTAAACTGCTGGCTAGTGCTTCGCAACAGCACAACACTATCTACCTCCAGTTTTTGCAGGCGGCTTTCTTCCACCAGTCCGCACCGCTTGGCTTCAGCCAGCAGGGATGTCATGTAAAATTCACCGCTAAGCTTATTCTGGTCTATACCCCCGAGCTGTTTCAAACCCGTCGTATTCGTCGTATCCGTCATGTTCGTCATCCTCTTCCTTTTCATCCGGCGGGCGGCCAAAGCGTAGGTTTTCCGCAATGCGTACCAGCTCCCGTTCCCGCAGCAGTTCTATAGAGCCTTTACATACACCGTCAAAAAGCTCTTTCATCCGACTTATTAGTTCATCGTCATCCATAAGGTCCAATGTCTCATTCTTGTACTCATAAAAACACTCAGTCAGCTCATGAAGCGTTTCGGTGTAGTTATAGCTGGAAAGGTAGGGAGAGTCACAGAACGCATGGATTAACTTATCCAGTATTCCGTTTCCCAGTTCCACCCGCCCCAGTGCCACCAAGGACCGATCCCGCACTTCCACCAGTTCCATCGCTTGCATAGGAGTCAACATCAGCCCATAGGCCGCTGTTTCCTCATTACAGCAAAGCAGCTCCATAGCAGCATATTGTCGAAGCATAGGCATGTAAGAATTTAGTAGTTCTAAGCCCAAACGACCGCCTCCTAAAAATTTCCAAAAAATCTATTGACAGGCCGCAAAAAATGTGCTATGATGTCGGTGTATTATGGGTGTGTTATGTACTTTTCATGAACTTTAAGTATACACCCATATTTTTTATTTGTCAAGCAGTGAGCCTGTTGCATAAGGGATGCCGATTCTTTTCGGTATCCCTTATTTTTTTGCCGTACAGTGAACTTTTTGTAAAGGCTATGGAAAACTTTGCACCATTTGTGGTATACTCTATAGGTCATTAACGTGAAGGAATTTCACGTTAATTCCTCGCGGAGCGATGCGCAGAACCATGCTACTGACGTGCTTCGGTTCTTTTTGCGCAAAATCATCTTGCCATTCCTCTGCTTCGCGTGATAAAATGGTGTTAACATATGTAAATTTATGGAAAACAGAAGCAACGGAATGGATGATTAATATAATAGAATGGGGCGATATAACGATGTCCGAAAAGAAGCTTGTGCGGGAACAACTGAGTGAGGGAGTCACTTTTTCCTCGGTGCGGGATGAAAAATTCCGGCACAACAGTGTTTCCATCCACATGATAGCCGAGCTTTCCCCCGAAAAGGCAGCAGCCACCGCCATACTTCCCTACCTGCTGCGAAAGGGCAGCAGCCACTACCCCGATTTTACCCTGCTGGAACAGCAGCTTTGCGAGCTCTATGGAGCATCGCTTTCCAGTGACATTGTCCGTTATGGACAGTATCATATTGTTTCCTGCGGCATTACCTTTATCGACGACAGCTACACACTGGACAAAGAGGTCATTTCCGACCGCTGTGCCGACCTGCTGGGCGATATGGTGCTCTCCCCCAAGATTACTGCCGGGGCCTTTGACGCCGAGGACTTTAAGCTGGAGCAGCAGAACCTGATTGATACCATAGAAGCCGAGATAAACGATAAGCGTACCTACGCTATAAACCGTTGCCGCACCATGATGCTGGAGGGTACTGTACTGGCTACCCCCAAGTACGGCACCGTGGAGGCCGCCCGGGCACTAACTCCTGAAGCCGCAGCAGAACGGTACAGTGAGCTTGTGGATACCGCACAGGTGGAAATTATCTTTGTTGGTTGCGGTGACCCCACAGCAGCCAAGGAGAAGTTTCGTGGCCTGTTTGCGGGGCGCACACGTCATCCCGTTAAGGTTCCTTCGCAGGCTGTTACCGAACGTGCCGGTATCCTAAAGGAGCTGACACAGGAGATGGAGGTAGCACAGGGCAAGCTTTGCATCGGTATGCGCACCGGAAAGCTTGCAAGCAAAGCCGATGTTGATGCAACCAAGGTGATGGCTGCCCTATACGGCGGCACCACTACCTCCCGCCTTTTCCTAAATGTTCGGGAAAAGCTGAGCCTTTGCTACTACTGTGCCGCCCGCTTTGACCGTGCCACCGGCATCCTCATGGTGGACAGCGGTGTGGAAAAGCAGAATAAGGACAAGGCTCAGACTGCTATTTTGGAGCAGCTATCCATACTGGCCAAGGGCGACTTCACTGCCGACGAGCTTACTGAAACCAAGCTGGCCTGCATCAATGGCATTCGTTCCACCAAGGATAGCCTTTCCGCAACTGAAAGCTGGTACCTAGTACAGATACTGGAAGGTACCGACTACTCCCCCGACGATGAGGTGGCAGCTATGGAGGCTGTAACCATGGAGGCTGTTACCGCTGCAGCCGCCCGTGTCACCACCGACAGCATCTATTTCCTGTGTGGCAACAAGGAGGCAAGTAAAGATGAAGAATAAGATAGAGACGATTTCCTCGGAGCTGCTGCACCAGAGCTACAGCCGTGTAGAGCACCCCTCCGGCCTTACCATACTCATGTGCCCGCTGACCGGCTTTTCCACCGCATATGCCATGTTTGCTGCAAAGGTAGGGTCTATTGACACCACCTTTAAAACCCAGCGGGAACAGGACTTTGTCACCGTCCCCGCCGGCATTGCTCACTTTTTGGAGCACAAAATGTTTGAGTCCGAGGAGGGCGACACCTTTGCAAAGTATGCCAAGGTGGGCGCCAGCGCCAACGCCTACACCTCCTTTGACCGTACCTCCTATCTCTTTGCCTGTACCGATAACTTTCGGGAAAGCATGGAGATTTTGTTAAACCAGGTAACCACTCCCTACTTCACACAGCAGACGGTGGAAAAAGAGCAGGGTATCATCGGTCAGGAAATACGGATGTACGACGATAACCCGGGCTGGCGTGTCATGTTCAATCTTTTGGGCATCCTGTACCACCAGAACCCCGTAAAGCTGGATATTGCCGGCACGGTGGAATCGATTGCTGAAATAAGCGCCGACCTACTCTATCGCTGCTACAACACCTTCTATAACCTGAACAATATGGTTCTGGTAGTGGCAGGCAACTTTGCGGAGCAGGACGTACTGGAGCTGGCCGACAAGGTACTCAAAAAAGGCGACGATATCACCATCAGCTGGAAAAAGGCCGATGAGCCTCGTGAGGTAGTTTCACATCTGGCTGAACAGGCACTGCCTGTATCCACACCTATCTTCCAGATAGGCTTTAAGGGACTTCCGGGGGACAGCCTACAGAACCTGAAAAACCAGATTACAGATGAGATACTGCTGGAGATTATCTGCGGAGAATCCTCCCCGCTTTACCGTAAACTGTATGATAGCGGCCTTATAAACGGTGAATTTGAGTATGAGGTTATGGCAGGCAGAGACTATGTGGTGTCCCTGTACGAGGGCGAAAGCCGTGACCCCCAGGAGGTTTACCGTCAGCTCTGTGCAGAGATTTGCCGACTACGGGAGGAGGGGCTGCCTACAGACGCTGCAGAGCGTTGCATAAAGGCCACCTATGGACGATATATCTCCATGTACTGCAAAGCCGAGGCAGTGGCAGGAGTCATGCTGCTTACCCACTTCTGCGGTATGGATAATATGTACGACCTGCTGGAACAGGTACGCAGTATGGATATGCAGGAGCTTACCACCCGCTTTATGCAGGACTTTGACCCCCAGTACAGTGCTGTATCCATCATTAAACCACTAAAGTAAGGAGTGCATATCATGACAGAAACATTAAGCTTTCCAGGCCTAGGACTAACTTTTGAGCTTAGCCGTGTCGCCTTCTGGATTGGCGAGTTCCCCATATACTGGTATGGCATTACCTTTGCCACAGCTTTTATTCTGGGTCTTTGCTACTTCCACTTTTCCGCCCGTCGTGTGGGCATACATCCCTATGAGGGACTGGATGCTATCCTGTGGGCCATTATTGGCGGTGTCATCGGCGCCCGTGCCTATTTCGTCATCTTCCAGTGGGAAGCTATGTACAAGGCAAACCCCATTAAGATATTTGCCTTCCGTGAGGGTGGGCTTGCCATCTATGGCGGCGTTATCGGTGCTATCCTAGTGGGACTCATCGCTTGCCGCATGAAAAAGCTCCCTCCCCTGCCCATGTTGGATGTAGGCCTTCCTGCCCTTCTGCTGGGTCAGGCTATCGGACGCTGGGGAAATTTCTTTAACATTGAAGCCTTTGGTGGCAACACCGACCTTCCCTGGGGCATGACCTCCAAGAGCATAGAGACCTTTCTCGCCCGTCCCGAAGTGGTAGATGAGCTTGCAAAGCTTGGGCAGACTGTCAATCCCTTTGTCCCCGTGCACCCCACCTTTTTCTACGAATTCCTGTGGAACCTGCTGGGCTTCCTAGTACTGGCCTTTGTACTGACACCACGCCGCCGTTACGACGGACAGGTGACGCTGTGGTATATGGCATGGTATGGCCTTGGACGTGCCTTCATTGAAGGACTGCGTACCGACAGCCTGGTAACTGCTACCCCCTGGGGCATGATACGTGTTTCCCAGTACCTGGCTATAGCAGGATTTGTTGCATCGGTAATACTGCTGATAGTACTTGGCCGAAAGGCACGCAGTGAAAACCGTCCTGCATGGATGGGGCTCTTTGCAGATAGCGAAGCCAGCGCAGCACTTATGTGCCGTGGCGATGAAGCCATGAACGCTTCCAAGCGCAAAAAGAAAGACAATGCCGAAGCTGAGACAATAACCGAGAGTGAAGTAGTGGCTGAGGACGAAGTAGTTGTCACCGATGAAATAGCTACTGAGGAAGAACCCTCGGATGATACCCCTGTAATGGTGTATACCGAAGATGCTGCCACAGAGGAAGCCTCTGACGACAGTGCTGATACCGAGAACAACTAACAGGAGGATGGACAGATGGCAATCATAATTGATGGAAAAGCAGTCTCTGCAGCGTGCAGAGAGCGCATTGCAAAGGATGTAGCCGCACTGACCGCCGAGGGCTTCCGCCCGGGCCTTGCAGTCGTCATTGTCGGTGAGGACTCCGGCTCCAAGGTGTATGTACGCAACAAAAAGAAGGCCTGCGAGGAACTGGGCATCTACTCCGAGGAATTTGCACTTCCGGAGTGCACCACTGAACAGGAGCTGCTGGCTCTTGTGGAAACACTGAACCAGCGCCCTGAAATTAGCGGTATACTGGTACAGCTGCCTCTGCCCCGTCATATCAATGAAAAGCGTGTACTGGATGCCATCTTCCCCGAAAAGGACGTGGATGCCTTCCATCCCCAGAACGTAGGGCGGATTATGATAGGCGACTACAACTTCCTACCCTGCACCCCTGCAGGTATCATGGAGCTTATAGCCAGCACCGGCATTTCCCCAGAGGGTAAAAGCTGTGTGGTTATAGGCCGCAGCAACATTGTAGGCAAGCCCATGTCCATGCTTATGCTTCATAAAAATGCCACTGTTACCATCTGCCACAGCAAAACCCACGACCTACCTGCAGTGGCACGTCAGGCAGATATCCTCATTGTCGCCATCGGCCGTGCAAAGTTTGTAGGAGCCGATATGGTGAAGCCAGGCGCTATTGTTATCGATGTGGGTATGAACCGTGACGAAGCAGGCAAGCTTTGCGGAGACGTAGATTTTGCGGCTGTAGAGCCTATTGCAGGGTACATAACACCTGTTCCCGGAGGTGTGGGCCCCATGACCATCTCTATGCTGATGCAAAACACTGTTACTGCTGCAAGGATGGTACGGGATAGCAAAAAGAAGAAATAAAATGCAAATACCCCTCCTTTTGCCCATTTTGCCCATTACCCAGATACTTTTTTTACAAAATACCGCAAAAAATCAAAAAAGCCCTTGATTTTTATTTGGTCTTGTGGTAATATAACAGAGTTGTTTCTGGGTGTAGCGCAGGTGGTAGCGCGCTACCTTGGGGTGGTAGAGGCCGTGGGTTCGAGTCCCGCCACTCAGACCAATA
>JAVXNK010000017.1:32217-64866 GCA_036645835.1 Angelakisella sp. | reverse complement strand
ATATCTTAGCTGCCGGACGGTAGGATGAAGGAGTGTTTCCCTAGTTTTGTCGAAGCCCTGTAATGTTTTGGTGCCTTTGAGGTTACCTCTATGAAATACATTGCAAGGGGTGAGTGCAATGTGGTAAAATGCGGGTATATTAACTTTCTCTTGGCAAGAACCACAAAAGCCCCGCCACGCTGCATTACGGCGGTACAGACAGGGGCGTAGGCGGCGAAAGTCAACCACTTATCATTGTATTATTTGTAAAGATAGGACGGTACCATGAATGAAAACGTGGGTCTGGAAACGTTGGATATGCATAGCGTCAGCACTGCTACTCATTTCAATTTTGTGGTACGGGGTCATGTCCTCGCTTCCAAAGCTTTCTTTAAACGCTGCTGCAAAACAAGGTGTCACGGCAGTTAGTTTTCTTGTGGAAGATGGTGTGTATGGGAGCAACCGTATACTATTGCAAAAAAACACTTTAGACCCCGTCATGATGCAGAAGGTTTTGAAACGCTTAAATCAGGAACGTTTTTACTACGATGTCAATGGCGGCAAGGGGCGCAGTGGGGAATACATGCTCATACTGATAGATACCGTTGACAATGATTGTAAGACATGGCAACTAAAAAAATCCACTGATGGTACTATTACTATTGATTACGAAGGAAAGAAGTATTTTCTGGAATGCTTTTCCGAGAAAAAAGAATTAAATTTGTACAACTCTTTGTTTCAACTTGCATCAGAACTCCCCCCTCTCCGGCACCTTTGTCTGCAAAGATGTAATGTTAATGTAGGCGACAGCTTGCATGATACATTTTCCAATCAGTAATGAGCATTTACTATATTTAATTTTAATGGTAATTAAAACATTGAGGTGACAAATGAGTGATTTTGTTCAGCTGCTTTTAATCATCGGGGGGTTTTATGCCATATATTTGACTTTTGATCGTTGGCATAAAAAATAGCTGTTTTATCGTCTTGGGCAACCACGTTAATTTCTGTCTTTCAATTTCCGAAACAACAAAAATGTTGTTTCGGAAATTGATTTTAAAGGAGGAGCAATGAAGAGATTTTTTTCCATCATGCTTATGGCTACTCTAAGCCTGTCTGCCTGCGGCAACGCCAGTGAAAGCGTTGGTCAAAACAGCAGCACTGCCCCCTCCCAAACCATGTCATCATACGAAACCGCCCCACAGGAGGAAAACCCTAAGCTAATAAAGGGAAAGTCTCTTGATAAAATAGGTTATAAATGTGAGGCTCCCCTTGATCTAGAAATTGAGGAGGATATATTTCTTGACATATGGAGTTCCACCGGGGGTAACTCCGGCGACATGAGGGTAAACGAGATTTTAGGGGAAGATGCCTATACGTTAATCAGCGTACTCTTTTACGGGCCGCACTCTCTTGGCTCAGAACCGCTTAACTTTATGTACCTTCAAGCTTTTTCCACAATAGATGCACATGAAAAAAACTCTATTAAAATAGGCGGAGAAACATATACCTTTAAGGATTTACAGCCATATTTGGTATTTAAAACAGACGACATTTACGTGTACGACGTTTATAAGCTCACAGACAGCGACAATTTGCAAACTCAAATAACAAAGTGGGTTGACATACACAACGAAATGGTAACAAAAGCTATAAATGCGACAGCACAAGAAAAAGAAAAATATCATATCACTATGACCGAAAAGGACTATGTAACCTACGAGGATTACAATTATTTACATAATATTGCAGAGTATTATAAAACAAATATAGGTGACTTAATCGTGAAAAAGTAAACCGTTACCGTCTCATTTGAGGCGGCAGCGGTTTTTTTCTATAATGCGTCAATCCAATAAAGTTTACAGCTTCCTCATTGCTATTTCATGCCTGCAAATGCTATAATTATAAACAGCACAATAAATGAAATATACAATTACTTTGTTTTTTTATTTTTTTGCCGTTATTATGCGGCGGAATGGAGCTACGATGTCCAATATATTTAATGCCATTGTGGAAAATAACCGAAACAACGGCAGCAAGCAGGTTATGTCTATCACCACAGACAGCGGCGAACACCGCACCTATACCTATTCCCAAATGTTCGCCCTTGCCCAGCAGTTTGCTGGAACCCTTACTGCCGCAGGTGTAGTACGGGGTGACCGCGTTATTATTGCGGCGGAGAACAGCCCGGAATGGAATATTGCCTACCTTGCTATTATGTCGCTGGGCTGCACCTCGGTGCTGATAGATGCCTCGCTTCCCAAAAGTGATCTGCAAAGTCTTATCGACTTTTCCGACGCCCGTTGTGTCTTTACCTCCCCCAAGGTGTTTGCAAAATTTGACGCCCCTGTCTCGGACAGTATTCCCGTGCTGAATATTCTGGATACAGCCGCACCCTTTTCCGGACATTTAGGACGGATTGCGGACAGCGTACCCCCTACCTCCGACCCCGATGAAGAGGTGGCATTTATCATCTATTCCTCCGGTACCACCCGTACTGCCACAGGCATTATGCACACCCACGAAGCCATGCTGGGTACTACCTATGCAGCTATGGACTTCAACAAACTGACCGAAACCGAGAAGATGCTGGTGGTTATCCCCAACAGCCATATCTATGGAGTGGTCACCTCCATGCTGGGTCCCCTTCTTCTGGGCGGCTCCATGCACTTCATTGAATCTATGACAGCGGAAAATGTACTGGGTGCCTTTGCAGAGTATCAACCCACCGTCTTTTCCTGTGTCCCCCGTGTATTTGAGATGTTTGCAAAGCAGATACAGGATAAAATAAACGCAAACAAGCTGACTGCTACCGTCTTTAAGCTCTTCTTCCCCATCTGCTTCAATCTGCGGAAATCTACCGGCATTAATCTGGGCAAGGTTATCTTCGGTGCCGTTCACCGTGGGTTTGGCGGACATATCCGCATTCTCTGCGCCGCAGGCGCTCCCATGGGCGACGCTGCTATGCGTTTCTACTTTGGCGTAGGTATGAACCTGTTCCTAAACTACGGCCTTACCGAAACCAATGTGCCTGTCATTGCCAACAGCTATGAAAACTATACCACCGACAGCTGCGGCAAGCCCTACAGCCATGTAGAACTACGGCTAAACCCGCTGGATGACAGTGGAAACAGTGAAATATGGATGAAAACTCCCTTTATGATGAAGGGCTATTTCCGTGACGAGGCCGCCACCGCTGCCGCCTTTGAGGACGGCTGGTTTAAAACCGGTGACCTGGCTGCAGTGGATGCCAAGGGCAACATAAGCGTAGTAGGCCGCTGCAAGGACAACATTGTCCTTTCCACCGGCAAAAAGGTAACTCCCGACGACATTGAAGCCGCCTACGGCACCCTTCGCGGTGTCAGCGAGCTGGTAGTTTGCGGTATTCCCGCCCCTGCGGGCGGCTACGACGAAGTTCATGCCTTTGTGGTAAAGGAGCCTGCGGCAGGCCTTACCTGTGCGGACATTGAACATGCTCTGACCCAGAAGGGCTCCGAGCTTTCCCAGTATATGAAGATAGCACATCTGCACTTTGTGGATGAGATACCCAAGACCTCCCTGCAAAAGCCTAAGCGCTATCTGCTGAAAAAGCAGATAATGGAGGATACCGCCCCCCCTGCTATAGAGGAGATTATTGACAATCAAGCACAGGATCCCCTGGACGTAGTCATCGGCCTTATCCGCCGTGTACACAAAACCGATGCTCCCCTCTCTGCAGATACCCGTATCTTTGAGGATTTGGGCATGGACTCCCTTGGCGGTATTGATCTGGACATGCTAGTGGAGGAGATATACGGCAAAAGCATTGCTGCCGTGCTGCAGCCTCAGGTTACCATTGGTCAGCTGGCCGATATCCTCGGGGAAGATAAGACCGAAGCAGCCCCTTCCGAGGGCATCTTCGCCGGAAAGTTCCCTATGGAAAAGGAAAAGCTAGACCTGTTCTTCTTTAAGCTTTATTCCACACTGGTACGCTGGATCTATCGGGTGGAGGTCACCGGCCTTGAAAACCTGCCCAAGGACAATCGAGGCTACATCATCTGTCCCAACCACCAGACCAACTTTGACTTCCTGTGGGTAACCATGCGGTTTACCAAGGAGCGTTTTAGCAGGCTAGGCTGTATGGCAAAAAAAGAGCTCTTCAACAGTTCCTTTGGCAGCCGCCTTATCACCAGAGTCTGCGGTATGATACCCATAGACCGTGACAGTCAGAACTCTCACTCGCTGGCACTCTGTAAGCAGAAGCTGAAAGAGGGCTGGGCACTGCTCATCTACCCCGAGGGCACCCGTACCCGCAATGGGGAAATGGGCGAATTCAAAAGAGGTGCTGCCATGCTGTCTGTAACCGAGCAGGTTCCCATTGTACCGGTTAAGATTACCGGAGGATATGAGATTTTCCCTGCCGGCCGCAAGCTTCCCCGCCTTTTCGACTGGAAACGGATGAAACGCTGCTGCATTAAGGTAGCCTTTGCCGCCCCCATTCTAAACCCCGACATGGATGTGGACAGCCTTACCCGTAAGCTGCAGGAGACAGTGGCAAGTATGTAACTTCAAGTGAAAGCGGTATGACACAGCGAACGCTGTGCCATACCGCTTTTATAAAATTATGCTAGCTTTTTCAGCCGCTCAGTAAAGGCAGTTTTTTCTGCACCGTCGGGCAAAGAAGTTACAGCTACTTCCGCGCGAGCCTTATTCTCTGCAGATTTTGTTTCCTCTGCACGGGTAACCACAAGGTCTGCAAGTGCATACAGAGACTGGTCAGAGGCCTTACTGCGTAGTTTTTCACGTGCTACCAGGACATTCTCCTTATCTTCCACCATCTGGGCAAAGAGCGCATCCATGCTGTCCACAGAGCTATCTATTAGGCTCTCGTAAACCATGGTGGGGATAGTTCCGTAGCATTTGCTTAGAAATACATCGCCATAGAAGAGGTTTTTGTCTGCCTTGGGGTCAATAACCGGAGAGTTTTTGGCATTGGTAAGCCAAACGATAACCAAATCTTCCTCAGGGTCGATTACGGTAAGGGTACCTGTCCAGCCGGTATGACCATAGGTTCCGTTAGCAGTCTGTTCACCGAATGCCCACTCGTATACGTCGGGCCCGTTTCTTCTCCAGCCCAGACCGTAGGAATCGTTGCCATCCTTAGGCTTGGTGAACTGATCGATTACTTTAGCTTCAAAGAATCTGTGTTCGCCGTAGCCGCCGCCGTTGAGCATTACTTGGCAAAGCTTTGCCAACTGGTTTGCATTGGCAAAAAGTCCTGCATGGCCGGAGATTCCACCCATAGCATAAAACGCCTTTTCATCGTGAACTTCAGCCTGAATGGTGCCTGTTCTATTGGCTTTAAAGGAGACAACACCATCACGGGAGTTACCGTTCAGCTCGGTAGCAGCACAGTCTTCCTTTTTAAAGCCATTCTGCAATGGTGCAAAGGTGATGTGATCGAGGCCCATGGGTGTGTAAAAGCTTTCCTTTACATACGCATCCAGCGACTGACCTGTAATCTCTTCAATAATAAAGCCAAGTAGCATGTAGTCTACATCGGAATAGGTTGCTTGGGTGTGAGGCTCGTATTCCAGAGGAAGCTTTTCCAAAATAGCAGTTTTTGTAGTGGCTTTATCCAGCGAGAAGATTGTATTTACACCATCTTCTACCTTGTCGTCCACGTCCACATCTTCTATATGGAACTTGGGGCCGGGAGTAAATCCGGCTTCGTGGTGAAGCAGGTCTTCTACAGTCAGGTTAGCCTTACCTGTAATGGCAGCTCCTGCCGGGTCCTTAAAGTTCGGAAAAATATCCACAATTTTTGTTTTGATATCCAGCTTCTTCTCGCTTACCAGCTTTTGCAGTGCATAGTTTACCGAGTACATCTTGGTATTGGAAGCCAGGTCGTACATGGTATCAATTGTGGTAGCTACCGGGTTTTCCATGGGTGTGCCATCTGGGTTATACGCGTTTATATAGCCATAGGCAGTGTTTTTAATCAATACACCATCCTTTATAATGGCAAGCTGTGCACCGGGGAAGCCATAGTCAATTTCTTTTTGAATCAAAGTATCCAGAAGGCTTAGCTTTTCAGCGGATATACCAACATCTTCCGGCTTGCCTTCCATTACAGTTGGGTAAGGAATCTTTATCTGTATGGTAGCATCGGCAGGCTCAATATTACACACCTGTATGGTATTGGTCTCATTGTTTGTCATGCCGGAAATGTCTGCAACAAGGGTTTTCCCACTTTCCCGAAGGAGGTCCCCTGTTTCCAGTTTTTTACCGTTAATAAATATCTCGGCAGATGTTACACCTGTGGGAATCAGATAGAGCTGACCTTGATTTTTATAACCTTTAAAGGTTTTCATATTATTGATGCTAAGGGAAGTATCAAGGGATTTAATAGGAAGCGGAAACGTTACATCGTACTGCATTTCGCCGAGCTGGCCACTATATAGTGAAACAACGATGGCGTTTTCCTCCTGTGGAGCAGTGGAAACAGATGACGGTGCAGGGGTAGGAGCTACTTGTGGTGTGCTACACCCAAATGTGGCTGCGGATATTGCCAGTGCCATTATTATGGAAAGGAACTTGTTGCTTTGCTTCATACTTTGTACCTTCTTTCTAATATTTGACCATCTTAACAATCTAATCATACCTACAAAAAAATTGATTATGTAGCCCTGCAGTATCTTCAGTGTAGTATGGCAAAACAATATTATCAATGATTACCATTGATATAGGTACTTTGTTTCCAACATAGAAAAAACCAACATTATATAAAACCATTATTGAAACTTATTAGACAAATATTGATAAACAATATACAAAAACAAGCCGGCACCGTATAAAACGGTGCCGGCTTGTTTTTGCTTGTATCTGGCTCTTTATGCATCCCGAACCGAATGGATAACGTCCTATTCGGTTATATCTCGCTTTTAAATATCTCACTATGAAGTGCCGCTATCCTATCTCGGGTTGCTCTAAAGTCGGACTTGGTTTCAACAGCCAACAGCGAGCAAATTAAATTCACCAGAGAAATTGGCGCTGTAATAGAATTGTAAAACAGCAGGTCACCTGTGGTGCAGGGCAGCACCGTGCTGTTGGTTAGCGCAACCGGTGCGGTAGATTGGTCTGTAATAACCACTGTCTGCATATTTCCTGCGTTCAATGCTTTAGAGAGATTGACCATTTGAGGTGAATGTGTGGGAAAAGAAATCAATACAAACAGTGCCTCACGGTCTGCATTCTCTATCTCTAACAGCATTTGAGAAGGATTAGAAAAATCCAGCTGCGTGGCCTGAATGCCCAAATAATGCAGCCTTAACATCATAAAGCTAACCACCGGCAACGATGAATCGTACCCTATAACATAAACATGGGACGCATTTTTCAGTAAGCCCACACAACGGTTCAAATCATCCCCGTTCAAGTTATCATAGGTATATGCCAAAGCCGCCTGCTCGTTTTCCACACAGTCGCGGTACATGCCACCCATATCTGCTATTCCACCTACCGCCCGATACATTTTATCGTTTGGGGAAAGACGCATACGGATATAGGCCTGTAGCTCCTTCTTCAGTGCAAGAAAACTGTTTACTCCTATTTTTCGGGTAAAATTTACTACGGTAACCTCGGTGGTGTTTACCGCTTCTGTAAATTCTTTCAGAGAAGCAAAACAGGCTTCTTCAGGGTGCTTTAGTATATAGTCTGCTATCATTTTCTGAGAACGGCTCAAGTTCGGGTAGCAGCTACTGATGTGGCTCATAATTTCCATGCGATCACCCTTTTCCATCTGCTTATTATTTTTTAGCGTATACCTGTACCAATTGTATCAGAATTTGGGTAATCTTTTCAATAGATTCCACCGGAATACATTCAAAGCGTCCGTGGCAGTTGTGGCTTCCAGTATTCAGGTTTGGGCACGGCAAGCCCATGAAAGAAAGGCGTACACCGTCGGTGCCACCACGTGTAGGCATGGTCACAGGTTCTACCCCAACAGCACGCATGGCGGCCATAGCGTTTTCAATCATATAATAATGAGGTTCCACCACTTCCCGCATATTCTGTGCGGTTTCTGTTATCTTTACGCAGACAGTGCCGTCACCATAGGCTTTGTTCAGGTAGTCGGCAATATCCTGCATACGCTGTTTGCGCTTTTCAAAGCCGTTTTTGTCAAAATCACATACACGGTAAACCAGTTTTGCAGTTTCAACATCTCCACCCATTTCCGTCAGGTGGTAAAAGCCTTCGTAGCCTTCGGTATGGGCAGGGCGTTCGGCGGCAGGCAGCATGTTTTGAAACTCTATTGCCATAAGGGCGGCACTTTTCATTTTATTTTTGCCTCTTCCGGGGTGAATACTTACTCCAGACACGGTAACCACCGCTTCGGCTCCATTAAAGTTTTCGTAACTCATCTTGCCCAGGTCGGCGCCATCTACGGTATAAGCCAGCTTTGCACCAAAGCGTTCCACATCAAAGTGGTCGGTACCATGGCCTATCTCTTCGTCCGGGGTAAATGCCACCTGAATATCCCCATGGGGCAGCTCCGGGTGTTCTGTGTAGTATTCCAGCATACCCATTATCTCGGTAATACCAGCCTTATCATCGGCACCCAGCAAAGTGGTTCCATCGGTAACAACCATCCGCTGACCCTTGTAGCGCAGTATCTCCGGGTAGTCCTCTATACGGAGGACACAACCGGTCTCCTCATTCAGTACAATATCGTTTCCGTCAAAATTTTCTACAACCCGAGCCTTTATGTTTTTACCGCTAATGGCGGGAGAGGTATCCAGATGTGCAATAAACCCTACCGCCTCCAGATTGGGACGGTTGGCGGGCAGGGTAGCATATAGGTGGCAATGCTCGGTAAGCTCCACATTTTGCAGTCCCATGGCAGTCAGCTCTTCCACCAGCAGTTTTCCCAAAACAAACTGTCCTTGGGTACTGGGGATAACATCGCACCCCGGCTGTGATTGGGTATCTATTGAGACATATTGCAGAAAACGTTCTAAAGCTGCTTTCATTTTGGTTCTCCTCGCTATTCTATAGTAAAGTATTTTATAGCATTTACTATATATTATAAAACTATGCCTTTTAGAAATCCATTAACAAATACAATGAATTTATGAATTTTTATGCAAATTATCAGTGTATTTGCACTAATAATTAAAAAAACGCTTTAAATTTTAGCAAAGTGCATTGACAAAGTAAAGCGTATACTGTAAAGTAAACGCAATAAATTGTGCTATTGATTTAAAAGAGGAAAGTGATAACGGTTTAAATTAACACCCACAACCAGCATTTGCAGGAAGTCTTTTATCATCGCGCAAAAAAGAAAGAAGGTCTAAAAAGATGAAAACACACGGAAAATGGTTGGCTTTTGCTATGGCTGCGGCAATGATTTTTAGCAGTCTGGCAGGCTGTGGTTCCTCCCCCGCCGCATCTGCAGACGGCAACAGCGCTGCCCCTGCCAAAAAGGAAGATAAGGTATTTCGTTTTGCAACCAATACCGAGCCCACTTCTATTGACCCCCAGTTTGGTAACGGCGAATGGATTACCAATGTAACCTGTGCCATTTTTGAAGGCCTTGTGCGCCGCTATAATGGGGAGATTATTCCCGGAATTGCGGAATCTTGGAAGATTTCTGATGATGGTCTGGTTTACACCTTTACTCTGCGTGAGTCCAAATGGTCCGACGGTACCCCTCTGGTTGCGCAGGACTTTGTAGACTCCTGGAACCTTTTAATACAAAGAGCTACCCCCATGACCCAGTTTACCGACTTCTTTACTGTAGACGGCAAGGCAAATGCCAAGGCACTGGATGACAAAACACTGGAGGTTACACTGAACTCTCCTATCCCCTTTATGCTGGAAGTGTTTACCACCTCTGCACTGGTACCTGTTCGTACCGATAAGTATGCCGAAAAAGGCGATATCTACTATCAGGGTGTTCCCGACGCTATGAACGGCCCCTTTGTTTTAACCCAGTGGAATGCAAATGACGTTATGGTGCTGGAACCCAACCCAGCGTATTGGGATGCTTCCAAGGTGAAGCTGACCAGGGCTGAGATTTACACCGTTAAGGATGAGCAGACACAGGTTAACATGTACGATGGCAAGGAAATTGACATGGTTAAGGTGCCTACCACCATGTTGAGTGACTATGAAGATAAGGGCCTGATTTACTATAACGACGGCGCAAACTTCTACATTCAGTTCACCACCGACGGCAGCTCCGATGCTACCGTAAAGTACCTGAAAAACCGCGACTTTATTGAAGCTGTTTCCGCATGCATTGACCGTGAGGATTTTGTAAACTCGGTGTATGGCGGTGCATATCAGCCTACAAACGAATTTATCCCCCCTTCTGCCACCGGATACAATGGCAAGAGCAAGGGCGATTCCGGTGTCAGCATTACCACTCCCTTTGCAGTGAAGGCTGACCTGACCCTTGCAAAGCAAAAGCTGGATGCTGCTTTGGCTACTCTGGGTGACACTGTGGAAACCATGCCTACCTTTACACTGGTGGTAAGCGACAAGGCAGACCGCCAGACTGCCGCTCAATATATTCAGGATGTGGGCAGCAAGATTGGCATTAAGTTTAAGATTGACACCATCCCCGGTGCAACCTTCTGGCCCACCATGCGTGAGGGCTACCGCTACGACTTTGCTCTGGCAGGCAGCGGCCCCGACGTGGATGACGCCAGCACCTTCCTCAAGGTTTACGATGGTAAGGGCAAGTACGCCGACACCTTTATGCGGTGGCAGAACCCCGAATACGCCGAACTGCTAAAGCAGTCCTGGCTGGTAGATGATGCGGAACGTACCGAGCTGCTGGTTAGCATGGAAGAATACCTGCTGACACAGGGTCCTGTCATTCCCCTGTACTTTACCAAAGCAGCCTGGATGTTGGCAGACAGTTTTACCAATGTCAATCGCAACATGACCGGCGCAGCAATTGACTTTGTGTTTGCTGACAAAAACTAAACATTTCCGGTTCAATTTTGTGCTGACTGAAAAATAAGGAAATAAGCCGTCTGCAGAACAATTACAACTGGCAGACGGCTTGTTTCCATTCTACTTATTTTAGGAGGGGTACCCATGCGTAAGGTTTTGTCCTTAAAACAACAGGCCGAGCTGTTTGACCACACTTTGCGGCAGAGACTGGATGATCTGCTACCGACGCTTATGAAGCGTGAAAATGTCTCCATGTGGATTGTAATGAACAGAGAATACAACGAAGACCCCGTGTACCTTTCTCTGGTACCCCGCATGGTGCGCAGTGCACGCAGACTATCCTGCCTGATATTTCATTTAAATTTAAACGGAACGGTATCACGTTACTGCATTGGCAACGACCGAGACTTTAACGACTGTTATACTGTTATTCCGTGGAATCCCATGACCCAGGATCGTATGGAGTTGCTCCGAGATTTAATTGAGCACCTGAATCCCAAAAACATTGCACTCAATTACAGCGAGACAAACCAGTTTGCAGACGGTCTTACCAAGAGTTTATACGATACCTTCCGTGCTGCTATGTCCGAGGATATTATGTCCCGTGTCATTTCGGCAGAACACATTGTTACCGCATGGCTGGAAACCCGTAACCGTCAGGAACTGGCAAGGTACAAGGCGGTCAATGCCCTGGCTAAAGAAATCATTGAGACTGCTTTTTCATCCCAGGTTATTACCCCCGGCATTACCACCACTACCGACGTGGAATGGTTTTTGATGGAGGCTATCAGCGAGCAGGGTTTGGTGTGCTGGTTTACACCCACGGTGGACTTGCAGCGCAAAGGCAACCCGGGCGGGCGTATCAGCGATGAGATTATTATTCCGGGCGACGTACTGCATTGCGACTTTGGTTTGGAGTATATGGGACTTTGCACCGATACCCAGCGCATCTTTTATGTTCCCAGGCAGGGTGAAACTGCCCCTCCGGACTATCTGCAAAGAGCCTATGAGAAGACCCTGCGTTTTATGGATATTGTTGCAGAAAACTGTGTGGCAGGCCACACCGGCAACCAGATTTTACTGGGTTCTGTGGCACAGGCTGAGGGAGAAGGCCTGAAGCCCCACCTGTACACCCACCCTATCGGCGTGCACGGACATGCCGCAGGCCCCACCATCGGCCTTTATTACAAGGCAGGGGCAGTGCCCGGTGCAGGCGAATATCCCCTTTACCCCAACACCTGCTATGCACTGGAGCTAAATACCAAGGTGACTGTTCCGGAGTGGAATAACGAAGAGCTGTGGGTAATGCGGGAAGAAACGGTTTGCTTTAAGGAAGACCACCAGCTGGAATACCTGATGGAAGAGCACGATGTGTTTAAGCTGGTGCTATAATACTAATCCTCAATTAAAATCATGCTACCCTTGCCATAGGTTTTCCGCCTGTCTTCGTTATCCTCCTTGCAAGGCATAAAGCATTGCTGCGTCGTCTGCCTTGTCATACAAAAAACCTATTTGCAATTTTTAGAACGATTTTAAATAAGAATTAGTATAAAAGGAGAGAAGGTATATGTTCAAATACATAGTAAAGAGACTGTTCATCAGCGTACTGACCCTGTTGGTGCTCTGTGCAGTTGTCTTTTTTGCCATTAAGTTTATACCGGGCGACCCCTTTTCCAGCCCGGAATATACAGAGGATATCCGTCTGCAGCTTCAGCAGCTGTACGGCCTGGATAAACCCGTTGTAGAGCAGTTTGGTGTCTATATGGGCAACCTGTTAAAGGGTGATCTGGGTATTTCCATCTATTACAGAGGAAAGCCTGTTGTAGATATTATTAAGTCGGCATTTCCAAAATCACTGGACCTTGGCTTGCGGGCTCTGCTACTTTCCAGTGTGGTGGGCATCGGCCTTGGCATTATGGCGGCGCTTAACCGCAAAAAGCCCTTGGATTATGTCTCCATCATCATCGCCATTGTTGGTATCTCTATCCCCAGCTTCGTGGTAGCGTCGCTGCTGCAGTATACACTTACCATTAAATATCCCATCTTCCCTGTGGCACGCTATACCACCTTCCGCCACACCATTCTGCCTACCATTGCGTTGGCTTTGCCCACCATCGCACGCTTTTCCCGCCTTATGCGTACCAGCATGCTGGAGGTTATAGACAGTGATTTCGTTAAAACTGCCCGCTCCAAAGGCCTTAGGCGCCACCAGATTTTGTTTAGTCATCAGGTGCGCAATTCGCTGCTGCCGCTTATGGCTATTTTGGGCCCCACAACTGCCCAGCTGCTCACCGGCTCCTTTGTAGTGGAAAGCATTTTTGCAGTTCCCGGGCTTGGCAGCTACTTTGTGGAATCTATTAACACCCACGACTACTCGCTCATTATGGGACTCACCATTTTTTATGGTCTGTTCCTTGTAACTATGAACTTTATCGTGGATATCCTGTATGGCGTAGTAGACCCTAGAATTCGTTTGGGAGGTACAAGCAATGGCTGACAAAAGTCTATATGAACACATTGGCGTCAACCATGTTCAGGCAGAACGCATCGCAAAACCTCAGCTTTCCTACTGGAAAGATGTTGCCGGACGGTTCTTTTCCAATAAAATTGCCCTTATCAGTATCGTCATTTTACTTGTCGTTGTGGCAATGGCTCTTGTGGGGCCTATGATGGTCAGCTATGATTATCGGGCAACCGATGTTGAGACCGTTTCGGGACTGCTGAAGGCAAACGGAAAAACCGCACTTGCTCCCAGCTCTCAGCACTGGTTTGGTTTGGATACCCTTGGGCGTGACCTGTGGGCACGTGTTTGGGTAGGAACCCGCTATTCCCTCATCATTGGCTTTTTAGCCGCCCTTGTGCAGGCTGTCATCGGTGTTGTTGTGGGCTGCGTCAGCGGCTACTGCGGCGGCACAGTAGATATGATTATTATGCGTATTGTTGATATTATGGATGCCATTCCATACCTTATCTACGTCATCATTATTATGATGATATTTGGCTCCGGGCTTATGCCTATCTTGCTGGCGCTTACCCTTACCGGCTGGCTTTCTATGGCCAGGCTGGTCAGAGGTCAAATATTAACACTGAAAAACGAGGACTACATACTGGCCGCCCGCAACCTGGATACAAGCCCGCTGGCTATTATGCTCAAGCATCTGATACCCAACTGTATGGGTGTTATCATTGTATCTCTGTCCATGGCTATCCCCAGCGCTATCTTCTCGGAGGCTTTTCTTAGCTTTCTGGGTATTGGTCTGGCGGCCCCCCTTACCAGCCTGGGGCAGCTTATCTCCACCGGCATTAAGGAAATGCGCAACTATCCCTATCAGCTCATTATTCCCTCTGCCGTCATCAGCCTTTTGATGCTGTCCTTACAGCTCATTGGCGACGGCCTGCGGGATGCAGTAGACCCCAAACTGCGTAAATAACAGAAAGGCAGGTTTGTAATATGGATAAGCTATTAGAGGTAAAAAACCTGTCCATTAGCTTTAACACCTATAACGGCGAGGTACAGGCAGTACGTGATGCCTCCTTTGACCTAAACCGCAAAGAGGTATTGGCTATAGTAGGTGAGTCGGGCAGCGGAAAAAGCGTGATGATGCAGACCATTCTAAAGCTGACCCCCGGTATTTTGGGCGACGGTCAAATACTGTTTGACGGAAACGACATCACCCACTACACCGACAAGCAGATGCAGACCATCCGCGGCTCCCAAATCGGCATTATCTTTCAGGATGCTATGACATCCCTAAACCCTACTATGAAGATAGGCAGGCAGATTACCGAAAGCATTTTACGCCACCAAAAGGCAACCCATGGGCAGGCAAAGGAGCGTGCCATGGAGCTGCTGCGGCAGGTGGGCATTAACAATCCCGAAAAGCGTTTCCACCAGTATATACATAACCTTTCCGGGGGTATGCGCCAGCGTGTAATGATCGCCATTGCGCTGGCCTGCCAGCCAAAGCTGCTCATAGCCGACGAGCCTACCACCGCACTGGATGTTACCATTCAGGCACAGATAATGACACTGCTGGCACAGCTGAAAAACGAACTGGACTGCTCTATTGTACTTATCACCCACGACCTGGGCGTAGTAGCGGCAAACGCTGACCGTGTTGCGGTTATGTATGCCGGGCGCATTGTAGAGATGGGCAGCTCTCAGCAAATTTTTTATCATGCCCAGCACCCCTATACCCGCGGCTTGCTGGAATCTATCCCACGGCTGAACGCCTCCTCGGAAGCAGAGCTTACCTATATCGAGGGCTCTCCCCCCGATGCACTTAACCCTTCTCAGGGCTGTTCCTTTTGCGCCCGCTGCAGGTATGCTATGCGTATCTGCACCCAGCAACGCCCCATTCAAAGGTCCATTGGCGACGGGCACCTTTGCGCCTGCTTCCTGCTGGATGAGGATGCAGAAGCGGTGCGTCAAACGTTAGGTTGGGAGGTGACGGTATGAGCCGACAAGAAATACTGTTTGAAATCAATGACCTGAGCAAGCACTTTATACTGGATAAACACCACACCCTAAAGGCAGTCAGCCACGTTTCCCTTACCATAGCACGGGGCGAAACGGTGGGTCTGGTGGGAGAATCGGGCTGTGGTAAAACCACACTGGGGCGCACCCTGAAACGGCTGTACCAGGCAACCTCCGGAGAGGTTTTGTACAAGGGTCAAAATATCTTTAAAATGAACAAGGCACAGGCCCATACATACGCAAAAGAAGTGCAGATGATTTTTCAGGACCCCTATTCTTCCCTGAACCCCAGAATGACCGTTCGGGAGATTATCCGTGAAGGGATGACTGCACACAACATATTAAACAATGACCGCACCAAGCAGGATGCACGTATTCACGAGCTGTTGGTAATGGTGGGGCTGAATGCGGAACATGCCGACCGCTTCCCTCACGAGTTTTCTGGCGGACAGCGGCAGCGCATCGGCATTGCTCGTGCACTGGCGGTAAACCCCGAGGTCATCATCTGCGATGAGCCTACCAGTGCCCTAGATGTATCCATTCAGGCACAGGTGGTCAACCTGCTGAAGCGCTTGCAAAAAGAGTTTGATATCACCCTTATTTTTATCTCCCATAACCTTTCTCTGGTGAAATACATCAGCGACCGTATCGGCGTTATGTATCTGGGCAGTATGGTGGAGTTGGCAACCTCCGACAAGCTGTATGAAGCCCCTGCACACCCCTATACCGAGGCTTTAATGTCTGCCATACCCATTCCCGACCCGGAGCTGCAAAAACAGCGTCAGCTTATACAGCTGGAAGGCGACATTCCCAGCCCCATTAACACAACCGATGGCCTATGTTCCTTCATGGGGCGCTGCCCCTATGCCTGCGAAGCCTGCAAAAGCATGACTGTTGCGCTGCATACGGTGGATGAAAACCATCTGGCAACCTGCAGCAGTGTGCTGAAAAGAAAGGTGGAAGCCCTATGAACCTGTATCGTGAAAAGGTACTGCAAGCCGGTACCATTGTGGCAGAGGAGGGTGTGGACCTATGGATGACCATAGGTCGTGAAACTGTTATGAACAGCGACCCTGTCATACCGCTTATCTGCCCTGTGGACTTCGGCGGCATGACCTGCATTTTTGTCACCAAAAGCGGAGAAAGCATTGCACTGGCAAGCCAGCTGGACAATGTAGGTCTGGAGCAGATTGGCGCTTATGACCGTGTTGTCAGCTACGGGCTGGATTTTGAAAGCGGCTTTGCAGAGCTTTTGTCTCAGCTTGCCCCGTCGGTCATTGCCTTAAACTATTCCCGGGATGTAGCGGCGGACGGCCTAACCCACGGGCTGTACCTGTACCTGACAGAGCTTTTTGAGCGGTTTGGCTTTCAGGGCAAGGTGGTATCCTCCGAACGGATTATACGCAAGCTGCGTGGCAGAAAAACCGCCGAGGAAATCAGACGGATTACCGAAGCCACCCAGCTTACCGAAAAGATACTTCATGAGGTGACCGACTTTATAAAGCCCGGTGTATCTCAAAAGGATATCTACAACTTTTGCCAGGGGCGTATCGCCTTTTATGGCGTGGGCAACGCCTGGGATTCCGCGCAGAATCCCGGGGTGTTCATCGGCCCGAACCCTGTTATAGGTCATGCCGGGCCGGGGGACAGGATTGCCCAGCCCGGCGACCTTATCAATCTGGATTTTGGCGTTAAGGTGGACGACTACTGCTCCGACATTCAGCGTACCTATTACCTTGTAAAAGACGGGGAAACAGATGTGCCCGATATCTATAAGCAGCACCTGCGGAACCTGCACAAGGCCATTGATGATGGTGTAGCACTAATGAAGCCCGGCATAGAGGGCTACCGACCCGACCGTGCCGCGCGGGACGGTCTTATTAAGCAGGGCTACCCCGAGTTCAAATACTCGTTTGGACATCAGGTAGGACGGGCCGCCCACGACGGCGGCGTTAGTATGGCAAAACCCAGACCCGGCAGCAGTTCACTTTGTATGGAACCACTGGAGGAAGGCCTGGTACTCACCATAGATGCAAACCTATATCTTGACCGAGGTAGAATCGGTCAGGAGGACGTGGCCTATATTACAAAGGATGGAGCGAAATTTATCAGTGAACGTCAAGACACTATCTGGATCTGCGGAACAAAAAAATAAAGGCAACTTTGTATTGGGTGTTGTTTTTATCCTCATATCTTCCTTTGGCTTTGCACTCAACCAAAGCTTTTCCACGGCACTTGGCGAAAATGCCGGTGTATTCGAAAAGATGTTTATCCACAACATGGTAGGTGTTGTGGTGTTTGGATTTGTACTGTGGAAGGATAAAATTAGTGTCCTTGGCAGCAACAAGCAGCTCATGTTTTCCCGTGCATTGTTTGGTTTTTTATCCACGCTGTTTGTGGTGGTAGCAACCACCTTCAGCAAACGCCCCCTCTTTGAGCTTAGTGTGCTAACCTCCACCTCTGCCATCTTCACGGTTCTGACAGCAGCTGTATGGCTAAAGGAAAAGGTGAGTAAGGGTCAGATACTGGTGGTGCTTATCTGCTTTATAGGCGTTCTTATTACCGTTCGCCCTTCCCCCGAACTACTCACCGACCCCTTTTGCCTCTTTGCCCTGCTGGGGGCGGCCTTTGGCGGTGCAGCTTACTGTGTGGTGCGGAAGCTAAAAAACTACGCACACCCCTACGCAGTGGTATTTTGCTACTGTGCCCTGTCCTCCTTGTGCGCCCTACCCTTCTACATAGCAGAGCTGGCAAAGGGTGCAAGCCTGCCCACCATAACAGACCTTTTGTACATGCTGGGCATGGGCATAGGTGTAAGTGTGGGACAGCTGTTTTTAAATCTGGCTTATCGACAGGCCGAAGCGTCCAGATTGTCACCCTATTCCTATGTGCAGAATATTTATACCCTGCTTATTTCCCTGCTTATTTTCCATCAAACAATTTCTGTTTACTCCTATATGGGTGCGGCGCTCATCATCGGCGCAAACTATTTGAACCTCCGCCTGGGTCAGGCGGCAGAAAGGAAGGCTGAGCTAAACCATGGGTGAGGAAAAAAAGAAGAACCTACTGCCTGTAGAACCCTACGGCACCGTAGATATAGAGATGCTCAAAGAACTTTCGGAAGCAAACGGTATCTGCGGGCATGAAAAAGGAGCCAGCCGTGTAATGGCTCGCTATCTGGACGGCTATGCCGACAGCATTCGTTACGATAACCTCGGCAGTATCATCGGCTGTAAAAACGGTAGCGGAAACGGCCCAAAGGTAGCCCTATTCGGCCATCTGGACGAGGTTGGGTTTTTGGTCAGAAAAATTACCGACGATGGGTTTCTCTATCTGGCCAGAGTAGGCGGCATGTGGCCGCACCTTTTGTTGGCACAGGAGGTGACGGTTACCACCCGTGACGATACGGAATATGTGGGTGTCATCAGCTCACCTCCCCCTCACGGTATGTCCCCCGAGGAACGTGCCAAGGTCAAGGATGTAGAGGATATCTTTGTTGACCTGGGTGTAAATGATGCAGACGAGGTAAAGGCACTGGGCATTCGGGTAGGAGATACCGTTACCCCACGTACCCAGTTCAGAGTGCTCAACAACCCCAACTACCTCATGGGAAAGGCCTGGGATGACCGCCTAGGTGCAGCGGTGGCAACTGACGTGCTGCGCAACATGAAGGGGCAAAGCCACCAGGCAGATGTATATGCTGTAGGTACCGTTCAGGAGGAAGTAGGCCTCCGTGGTGCAGCTACCGCCGGCTTTGAGGTAAAGCCGGATATTGCCATTGCGCTTGATGTTACACTGGCTTCCGATGTGCCGGACAGTAAGTACGGCACACCCTTGGGCACAGGGGTTACCCTAAGCCTGATGGATGCTTCTGTCATTGCCAACCGTGAGCTGGTGTACATTATGGAGGAGATTTGTGAGCGCTTAGGCATCAGCTACACCCATGACATCTTTTTGCGGGGCGGCACAGACAGCGGTGAAATACATAAGCTGTTCAGCGGCGTACTGTGCATGACCATCTCCCTGCCTGCCCGTGCCATCCATTCCCACCGGGGGGTTATCCACCGTAAGGATTATGCCGACACTGTGCAGCTGCTTACCGAGTTTTGCCGTGTACTTGACTGGGATATGGTGGAGCGTATTCGCTGCTCCAATCAATAAGAAGGATGAGGTGCCGTTATGAGTACAGGTCAAAGCCAAAGCCGAATAAATGCCCTGCGCCACATCATGCAAGGACAGGGCATAGAAGGTGTTTTGTTCGCCTCGTCCTCCTCCTTTGCATACCTGCTGGGGCTTAATAAATTTCCCTTTCAGCGCACCAGCCAAACCAAAAACCAACGGGGCGCTCCGGTAACCGAGGCACTCAATGTGCCCGACTGCCTGCTTTACCTGCCTCTGGAGGGAGAGGGTGTGGTTCTGACGGTGCCGTGGCGTGCCAAAGACCTACAGGATTGCCCTTTTCCCGTTCAGATATGCTATCTGGATACCTTTGAGCACTGTTTACAGAGCAGGATGAAAGGCAAGCGCATTGCCATAGGCGAAAACTGTGCACCATGGCTTTCTACGTTTGTTGAAACCCTGGTGCCGGGCTGTGAGATACAAAATGCCGAGCAGTTTGTACTAAGGCTACGCCGCTATAAGGATGCAGAAGAGATAGACCTGCTGCAAAAAGCCGCACAACTAACCGACCGCATTATGGGACAGGTGACAGAAGCATTAAAGGCAGATGTTACACCCTGGGAGGTGGAACGTTTGCTGGCTCAGCTGGGTACACAGGGCGGCGCAGAGGATCTGGCATTCTCTCCCGGAGCATTGTTTACAAAAGCCGGACATCCTTCTGCCTCCAGCATTTTAGGCTATCCCAAGGATATGCCCCTTAGCGAAGGAACCTCTATCGCTTTCGACTTTGGCTATGTATTAAATGGCTATTGCTCCGACTTTGGGCGTTCCTTTTATTACGGCAAGGCACCTCTGCAGGTTAAGGAAGGTTATCTGGCCTTGCAGCAGGCACAATGCAAGATGATAAACAGCATTGTGCCGGGACAGACCAATGTGCAGGAAATGGATGGCATGGTGCGCAGTGAGCTGTACGCTTTGGGCTTCGGTGCGTATATGACCAACGGGCATAACGGTGTCATCGGCCACCAGATTGGCATGGATTGCCATGAATTCCCTTGGCTGAACCGCTCGGTGGACTTTGTACTGCAACCCAACATGGTGTTTTGCACAGAACCCAAGCTATGGTTTCCGGATGTCTGCTTCATGCGTGTGGAAGATATGGTATTGGTTACCGACACGGGTGCAGTATCACTTACCCGGTACAACAGGGAGCAGTTTGAACTGTAACCAAGCCTTTTACCATTTGCTATGGATGTGAACAGCCTGAACCGCAAGTATATTATCATATAAAAACTTTTTATAAAACCTCCGCTAAACCAGAATAATCGGACAGAAAACAGCAGCCATACTCAAAAAGAGTATGGCTGCTGTTTATAATGCTCGGCTTTTTAGCTTTCATTGTTTTGGTGCGGCAACCATCTACCCATTGTTCTGCCGGTATTCGCTGGGGGTCATGCCTTCTGCCTTCTTAAAGACCAATCCAAAATGGTGTGCATTTCGAATTCCCACCTGCTGCGAAACCTCATTTACCCGCAGGTTTGTTTCCCGTAGCAGCAGCTTCGCCTTTTCCAGCCGAATCATAGTCAGGTATGCAGGAATACTCATGCCTGTTTCCCTGTTGAAAAGCCTGCTGAGATAGTTTGGTACCACATGGGTATGCTTTGCCACAGTCGCCAAGGAAATATCCTCGAAATAAAGCTTCTTCATATACCGGATACTTTCTTGGGTGATATGGCTTAGCTGTTGCTTGCCGCTAATGGCATCGGCACAGAACAGCAGCAGCTCCAGCATGTTCTCATGTAGCTGCTCAATGCGCAGGTACTCACTCCACCTGCACACATCATCTATTCGTTGTTCCATATCCAGGTCGTAGGTGGCACTATAGCGGTAAAGCTGATTTCTCAGTTCAAAAATGGTATCCTGACAAAGTGAAAAATTATAGCTTACCTTTATCTTTTCTAAAAATACCTTGTGGCAAAGGCGGATTGTCTCCGGCCCGTCCCCACAGGAAACCGCTTCCTCCAGCTGCTCCAACAGCCCAAAAACAGTGTCCCGGGTTATGGGCTCTGCCTGTTCGGACAGCTTCTCCTGTGTTATGACCATTGGCTTGGTGCAAAAAAAACGCAGGCGATAAAACTGCTGCAGCTGGCGGCAGGCATCGGATATCTCCTCATAGCAGTGCAGTGGAGGTGAAAGTGCCACACAGTTCCCGTAGGGGCTGTCCTCTGGCAAAAAGTGCTGCCGATAAATATCCTGTCCAATGGTCAGGATATGCTCCGCAATTTCTTGGGAGCCCACTGTGCACTGGGGCAGCGGTGAAAACAGCACTGCAATTTCCTTGTTGGCGTAGTTGAAAAGAACAATTTCTGACCGACAGTGCACCTCGTCCAGATAATGTCCAATGGCATTTTTTATTAGCAGGTAGATACGCATATACTGGCTGGCATTCAGCCCGTATACGCCGGTATAAATCTGCTTGCTTAGCCCTGTTAAGCAAAGGTAACAGTGAGAAAAGTCAAGGTTAATGGTTTTCCCATACTGTGCATAAATGCCTAATAGCTGTTCTTTGGTCTGTCCTATCAGCATTTCATTTAAATGTGCCACTCTGAAGTAGTGGTCCATATCTACAGGATAAGGATGAAACTGGTTTGTCAAACAAAAGCCCCTTTCTATGGGAATAACATATCAGCATTCGCTATGCATGACAATTATACTATATCTTACAACGACAAGAAAGGCTCAACCGCATTGTTGAGCCTTTTCATTGCCTTATTAAGGGTGGTAATTATTTCATCATGCTCTGTCCGGCAATTCTGCCAAAGGTAACAACATCGGTAATTGCGTTGCCACCCAGACGGTTTGCACCATGGATTCCACCGGTAACCTCACCGGCTGCGAACAGTCCGGGAATAACCGCACCCTTTGTGTCCAGCACCTGGGCTTCGCCGTTTATCTCTATACCGCCCATGGTGTGGTGCACCTTGGTCAAGCCTACCAGTGCATAGTAGGGACCCTTATCAAGCTTTTCCTTGAACAGGGTTCTGCCGGTAGGGTCGCCAGCGCCGTTGTTCTCAACATATCCATTAAATTCGTTGACGGTCTGTACCAGAGCATCTCCGGGAATACCCAGCATAGTAGCCAGTTCTTCCAGTGTATCAGCCTTAAAAATGCCCTTGCCGTCTACGGTTTCATCAATCACTTCGCCGGTGTAGGAGATACCCTTCAGCAGGTCCTGGGTCAGGTGTGTATCGAGAATTCTCCAGTACTTGGTTTCGGGCTGCTCCAGAGTAGCCTTGGAAATCTCATCCCGGCGGCCATCCTCACGGATAAAACGTTTGCCCTCTTTGTTAACCAGAATTGTGCTATCGATTGCGGGAGAGAAGCTCTTTACGGTAGTGGGAAGCATCTGTATCCACTCCATGCCTACCAGGTTTGCGCCTACAGCTTCGGCCATCACAATGCCATCACCGGTTGCCTGAGGTCCGTTGCTGGTGGGAATGCTTGCATCCAGAGTTGCCCACTGCTTGTTGTACTTCTGACGCATCTCCACATTGGCAGAAAATCCGCCGGTTGCCAGAAGTACGCCCTTGTTGGCTGTCAGTTCGAATGCAGCGCCGTCCAGGGTGTTGCCCTTAACGCCCACTACACGACCATCCTTCATTACCAGCTCCTCGGCCTTATATCCGGTCAGAATCTCACCGCCGTTTGCTTCAACAAACTTCTGCTGGGGCACCACAAAGGCTGCACCTGCGGAACCAAAGGTTGCCTCGGGGGTATGGCTTCTGTTCCATGTAGCGCCAACTGCTGCGGTAATGGTGGGTTTCCACTGGGTACCCAGCTCCTGAAGCCACTTTACACTCTCCAGTGCATGGTCGCCATAGATGTCTATCAGCTCGGGGTTGCCTACATAGTCACCGTCTGCATAGGTCTGCAGCTTGTGCAGGGAAGCAGAGTCGTACAGGTAGGTAGCTCCCTCTGCCTTGTACTTGTCAAGGTCGGCCTTTACATCGGCCTGCCACTTTGCCATCAGGTCGTGTTTGGCAGGAAGAGCCAACAGTTCTTCAATCGCCTTAACCTGAGAGCTTGTCATCTCCTGCTTTTTCTGCTCCTGGGGGTTGGCGGCATTCATTGCGCTGCCAGCCAGAATGGTGTTGCCACCGGCAGAAGAAAGCTTGTCGATGAGTATGACGCTGCCACCAGCCTTAATGACTTCAACAGCTGCGCTCATTCCCGCGCCACCTGCGCCTACAATGACGACATCAGCGGTTTTGGAAACAGCTTCCTTGGGCTGATCGGTTACCACCGGTGCCTTGGTAATATCTGCTTCGGTAGCGCCTGCTGCCAGTAGTGCGGTCTTTACTGCTTCCAGAATAGCCTTGCTGCTGATGGTGCAGCCCGAAATAGCATCAATAGCAACTGTCTGCTGCTCGGTAATCTTCTGTGGAATCTGCTGGATTGCAGGGTCGGAAAGACCGGCAGTTTCGCTGTGGCTGACAACCTCAACCTTGGTTATCTTCTGGTCATCTACAGTAACAGCAACCTTAACCTTGCCGTTCATGCCATCGGCCTCGGCCTCGTAGGTTCCTGCTTTGAACATTGTGTTGGTTTCTGTCGGCTGCTTGGTGCTGCTGCCGCATGCTGCCATGCTGACCACCATAAAGGCGGATAGAAACAGTGCTGTACATTTCTTAAACATAGTATTCCTCGCTTATAAACAAATTTGTTATAATTATAACATTCTCATTCAGAAGCCGAAAGGTTTAAAAAATGACATAGTAGGTTAAAAAATTACCACTTGCTCCTTCTTACCAAATAGGAGCAGCCCCAAGCACATGGTGTTTGAACCGTTTGGGTAAAGATGCTCTTACGGCTCTTATCTACCTGGTCAACTGCCCTATAGCTTAGCAAGTACGCTTAGGAAAATTATGCTACCACTAAGATGTTTCTTGTATTATCCGGTGTGGTATGATATTATATTCAATACTCGTTGCGTACGCAACGAGTATTGAAAGGATGAATATACAATGTTAAACACAGCAAAAGAAAACATTTTAGGCACCGAAAAAATCGGAAAACTCTTATGGAAATTTTCCATTCCTGCTATTATTGGACAGATCGTCAATATGTTATATACCGTTGTGGATCGAATTTACATCGGACACATTGCTGATGCGGGAGGGCTAGCCATTACAGGAGTTGGGCTCGTTTCACCTCTCACTCAAATTATTACCGGTCTTGGTATGCTGGTGGGTGTTGGTGCATCGGTAAAAATTTCACTTTCCTTGGGTAAAGGAGACAAAGAACGGGCCAGGCAATACCTCTCCGGAGGCATTATTGGCATATGGGTCATCAGTATTTTAATTACTGTTTTAGGCAGCATATTTGCAGACCCCATCCTGCGCCTGTTTGGAGGTACCGACGCAACCGTAGGCTATGGACTTGCATATCTTCGTCCGCTGCTTTGGGGTACAATCTTCAATTTGACCGCCTTTGGCCTCAACGGCTGTATCAGCAGTGACGGCAATCCCAAAATCGGTATGTTAACTATGATTATTGGTGCTTCCATTAACATTGTTGTAGATCCTATTTTGATTTTTGGGTTTGACTTAGGCATTGCCGGTGCTGCTTATGCTACCGTAATTTCACAGCTTTGTGCTGCATTTTGGCTACTACACTACTTTTTCCGCAGTAAAAAAGCACAGCTTCACATAGATTTTCGCACATTGCGATTACACAAGAATGTTTTGATGCCGCTTGTAGCAATTGGTGTTGCCCCCTGCCTCATGCAAATTGCCAACAGTTTTGTACAGGTTTTCTCCAACAATCTTCTGCTTACCCATGGCGGAGATTTGGCCATAGGCGCTATGACCGTAATGATTTCTATATGTTCAATCTTTATTATGCCTATCTTTGGACTAACACACGGTTGCCAGCCAATTATGGGATTTAATTTTGGAGCTGGGCAGTATGCCCGGGTGCGTGAGACCTGGAAACTAGTTGCTACCTACGCCACGCTGATACTGGTAGTAGGCTATCTGGGTATTATGCTGATACCTCAGGTTATGGTAAGCTTTTTTAACAGCGACCCTGCATTAACAGAAATTGCTGTTCATGGCATGCGTATTTACCTATTCTTTTTCCCCCTAGTTGGGCTCCAGCTCACAGCAACTTCTTTTTATCAGGCCTGTGGGAACCCTAAAAAGGCCACTCTCATTGGTTTGACCCGTCAGGTTCTCTTTCTTATTCCGCTCTTTATGGTTTTGCCTTCTTTTCTTGGGTTAGATGGAATTTGGATTTCCGGTGCTATTGCAGACCTTTTGTCCATATCACTATCAATGATTATCATAAGACGCGACTTTAAAAAGATGCGCCTTTCAGAAGGAGTGTGTAATTAAATGAAACAGGTAAACAGAGAACCCATCAGCTATTATATCGGGCATCTTTATCGGTTGGGCGCATCCTATCTTACGCAAAAATATGCACCGTACGCCATGGGATTTGGGCAGTATCAGTTTCTAATGCAGCTCTATCAGCAGGATGGGCTTAGTCATGAGGAATTGACAGCAAGGTTGCACGTGGATAAATCTACAACAACCCGTGCAATAGAAAAGCTGCATAAGGAGCAATATGTAACCATACAGCAACAGGAAAACGACAAGCGAAAGTACAGAATTTACCTAACCCCAGCCGCCCGAGAAAAGCAGACGGAAATCCTTCAAATTTCCGCAGGGTGGGAGGGAAAAATGACTGCTTGTTTATCTGAGGAAGAAAAGGACGTGCTTTACCTTTTGCTCAAAAAGATAGCTCTTTTTGATGCAAAGGATGCACAGTCTCATTAAGCCTCCCGCAAAACTTATTCTGAAGATGAATATGGTTGTATCGAGATACCCCATACGCAAATCTAACAAATTCTGTATTGCCGACTATGTTTCTTGTTTTACACCTATCTTTAATATTGGTTATTGCAGTATTAAAATAATTTGAAATTTTAACCAAAAACCTATTGACAGGGATAATCTTCCATGCTAAGATAACGATATTGATAATCGTTATCAAAATGAGATATGCGAAGGAGATTTATTATGAGAAGCATTACAACATTAGATTTGCAGTATGCACATCGATTCTATGGTTTTAAAGGTGAGGCACAATATCTACATGGTCATACAGGAGTTTTAACCATTGAGGTTGAGGACTCTATTAACGATGGTGTAAACATGGTGTTCCCATGTAATGAAATTCAAAAAACGGCCTGGGAAGTACTGAAAAATTTTGACCATGCACTTATTTTAAGACAGGATGATCCGCTGCTTCCTGCAATACTTAAGGTTTATGAGGAAACCGGCATAAAGGACGGCGCCCCGCAAAATCAGATGAAGGGTGAAGCATTTAAAACTGAACTTGCAACAGCATATCCCGACTGCCGCTTGGTGGTTACAAAAGAAACCATGACTGTTGAAGGTATGATTAAAATTGTTTACAGCCTGCTAAAGGACAAACTAAACATTGTTAAGCTTACTTTTACAAGCGGTGTAAATGCTGCATCTGCAGAGTTTGAGACTCAAAACAATATTGACCGCTGCCCTCTTTGTGGTATCGCTCTAAATGAAAACGGCATCTGCCCCAAATGTGGTTATAAAAAAGCATAATGATTAATAGGAGGCCTGGACGCCGTAATAATTGCGGAGTTTATAAGGCAACGCTATGAATCATAATCACCTGTGACAGCACCTTAATGGGTGTACTGAATCGGTCTGACCACCATATAGAATCATCTATACTTGCCATTTTGGCACAAAAAAATAGATTGACAAACTTCTCATTAAGGTTTGTCAATCTATTTTTGGTTGAGGTGATAAGTATAACGGAACCGCGCTGCTCCCAACGCTCCACAGCTATTCGCATCTTGTAATTACAATAAAAAAATTGACCATACCCACAAAGGGCATAGCCAATTTTGGTCGAGGTGACAAGATTCGAACTTGCGGCATCTACGTCCCAAACGTAGCGCGCTACCAGCTGCGCCACACCTCGTTATCCACTTTTTTGTCCCACTGCGTTACACCCCAGTGGTTTCTGCCACCTTTTGAGCAGCATGACATATTATATTATATTTTACGTGTAAAGTCAACCCTTCATACCTATCCTGCAGCTATAAAAAAGCAGATTAAACTGCATGAGCATCAGTTTAATCTGCCTTTTTTATTTCTCTGCCCCGCCTGCACAGTATATCTCATCATAAAGTGCGCGGTAGAAGGGTGGTACAGGTTTATTTTGATGGTAACATCCAAAGCACCAAAGACGAAACTTGCTCTTCTGCTGAACTAAATCCAGCATTGTTGTCAACAGGCTTACATCACATATCCGCTGTGTAATACACCCATCAATGTTGGTGGGTGCCTGGTGGGATATAACAAGGTCAGTCTGCCAGTCATACTCCTGCATTCTGCTGCAGATAGCCACAATATCCTCCTGCAAGGGCAGTGCTCTGCGAAGCTGCTCATCATCAGCCTGTAGGTCATCAGGCCGTAGCCCTCCACCCATGGCTAAAATAGAAACACCTTCCAAAGTAAACCGCTCGCCGCGGATAAGATGGCGCAGATTGCCTGAAATGGCATGGGTTCGTCCCCCGTTCCATAGCTCCACAGGATATGCTTCCAGCAGCTCCATATTATCATGTGCGCCTTCCACAAACAAAACGTGATACCGCAGCCGGCCTATGCGCTGTAACAACCGATTTTCACGTTTGGACCCATCCCAGATAAAGCCAAAGTCGCCACATATGATTAGTGTGTCGCCCTTTTTCAGCTTCCGTAGCTTCCTTGCGCGAAACCGCTTTTTGTCACCATGCAAATCCCCTGTCAGATATATCATTTGCTTGTTTCCCCCTGTATTGCTATGCCAATCGTATGCCTAGGATCCGCAATAAATCCTGTAACCCCTATTTTCCACAGGGGCATAGGCAGGGAAAGGAAACTTCCCTTGACCACAGTATAGCATAGGGGGTTGTAAAAATGTTCAAAGTTTTCCCAAAGTTCGACATAAAACGTGCCAAAAACCTTTTATTCGTGCGGGTTTATGTCGGATACAGCTGCCGCCTTCTCTGAAGCCCTCAGGAACAGGTAGCCCAGTGCAAAAAGAATAATCAGTGCCAGTACACCGTAGGTGGAGGATCCCAGAAACAGTGCACAGAGGGACATAATAATGGGGCCAAAGAAATCGGCAAACTTTCCAAAGATATCAAAGAACCCAAAGTACTCGTTGGATTCCTCCTTGGGGATAAGCTTTCCGAAGTAAGAGCGGGAAAGTGCCTGTATGCCACCCTGACAGATACCCACCGATATCGCCAGTACCCAGAACTCCCAGGGTTTATCCAGCTGATAGCCAAATACACAAATGCCCATATAGAGCAGTACAAACAGCTTTATCAGCTTGATGGCTCCGTACTTTTTAGCCTGCATGCCGCTGAGGATGGCAAATGGAAACGCTACAAACTGGGTCAGCAGCAGTGCCAGTATCATGTGTGTACCGGAGATGCCTACCTCACCGCCGTAGGTGGTTGCCATGGAAATAATGGTGTATACACCGTCTATATAGCAGAAGTAACCCAGCACAAAGTAGAGCAGCTTCTTATCCTGCTTTACCTTCTCAAAGGTGTTCTTTAGGCGAGGCAGCACATCCAGCACTCCCCGTTCACCCTTCTCCAGATAGTGAACCTGCTTTACATTGCGTAGCAAAGGAATGCTGCAAAGCATCCACCATACAGCTGTCAGAATAAAGGACAGCCGTGTGGCAGTAATGGTATCCAGCCCAAAGGGTTTTACAAAGATAAGCAGTATGCCCAGGATAAATGGTATGCAGCTGCCGATATATCCCCAAGCAAACCCGCTAGAGGATACCATGTCCATCCGCTCATCGGTGGTGACGTCGGTAAGCATGGAGTCATAAAAAACGTTGGTGGCAGAGTAGCCCACCCGTGCTACTACAAAGATATACATGAAAGCCATCCAGTCACTGGTAATGGTAAGCCCTACGGCACCCAGCAGGCCCATAATGAGAAACCCTGCAAACATTTTTTTCTTCATGCCCTTGTAGTCCGCTATGGCACCCAGTATGGGGGAAATGACTGCCAGTATGAGCACTGCCACTGCGGTAACTGTACCCCACAGGGCGCTGGCATGTTCGGGTGAAACGCCGTCTGCCTCTGCCAGGCTCCGAAAAAATATAGGAATTGTGGTGGATACCAGCATAATAAACGCCGAACACGCTACATCGTACAGTACCCAGCTTTTTTCAGACTTGGTCAGTTTAATTGAGTTCAAAATGCAGTCACTTCCTTTCGTTGTTGACTACATTTTACTACCATAAAACGGAAAAGTACAGCGAAACTTAGTTTAGCTGCTGTGCAGCTATTTCAAGCAGACGGTTGTATTTTGCCACACGGTCGGAGCGGCAGGGTGCACCGGCTTTAATCTGTCCGCATGCTGTAGCCACTGCAATATCCGCAATAAAGCTATCTTCGGTTTCACCGCTGCGGTGGGAGAGCACTACCCCCATGTGTGCCTGCTGTGCCATTTCTACCGTTTCCAATGTCTGTGACAGCGTGCCTATCTGGTTTGGCTTTATAAGAATGGCGTTGGCGGCGTGCTCCTCTATGCCTCGGCTCAGGCGTTTGACGTTGGTAACAAACAAATCATCACCCACCAGCTGCAAGCGGTTGCCCAGCCGCTGGGTAATGAGCTTCCAGCTCTGCCAGTCATCCTCTGCGACGCCGTCCTCCAAAGAAAACAGGGGATAGCTGTCGGTAAGGTCCTCCCAGAAGCTGATAAGTTCCACGGGGGTGTATATCTTCCCGCTTTTGGGAAGCATATAGGCACCACCCTCCATAAGCCATTCACTAGCTGCCGCATCTATGGCAAAGAAGATGTCCTTACCCGGTGTAAAGCCTGATGATTGGACAGCCTCCAGTATTAAATCCAATGCCTGTCGGTCATCGTTCAGGGAAGGGGCAAAACCGCCTTCATCCCCTACCCCGGTGGAAAGGCCCCGCTTTTTCAGAATAGCACCAAGGGTATGGTATATCTCGCTGCACCAGCGCATTCCCTCCGTAAAGTCGGGTGCTCCTTTGGGCATTATCATAAATTCCTGTATATCCACATTGTTGGTGGCATGGGCGCCGCCGTTTAAAATATTCATCATAGGCACCGGCAGCTTGGTGGGTTTCCCCTTTGCCAGATAGCGGTAGAGCTCTTCCCCGCGGGCATTGGCTGCCGCACGGGCAGTGGCTAGCGATACGGCCAATATGGCATTGGCGCCCATATTCAGCTTATTGCGGCTGCCGTCGGCATCCATCATGGCACTGTCCACACCCTGCTGGTCGGTAGCATCAAGCCCGGTAACTGCCTCCGCCAGCGCAGTATTTACATTGCCCACTGCCTGACGCACACCCTTACCGCCATATCTTTCCCTGTCTCCATCCCGCAGCTCGTGGGCCTCGTGTACCCCTGTGGAGGCACCGGATGGTACCGAGGCTGAACCTTTGGCTCCACACTCCAGTGTTACTGTGGCCTTTACTGTGGGGTTTCCTCTGCTGTCTATAATCTCCAGTCCCTGCACCGATGCAATTTTGCTATTTACGCTCTGCATAGTTTACACACTCCTTTAAACGGTATATCTTTTATGCCAAATGTCCTCATTATTGTGTGGTTCAAATGTAAAAATATACCTTTCAAAACCACTCATTTTTTTGCTTGCACAGCGCAAACTAGTAACACCTGCCACTCAAAAATTTAGAATGACAGGACTATAAAGTAAGCTTCGGCAAGTTTACCGAAAGATAGGAAGTAGAGATATGAAAAGCTACAAGAAGCCGATTGCACTCATCGCTGTTTTAGTCGCTCTGGCAATGCTCACCCTTACCGGTTGTTGGGGCAACGACAACAATGCAAGCTCCAGCATAGCACCTTCTGTTCCTCCTGCACCTTCCGCCTCTGAAAGCGTTTCTCCCATGCCCCCTTCCAGTTCCGGAAGCTACAGTGAATCGCTGTCAGAGAACCCCTCCGAGCCCAGCATGAGCGGCAGCTCAAACACCTCTGGCAGCAGCCTTAACAGCACCTCAAGCAGCAGCCTTAACAGCACATCCAGTAGCTCTGTTGCAGCTCTGGGCACCGATTTTGAAGAAATCGGTGCCCTTCCGGCAAAGGCCCTAAACTGGGGTCCAGGTGGTCCTGTGGATTCCAAAAACCGCTCCGAAGGCGCCCTGAGCTATAATAGACTGTATGGTAAATACAATGCCATTTTTATTGCACCCGAAAACAAAACTGTGTACATGACCTTTGACGAGGGGTATGAATACGGACTTACCGGCTCGGTTCTAGATACCCTCAAAGAAAAAAAGGTAAAGGCAATGTTCTTTGTTACTTACGACTTTGCCAACCGCAGCGGTGAGCTGGTACAGCGAATGATTGATGAGGGGCATGTAGTGGGCAACCACAGCTACTCCCACAAGAACTACTCCACCCTGTCCCCCAAAGATGCTGCTGACGATCTGATGAAGATGCACAGCTTTGTGGCGGACAAGTTCAAATATCAAATGAAATATTTTCGTTTTCCCAGTGGAAACTTTAATGAGCAGAGCCTAGCTGTGGTTCAAAAGATGGGCTATCGCACCCTGTTCTGGAGCTTTGCTTACAAGGATTGGATTACCGACCAACAGCCTGAACCTGTAGCCTCCGCCAACAAGATAGTAAAGGCTGTCTGCCCAGGAAATATTTATCTTCTACATGCCGTATCCGCAACCAACGACCAGATTTTAGGTGAGGTTATTGACCGTATTCGGGCAGAAGGTTATGAGTGGGGCGATCCCGAAACACTATAGTAAGTTTTCTCTTGCAATTTCTCCACCGGTACTGTATAATATTATAGCACGCCGGTGTGATGGAATGGCAGACGTGACGGACTCAAAATCCGTTGGTAGCGATACCGTGTGGGTTCGAGTCCCACCACCGGCACCAATAAAGCCCTCTCTACTATAATTTGGTAGGGAGGGCTTTCGATTTGGGGAGTTTTGTGGTAATATACTCAAAATGTGTTATATTGTAGCTAATATTACTTATACATCTTCATAAAAT
>JAVXNK010000017.1:0-32117 GCA_036645835.1 Angelakisella sp. | reverse complement strand
TATACTCAAAATGTGTTATATTGTAGCTAATATTACTTATACATCTTCATAAAATCCCCGTGGGCATCAATGAGTTCATCGCACATTTTAACAATATCGTCAATGCTCAGTTCTGCTGCGGTATGGGGATCCAGCATAGCTGCCTGATAGATAAGTTGACGGTCACGCCGTGCAGCGGCTTCTATGGTAATAAGCTGGGGGTTTATGTTGGTCATGTTCATTGCGGCAAGCTGCACCGGTAGCCTTCCCACATGGCAGGGGTTTATGCCGTGGCCATCCACAAGGCAGGGCACCTCTACACAGGCGTCGGCAGGCAGGTTATCAATAAGCCCTGTATTCAGCACATTACCGCCAATCTTATAGGGTACGTTGGTTACCATCGCCTCCATAATATAGGATGCATACTCGTCGGTGCGGGTGTGAGTGATTAAGCCATTATTCAGAATGTCCTGTTTTTCCTTATCCCACTCAGAAATCTGCCTGATGCAGCGGGTAATGTACTCATTTATGGGGATATTGAACCGCTCAATCATCTCCGGATATCTGGACTTTATGAAGAACTGATTGTACTCGGCGTTATGTTCACTGGATTCGGTGCAGTAGTAGCCTAGGTGGCGGATATATTCGTAGCGAACCATATCCTTATGTTTTTCCTGTGCATTTTTAAGAGCGGCCTTTTCACGGATGAGCGGGTATAGGTCCTTACCGTTCTTATCCTTTATTTCCAGCAGCCAGCCCATATGGTTGATGCCGGCAATCAGTTCCCGACGCCCCTCCATGTATTCCTCCATACCAAGCCCTGTTAGAAGCTCCTCGGAGCACTTCTGTACGCTGTGGCACAGTCCCACTGTTCGTATGCCGGTATGCCGCTGCATATATCCTGTCAGCATTGCCATGGGGTTGGTGTAGTTCAGCAGAAATGCGTTGGGGCAAACCTCCTGCATATCCCGTGCAAAGTCCTCCATGACGGGTATGGTGCGCAGTGCACGCATAATGCCGCCAATACCCAGTGTGTCGGCGATGGTCTGGCGCAGGCCATATTTTGCGGGTATTTCAAAATCTATAATGGTGCAGGGGTCGTAGCCGCCAACCTGTATGGCGTTCACTACAAAGTCGGCTCCCGCCAGTGCTTTTTTTCTGTTTTCTACACCCAGATAGGTGGATATTCTAGCCTTGCCGTCGTTTGTATTTTTGTTGATTGCCCCAAGGATTATTTCGGAATCCTCCAGACGCCCGGCGTCGATGTCATAAAGCGCGATTTCACTTTCCCGCAGCGACGGAGTACACATACAGTCTCCAAGGACATTTCGTGCAAAGATGGTGCTTCCCGCTCCCATAAATGTAATTTTGCTCATTGATAATCCCTCCCTATTTTTTGGCTTTTATCTGACTCCATTGTACAGTGCCACAGTAGATTGGGACTACTTAATTTGTTGCAAAAATGTTGTCATTTTGTTGACGAATGGGCAAAAAATGTCTACACTGATATAGGCACCACTTGAAAAGAAAGGGCTGTGACAACGATGCTCATAGAATCCACCAGTTCGGTAGCCATCCGCTTTTCCGGAAATGAAACCTGTATTCCGGGGCACTTCTTTGGGCCTGCGGTGCGCGCCCACTATCTGATGCATTTTATTATATCGGGAGAAGGCGTTTATAAAACCGAATACGGGCAGTATCACCTGAAACAGGGGGACTGCTTTCTCATACGTCCGGGACAGGTTACCTACTATGAAGCAGACAGAAACAACCCTTGGGAGTATAGCTGGGTGGCATTTGATGGGTATGACATCCGCCATGTGCTGGAAAACACCGCCTTTAAGGGCGGCAGCGAGACCGCTACGGTCACCAACTATGCCGATGCACTGGGAAACATTTCAAAAATAGTAGAATTGTTTCTGCAAAGCCCCCAAATGGAGTTTCGGATACTCTCCGCTTTTTACGCCTTTCTGGATACTATCTGCTGTGACAGCAGCGACTCCTCCCAGCAGGATTTTGAGTTTCAATATTACCAAAGGGCCTTTCAGTATATTGCCCAAAACTACAGCTACCCTGTAAAAATCAGCGAGGTTGCAAACCATGTGGGGGTGGACCGCAGTTATCTGTATAAACTGTTTATAAAGTTTGAAAACTGCTCCCCCAAGCAGTGCCTTCTGGAGTTTCGCCTAAAGGCGGCAAAAAATATGCTTGCAGACCCACAGTATTCCATCACCCAAACGGCGTATTCCTGTGGATTTAACGATACCGCCTCCTTTTGCAAACAGTTTCGGAAAAGCAGCGGCATTACCCCTACTGCCTTTCGCAACCAGTTGACAAATAAATACTAGGGAGCATACCGCTTTCCTCTCGACGACGGAGCAATTTTGTAGTACACTGATACTTTGTAACAGTAAGCCTGTAGCAGTACGCAACAAATCGTTTGGGGATTACAGGCTACTCCGGAAGTTACATATTCCAGAAAGGAAATGCCCATATGAACAGCACCAAAACAAGCCTCTTCAACTGCCCTGTTTGCGGGCAGAAACTGCAAAGAGCCGAAAAAAGCTATCGTTGCCCCGTGGGGCACTGCTTTGATATTGCCGGAAACGGCTATGTACACCTGCTGCCTGCAAACCGTATGAACTCCAAGGAACCCGGGGACGATAAAAGCATGGTAAAGGCACGGTCGGAATTCCTGGGGAAAGGCTACTATGCACCACTACGGGAAGCCCTTTCTCGGCTTTGTGTGCAGTACGCACCCCATGGGGCAGCTCTGCTGGACCTTGGCTGTGGTGAAGGATACTACACCGGGGGCGTAATAGCCGCACTTACAGACGCAAAAAAAGCCCCTCTCGGGGCGGGTATCGATATTGCAAAGTCCGCAGTGAAGCTGGCGGCAAGGCAGAGCCCCACCGCCGAATTTGCTGTAGCCTCGGTATTTCATCTGCCGGTGGGGGATAACAGCATGGACCTGCTGCTCAACTGCTTTTCTCCCCTGTGCATACCGGAAATTCTCCGCACCCTAAAGCCGGGCGGGCACTTTTTGTATGTGGTACCGGGTGCCATGCACCTGTGGGGGCTCAAGTCTGCGGTGTATGCGCAGCCTTACCAAAACGAAGTAAAGGAAACCCTTTATGAAGGCCTGCGCTATGTGGAAATTCATCATGTGGAGGATACCATTCACCTGTCCTGCAAGGAGGATATCGACAACCTGTTCCGTATGACCCCCTATTTTTGGAAAACCTCCAAAGAGGATCAGGACAAGCTGTCTGGCCTTGATACGCTGGATACCCCCATTTCCTTTGATATCCACATTTATAAGAAGCTTTAACTATTCCTGCACCAGAATATCCAGCACTTCGGAAATGTACAGGGTGTGGTAGTCGGCATTCGGGTAGCATCTGCCTAAAATTTCCGTTTCGGAAAAGTGTTCCGGAAGGTAGGGCTGTGCAAACAGCTTTTTGCAGACAACAACCAGCTTTGCCTCTCCAAAATAGGGAGTGTTCTGCTCGTGGAGCAGGGTCAGTCCCGCTTTTGTTATCTTATCCTCGTCCCTGCCGGATACCTTGCCCAGGTAGCTTAGCTGTTTGCGGTATTCCTCGTTAAAAAAGGAAAGGGAGAAGGTATCTGCTCCATCCACAAACTCTTTGGTAAACCGCTGAGGACGTATCACGGTGAAAACCACATTTTTACCCCACATCACCCCGAAGCCTCCCCACGAGGCGGTCATGGTATTGGCTTTTCCCTCTTTTTCAGCGGTAATGAGCATCCAGTCCTTGCCTATAAGCTGAAAGGGACTTTGGGTCAGCTCCTCCGGCTGAATATGTTTAAAATCTGCCATGTCTGTTTCCTCCTTCATTATTATCTATATATCATATATGCAAAGCAGATTGATATAATTGCGCATAGGGGCGGTAATCGTCCTGCGCATAGCCTATCATAACCTCTTACGGTTATTATAATACGAACTGCTTGCTCTGTATAGTACGCAGTTGCGGTTACAAGGAGATTTCTTATGATACGAAACGCTACCCCGGCCGATGCGGCAAGGATTGCCGAGATATACCGTTACTATGTGGAGAACACCACCATCTCCTTTGAGGCAGTTCCACCCGACACTGCAGAGATGCAGGCTCGGATAGAAACCTACACCCAACACTACCCATACATTGTTTATGAGGAGAACGGCATAGTGGTAGGCTATTGCTACGGTTCCCGCTTTCGGGAGCGGAAAGCCTACGACCCCTCCGTGGAGCTTTCGGTGTACCTGCACAAGGACTGCTGTGGAAAGGGCTATGGGCGGGTACTGGTACAGGAGCTGCTGGAGCGGCTGCGGCAGAAGGGGTATTACACTGTTATCTCCACCATAGTCGCCGACAATGGACAGAGCCGGAAGCTGTTTGAGAGTATGGGCTTCCAGCTTATCGGTATCTATAAAAATATAGGCCGCAAATTTGACCGCTGGCTGGACCTGGCGGAATATGCCCTACCCCTGCGCCCCTATGAATAAAAGCCGTTGACTTTCTATTTTTGTTGGTTTATAATGGCAAAAGAAATCTACTGACTGAAAGGTGGTGTACCGTCATGGGCTGGGAACTCATTAATCTTCTACAGTTTAAGGGAAGCATTTTCGCTGCTTACGGGATAGGTGCGCCCTTTTTTAAGCAGCAGTAGCCCACGAGCTTAGTCTTTTTTTCTAAGCCACAGCACTGTGCTGTGGCTATTTTTATGCCACAAAATAGGGCGCAAGTAAAAATAAGACGAATGCTTGGGAGATTATTTATGAATATTAAAAAACAAATTGCCAAGATCTATACTTTAGATTTTCTTGGTTCCTTTAACCTGACCAACTGTGTTTGGTTACTGCTGATGGTAAACCGCGGCTTTTCTTTGTGGGAGGCGGGACTGGCAGAGGGCGTGTTTCATCTGGTTAGTTTCCTGTGTGAAATACCCAGCGGCATGGCTGCAGACCTTTACGGCAGACGCAAAACTCTTTGTGCCAGCTGGCTGGTATGGGGTGCCTCCAGTGTGCTCATGCTTCTTTCCACTAATATTACAGGGGTTTGCCTGGCCTTTGGGCTAAACGCCTTTGGTTTTAACTTAGCCTCCGGCACCCGGGAAGCCCTCACCTTCGATTCCCTGAAACAGGTAGGTCAGGAGGAGCGGTATATTTCTGTATCCTCCTGGCAGAATGTCCTCTGGCGCAGCTCCGCAACCATCAGCCGCCTTATGGCGGGCGTTGCCATTCTGCTGGGCTACCGCACCTGCTACCTAATACACATTGGTACCTCGCTGGTTGGAGCCTGCTTGTCCCTAACACTGACCGAAGCGGAAAACGGGCAGCCCCACAGTGATAAAAAGCTTTCTTTGCAGCAGGTAGCTGCCGACTTCACAGGGCAAACCGGTGCTGTGCTTTCCTTCCTCCGGGATGCTCCCATGGTACGGGCATACATGGTTTCCACTGCACTGGTAAGCGGCACCATAACCTTGGTGGGCTTTTTCCTGCAACAGCACCTGTCCGATATAGGCGCTGCCGGAGCGGTGACACTGGGCCCGCTGCTGTTCTGTGTCAGCTTTGGCGGCATTGTAGGTGCACGGCTGGCGGTGCGGTTATACGACCTAAGCTTTGTAAAAACCTTTCTACTTAGCGGCGGCTGTATTACCGTTGGCATGCTGCTCTGCGGGCTTCCCACCGTACTGCTCTGCGTAGTGGGCGGCTTTGTTATGACTATGTTTGACGAAGTGCTCTGCACCGTTACCGAGGCAAAGCTGAACCACATGTTTCCCAGCGAGCAACGAGCCTCACTGGTATCGGTTTTCAGCATGTGCTTCAGCTTGTCTATGATTGTTCTTTCCCCCCTGCTGGGTGCTCTTTGCAGTCTGCTGGGCATTGGACGTGCCTTTATGATTATGGCGGCCTTTGTGGCCTGCACCCTGCTTTTTAGCGCCAAACGCTTGACATAATACGTCTGATTGGTATGATAAGATATATTACAAAACCATGCATTTTCAACAGGGCAAAGCTTGCTCCGTTGAAAACATTGCTCACCGGGTAATATGCAGGGCCAAAAAACAGACCATAGATGGAGGGCGCACTATGCCGATAAAAATTCCAGACCAGCTTCCCGCTTTTTCCGTACTGGAGCAGGAAAACATCTTTATTATGACCGAAGGCCGTGCGGACCGGCAGGATATTCGCCCTCTGCGGATTATTATTCTGAACCTGATGCCCAAAAAGATAGAGACCGAGACCCAGCTGCTGCGGCTGCTGGGTAACTCGCCTCTACAGGTGGATATCGACCTGCTGCAAACCTCCACCCATCAGTCCAAAAATACCGGTGCGGAACATCTGGTGAAATTTTATAAAACCTTTGATGAGGTAAAGGAAAACCGTTATGACGGTATGATTATTACCGGTGCTCCGGTAGAGACACTGCCCTTTGAAGAGGTGGACTACTGGCCCGAGCTCTGCACGATTATGGAGTGGAGCAAAACCCATGTTTATTCCACCCTGCATATCTGCTGGGGGGCACAGGCAGCGCTGCACTACCACTACGGTATCGATAAGCATCCTCTTCCCCAGAAGCTATTCGGCATCTTCCGGCACACCCTTTCGGTGAAGAACCACCCGCTACTTCGGGGCTTCGACGAAGAGTTCTGGGCACCCCACAGCAGGCATACCACTGTTTTGGCCGAGGATGTGGCCGCCTGCAAAGGACTTTCTGTCCTTTCCACCTCACAGGAGGCCGGGCTGTACCTTGCCGCAAACGGCGACGGACGGCAGATATTCGTAACGGGACATTCGGAATACGACCGCCACACCCTCCACGAGGAATATCATCGGGACTTGGACAGAGGGCTGCCCATTGCCATGCCGGAAAACTACTACCCCGACGGCCATGCCGAAAACAAACCTCCCATCCGCTGGCGCAGCCATGCCAACCTACTTTTTTCCAACTGGCTCAACTATTATGTCTATCAGGAAACACCCTTTGACCTGACACTGCTCTGCACCGATCAACCGTAAAAGCAATGCCAATTTTTAGATAAATGCAGGAAGTGAAGAGCCATAATTTCATATTCCGTCATATGCGTACACTTTTCCACAGTTTTGTGTGCGAGTCAAAAAAGTTTTTTTCATGTCCCATAGGTTACCAAAAACCGAAAATATTTACAAAAAAGGCTTGCAAAATGCAAGCTTTTTGTATCTATAATTAATTTTTAATAACTTATCTGCCCTACAGCCTCGCATCCTACGTTATTTTCGAAGCATTACCTGTTTATTTATACTGTTTTTGTTATTTTTAACCCAAAAAATGCCACTTGCTACAATGTAAAAAAAGCGGCTTGCAGTTTGACAAAATCCCTAAAAAGGAGTATTATTTGAAAATAGCTTTTTAGACGGATGGAGATTTCAGAAATGCAAAAAACATCTCTGCGCGTCTACCGGAGGATACGACTCCTACGGGAACAATCTTCCATTAATTATTATTAAGGAGTGACGACGATGAGCAGCTACCTCATCAAAAGAATCGGTTATGCACTGGTAACTATTTTTCTGGTTGCTACTGTGACCTTCTTTCTTATGAACATGGTCCCCGGCGGCCCCTTCCTAGCTGAAAAATCCCCTTCGCCCGAAACGATTGCCCTACTGAACGAAAAGTACGGTCTGGATAAGCCCGTGCCGGAACAGTATGTCAACTACATGGCACGTTTGGTGCAGGGTGACCTTGGAACCTCGCTGAAGAAGAGAGGCAAAGAGGTTAACGACATTATCGCCACCGGCTTCCCCGTTTCTGCCAAACTCGGCGGCATAGCAGCGGCTATTGCTGTATGTATCGGTGTTCCTCTGGGTGCTGTTGCAGCACTGAACCGCGGTAAATGGCTGGATAACACCATTATTGTTATTGCCACCTGCGGTATCTCCATTCCCAACTTTGTTGTCACTACGGTGATGATGATTTTCTTTGGTGTTACCCTGCAGGTACTGCCCACCATGGGTCTTTCCAGTCCGCTACATTATATTATGCCTATTACGGCGCTGGCCTTCTACCCCACCGCCTACATTTCCCGCCTTATGCGTTCCAGCATGCTGGATGTGCTTGGGCAGGACTACATGCGTACCGCACGTGCCAAGGGTCTTTCCCAGACCAAAATGCTCTTTAAGCATGCCATGCGTAACGCTATTCTACCTATCGTAACCTACCTGGGGCCAATGATCGCTTACATTATGACCGGTTCCTTTATTGTTGAGAAGATTCTTACTATTCCAGGCCTTGGCAATGAATTTATCAGCTCCATTACCGACCGTGACTACCCCCTCATCATGGGACTGACCATCTTCCTTGCATCGCTGGTCATCTTTATGAACGTTGTGGTTGACATTGTTTACAAGCTGGTAGACCCAAGAATTAAACTGAAATAAGGAGGTGAACCTATTATGATGGATAAGAAACCCTTTGAAGAGCGTGCAAATGCACATCAAACTCTGTTTAGTCTGCAAGGCTTTCAGTTTCAGCCCGATGACTTTACTCCTGCAACCGAAGACGAAAAACAAAGTCAGGTTATTATGCGGGAAAGCGTTAACTTTTGGAAGGACGGTATGCGCCGTCTTCTGAAGAACAAAATTGCAATGATTTCCCTGGTAGTAATTGTCCTTGTTCTGATATTTGCATTTATTATGCCTTCCCTGTACCCCTACTCCTACGAGGAGCAGCTTCGCGGCCGTGAGAACCTGGGCATTATGCAGCCCATTCCCGAAAAGGCACTGAAGCTGGCGGAAACCAAAGGCATTTCCACCTTCCCCCACCTGCTGGGTACCGACAGCCTTGGCCGTGACTATATGGTTCGCCTAATGATGGGTAGCCGTATCTCGCTGCTGGTTGGTATTGTCGCCAGTGTCATTATTCTGGTGCTGGGCTCCCTGTATGGCGCTGTCTCCGGCTACTTCGGCGGCCGTGTAGATATGATTATGATGCGTATTGTTGATATTATCTATACCGTACCGGATGTCCTTATTATTATACTGCTTTCGGTAACACTGAAGCCCCCGCTGCAAAACCTGGCCAACAACGTTCCCGGCTTTGGCTGGATTAACACCGTGGGTGTAGGCCTTATCTCCATCTTTATCGTGTTTGCTCTGCTGTACTGGGTGGGCATGGCTCGTATGGTACGTAGCCAGGTTCTTACCCTGAAGGAGCAGGAATACGTTACCGCAGCCCGGGCACTGGGCGCTTCCGACGGACGTATCATCCGCAAGCACCTGCTCACAAACTGCATTGGTACCCTCATTGTTGTAACAACACTGCAGATACCTTCTTCTATCTTTACTGAAAGCTTCCTGAGCTTTATCGGCCTGGGTGTTGCGGCTCCCCTACCCTCCTTGGGTTCCATGGCCTCCGCTGCACTGGGCGGCATCTTTACCTATCCCTACCGTCTGCTTGCCCCCGCTGTTATGATATCCATTATCATTCTGGCCTTTAACCTCTTTGGTGACGGTCTGCGGGATGCATTTGACCCCAAACTTAAAAATTAACGAAAGGAGAGAACTGTTATGAGTAATAATCTGCTTGATATAAAAAACCTGCATCTCTCCTTTTTCACCCCTGCCGGTGAAGTAAAGGCACTGAACGACGTTTCCTTCCAGATGAATGAAGGTGACGTGCTCGGCATCGTGGGAGAGTCCGGTTCCGGTAAATCGGTTACTGCTTACTCCATTATGGGACTTACCGCCTACCCCGGCAGAATTGTCAGCGGCAGCATCGAATTTAACGGGCACCGCATAGACCAAATGAGTGAAAAGGAGCTGCGGGCTATCCGCGGCAAAGAGGTCAGCATCATTTTCCAGGACCCCATGACCTCCCTGAACCCTGTTTATACCATTGGTAACCAGATTACCGAGGTTATCCGTCTGCACACCAATAAAACCAAGGCAGAAGCCAAAGAACGCGCCATTGAACTGCTGACTCTGGTTGGCATCAACGAGCCCGACAAGCGGCTTAGCCAGTATCCCCACGAGCTTTCCGGCGGTATGCGTCAGCGTGTAATGATTGCCATTGCACTGGCCTGCGAGCCCAAGCTACTCATTGCCGACGAACCTACCACTGCACTGGACGTTACCATTCAGGCCCAGATACTGGAGCTGATGGTAGAGCTGAAAAAGAAGATTGGCATGTCCATTATTATGATTACCCATGACCTTGGTGTTGTTTCCAATATGTGTGATAAGATTGCCGTTATGTACGCCGGAAAGATAGTAGAGTACGGTACCACTGACGATATCTTCTACAACCCCAAGCATGAATATACCAAGGGACTGCTACTGAGCATTCCCAAGCTGACTGCCACCGACCACGAGAAGCTGGTTCCCATTGAGGGTCAGCCGGTGGACCTGCTGAACCCCCCTGCGGGCTGTCCTTTTGCACCCCGCTGCAGCAAATGTATGAAGATCTGCCTGCGGGCTATGCCTCCCTACAACGACTACAGCGATGTTCACTACAGCGCCTGCTGGCGGCACCAGAAGCACGAGCTTGAGGCAGCAAACGGAGGTGAGCAGAAATGAGTGAGAAGCTGTTAGAAATACAGAACCTGAAGCAGTACTTTGATGTAAGCGACAGCGTTTTTGCTAAGAAGTACGTTAAGGCTGTAGACGATGTTTCCTTCTATATTAAAAAGGGTGAGACTCTGGGCCTGGTCGGTGAGTCCGGCTGCGGCAAGACCACCATTGGACGTACCATTCTGCGTCTTTATGAGCCCACTTCCGGTAAGATTTTCTACGATGGCGTAGACATCACCAAGGTAAACATGATGCCCTACCGCCAGAAGATGCAGATTGTTTTTCAGGATCCCTACGCTTCGTTGGACCCCCGTATGACGGTAGGCGACATTGTTGCCGAGCCTCTGGATGTTCACAAGACCTGTGCAAACAAGCAGGAGCGTACCGACCGTGTTATTGAGATGCTCTGCCGTGTAGGCCTGAACAGTGAGCACGCCAACCGTTATCCCCATGAGTTTTCCGGCGGTCAGCGTCAGAGAATCGGCATTGCCCGTGCTCTGGCTGTACGCCCCGAATTCATTGTATGTGACGAGCCTGTTTCCGCACTGGACGTTTCTATTCAGGCACAGGTGGTTAATATGTTCGAGGAGCTGCAGGATGAGATGGGTCTTACCTACCTCTTCATTGCCCATGACCTGAGCATTGTTAAGCACATCTCCAACCGTATTGGTGTTATGTACCTGGGCAAGCTGGTGGAACTGGCGGACAGCTACGACCTGACCTTCCGTCCCCTGCACCCCTATACCCGTTCGCTGATTTCTGCTATTCCTGTGCCCGACCCCCGCACCAGCCGCCAGAGCAAGCGTATTGTGCTGGAGGGTGACGTGCCCAGTCCTCTGAACCCCCCTTCCGGCTGCCGTTTCCGTACCCGCTGCGCCTATGCCACCGAGCAGTGCGCCGCACAGGAACCGGAGTTTAAGGAAGTAGAAACAGGGCGCTTTGTGGCATGCCACAACCTTGATAAGATAAACTAACAAATTATCTGAACCATCTGAATTATCATGGTACTATTCTTGCAATTACCTGTTGCTTTGTCAGAAGTTTTAAGATAATTTGACTAAATTTACCTGTACTACTTGCAAATCATGGGTTTTATGCTATAATAGGCTCTATACTTTAGCAAGGCAAAGCAATGATGTCTCTTTTGTGTTTAAAGGTCCTTCCGGGCTTTTAATAACTGGCTGCCCTTTACAGGGCGGACAGGCGATATCCGTACGAAAGAAAGAAGATACTATTTTAGGAGGATGAATTATGAAAAAACTCGCACTGATGCTGGCTGTTATGATGCTGGTACTGAGCGTAGTAGGCTGCGGCGGTACTACACCTCCCGCTTCCTCTGCTGCTCCTGCGGATCCTGCAGCTTCTGCAGCTCCCGAAGCCCCTGCTGCACCCGCTGATGGCGCTCCCGTATCCCCTGTAACTACATGGGATGGCAATGAACTTGCTGCTGTTGTGGGTCCCGACCCCGACACCATCGACCCTGCTCTGAACTCTGCTGTTGACGGTGGTACCGTTATCAAGCACGTTTTCGAGGGTCTGTACACACTGGACAAGAATGGTGTTCCCGTCCCCGCACAGGCTGAGAAGGTTGAGCTTAGCGAAGACCTCATGACCTACACCTTCACCCTGCGTGACGGTCTTACCTGGAGCGATGGTACCCCCATCACTTCCGAGGACTTCATCTACTCTTGGAACAGAGCCATTGATCCTGCAACTGCTGCTGACTATGCATACATGTTTGAGTGCATCGACGGCTATGCAGCTGGCAAGCTCAATATGACTGCTCCCGATGCTAAGACTCTGGTTGTTAAGCTGATTGCACCTACCGCTTACTTCCTAGAGCTCACTGCATTCCCCACCTACATGCCTGTTCAGAAGGCAACTGTTGAAAAGAACGGCGAGAAGTGGGCACTGGCTGCCGATACCTACATCGGAAACGGTCCCTACGTTATGAAGGAGTGGGTAGAAGGCTCTCACATGCTTCTTGCTCAGAACGAGAAGTACTGGGATGTTAAGTCTCTCGGCCCCAAGACCATTCGTCTTATGCTGACCGACGATGACGTTGCACAGCTGTCCGCTTACAAGAACGGCACTGTTCAGTTCATCGACAGCGTTCCCAACGATGAAATCGACACCCTGAAGAAGCACCCCGATTACGGCGTAATGGGCCAGATTGGTACCTATTACATCAGCTTCAACGTTAAGAAGGCCCCCCTGGATAACCCCAAGGTACGTCAGGCTCTGACCCTGGCTATCGACCGTGACTGGATTGTTACCAACGTTGGTAAGGCTGACCAGATTCCTGCAGGCGCATTCGTTCCTCCTGCACTGACTGATGCAGACCCCACCAAGTCCTTCCGTGACGCTAAGCCCAACTACTACGATCCTTCCTTCGAGGCTTATGAGGCAAACCTTGCCGAGGCTAAGAAGCTTCTGGCTGAGGCTGGCTACCCCGACGGCGCTGGCTTCCCTGCTATCGAGTACCTGTACAATGCAGGCACCGGACATCAGCTCATCGGCGAAGCTCTCCAGAACATGTGGAAAGAGCTGGGCATCACCGTTAACCTGGTATCTCAGGAGTGGGCAACCTTCCTGCAGTCCAGAAAGAACGGCGACTACTTCATCGCACGTAACGGCTGGCTGGGCGACTACAATGACCCCATCTCCTTCCTGGATATGTGGATCACCGGCGGCGGCAACAACGATGCTCAGTGGTCTAACCCCGCTTATGACAAACTGATCACCGAGATTAAGTCCACTGGCGACCAGGCTGTTCGTATGCAGAAGATGCACGAAGCTGAGGATATTATCTTTGCTGAGAATATGCTCTGCCCCCTGTACTACTACACCGACATCTACATGCTCAGCCCTGTAGTTGACAACTATGTCTTCTCCCCCTTGGGCTTCAAGAGCTTTGCTTATGCAACCCCCAAGAAGTAAGGTTTAGAGTATAAAAACCAAAAGAGGCAAACAGCATTCGCTGTTTGCCTCTTTTTTTGCTGCTATAGGGCAGTTCCGCAGCAGAGCAGGCTCTTTGCCAGATCTTCACGGTAGTCCACCTGTCCCTTTATCAGGCTATTTACCGTTACACCGCCCGACGATGCTGTGGAATGGATGTACCGCCCCTCCCCAAGGTAAAGCGCTATATGCCCCTTCCAGTAAAGAAGGTCGGCAGGCTCCAACTGTTCCTGTGGTATTTCACGGACAGGATAACCCTCCATAATACGGGCGTCACGGTAGATAGCAATGCCATGGTTCAGGTAAACCTGTGAGCATAGGCCGGAGCAGTCAATGCCCAGCGGCGTTTTGCCTCCCCACCGGTAGCAGCAGCCCAGATAGGACAGCGCATTCTGACAAAGGCTGCGCCGGAGCTCACCTACAGCAAAGGCCTCACCCATGGGATAGGTGCCCAGGTGCACCGACTGGATAAACCCCTGCTCTCCTCCAGCCATATGCACTGGCTGCCAGCCCTCCAAGGAAGGCCCATCCCCGCATACCAAGGCTCCCCGCGGAAGGGACAACACCACCAGCGAACGCACCGCAGGCTGCGACTGCACATTTACATAGCTGCCAATGACAACCAGCTTGGGTGCAGCCTCCCATTCCTCCGTCAGCTCCTTGAAGGCGGAGGCTTTGGCATATCCTTCGTAGCCGTAAAAGCTGCGAATACGAAGAATTCCCCCGCTGTACTGCTGCAGCGGCTGTGCAGTCATACCACAAAGCAGTTCGTCCGACAGCAGTGCTGTGCCCTCTTCATTTTCGTATACCGCCGCCACCGGAGCGGTAACCACCATTTTTTTCATCTCTCCACTCTCCTTCCAAGGTATGTTGTACAGGTCACTTCACATAGATTTTACAAATGCTGTGTTTTTTTACACCCCTTTTACGACGCCTCCGTCTTGTTCTTTACAGCTAAGCTTTATGCTATAAGAGCTAAATAAAGAATAGAAAACAGGTAATGAAAGGATTATTACAACATGAACTATATGAAAAAAAAGCTTCTGTCGCTCCTTACCCTCTCCGCTATGGCCTTATCTCTGTTTGCCGGCTGCGGTGCTACAGACGCCCCTCCTGCTCCGTCTGCGGCTGCTTCTAAAGATGCCCATGAGATATCGGTTATCTCCCGTGAGGACGGCTCCGGGACCCGTGGAGCCTTCATAGAGCTGTTTGGTGTGGAGGAGAAGGGTGAGAACGGCACCAAGACCGACCGTACAACCGAGGAAGCAACGGTAGTGAGCAAAACCGATGTTATGCTGCAAACAGTAGCCGGTGACCCCTGGAGTATCGGTTATGTTTCCCTGGGTTCCCTCAGCGATAGCGTAAAGGCTGTGCAGATAGATGGCGTAACCCCCTCTGCAGAAGCCATGCTGGATGGTAGCTACAAAATTTCCCGTCCCTTTAACATAGCCACTAAGGGTGAAGCCCAGGGACTTGCCAAGGACTTTATCGACTTTATCCTAAGCGCAGAGGGGCAGGCTGTGGTTGCCAAGTCCTATGTGTCTGTAAACCCCACAGCCCCTGCCTACAGCGGCAGCAAACCCGCAGGCAAGCTGGTTATCGGCGGTTCCTCCTCGGTGTTCCCTGTTATGGAAAAGCTGGCTGAGGCCTACGCCCTTGTAAACCCGGGTGCCAAGCTGGAGCTGCAGTCCAGCGACTCCACCTCCGGTATGTCGGGCACTGTAGAGGGTATCTTTGATATCGGCATGGCCTCCAGGGACCTGAAGGACAGCGAAAAGGAAAAGCTTACCCCTGTATCCATTGCCATTGACGGTATTGCTGTTATTGTACATCCTGAAAACTCTGTCAACAACCTGACCAGTGCTGCTGTCAAAAGCATCTTTGTAGGAGAAACCGCCGCCTGGGGCAACATCGCAGAATAGGAGGTAGTGGAATGCTGAAAACTGATGCTATAACTGTATCATATGAGGGTAGCCTGCCCCTGTCACGGGGGCGGCTGCGCCCAACCTCCCGCCGCCATAAAAATGAGCTGCGGGAAAAGTTCTTTGAAGTCTTCTTTTTCCTCTGTGCTATGGCCTCGGTGGCGGCAGTGCTGCTCATCTGTGGCTTTCTCTTTGCCGGCGGCATACCCGCCATGGCCAAGATAGGCTTTTTTGATTTTATTCTGGGTAAGCGCTGGTCCCCTGCCGACAGCCCCGCCCTTTTCGGTATACTTCCCATGATACTTGGCAGCATTTACGTAACACTGGGGGCGGTTTGCTTTGGGGTGCCCGTAGGCATTTTAACAGCGGTATTCCTAGCCCGCTGCTGCCCTAAGTTCCTGTACCGTATCCTGCACCCCGCCGTGGAGCTCCTTGCCGGTATTCCCTCGGTGGTTTACGGCTTCTTTGGCCTTATTGTCATAGTCCCCTTTGTACGGCAGTACATTGGTGGAAACGGCAGAAGTATGCTTACCGCTGCCATTCTGCTGGGCATTATGATACTCCCCACCGTTATTACGGTTAGTGAAGCGGCTATCCGCGCTGTTCCGGAAAGCTGCTACGAAGGTGCACGGGCACTGGGTGCCGCCCATGAGCACTCGGTGTTCTTTGCCGTACTCCCTGCCGCCCGCAGCGGCATATTGGCGGCGGTGGTGCTAGGGCTTGGCCGTGCTATGGGTGAAACCATGGCGGTCATTATGGTGGCAGGAAACCAGGCGCGTATGCCACAGGGCATTCTAAAAGGGGTACGCACCCTTACCTCCAACATTGTAATGGAGATGGGCTATGCCGCTGACCTCCACCGTGAAGCCCTCATTGCTACCGGTGTGGTGCTCTTTGTCTTTATCCTATGCATTAACCTGTCGCTGGCGCTTCTGAAGCGGAGGGCACGCCCATGAACCACCGTTCTTCCCACCGAAGTGTACAGCCCCTGTCACTGGTACTTCGGTTTCTGGTATGGGCAGCAGCAACCGCTACACTGGCTATCCTTGTTTTCCTTATTGGCTACGTACTAATAAAAGGGCTTCCCCATATTACACCTTCGCTGTTTTCATTAACCTATAACAGCCAAAACGTATCGCTGCTTCCCTCGGTTATTACCACCGTGGAAATGACCTTCTTTTCTCTACTCATTGCTGTGCCTCTGGGGGTGTTTACCGCCATTTATTTGGTGGAATATGCCCGTAGGGGCAGCCGTGCTGTGGAGCTTATCCGCCTTACGGCAGAAACGCTCTCGGGCATTCCATCTATTATCTACGGGCTGTTCGGTATGCTCTTCTTTGTAAGCACCATGGGCTTTGGCCTTTCGGTACTCTCCGGTGCCTTTACCCTCTCCATTATGATACTTCCCCTGATTATCCGTACAACCGAAGAAGCACTGGCTTCGGTGCCCGACCTTTACCGAGAAGCAAGCTTTGGGCTGGGTGCAGGTAGGCTGCGCACGGTGTTTCGGGTGGTACTGCCCTCCGCCATACCCGGCATACTGGGCGGGGTAATACTGGGCATAGGCCGTATAGTGGGCGAAACAGCTGCACTGCTGTACACCGCCGGCACCGTTCCGCAGATACCCGAAACCGTACTTTCCTCCGGCCGAACACTGGCACTGCACATGTATCTGCTTTCTTCCGAGGGCCTGTATACCAATGAGGCCTACGCCACTGCGGTGGTTCTACTCTGCATTGTACTGGTTATCAATACCCTTTCGGCTATGGTAGCCAAGGGACTTTTCATGGGAAGGAGAAATAAATAATGAAAAAATTTGTTGTAAGTGATTTGAATTTACATTACGGCGACTTTCAGGCGCTTAAAAATATATCGCTAAACCTGGAACAGCAGCGGATAACCGCCCTCATAGGCCCCTCCGGCTGCGGAAAATCTACCCTGCTGAAGACCCTAAACCGCATGAACGACCTGGTGGAGGGCTGCCGCATTACCGGAAAGGTACTGCTGGACGGCGAAAACATCTACGATGGTATGGAGATAAACTACCTGCGCAAACGGGTTGGCATGGTATTCCAGAAGCCCAACCCATTTCCTATGAGTATCTACGACAACGTTGCCTTTGGCCCACGCACCCACGGTATTCGCAAAAAGGCACAGCTGGATGAAATCGTAGAGCGGAGCCTGCGGGATGCCGCTATTTGGGATGAAACCCGTGACCGTCTGGATAAGTCGGCGCTGGGCATCAGCGGTGGGCAGCAGCAGCGGCTCTGCATAGCAAGGGCACTGGCAGTGGAACCGGAGGTGCTTCTTATGGATGAACCCACCAGTGCACTGGACCCAATTTCAACTTCCCGCATAGAAGACCTTGTCTTAACGCTGAAACAGCGGTATACTATCGTTATAGTTACCCACAACATGCAGCAGGCCGCACGGATATCGGACAGCACCGCCTTCTTCCTTATGGGGCAGATGGTGGAGCACGACGAAACGAAAAAGATATTCGCCGCCCCTGCCGACAAACGCACCCGCGACTATATTGCGGGTAGATTTGGGTAATCATTAACGGAGGATACGGTATGGAAAAGATATACTGCGTCGAAGACGACGAAAGCATACGGGAGCTGGTACTGTACGCCCTGCGCTCCGGCGGGTATGAAACAGCAGGGTTTGAGGATGCTGCGGGGCTGTGGACAGCACTGCGTGACCAGTCACCGCCTGCCCTTATTCTGCTGGACATTATGCTGCCCTCGGAGGATGGACTTTCTATCCTTCGCCGCTTGCGTCACAGCGCCACCACTGCGGATATACCCGTCATTATGGTTACAGCCAAAGCCGCCGAGTATGACCGGGTAAAGGGACTGGACCAGGGAGCCGATGACTACATTACCAAGCCATTTGGGGTTATGGAGCTTATGTCCCGGGTGCGGGCGGTACTGCGGCGGGTCACCGGCAGCTTCACCCCGGAGTCACTCATTATGGAGCCCATCTGCATTGATATTTCTCGCCGCATTGTAACGGTGGAGGGCAGTGAAGTTACCCTCACCTTTAAGGAGTTTGAGCTGCTCAGCTATCTTTTGCGCAACTCCGGGCTAGTGCTCACCCGTGAAAAGCTAATGGAAGCTGTCTGGGGCTTTGACTTTGAAGGGGAAAGCCGTACAGTGGATATGCACATTAAGTCCCTTCGCCAGAAGCTGGGGGATGCGGGCGAACTGATACAAACGGTACGAGGGGTAGGCTACAAGATTACTCCAAAACCGTAAATGGTTTAGGAGAGTGACGCCTGTGGGCGGACTATCCGCTTTGCTCAATGTGGTAGGGAACTGCGTTTACACCAATTAATCCTTTCAGGAGGTCGCATTTTTGGAAAAGCGAATCTATAGAAGCCTTTGCATAACTGCCATTTCGGCGGTGTTACTCTCAGTTGCCTTCTCCATCTGGGTGTTTTATGACTTTTATGCGCAGCAAGCAGAAACAGGTATTGTAGCGGAGTTTACTGCTATGGCGGTGGCTACCTTGCCCGCCATCTGCCTTATTATACTGGTTATCCTCTGTGGCTGTATGTACATTGCCTCCTGCCTTACCCGTTCCATTGTGGAACCCATCGAGCAGCTGGCGGACAGCCTTCCGGACAAGCTGAACGGCCCCGGTGAGCGGGAGTACTACCCGGAACTATGCCCCTTTATCGAAAAGATAACCCATCAGCAGCAACAGCTGGAGGAACAGCGGCTACTGGATATTACCGAGCTGGAACGGGTGGATGGCCTACGGCGGGAATTTTCCGCCAACGTATCCCACGAGCTAAAAACCCCTATAACCTCTATCTCCGGCTTTGCCGAAATGATAGAAAACGGTATGGCAGCTACCCCCGAGGATTGCCGTATTTTTGCGGGACGCATTGTAAAGGAAAGCTCCCGCTTACTGTCGCTGGTAGAGGATATTATCCATCTGTCACGGCTGGATGAACACACAACCATGGAGGTAGTGCCCTGCCAGCTTTCTGAAATAGTAGAGGAAAACCTGCAGTACCTACGGCCCATAGCCACCCGTCAGCAGGTAACACTTTCTCAGGAGGGTGCATCTCCGCTGGTTATGGGTAGCCGTTCCATCCTTTCGGAACTGGTGCAGAACCTTTGTGAAAACGCCATAAAGTATAACCGTGTGGGCGGTACGGTGTTGGTACGCCTGTCCCGGGAGGGCGATTTTGCCGTTATGCGGGTTATCGATAACGGCATCGGCATTGCCCCGGAGCACCACGACCGTGTTTTTCAGCGGTTTTACCGAGTGGATAAAAGCCGCTCCAAGCAGACAGGCGGCACCGGCCTTGGACTTTCCATAGCCAAGCATATTACCGAGCAGCACGGGGGTGATATCTCCATTCGCAGCGCCCTTGGGGTAGGCACCGAGCTTACAGTGCGTATTCCCGCTGTTTCGGAGCAAAGCTCTGTAACGTAAGAATTATTCTATTATTCTTCTGCTTCATATCATAAAATGGCGAACCTTCTTTGAATTTTGGACAGCTGAAAAGTGGCAAAACAGATATTCAAAATATTAATTTTAAATTTTCTGTGAATACGTTTCACTCTTTAGGTAAAACTATTATTGCGGGTTTTTTAAACTTCCGCAATAAAGCATTGAGAGGAAGTGAACAATATGCTGGACAAAATTTCACTCATACTCATAATTGTCGGCGCCCTCAACTGGGGTAGCATTGGACTGTTTCAGCTGGATCTGGTTGCATGGATCTTTGGCGGACAGGGTGCCATGCTTAGCCGAATTATCTATACCCTTATCGCCTTGGCAGGTATATGGGCGATCTCCATGCTGTTCCGGGAAAATGCAGTAACACACGACAAATAACCTGACATTCCGCAAAAAACTTGGGCAAAACGGATATGCAAAGTATCCATATATCTATGCTCCCAAACTAAACAGGAGTATCGTGTAGCCAGGATATTCTTTCCGCAAGCAATAGGGGCTGTAACAATTGCTTTTAAATGCATGTTGTTACAGTCTCTTTTGTGTTATACTATACCCATGAAAACTTAAAATACATGGAGGTGCCTTATGAAATTTTGGTACTTAAACCACAGTGGATTTTTGGTGGAAACCGAACGCCATTTACTGGTATTTGACTATTATACCGATGTCCCCGCAGGCGGTACTTTGGAACAGGGTGTGGTGACCCCCACACTGCTGCCGGAGGATAAGCAGCTGGTGGTGTTTGTTTCCCACTCTCACTTTGACCACTACAATAAGGTGGTACACCGCTGGAAGAAAGAACGTCTCGACACCCTTCTGTTCTTTGGGGATGATATTCCTGAAACCGACGATGCCACACAGGTAAAAAGCGGTGAGACTATCCAGCTGGAGGGCATAGAGGTAACTGCTCTGCGCTCCACCGACCAGGGTGCTGCTTTTTTGGTCAAGGTGGACGGAAAGACAATCTACCATGGGGGCGACCTGAACTGGTGGCACTGGGATGGGGAACCGGACTACTTTAACGACGGTATGTCCACCACTTTTCGAGCCGAAGTGGACAAGCTAAAGGGGGCTTCGCCCGACCTAGCCTTTCTGGCGGTAGACCCACGGCTTGGACGTGCAGCTTTCTGGGGTGCACAGTACTTTATGGAAACGGTAGGGGCAGGCTGTATGGTTCCCATGCACTTCTGGGACGAATACAGTGTCTGTGAACAGTTTGCAGAAGACAGTGGCAGTGCTTCCTTCCGTGATAGCATTGTTTTGCTTTCCCACCGTGGACAGTGCGTAACGCTGTAGGTTACTGCCTTACGAATAATTTTTATATCATCCGTCTTGGTGTACGCGTATGGAGTACAATAGTGTGCCGCATCGCCCGCCGACGCAAGACGTAATCAAAAATATGCAGGAATATTAAATTATTCCTGCATATTTTATTTTTATATTTCTTTCATACATGTACATTTGTATGTGTAACATGGCATTTATTTTGAAAAACACTAATTTTGTCGTTAAATTTGCTCTTTAAAAGATATGTTCAAATGTTAACTAAATGTTAAATTGAATTTGTGTATATTTATTCTTGCATTTTTATGGAAGTATCTGTATAATTTACAATATAGTTTTAAGTATAGTGATGGAGGATTCGTCTGAAAGTCCCTTTCAAACTATGGGTTATGCGCAGAACGATACGCGCGCAAGCTTGCTCCCGTTCCTATGCGCAAAAATACTCTTGTCATTCCTCTGCTTTGCGTGACAAGGGGCGGTTCCAAAATTTATTTATGCCGACGCAAAGCGGCTGAATGGAGTATTTTATGAAACGATTGTTTGCCCTAGTTCTTACTCTGGCGATGATTCTATCCATGGCCGCCTGTGGCGGTGCAGCCCCTTCCCCTGCACCTACCTCTGCAGCACCTGCCAGCGGCACCACACCCGCGGCACCCGCAGCAGGTAACGAAGATGTTATCAAAATAGGCGTGTTTCAGCCCCTAACCGGCGCCAACGCTGCCGGGGGACAGATGGAATACGAAGGTATTCAGGCTGCCCACTCGGTAAAAGGCGAGGTACTGGGTAAGAAGATTGTTCTGGTTCCCGTGGACAACAAGTCGGATGACGTAGAAGCCGCTACCGCTGCCGCCCGTCTGGTGGAGTCGGAGAAGGTCTGCGCCGTTATCGGCAGCTGGGGCTCCAGCGTTGCCATTGCCGGCGGTCCCGCTTTTGAAGCAGCTAAGGTTCCTGCTATGGGCACCTCCTGCACCAATCCCAACGTAACACTGGGCAACGACTACTACTTCCGTGTTTGCTATCTGGATGATTTCCAGGGCACACTGCTGGCAAACTATGCAAAAAACAACCTGAAGGCTGCCAAGGCCGCTGTTATCTATGACGTTTCCGACGTTTACGCAGTAGGTCTGCGCAAGTACTTTGTAGAAGCCTTTGGCGATGCAGGCATCGTTGCAGAATCTAAGTATAACAAGGGCGACCAGGACTTCAGCGCACAGCTCAGTGCTGTTATGCAGCAGTCCCCCGATGTTATCTTTGCCCCCGGCGGATACTCCGAGGCAGGACTTATGATGGCACAGGCCAAACAGATGGGATATAACGTCCTGTTCCTGGGTGCCGATACCTGGGAGACTCAGCCCCTTATCGATGTTGGCGGAGCAGCCACCGAAGCTTGCCGCTTCACCACCTTCTTTGACGCAGCCGCTACACCTACCCCCGAGTCCAAGCAGTTCCTAGAGGCCTATGCCAAGATGTTTGGGGGCGAGCCTAAGGGTTCTGTTACTGCACTGGGATATGACGCCTACATGGCGATTGTTGCCGCTATCGAAAAGGCTGGCAGCGCCAAGGGCGAGGATATCCGCACTGCGCTGACCACACTGGAAATGACCGGCGTAACCGGCAAGATAAAGTTTGACGCAAACGGCGATGCCATTAAAAATCAGGCAGTCATTAAGACTGTTAAGGATGGCAAGTTCACCTATGTAGATACTGTAGTTGTGGAGTAACCTATGGATATAAATGTGTTTTTGCAGCAGCTTGCAAATGCACTGACACTGGGTAGCCTATATGCGCTTGTCGCTATAGGCTACACCATGGTTTACGGCATTTTGCGGCTTATTAACTTTGCTCACGGCGACATCTTTATGATGGCAATGTACTTTGCCTTTTTTGGTATCACGGTGTTTCACATTCCGTGGTACCTTACTATGCTTCTTGTGCCCATATGCACCGCACTGCTGGGTATGGTCATCGAGCGGGCAGCCTACAAGCCCTTACGGCAGGCTCCCCGCATCTCGCTGCTCATCTCCTCCATCGGTGTATCTTACTTACTGGAAAATCTGGCTACGGTGCTCTTTACCGGCATTCCCCGCCAGTTTCCTTCTCTGCCCTTTTTTCAGGATGTTATTACCCTTGGGGGCATACGGATACAGCGGCTGGCACTGGCTGTGCCCCTTATTACCGCCGTACTGGTGGTGGGACTGCTGTTTCTGGTGGATAAAACAAAAACCGGTATGGCCATGCGGGCTGTCAGCAAGGACTTTGAAACCGCACGGCTCATGGGTATCAATATTAACCGCACCATCTCGGTCACCTTTGGCATCGGCTCACTGCTGGCTGCCGTGGGAGCCATTATGTGGGGCTTCAAGTTCCCCAAAATAGAGCCATATGTAGGCATGATGCCGGGCCTAAAGTGCTTTATAGCCGCTGTCATCGGCGGTATTGGAAGCATAAAGGGTGCCGTAGCAGGTGCGCTCATTCTTGGTCTTATGGAGATTATGATTATCTTCTTTGCACCCGACCTGTCGGGCTACAAGGACGCTTTTGCATTTATTGCACTCATTATCATCTTGCTGGTAAAGCCCACGGGCCTTTTCGGTGAGAAAACTACCGATAAGGTTTAAGGGAGGGGAGAACAGATATGGGTTTGGCAAAACAGTTTACCCCCACACAGCGGCGTGATTTCTGCCTTTCAGCAGTAAGCCTGCTCCTTGTGGTGGTCTTTCTCTACCTCACGCAAAGCGGTAAAACCGTAGGCAGCTACGAGGTACGTATTCTCAATCTATGCGCTATTTATGCGGTTCTGGGGCTTTCCATGAACCTGGTAAATGGCTTTACGGGACTTTTCAGCCTTGGGCAGGCGGGCTTTATGGCGCTGGGTGCCTATGTTACTACACTGCTCTTTATGTCCCCCGCCGACAAGGCTATGGTTTTTTATCTGGAGCCTATTGTCCCTTGGCTGGGTGCACTGCAAATGCCTTTCTTTTTTGCACTTATTATCGGCGGCTTGGTATCTGCCGGCGCTGCCTTCCTCATTGGCTTTCCCGTGCTGCGGCTTCGGGGAGACTATCTGGCCATTGCAACGCTGGGATTTTCGGAGATTATTCGCGTCATATTCACCAACCTGCAAACCATTACCAATGGTGCGCTGGGCATAAAAAAGATACCGCCCACCGCCAACCTATGGTGGACCATGGGTACACTGGCTCTGGTAGTGGTGTTTCTGGTACGGCTTATGCACGGTAGCTACGGCCGCGCACTCAAAGCCATCCGTGAGGATGAAATAGCTGCCGAAAGCATGGGTATCGGCCTTTTCCGCCACAAGATGATGTCCTTTGTAATCTCCGGCTTTATTGCAGGGGTAGGCGGCGGGCTGCTGGCCAGCGTGGTGGGTGCTATCAATCCCCTGCTTTTCCGCTTCGTACTGGCCTACGATATTCTGCTTATCGTGGTTCTGGGCGGCATGGGCAGCATAACCGGAACGGTTATCTCGGCCTTTATCATTACCATAGCCAAAGAATGGCTGCGGTTTTTGGACAGCGGCTTTTCACTGGGCCCCATTGTCATTCCGGAGATAGCAGGACTGCGCATGGTGGTGTTTTCCGCACTGCTTATGATGGTCATCCTCTTCTTCCGTCGTGGTCTTATGGGAAACAAAGAGTTTAATTGGAGCATGATTATACCAAAAGTAAAGAAACCTGCCATAAAGGGAGGTGACAGCGCATGAGTCACATCAATGTACTGCGCACCAACCAAATGACCATTAAGTTTGGCGGCGTTGTAGCCGTAGACAGCCTGTCACTGGAGGTCAATGACGGTGAAATTGTGGCACTTATAGGCCCAAACGGTGCAGGTAAAACTACCGCATTTAATATTATCACCGGTGTTTACAAGCCCACCTCCGGTATGGTTATGTTTGCTCCCGGCGGGGGCAAGGACAATGTACGTGATATTACCGGCCTTTCCCCTGACCGCATTACCAAGATGGGAATGGCCCGTACCTTCCAGAACATTCGCCTTTTTAAGGAGCTTTCGGTACTGGATAATGTGCTGATTGCAAAGCACCTGCATATCAAATCCGGCCTGCTGGAAAGCGCCTTTATGTTCCCTGGCGCCCTGCGGGAGGAACGGCAGATGCACGCCGAAGCACTTGCGCTGCTTTCCCGTTTGGGTCTTGCAGACTATAAAGACGACATAGCCTCTTCCCTGCCCTACGGCTTGCAGCGGCGGCTGGAGATTGCCCGTGCACTGGCTACCGAGCCACGTTTGTTGCTGCTGGATGAGCCTGCCGCAGGCATGAACCCCCAGGAGACAAAAGAGCTTACCACCTTCATTCGGGAGCTTAAGCATGAGTTTCACCTGTCGGTGCTGATGATTGAGCATCATATGGATTTGGTTATGGAGATTTCAGACAGGATATATGTACTGGACTTTGGCAAGCTGATAGCGAGCGGCACAGCCGATGAGGTTCAGAACAATCCTAGGGTAATAGAAGCGTATCTGGGGGTGGCGGCTGATGCTGACGATTAAGGATTTGGCGGTAAACTATGGCGGCATTGAGGCTGTTAAGGGTATCTCTCTGGAGGTTCCGGAGGGGAGCATTGTCACCCTCATTGGTGCCAACGGTGCAGGAAAATCTACCACCTTGCGGGCCATTGCAGGGCTGGTGCCTGCCATTAGCGGTTCTATCTCCTACATGGGGCAGGAGCTTTTGGGCACAGCTACCGAGGAGATTGTGAAAAAGGGTATTACACTGGTACCCGAGGGGCGGCATGTGTTCCCAAACCTGACGGTGCTGGAAAATATTAAGATTGGTGCGTATCTGCGAAAAGATGACCTGACTGCCGACATAGAGTGGGTACACAGCCTGTTCCCCATCCTCGCCCAGCGCAGCTGGCAGATGGCGGGAACCCTTTCCGGCGGTGAACAGCAGATGCTGGCGGTGGCCCGTGCCCTCATGAGCCATCCTAAACTGATTATGATGGATGAACCCTCCCTGGGCCTTGCTCCACTGGTGGTGCGGGACATCTTCTCTATTATTAAAAAGATTAACCAGCAGGGGGTTACCATTCTACTGATAGAACAGAATGCCAATATGGCGCTGCACACCGCCGACTGGGGCTATGTTATGGAAACTGGCCGGATTACTCTTTCGGGAACCGGACATGAGCTACTGGGAAATAGCCAAGTAAAGGCCGCCTATCTGGGCAAGTAGCAAAAATTCGACAACATTACAATCATTTTACAAACAGACTATTGCGTTTTCCCTGGTAGTCGTGCTATACTGTGTCTGTAAACTAAATATCGGTATCTTGTGAGAATGTGAGTCAAGGTAAATAAAGCTCTGAAAATGAGCGTTTATTTGCGTTGGCTCTTTTTTTCTGCCGGAACCGAAATACTGGGAGGGAGTTTCAATATGTATGATGTTATAGTGATCGGCTGCGGCATTATCGGTGCATCCACCGCTTACGAGCTTTCCCGCTACAACCTGAAGGTAGCAGTGCTGGAGGCCATGAACGATGTCGCAAACGGTACCACCAAAGCAAACAGTGCCATCCTTCACGCAGGGTACGACCCCGAGCCCCACACCCTGATGGCGAAGCTGAATGTTCCCGGCGTAGCACAGGCAAAGGAACTTTGTGAGAAGCTGGATGTGGAGCGCAAGCAGATTGGTTCGCTGGTTCTGGCCTTTTCCGAAAAGGATATGGAAACTGTACGGGAGCTTTATGACCGTGGCAACAAGAACGGCGTTCCCGACCTGCAGATACTTACCAAGGAGCAGGTGCTGGAGCGTGAGCCCAACATTAGCCATGAGATTTTTGGCGCTCTCTATGCTCCCTCTGCCGCTATTGTAAACCCTTGGGAATTTGCCATAGCGCTAGCTGAAACTGCTGTAAAGAACGGCGTGGAGCTACATCTTTCCACTAAGGTAGAGGGCATTACCAAGGATGCAGATGGATTTACTGTAAGTACAAACAGAGGAACTGTTAACGGAAAGTATATCGTAAACGCTGCAGGCGTCTATTCCGACCGCATTCACGAGATGGTAGGCGGCAGCGGATTTAAGACTGTGTACAACGTGGGCGAGTACTACATGATGGATAAAACACAGGGTGCTCTTGTAAACAGCGTGGTATTCCAGTGTCCTTCCGAAGTGGGTAAGGGCGTACTGGTTTCCCCCACTGTCCACGGCAACCTGATAGTAGGCCCCAATGCTGTAAACTGCAAACAGGGTGACGATGTGGGCAATACTGCCGAAGGACTGGACTTTGTCCGTCGCCTGTCGGTACGTTCGGTACCCACCATTAACTTCCGCGACAGCATTCGCAACTTTGCCGGCGTTCGTGCCAACACCGACCGCCCCGACTTTATCGTCGAGGAATCGAAGCAGTGCCCCGGATTTATTAATCTGGCAGGCATTAAGTCTCCCGGACTTTCCTCCGCCCCTGCCATTGGTAAAATGGCTGTAGAGCTGCTGGAAGGCTGCGGACTGCCCACTGTTAAAAAGGATAAATTCATTGACACCCGCAAGCGCATTAAGTTCCGTGAGCTCTCTGCCTTGGAAAAGGATAAGGTTATTTCCGAAAACCCCCTGTACGGCCGTGTTATCTGCCGCTGCGAAACCATTACCGAGGGCGAAATTGTGGAAGCTATCCACCGTCCCATCGTTCCAACTACCATCGATGCCATTAAGCGCCGCTGCAATGCAGGTATGGGTCGCTGTCAGGGCGGCTTCTGCGGCCCCAGAGTTCATGAAATTCTTTCCCGTGAGCTGGGTATTCCCCTTATGGATATTCAGATGGACGAGGACGGATCTTATATCCTGACCAATCCCACCAAGGAAGGCAAGAGGGACTAACATCCCTCCCGAGAGATTAAAAGGTATTTTAGTCTCTCCTTAGAAAGGAATGATGATATGAGCAACAAGAGATATGACGTTATCGTAATCGGCGGCGGCCCCGCCGGACTGGCTGCAGCATGTGAGGCTCATGACAAGGGTGCCAAAAAGGTTCTGATTATTGAACGCGACAAAGAACTGGGCGGCATTCTGAACCAGTGCATTCACAACGGCTTTGGCCTCCACTACTTTAAAGAAGAGCTTACCGGCCCCGAATACGCCGGGCGGTTTGTAGAACTGGTGGGTACCAGTGACATAGAAGTAATGCTGGACACCATGGTGGTTCAGATACAGCGTAACCACACCGTACACTGCATTAATAAAAACGGCTACTACATGTTGGAAGCAGGCGCAGTTGTGCTCTGCATGGGTTGCCGTGAGCGCACCAGAGGTGCTATTGCTATTCCCGGTGACCGTCCCGCAGGTGTATTTACCGCAGGTGCTGCACAGCGCTATGTCAACATGGAAGGCTACATGGTTGGCAAGCGTGTGGTTATTCTCGGCTCCGGCGATATCGGCCTTATCATGGCGCGCCGCATGACACTGGAAGGTGCTAAGGTACTGGCCTGCGTAGAGCTTTGCCCCTACTCCAACGGTCTTACCCGTAACATTGTTCAGTGCCTTAACGACTACGATATTCCCCTCTACCTCTCCCACACCATTACCAACATTGTGGGCAAGGAGCGTGTGGAAAAGGTTATCATTCACAAGGTAGATGAAAACCGTCAGCCTATCCCCGGCAGTGAGATTGAATTTGACTGTGATACCGTGCTGCTGTCTGTGGGTCTTATCCCCGAAAACGAGCTGACCCGCAACGCTGAAATTGTTATGGACCCCCGCACCAACGGTGCAGTTGTTTACGAGAATATGGAGACCTCTGCCGAGGGTATCTTTGCTTCCGGCAACGTGGTACATGTGCATGACCTAGTGGACTTTGTTACCGGCGAGAGCAAGCGTGCAGGCGCAGCCGCTGCCGAATACGCACTGGGCCACAAGGCGGGCGGCAAGGTAATGAGCATTAAGAATGGCTCTTGCGTTACCTACACCGTTCCTCAGCAGATACGTCCCGAAAATATTGCTAAGACCGTAGAACTCTTCTTCCGTGTAAACAATGTATATACCAACATGGAAATTAAGGTTATGAGTGGTGACACCAAGCTCTGTTCCTTTAAGCGTGAGCATATGGCTCCCGGTGAAATGGAACGCATTACCATTCCCCGTGTGCTGCTGGATAAGGCAACTACCGACCAAATTGTAATCTCTGTAGAACCTCAATGAGGGCAATAGAATAAAAGAATCACTTTTATTCTATGTGGTTTTGTGCCTTTGCGGTTAAAATGACGACCGCAATTTGTCCATGGCCAAACCGTCACAATTCCCAGAAAGGTAGGAATTTATTATGACAAATATAATTTGTATTGTCTGCCCCAAAGGCTGCCACCTGAGTGTGGATGAGAACAACGACTATGCTGTTACCGGCTTCGGCTGTGAGCGTGGTTTAGAGTACGGCAAGAAGGAGCTGACAAACCCCACTCGGGTTATTACCTCCACCGTAAAGCTTACCGGCGGCATCCACAACCGCTGCCCTGTAAAGCTGAACAGCGACATTCCCAAGGGCCTTATCTCGGAAGCTATGCAGCTGCTGGACAATCTGGAATTTACCTCCCCTATCCACGTAGGTGATGTGGTGGTAAAGGATGTCTGCGGCACTGGTGTAGACTGGGTAGCAACCCGTACCATGTAATGGGAAGCTTCTCCGCTGTCAGGGCGCTTTAGCGCAGAATATAACACAAACAAAAGGGTAGATGAAACCGTTAATTGGCTTCATCTACCCTTTTTATTAAGTTGCCGTGTGAAACACGGTCTATGCTATTACTGGTGGTTCACAGTGTCCTTGACAACAACGTCATGGGCACCGCCTTCCACGATAGAAACGCTGCTGACCAGTGTCAGCTTAGCCTTCTCCTGGAACTCTGGAATGCTCAGTGCACCGCAGTTGCACATGGTGGAACGCACCTTGCTCAGTGTCAGTGCCAGGTTGTCATGAAGAGAACCTGCATAGGGCACGTAGCAGTCTACACCTTCCACAAAGGAAAGCTTACCGGCGCCGCCCATATCGTAGCGCTGCCAGTTGCGGGCGCGGGCACTGCCTTCGCCCCAGTATTCCTTCATATAGCTGCCGTTCACCATCACCTTGTTGGTGGGGCTCTCATCAAAACGAGCAAAGTAACGGCCCAGCATGCAGAAATCGCAGCCCATAGCCAGCGCCAGTGTTACATGGTAGTCCATAACAATACCGCCGTCGGAGCAGATGGGAACGTAGATGCCTGTTTCCTTATAGTACGCGTCACGGGCTGCTGCCACGTCGATAACCGCAGAAGCCTGTCCACGGCCAATACCCTTGGCTTCACGGGTAATGCAGATAGAACCGCCGCCGATACCAATCTTAATGAAATCTGCTCCGGCCTCGGCCAGGAAGCGGAAGCCGTCGCCGTCTACCACGTTGCCTGCACCTATCTTTACGCTGTCGCCATAGTTTTCACGGACATATTCAATAACGCGCTTCTGCCACTCGGTAAAGCCCTCGCTGGAGTCGATACAAAGCACGTCTGCACCTGCTTCAATGAGTGCGGGAATACGTTCTGCGTAGTCACGGGTGTTAATGCCTGCACCCACAATATAGCGCTTATTAGCATCCAGGAGCTCCAGAGGGTTCTCCTTATGCTGCTCGTAGTCCTTACGGAATACAAAGGCTACCAGCCGCCCATCCTTGTCCACAATCGGCAAAGAATTCAGCTTGTTTGCCCAGATAATATCGTTGGCTTCCTTTAGGGTGGTGCCTTCAGGAGCTGTAATCAGCTTTTCACGAGGGGTCATAAAGGTGTGTACCTTCTCGCTGGGGGACATACGGCTTACACGATAGTCACGGCTGGTTACCAAGCCTACCAGCTTACCGTTGGCGGTGCCATCATCGGTAACCGAAATGGTGGAATGTCCCAGACGCTCCTTCAGAGCCAAAACATCCGCCAGGGTCTTATCGGGGGAAATGTTAGAATCCGATGCCACAAAGCCAGCCTTGTAGGACTTCACCCTGCGGATCATCTCTGCCTGATTCTCAATGGTCTGAGAACCATAAATAAAAGAAACGCCACCTTCACGTGCCAGCGCAATAGCCATGCCATCATCTGAAACCGACTGCATAATAGCCGATACCAGGGGAATGTTCATGGAAAGTGCGGGAAGCTCACCCTTCTTATACTTTACCAAAGGGGTGCGGAAGCTGACGTTATCTGGTACACAGTTCACATCGGAATATCCGGGAACAAGCAGATATTCACTAAAGGTATGAGATGGTTCACTCATATAGGTTGCCATACTTATATTCCTCCTATTTTAAATTATCGATTACGTTATTATACTAAGCATATCGCCTAATGTCAAGCAAATAGCGTGGTTTTGTGGGGTTCTACATAATCATGACATAGGTGCCCGCAGTTATGAGCAAACCGCCCACTACTGTTTTGGTAGTCATGGGTTCTTTCAAAATACACACTGCCAATATCAAGGTAATAACAATGCTAAATTTATCAATTGCAACCACCTTTTGCACCTGCCCAATCTGGATAGCATAGTAATAGCAGAGCCAGGAAAGACCTGTTGCAACACCCGACAACACCAAAAAAGTTATGTCACGCTGGGTAAGCGACTTAATGCCGGTCTGTGCGCCGGTAATGAACACCATACCCCATGCCATAACCAAAACAACAATGGTACGGATAGCCGTTGCTAGGTTGGAATTGATACCTGCCATGCCCAGCTTCGCCAGAATAGAGGTAAGTGCTGCAAAGATAGCCGCTCCAAACGCATATATCGCCCACATAGTATGCCCTCCCCAAGCTGTCTCTTATCCCAAAGTGCCCTTGTCAGTATAGTATACTTTACAGTTTTCTACTACAGTATGGCAAAAAGCCGCCCCTATTGGAGCGGCTTTGCTTTGTGCCGGCGAAGACCTATTTTCACAGGCAGTTACCCGCCAACTATCTTCGGC
>JAVXNK010000016.1:43865-66822 GCA_036645835.1 Angelakisella sp. | reverse complement strand
GACTTGTTTTTTGTGGGTGATTTGGTGCAGATGGCTTCCCCCGCCGCCGGCGTCCGTCTGGTAATGCAGGCGGCACTTTCAGTTTAACATGACGTAGGGAGAATAGGATTATAATAGAAATTAGAAAAATGCAGTCCAAGAAAGCACTTGTTGCCGTTATAGATGGCTAAATTGTGGGTGCGCTACTTTTGCTTTATATGGTTTTTTCCAAAAATATTTGAGGAGGAGTAAAATGAGAGTAAAAAACAACCAATATAACACCTATCTTTCAAAGTTTGATGAGGTGTTCCAAAATCTTATCAAATCTAAATATATACACGAATGCAGTATACATATTGAGGATGCGGATGGAGATTTTACCTATTTTTCTGGCCACGGCGGCAGAACCGTTGATTCTCCCATGATACTGACCAGTGTTTCTAAGCTGTTCACAACCACCTGTATTTTGAACCTAGTGGAGCAAGGTAAACTGTCGTTTGAAGATAAGCTATCTAAGTTTTTCGCCTCTGATACTTTGGGTGAAATTCATATTTTTAAAGGCAAGGATTACTCTTATGATTTAACGGTGGAGCATTTACTTTTCCAAACTACAGGCTTCCCTGATGTATTTGCGGTAGGAAAAAATAACTTGAACACTCAGCTTTGCAAAGGGGACATTACTGTTTCTTTTGATGAGTATGTGCGCATTGCAAAAGAATGTAAAAAGAAATTCGCCCCCGGCACACGGGGTAAGGCACATTATTCCGATCTTAATTTTGAAATGTTAGGCAAAATTATAGAGCAGCTTGAAAACAGCAGTTTACACGATGCTTATAAAAAATATATCTTTATCCCTTTGGAGCTTAAAAACACCTATCTTCCTGAGAATGATAGCTATTTCGTGCCAAATATATATTATAAAGATAACGCACTGTACGAACCAAACACTATTCGTAGTTTGCCTGCTTGTGGCGGCTTAGTTAGCACTTCCCGAGAAACAATGCGGTTCTTAAAGGCATTCTTTGACGGAGGGCTGTTTGACAAAGAAATCTTTACACAGCTACGTAAATTTGCAACTATTCAGTACGCACCACCGCTGGGGCAGTATGGTGGTGGCTTTGTGAGGCTTAATATTTCGGGTATTGGCAATCTATTTCGTGCCACAGGCGAGCTGATTGGTCATATGGGGGCAAGCGGCACGTATGCTTACTATTACCCAGAAAAAGGCATATACTTTGTAGGCGACGTCAATCAGCTTGCGTCGGTCGCAAAGGTCTTTACTATCCCTGTACAGCTTGCAAATATTGTAACCGACTAAACGAGGGCTGAAACTATCAAAGTTTCAGCCCTTATTACGATAAAAGCAAATAATAGGAGAAGTTTACGCTATAAACAACATATTGTCATATAACATTTTAAAGGAACATGGAATTAAGCAAGCTTTATAGAACATAATAATGTAAACTCTAGCCAATTACAGGTTGAAAAATCAATGGGCAGAGCAAGCATTCATAAATCAAAGGAGATACTAAATGAAAAGACTAGTAGCTATTTGCTTGGCATTTGTAGTATTTTTAGCAGGCTGTTCACCTAACAATGATAACAACACCTCATCCAGCCAATCTGCAACCACTCAAACCGAGTTTGAAGTAAAAGCAAATGGCTATGGTGGTGAGTTGGTTCTAAAGGTTACAGCAGACGGCACACAGATAAAAGATATTGCTGTTGTGTCTTCTCACGAATCTTCTCCCGTTTTCAGCCGGGCATTTCCTATTATAAAAAAGCGAATTATTGATGCACAAACCCCGATTGTGGATAGTGTATCCGGTGCAACGTTCAGCTCCTACGCTGTAAAAAAAGCTGTTGCTGATGCAATGAAGCAGAGTGGCAAAGATTTTGGTGACATCACCATAACCACCGGCCAAACCCACGATGCAACCAAGAAACTAGACGACGTAACTACTGACCTTGTCATTGTCGGCGGCGGCCCCGCAGGGCTGACAGCCAGCATTGCTGCCAAGGATTCGGGCATTAACAACGTAATCCTAGTTGAAAAGCTGGATATCTTAAGTGGTAACGGCAAGTTCGATATGAATTTCTTTGACCTGTATAATTCAAAGGCGCAAAAAGAAGCAGGTAACGAAATGACTAAGGAAGAGTTTTTGGAATCCAAGAAATCATCCACAGATTCGGACGCCAGAAAGCAGGTTTGGGCTGACGAAGAATACAATTTGGATAGTTGGCTGCGAAGCAAAGGCATTGAACTAAACTATAACTATGGCGGAACCAATCACATGGCTGAAGCCGACGCTTATGCCGGTGAGCACATTCAAGAAAAACTGGAAGAAAACGTTAACAAGCTGGGCGTAGATGTGCGTACCGGAACCAAATGTACTGATTTGATTATGCAGGATGGTAAGGTAACGGGCATTAAAGTTGAAACCCGTGACGGCACCTATCATATTAATGCAAAAGCTGTAATAGTAGCCACAGGAGGCTTTTCCCATAACAAAGAGCTGTTGGCAAAGTATGCGCCCGGCGCTGAAGTTGTAGCAACATCCAATCAAATGGGTGCAACCGGAGATCTAATTCCTGTTTTTGAAGCCAATGATTTTAAAATGGCTCATATGGATGTGCTAAGTATCTTCAAGCTGATTATAAAAAATCGTCGGGATCTGACCGGTGCCGGTGACGGCTTTATTTTGGTCAATAAAAACGGCGACCGCTTCATTGATGAATCAAAATCCGGGTTGGAAATGGCACATGCAATTCTAGATCAACCGGACTCCAAGGTATTTTATATTTATGACCAAAGATTGTATGAGTCGGCCTATCGTCTGCAAAAGCACAACACCTTAGGGTACCATGTAAAAGCCGATACCCTGCCAGAGCTGGCAGAAAAACTTGGTATCAATGCAGAGAACCTGACAAAGACATTTAAGACCTATAATCAGGCAATTAGCGGTGAAGGCAAAGACCCATTCCGTGAAACACCCTTTACTACCCCTATGAATTCCGAAGGACCCTATTACGGTGTACAGGTAGAATCCGCCATCCACATGACAAAGGGCGGTGTTGTAGCCAATGAGAACGCACAGGTGCTTACCAATAGCAATACCGTTGTAGATGGGTTGTATGCTGCGGGCGAGGTAACAGCAACCACCGGTGCCTACAGCGCTTCTGTGGTCTTTGGCAAAATTGCCGGTGAGCAAGCTGCAAAATATATCTCTGCCGAGGCAAAGGCATAAGGGTCATTTCTTACCTGCATAAAAACTAGGGCAATACCACACAGAAAAGAAGTGCGGTATTGCCCTAAATATTAGCGGTAAAAATGCACGCTTGTTTTAGCACGAAAAGCCGGCAACGGTCCTTTTTTTATGTAGGATGGTCTTTGGTTAATCTTCCAGTGCCAGCATAGCCGCCACAGTAAACAAATTCCCCTCATGATGGATAGACATCTCACCGCTGTACTTTTCCACCACCCGCCGGACGTTGGAAAGACCAATGCCGCTAAACCGCACTCCTGTTTTTACAGTCTGATAAATATCGTTTTGCATCCTGATTTCACCGTTAAAGGTGTTGGATATGTTCACAAACAGGTAGCCTTTGTGCACCTTGGCATTAATGGTGATTTTCCGCTCGGTCTGCGCAGCATCCATGCGGCTGCATGCCTCAACGGCGTTATCCAGCAGGTTTCCGAAAATGGTGCAGAGATCCAGACTATCTATAGGGGGGAGACTCGGTGGGACCAGCACATTCACTTCGTACGTTACTCCCATACGGCGCATATTACTGATGCTGTGGTTCAGCACAATGTCAATCACCTTATTACCGCAGTGAATAGGAGATTCTGTCTTGACGGCACTGTCATAGATCTGACGTAGGTAGCGCTCTGCATCGGTATATTCACCCTGTTCCATCATGGTAATGACACACTGCATATGATTCTTGATATCGTGCCGGATACTCTGCATCTCCTTCTGAAAATCCTCCAGATGCCTGTAGTATTTCTCCTGAGTGGTAAGGAGCTGCAAGGTCATGACGTTCTTTTCGCTGGTCTGGTCAATTACCACGGATTTATCCAGCAGGTAGAAGAGAGCCAAGGCTGTGCAGAAAAGCAACCCCGACGCGTCCAGATAGATGAAGCTAGCCGTGCGGCTGTGGCTGTGATAGAACATTCGCATGACAATATACAGAATACCCATGGGTACCGTATAGGTGATGAGGGTGTATGCAACCTGATGATTTCGTATGCGCAGCCCTCGGAAACCGATAATGATGAAAACACAGCTCCAGAAGAGTAAGCAGGCGGCAATCTGAGCGGACCAGCCCAGCACCAGTTCCTGGGGAAGATCGGGCATGGTTTGATGCCCCACGCTCATAAGCAGGGTGACTGCCAGCACCTTGCAGGCATAGTTGAGCACTACAAAAAGCGAGGATACCGTTGCCTTTATCTGAAGGCTGTCGCTGAAAAAGACGGTGGCAATGGCCATGGTGAAAAGAAAGTAAAGAGCCGCCGTAGAAAAAAGCGGTGCACCCAGTTCGTAGGAAAAGAGTTGAAAAATAAAATACGCAGCCAGCCCCTGCCGATAGTAGCGGGTCTGCACACTGTTCCGGAGGAGAAAGGCGATAAGTAGCCGATGCAGTATAAAGGTTTCGGCAGTGGAAAGCAGTAAAAAGGTAAGTATCTGGCGGGCGTCGGTAATAATCATAAGCTATTCTCCATATACCGCAGCAACAGTGCGTGTACCTCTTTGCTACGGTTCTTGCTCAGGGGCACACTGCTGCCGTCGGACATGGTAATGGTATCCTTGAAGATGCGATGGATACAGCGCAGGTTGACAATGTAGCTCTTGTGTACCCGTACAAAGTCCTGAGGTGCAAGCTGCTGCTCCAGCTCCTTGATGTGCCCTGTAAAGGAATAGCTTTTACATAGATTGTTCGTTGTACGGTTCATGCGGGCGGTAATAGTGCGCATGTCCGATTCAAAATAACAGATGTCATCCAGCTCCAGCTTTATGATGCCGCTATTACAGCTCACGCTGTAGTAGCGGCCTTTATTTTGGCCTGCCCTATCCAGCATTGCCTTCACTTCTTCCAGAAAACACGCCTTCTCCACCGGCTTCAAAATGTAGCGGGAAGCATTTACTCGATAGCCATCAATGGCATACTCGGGTGTAGCGGTAACAATTAGAATAGGAACGTCGGTGTCGTACCGACGAATCCTCATAGCGGTCTCGATACCGTCCATAGGCTGCATCATCATATCCAGCACCACCAGATGAAATCGGCGCCCTTTTTGGTACAGCTCGGCTAACTCGGCTCCGTTTTTAAAGGTCACAGCTTCATATTTATATCCGGAGGGCAGTTCGGCCATATAACCCGTCAGGGTATCCAGCGCTTGCTGCTCATCATCACACAGTGCAATGTAAAACACCTAAAGTCACCCTCGAATCAGATTGAATTTAGTAATATATTCTAAACTATTCTACCACAATTTATATAAATCTTCAAGTTCCAGTCTCTGGAAAGTCCGATTGTGACATTAAAACTACCGTTCCTACAAAAACACAACCTTATGCCTGTGAATGTGGTAAACTAGGTTCGATTTCGCAACGATTTGTTTGCGGTTCTATTTTTTAAAGTGAGGAATGGTGTGTACATGTCAAATCCAAAAGCAACAACTGAGAGTACAGGAATGCAGAAAACCCTGTCGCTCTGGAACTTCTTTACCATCGGCTTCGGCGCCATCATCGGAACCGGCTGGGTTCTGTTGGTAGGCGACTGGATGGTCATCGGCGGCGGTCCCATCGCAGCCATGATTGCATTCATAATCGGCGCTATTTTCCTACTGCCCATCGGAGCGGTATTCGGTGAGCTCACCGCTGCCATCCCGATTTCCGGCGGCATTGTGGAGTATGTGGACCGTACCTTCGGTCACAATGTCTCCTACATCACCGGCTGGCTACTGGCTCTGGGCAACGGTATTCTTTGCCCTTGGGAAGCCATCGCCATCTCTACCCTGATTTCCGACCTGTTTGGCGAATTTTTCCCCATCCTGCGCAGCGTTAAGCTGTACACCATACTGGGCGCTGACGTTTTCCTCTTCCCCACCGCTATTGCGTTGGCTTTTGCGGCATACGTCATCTGGCTCAACTTTAAGGGTGCCTCTGCGGCTGCCAAGCTCCAAGCCTTCCTAACTAAGGCGTTGCTGGCAGGCATGCTGCTGGCAATGGGCATCTCCTTTGTAAAGGGCGGCCCTTCCAACATCCTCCCCGCCTTTGCCGCGGTTGAGGGCGCTACCACCACCACCGGAGCTACCAATATGTTTGCAGGCATTGTCTCGGTGCTGGTAATGACCCCCTTCTTCTATGCCGGTTTTGATACCATCCCCCAGCAGGCTGAAGAAGCTGCAGAGGGTCTGGACTGGAACAAGTTCGGCAAGGTCATTAGTCTGGCACTGCTGGCTTCCGGCGGCTTCTACATGATCTGCATCTACTCCTTCGGCACTATCATCCCTTGGACAGAGTTTGTGAAGAGCACCATTCCGGCATTGGCTTGCCTGAAAAACATCAGCCTCTTCCTCTATGTGGCCATGCTCTGCATCGCTACTCTGGGCCCCATGGGTCCCATGAACTCCTTCTACGGCGCCACCAGCCGCATTATGCTGGCTATGGGTCGAAAGGGTCAGCTTCCTGCCATTTTTGCTAAGGTGAACCCCAAGACCGGTACCCCCACCACAGCAAACCTGCTGCTGGCTGTGCTTACCCTCTGCGGGCCCTTCCTTGGCAAGAAGATGCTGGTACCCCTGACCAACGTATCGGCACTGGCCTTCATCTTCTCCTGCACCATGGTATCCTTCTCCTGCCTAAAGATGCGCAAAACCGAACCGGATCTTCCAAGGCCCTACAAGGTTCCCTGTGGTCGGGTAGGCATCGGTGCAGCCTGTCTCTGCGGTTCCACCATCATCGCCCTTATGGTCATTCCCGGTAGCCCAGCGGCGCTTAAGCCGGTTGAGTGGGGCATCCTGCTTGTATGGGTCGCCATCGGGTTGATCCTCAAGGCAGTAAAATCGAAAAAGTAATTTACTTTTTATAAATCATGGCAAATAAATTTAGGAGGAACACATTATGAGCAAAATAGCATTTGTCGGCGCCCTTCTGATTGATGGCAACGGCGGCACCCCTGTCAAGGATTCTCTGGTACTGATAGAGGACAAGAAGATTGTCTATGCCGGAGCAAAAAAAGCCTTTGGCCCCGAGTACGAGCAGTACGATGTCAGCGGCAAAACCATTATGCCAGGCCTAATTGATACCCATCTGCACTTTTCCGGCAACCTGACCGATGACGACACCGACTGGGTACTGGAGCATCCTATCCAGAAGACGGTAGTAGCCGTACAGCAGGCACATGAGTGCTTGGAAAGCGGACTGACCACCGTAGGCGAAATCGGACGTTCCGGCCTACATATCCGCAATATGATTGAAGCCGGCGTAATGTCCGGACCCCGTGTAGTAGGCACCGGTTTGGGCTTCGCCCGCACCTGCGGCCATGGCGATAGCCACAAGCTACCCTCCTTCTATAATGACGAATCCCATCCGTGGGCAGAGCGTGTTGACGGCCCCTGGGAGCTGCGCAAGGCAGTACGCAGAAGACTGCGTGAGAGCCCAGATGCTATCAAGATCTGGAGCACCGGCGGCGGTATCTGGCGCTGGGATCAGAAGCTGGATCAGCACTACACCATGGAAGAAATTCAGGCAGTGGTGGACGAGTGCAACATGGTGGGCATTCCTGTATGGAGCCATGCAGAGGGCTACGGCGGCGCGCTGGACAGCGCAAAGGCCGGTGTACATCTGATTATCCACGGACAGACCCTGAACGACGAGTGTCTGGATATTATGGCTGCCAAGGGCATCTATTTCTGCCCCACCATCCAGTTCCTCAACGAGTGGTTCAAAACCTATGCACCTCCCTATGTACCTGAAGTTCACGACCAGTATCCCGGCGAAACTGTAGCTGAAAAGGAACTGAACCGTGTATACGCTAACCTGCGAAAGGCAGCCTCCAAGGGTATTGGACTCACCATCGGTTCCGACTCCTTCTGCTCCAGCCTTACCCCCTATGGCACCACCGCCATCGGTGAAATGTACTCCTTTGTAGAAAAGGCAAACATCTCCGCCATGGACACCATTGTCGCCGCCACCAAGGTGGGAGCGGAAATGCTGAAGGTCGGCAACATCACCGGTACGCTGGAGACTGGCAAATTTGCTGATCTGCTAGTACTGGATGGCAACCCACTGGAGAACATCCGCGCTGTAGCCGCTGACAACATGAAGGTAATCATGAAGGAAGGATCCTTCGTCAAGGGTGCAAAATAATAGCCACTTGCTACCTACCTTGAGGCTGATTTTGCCCTATAGGTACCGTCAAGCATAAGCTTAGAAGAGTTTTTCAAAGAACAGGTACCATGCACAAACCGCAAAGCTGCATACGCATAAAATATACGAGCGGCAGACTGTCTACTTACATCAGTAGTCAATCTGCCGCTCGTACTATTTAGTTATGCCGCATCTTTTTTATGGGGCAACTGGATTAGAACCGCCGACCAGTGCATCGGTCAATACCTGTCCGGTTGCATTGGCAGGTGCTCCCACGCCTGCCGCTGCTGCTGCAGTTGGAATTAAGTCAATAATGTCTGCGGGCAAGCCATAGGTTACACCCTTTTTCAGACCGTTCCCCCACATAAGGGCAAATACCTTTTGCGCAGTGTCATCCTGTGATTCGTGCTGACCCCGTGCCTTGTATGCGCTGGTGCCGGGCTTAAAGTGGTAGGGTGCCTTTGGGGAAACAATGTAGTCAGCAAAGTCTGCAATGGCCCCCCGTGCAGCAATCTCCTGCTTGTTAAGCACCTTTCCGACATAGGGCTGTGCGGCAATCTTGGTCATAATGGCATCCATTGTGGCCTGGGGCACAGTGGAATCTTTCAGTGTAAATTGCAGCTGCAAGCCTGCGCTGACAATAACCAGCTGTGTACTGCTTAACGGAACCTTTCCGGCAGCCACATACTCGTACTTAACACCGTGCTCGCTAATGATGTCGTAGATACCCTGTAGCTTACTGACTGTATAGTCATCGGTACCTCCGTTCTGCGAACCAAAGGGGTGCATACCGTGGTCGGTACCAAGCACAAAGGTCATACGGTCATAAAGTCCGGTTGCCTTGCAGGCTGCCACCAATTCACCAAGCTTGGCATCCAGTAGTTCCAAACGATTCAGTACATTGTCCCGTCGCCCCTGCTCGGTAGTCGCCTGTGCAACGCCATCGTAGCCGGCAGCTGTCTCGTTATGCCCCAGTGCATCAAGGTCGTCCATATAGCCTGCAATGAAATTTGGCAGCTTATCAAGCTGCATACGGTTTGCTCCGGTACCCACAGGTTCGCCCTTTATCAGTGCAATCATGCCGTCAAAACGATCCAGTCCATTATCACCGCTGGTAAAGTAAGCGGCCTGCTTGTTGCCCACGGCACAGCCCTTGTCATAGTACTTTTTTCCGTGATAGACATTTGCCTCCTCTCGGGATTCCAGTACAAACTGGTTAACCGAGGCCACACGGAAGCCCTGGCGAACCATAGCCTGCGCCATATTTTCGGCCTCATTTTCACGGGCGAAGCCTATAACCTTGTCCTGTACCGGGTTATAGTAGCGGTATGGGTTCATAGTAGTCTCGGGCCATGCCCCCGAAAGAATTGCCGTCTGCATTGGGTTGGTTATGGAGGGTAGTCCGGAATTCATATCGGTAAAATGTACTCCCTCGGCAATGAGACTGTTGAGCACAGGGGTACGGGAGGTTCCCCCCTGCTGTGCCAAATCGTAGTAGTATTCTGCAAATGCATCCCAATTGATATAGATGATAATATTGCCGTCAACATTGTAGTAGCCCTCCTGTAGTGAAAGGCCCACAGGAAGCGAATCCTTGGAACTTGCAAAAGCCGGCTGGCTCCCCATGGTCAGTACCAAAGCCAGTGCAAGGCTGAGTAATTTTATAATATTTTTTCTCATATACAATCGCTCCATTTTCAACAAATTGGGAATCCGTATCTGCGCAGATACCGGCAAACTTTTTACAGTTACTGCAAAAAGCATAGCCTACTTACATCATAAACTGCCAGATTTTTTTGTCAATATGGCAGTAATCTTTACGCCAATTTTTGTATGAATGCACCTTTATACTCTGTCTATTTTGTCAGTCAAGCAAATTTTAGTAGCCACTTGAGTTAACTTTATTGACCAATTAAAAAAAGTTGAGCAGCCACAGTCTTTTTTAGAAATCATATCAAGATACCTTCCCGGATAGAAAAACAGCATATTTGCTGTACAGATGCGGTGCACAGCAAATATGCCATAAGGTAATATCTATTTTTCAGGTGTCCAGAGGCGATTCTCCTTACCGCTTTGGTAGATAGCACAGATGAGCTGCTGTGTTTCCATTACCTCATCGGCAGTGTTTTTAACCTGACCACCGCTTGCCAGCGTATCATAAAAATGGGTAATCTCGTGCATATGGCTCACACCCCAGTACTGCTTAACCTCACCAAAGTCAAAGGTCTCGCTGGGGTTGCGGTCGGCAATCAGCTCCCGCCCGTCCTGAAAACTGATGGTTGCCCTTTCTCCGACAAGCTTGGCTATGCCATGCTGACAATGGAGTTCTATCTCGATAGGAGCATCGTAAGTGTAGTAGTTAATGGCAAAGAAGGACGCCTTGACACCATTTTTGTAGCTGATAACACCTTCGGCACAGTCCTCCACCTTTATAATGTGGTGGGCACGATTGGCAATGTGGGCATCCACCGATACCAGTTCACTGTCAATAAACCAGTTCATCAGGTCGAGGGTGTGTATAGCCTGATCGATAACCACGCCGCCGCCCTCCTTGTCCCACGTCCCTTTCCAGTCACTGTGGGCATAGTACTCATCCGAGCGGTCCCAGGTGACCATTGCCCGAGCTGAGCACACCTTACCCAGCGCACCGGAAGCAAGGGTGTTTTTAATAAGCAGCGACCCCGGATTAAACCGATTCTGGAAGCTTACCATTAGTACCCTATTCTGCCTGCGGGCAGTCTCCTGCATTCTCTGCGCATCCTCCAGTGCAATAGCCATTGGTTTTTCGGTTAGCACATGCAGCCCATGTTCCAAGGCATATATGGCCATCTCGGGATGTAGGTAGTGGGGCGTGCAGATGTGTACTGCATCCAATGACTCCTTCTCTATCATCTCGCAATAATCGGTATAGTGCGCACAGCCAAAGCGTTCGGCCGCCGCCTTTGCGACCTCGGGCTTGTTGTCGCACACTGCCACAAGCTGTGCGTTCCCCTGCTTGGATACTGATACTGCGTGCATGGGGAATATCTTGCCGCAGCCAATGATGCCTACTCTAAATCTTGCCATAAGTATACTGCCTCCTACTTTTTTTGATAGGCGGGAGCTACCTGCTCCCGCCTATCAAAAATTATCTATATGTTTATATGCTGTACCGCAATCTTGCGATGTGTATTGGTAGATTCGTACGCCGCAACGGTGACCTCAAGCGCACGGGCACCATCCAGCCCCGAGGCATTGGGTTCGCGCCCTGTGGCACAAACCTCTACAAACTCACGTATCAGTCCCTCGTCGCCGTCCTCGTTGAATACAATATCCTCAATCTTATTATTCTCTCCGTCGACCAAATGGTTCACCTGACCAAAGGCCTTTACTTCCAACACGCCCTTGGTTCCGATAATCTCCATATCAACCTGTGGCCAGATAGGATAGTTTTTGTGGTGCGCCCAGCTGCAATCAATGGTTACAAACGCACCGCTTTCCATCTCCCCCACCACAATTCCACAATCATCAATGTTTTTATCGTGAATAAGGTTGCCACTTTCACAGTAAACATGGCTAAACTCGCTGCCGGTATACCATCTTATCAAATCTGCCAGGTGCACGGTATGATCCATCACGCCGCCGCCGCCAGACTGCTGGGGGTCGATAAACCACCCCGAGGGTATCTTGCCGTGGTTAATGCCTGTAATGCTTAGTATCTCACCAATTTCGCCGCTATCTACAATGCGCTTGCCCTCTATCATGTTGGGGTTAAAGCGCACAGGAAAAGCATTCATAATACGCACATTGTTGGCCTTGGCGGCCAGCAGCATCTGTTTGGCCGACAGAGGGTCGATAGCAAAGGGCTTTTCGACCAGAATATGCTTGCCCTTATTAGCGGCATCAACCGACACCTGACAGTGCAGCTTGTTGCTGGTACATATTATCACTCCATCTACATCGGTGTCAAGCAAGTCATGGTAATCCTTGTAATACTTCGTCCCAAAGCGATGTGCCATGCGGGTTCCGCGGAACTCGTCAGCGTCGGCAATTCCCACCAGCTCGGCATTGGGAATTGCCTTAAGTGCGGTTGTGTAGCTTAGGGCATGCATGTGCTCAAAGCTGATTACACCTATCTTTATCTTCTTCATAGTAGCTCTTCCCTCCTCCTACAACGTGACAGGCTGTCCTGTACAGGACGATTCGACTGCCGCCAGCGCCACCCGCAGTGCTTCCACCGCCTGCTCACCGGTAACAGTTGGTACGGTGTCGTTCTTCACCGCCTGCACAAACTCACACAGTTCTGCACAATAGGGCTCCAGCTTGCCGGGAACCGGTGATGAACGGGTCAGCTTGTGTTGACCATCCACCAGCGTCTGCTTGATGACCGGGGAGCTTTCCACACTGTCAAACTCTATCTGTGCGTGGGTACCCACTACCTCAAAGGTCATGCGGAATGTGGAGCCCTTGGGGTATGCCCAGCTGCCCTCCACATGGGCAATCGTTCCATTTTGCAGGCGCAGCAACACAATGCAGTGCTCCTGTTCCTCTACCTTACCCTCAAAGCTCTTGGCAAAAACACGCTCCACCTTGCCGAAGTTATGGATAATCCAGTCGAAGTCATGAATGATCAGGTCAACAATTGGACCGCCGCTTTTGCTATAGTCCTTGTACCATCCCTCCCAGCTCCACTGAGGAAAGCCCTGATTACGGGTGGTTCGGATGAGCCGGGGCACACCTAGTCTGCCGCTTTCTATCTGTTCCATTGCACCTTTATAGGCCGGAAAAAACCTAAGTACATGGCCCACCGAAAACTTGACACCGCATTCTTTGGCAACTGCCAGCATCTCGTTTGCATCCTCCACAGTCAGTGCAATGGGCTTTTCACAAAACACATGCTTGCCCTTACGCATGGCAGCAATTGCATATTCCTTATGCATGTAGGTAGGCAGGCAGACATCCAGCACGTCAAATTCCGCCTCCTGCATCATCGTTGCAAAGTCAGTATATACTGCGCTGTCATGCTGTTCGGCCAGCGCCTCCGCCTTACCCTTGTCGATGTCGCAGAATGCTACCACACGGGCATCCTCAATCTTCAGGTATCCGCCGCTGTGGGTTCTGCCCATGGTTCCGCAACCGATAAGCGCTATCTTTACCATAACTGTCTCCGTTCTGCCGACCTATCGGCTGTCTCTTATTGTTTGCTATGCAGCTGTATCAGCCTGAGGCCGTATTTTTTCACCAACTGCATAGCACGGGAGTTCCCTCCCAGAATATTAACCGCATGGGCATCGCTACCCACCGAAAAGGTTACGCCCTTGCGGTGCAGCGCTTCTACCACCCATTCACGGGGGGTAGAAGTTGCGCCGTGCAGCTCGTACGCCTTGCCGGAACGCACCAGCGCATCTCCCAGCCGGTCTACAAATAGTTCGTCGAAGTACCGCTCGCTGATATCGCGGCATATCTGCTGTCGTGATAGGTAGGTGGTACCGTCGTCCAGCATGGGCTTTAGGGGCAGGTACCCCTCGGGGTGCCCCAGTACGTCGCCCTCCCCTGCTGCCATATGCAGCAGCTTTACTTTATATGCCTGCCAGTAAGCATCGTTCATGTACTCACCCTTTACACAGGGCAGCGCCCTATCCAAAAAGTGAGGACTGGTAATAATGATGTCACAAAGCTCCCGGCACCCCTCTGGCAGCGTCAGCAGTCCATCGTCGCTCATGCAGGTTTCAATGCCGCAGTAAACGATGATATCCTGGCCGCTGCTATAGCTGCGTATATCCGCGAAGTGTTCGGCAAGCTGGTCCACCGTCACACCGGCGTTGCTTTGGTGCAGGTCACTTGGGTCAAAGTGGTCGGTAATTGCTATCCTTTGCAGTCCCTGCTCCCGGGCGAGGTCAATAATCTCACGGGCCGAACGTTCTCCGTCCGAAAAGGTTGTATGGATATGGTAGTCAATCATACTGCACCCCTTATTTAATGCCGGAGAGCGATATGCCCTCTACAAAGTACCGCTGGAAAGCTATGTATACAATAAGTACCGGAATAATTGCCACTGCGGCGGCAGCCATCTTAAGGTTATAGGAATCAGCGTACTGGCTAGAAAGCTTGGCTATGGCTAGTGGCAACGTGCGCAGCTCATCGCTGTTTACAGCCAGTAGCGGCCACTGGAATGCATTCCAGCTCTCTATCATCTTTTGGATGGCAATAACCGCAATCAGCGGCTTCACCGATGGTAGAACCAGCTTTGCAAAGATTTTGAACTCACCTGCACCGTCAATTCGTGCCGCCTCAATCAGTGGCGTGGGTATAGACGACATAAAGTTTCGCGCAAGGAATATGGCAAAGATATCCGCCATACCGGGGATAATAAGGCCTGTCAGGGTGTTAATCAGTCCCAGCCCATTCATCATAATGTAGAGCGGGATAATGGTCGCAACCCATGGAATCATGGTGGAGGACAGCACCAACATGAACAGTACATTCTTGCCCTTAAAGTCGTACTTGGCAAAGCCGTAGCCCGCCAGCAGCACCACAAACACGGTAGAAACAACCTGTACGGCTGTAATGATAATGCTGTTCTTGTAATAGGTGCCGATTTTTAGCTTTTGAAACAGCTGTACATAGTTATCAAGGATAAACTTTTCCGGGAAAAGCGTGGGCTTCAGCAGATAGAACTCCTGTGAAGTTTTAAAGGAGGCCAGTATCATCCAGATAAATGGGAATGCCACAATGAACGCCACAATACTTACCAGTATAAAGTGCAGGGTGCTGTTTATTCTTTTTGCTTGCTTGTTTTTTTTCATCAATCAGCTCTCCCTTCCTTATAGTACGTCCATCTTGGTTACTTTGTACTGTATAACCGTTATAGTCATTACAATAATAAATAACACAAAAGACATGGCCGACGCATAGCCCATTTGAAAGCTGTTGAAGCCTTGGCTGTAGATGTAGTTAACCACAGTCCTTGTGCTGTTAAGCGGGCCCTCGAGCATATAGGTTTCCTGAAATATCATAAATACTGCAATCACGTTTCGGATAAGCAGATAGATGTGGGCAGGGCGCAGCAGCGGCAGCGTAATGTACCGGAACGACTGCCATGGTGAAGCTCCGTCAATGGACGCAGCCTCTCTTATCTCGCCGGGCACATCCTGTAGCCCTGCCAGATAGATGAGCATGGCCGCACCAAAGCCCTTCCATACCTTGAAGATGATGATTGACATAACTGCAGTTTCGGCGTTGAGGTACCAGCCTATGGGGGCAGCTCCAAAGAACTTAAGTATTGCGTTAAAAAGGCCAAAGGTGGGCTGGAAGAAATATTCAAACAATATTGCTGCGGCAACCGTTGAGGTAATAACCGGAGAATAGAAAATTACACGAAAGAAGTTGCGTCCTCTAATCTTAGAATTGAGCAACAGTGATACGCCAAGACCAGCCGCCATGACCAGCGGGACAAACACAAACATTTGTGTGGTAACCCAGCAGGATTTCCAAAAATTTTCATCTTTAAAAAGCTTGATATAGTTATCAAAGCCCACAAAGGTTTTATTGGGGCTCAGTGCCGACCAGTTGGTAAAGCTGATGGGCAGTGCCATAATAACAGGAATGAGGGTAACGACAAAAATATAGATGACAGCAGGAGCGACAAACAGATAGGGGGCTATCTTGATAGAAGATAACCTCTTCCGTGGCACAACGCTTGTTGTTTTCAATGTAAGTTCCTCCTTTCAAACGGGGGAAAAGTTGTGGTACACAAGGGCAAGGCGGACAGCCCTGCCCTTGTGAGCCGGATTGGTTACTTATACGGGAGCGTTGATGTCGTCGGTCATCTTCTGCTGATAGGTCTTAAGAATCTCTTCGAGAGGCTTATCAGTCTTGTAGATTTCATCGAACATTTCCTTAAGAAGGGTATTGAGGGAGGGTGTCTGAATGATACCGACAAAGGATTCCTCTAGCGACTTGATAGCAATGGAACTCTTGGCATCCTTAAGTAGGTCGGCATCGGTAAGCAGCACGTTACGTGCGGGAAGCTCGCCGGTTTTCAGTGTCCATTCCTTCTCCACAGCCTCGCTGCTCAGGAATTCAATAAACTTGGTTGCCTCGACAGAGGGAGCCTTGTTGCTCATAACATAGGCCCAGGAGGATGTGCAGGCGGGGCGTTTGCCATCCTGTGCGGGCAGCAGGCCAACAGCGAAGTCTAGGTCGGGTGCAGTGGTGGGCAGGTTACCCAGCATAGCGGGGTGACCAATCATCATGGCGACAACGCCCTGACGGAAGCCCGCCCAGTTGGCCACGAACTCAGTGTTGTAAACCTTGTCATCTCTGTAAAGAGACGCGTATTTACGGATAGCCTCTACGCTCTTGGGATCGTCAGCAAACTGAAACTGCTTGGTAGCTGCATCATAGAACTTACCGCCGCATGCTTCCACATAGGACTGAACCTCGGCATGGTAGCCCTTGCCGCCCCATCCGGACTGTGCAAGGTTGCCGGATGCATCCTTTTTGGTAAGCTTGCGGGCCCATTCGTAGAATTCATCCCAAGTCTGAGGGCCCTTTTCAGCATCCAGACCGGCCTCTGCAACCAACTTCTTGTTCCAGAAAGTCAGTACGGTCTGTACGTCGGTAGGCATACCATAGTACTTGTCGTTCACCTTAAGGCCCTCAACGGTAGCCGGGACAAAGTCAGTTGCTATCTTGTCGTAGGCAATAACCGAGGGATCCAGCGGCTGAATGGAGCCTGCTGCTGCCAGCTTGGAGGCCATACCGGCCTGCACCTGAAATACATCGGGGGCAGTTGCGGTTGCCAGCGAGGGAACCAATTTCTGGGTATAGTCCTTCTCGGGGATAAACTCAAGCTTTACCTTAATATTAGGGTTCTGCTTCTCAAACTCGGCAACCAGATTGGTCATCATCTCGTCACGTGCGGCGCTGGAGTGCTGCCAATAGGTCAGGGTTACCGGTTCTGCGGGCTTTGCCTCGGAGGCAGGAGCGGCGCTGGAGGTTGCAGGGGCGGGTGCTGCACCGGAAGCAGGAGAGTTGCCGCAGCCTGCAAAGCTGCCGGCAATCATAGTAGCTGCTAATAGCGTGGCCAGTGTCTTTTTCATGTGTCTTCCTCCTAAATTATCTTTGTTTATTATGGTAAGGAGAGCTATTCTCCTAAAGGGATACAGGTTTAAAGAACTGCTTACGCAAGACATAGTTGGCCATACCACTGAGCGAGGAGTTTGCATTCTGCTTGGACGAGCAGATGACCAAATTGCGGGTAAATGGCTTTAGCGCATGTGCACGAACCTGCTCGGTCAGCTTCTCCTCAAGCTCTGGGAGCCGCGCCATGGGCCCGCCCACAATGACCACGTCGGGGTTAAACAGATTCACTACGTTGGTAATGGATACCGCCATAATCTCTAGCTGTTCTGCAAGTACTTGTGTCGCAATGCCATCGCTGTGTTCCAGATGCATGGTGACAATATCATCATAGGAAATGGTAGTGATATCTAGTAAAAAATCATTTTTCTGTTGCTCATATAGCTTTGCATAGCGGTGTACGGCTGCCAGCTCGCCTAACAGTGTTCCAACACAGCCCACCGATGAGCACTTGCAGATTTCACCGTGCAGGTCTATGGTGGTGTGTCCCAGCTCCAGCCCGCAGTTATCAATGCGCAACAGCTTGCCTCGGTTGATAATGGACATACCTACACCACTTTCACAAAGTATGTATGCCATGTTTCGCTGATCCTGCATGTTGCTGTAATACTCACCCAGCACTAAGGCATCGGTATCCTTGAATACATAAACCTCCAAGCTGCGTCCAAGTGCGGCTGCAGTAAACTGTTGCAGATCACAATCCTCCAGATACAGTGCCGCCGAGTAAACAACCACACGAGTAGAGTAGTCCACAACACCCGGTATACTGTAGGCGACTACCGAAATCTTTGCAAAAAGCTCGGGTTCGCTGCTACGCAGGTCTGCAACCGACTGATCAAGGGCGTCACGCAGAGACTGGGTACTGTATATCCGGCTGGGGAATGCCTTGTAATAAACCAATTCGGCATTGAGGTTAATTACCCCTGCCAAAATACCCTTGGGGGTTATACGAACCGTCAGAATAAATGCAAGGCTACGGTTAAGGTTATACAGCATTGGCTTGCGCCCGCCGCTGGATTTTCCATAGCAGTGTTCGGTCACAAAGTTTTCGTCCACCAATTCTTGTATCAGTGACGATACGGTTGCCGCACTCAGTCCGGTGGCTGAAATAATGTCTGATTTGCTGACATTGCTAGATCCACAAAAGGAATTGAGGATGTTCTGCTTATTAATGCACTTGATGGTTTCCTTTCCAGCCTTAATCATACCCTTTATATACCCCCTTACAGTACTATGCTATCAATGATGCTGCCTGTGGCATCCCGCAAGGGCGGGAGCTGCATAAGAAAAAGCATCGTCGGAAAAAAGTCGATATTGTGTACCTCTGCCGTTTCAGTGTAGTCCTGTCGCAGGCCCGGCCCTGCCATAACGGCAAATATGTGCTGACATTTGGAATGCAGGCTGTCGTGGGAGGCCTGCAGGGTTGGCAGCAACGGCGGCTGTGGGGCTAGGCTTTCTCCCTCAACGGGGCTTATGAGCATATCGGCATAGGCGGAAGCCACACCTCGGGCTGCAAGCTGCTCGGCAGTAAGCACCTGCTCTACATACGGTAGGTTCTGCAGATAGCTTTTCAGCTTGTCGCTGTCACACCGCTGCGGCTGTGCCAGATACAGCTGACACTGTATCGAGTGCCCTGTGAGCAATACCTCGGGCATGCTGCCTACCGCCGTATGGTCCGGAACAGTCCGAACCGAGCGAAATCCATATTCGTATAATGCATGGCACAACTCTTCTATTTTGCTGCCACGGTAAGATACCATGCCGTGGTCGGCAGTCAGTAATATGTAGGTATTATCCAGCAAGCGGCGGCGTTCCATTATATCAAGCATTTGTACAAGGTATCGGTCAATCTCACACAGTCTTTTCTGCACATTGGCAATTCGTTTATCTTCGCTGTCAGCGTAGCAGAACAGCGGGTTGTGCCCAATGCTATCTAGGTCATCCAGATAAAGAAAGATTGCGTCGGGGAGCTCTTCCCCGCTTTTGCTTTGCAGTAAATTCAGAAGAATTGGGAATCGATCGTGACAGTTTCCGCCGGGTTGTATGTACAGGTGGTTTGGGTCGCTACGTGTGCACCCTTTGTCCTCACAGGCAAACTGCTGTATTGAAAGAGTACGCAGTCCTTGTTCCGCCATGAGCTCGGCAGCAGTCTGTGCTTTGTTGTACCGGCGCTGCTGTACCATTTGACCCTTTTCACGGTCAAGGTAAGCAAAACAATTGCCGGTGGCGTTGGAGTATCCTCCGCTGACAATGGCACATTGCATAGGAAATGTAATGGAGGGAATTCCTGTTTGGGCATTGTTAAAGCTTACACCCATGGACATCAGTCTGCTCAATCCCGGTAGCAGTGTTTTGTCCGGCATGCTGTCGTAATAATAGCGCCCAAAGCCATCTAGGTTGATATATATTAGACGCTTTTTCACTGTAAGCTACCTCACTGTTCTGTATCATTAGCGGCTAATCTTTTTTCATCCACTAAAAAAAGTATATTCTCAATATAGCCACTTTAACCTGTTTGGTCAATAGCTTTTCTACAAATTTGTTACTTTGAACAGCTTTTATCTGTACACTTTTATGTTTTAGTTCCCAAAAAGAATAACTTTTTTTAATTACTCAAATAACTTATAAAAAGTATGTGTATTGTTGTCTATTTCGTTTTGACATGATATGCTAATGGTAATCATCTTTTTAAAACAGGTAGCAAAGGATTATTTTGCAGCCAAATTTGTGCCGACACCGAGCGGCGGAACGGAGCAAAGCTATGCAGATTAGACCAATCACCGAAAACGAGTTGGAAACGTCACGGGCACTATGCTATGTAGCCTTTGAGTTTAATATTGATGGTGCACCAACACCCGCAAGCTCCGCCCAAAAAATTATAACCACACCCCAAACACGTATGAAGCAACAATATCAGGACACCCTCGCCGCATTTGATGAGGACGGGAGTATGGTTGCCTGCGTCAGCCCTTGCACCCTTGACACCCAGCTTGACGGCAACATCGTTCAGCTAATGGGGGTTGGTGATGTTGCAGCACTCCCCTGCTGTCAGGGCAAGGGGGTTATGAAGCAGCTTTTTTCCCGCCTACTCCACGATGCCTATGACCATAGCATCGAACTCTCATATCTTTATCCGTTTTCGGGAAGCTATTATCGTCAATTTGGATATAGCTACTGTCTGCGCACAGTTATGTGGCGTCTGCGCCTGTCGTTGCTACCCAAGTTCAGCACACATGGAACAGTGAAGCTATATAACCCCACTTTTCTCGCAGATATAAAATGTATTTACCGCAAATTTACTACATCCTTCAACCTTGCTATACAGCGTGAGGACATTGAGTGGTATAGCGTAATCGGACAGTATGACCCATGCGTGGACAGGGTATTTACCTATGTTTATTATAGCAGCGAAGGTGTTGCCGAGGGCTACATGACTTATCGCAAGCAGGACGCTCTTGGCGGTAGTGAAATGTACTGTACCCAATTCGCGTATACCTGCCGCGAAGGGCTGATGGGGTTACTGGATTTTGCCCGCAGCAGACAGGCATACCATGAATATGTTACCATTACATTACCCGATAACATCCGCTTGGAACTGCTGCTGCCCGAATTTGACATGTCCCCTGCTACCAAGAGCATCATAGGGGCCGCCATGCGGGGAATGGTACGTGTGGTGCATCTGCCCAACGCTGTACGCGCTGCGCGCTTTGTTGGGGACGGTGACGTAACAATTGCTATTTCGGACAGCTACCTTACCCAAAATGCAGGCGTATGGCAGCTAAGCTGGCGGGGCGGGCAATGTACAGAACTGCAAAGACTTGCACAAACACACGCCGACCTGTGCATGGGCATTGACCTTTTTTCAAACCTGCTGTGTAAGGGCATACTGCCCGAGGATATACCGCTGCTTCCTGCTGAAGCGGTAGGAAGTGATTCATCTCTGCTGCTGCGTCTGTTCCCCCATAAGTCAGTCGGAATTTTTGAATACTTTTAATTCAATGATTGCAAACTTCTGCTCTGCTATTTATGTAAAATAAATAGGCGGCCGTCTTTGTGTACATATCACAATTGGTCTTGTTGCTCAATATCCTCATCTACACCAATTTAATGTCGCGCTGACAGTCGTGACATCATAGCACAAGCTTTTCATTGATGTTATATCATCCCAAAACTGCTATTTAAGTCTTCCCTTCCCCAAGTAAGCCCAAAAAGAAGTCCTATTAAGGACTTCTTTTTTGGTGAGACAGTAGATAAAAACACACCTGTTATATACAAAACATGACGAATAGTGATTACTTGTCAAAAATATTATTGGGATCATGCCAAAGAAACAGTACCCTTTGTGCAATGTAATCCTAATGAGAGGAGAGCTTTCTGACTTTGAGTATATAAAAATAGGCATGAAGCTCCAGTAAGCCGCACAATAATAGCGTAGAGCAATGAAATATGTAAAGTCGCTACAATTTAAAGGAACAAAATGGAAATTCTTGTGAAAAACATTCTATTGTCATGATGCCTATGTAATGGTATAATCATAAAAATGCCTGCAACGGGGTGAGAACCTCACAGGAACAGCTGAACCACCGTGCAGGAATCCTGCATGGTGCTTTTTTAAGGCAGCTTCCCCCCAGAAGACTCTTTCATCACATGGAACGGGAGAAAAAACCGTCTGCCCCCGGACAAAGAGAAGAGAGGAATGTGCAAATGAAGAATTTATACAACCTATCAGAGCTTTCCGTAGCAGAGATTTCAGACATTCTCGATCAGGCCGAGGCATTTAAAAACAGAGAGATTTACCGCGGTGCAGAAGGCAAAACCGTGGCAAATCTTTTTTTTGAGCCTTCGACCCGCACACACTACAGTTTTCAGACGGCGGAGCTAAATTTAGGCTGCAAGATACTGTCTCTCCAGCCTGAAAGCTCTTCCCTCAAAAAGGGCGAGACTTTCTACGACACTGTCAAAACCTTTGAGAGCTTCGGTGTGGATGCCATTGTCATCCGCCACACCGAAAATGAATATTACCGCAAGCTGAGCGGGCTGTCGGTTCCGGTGCTCAACGGCGGTGACGGCACCGGCAACCACCCCACCCAGAGTCTTCTGGATCTGTTAACCATTCGGGAGGAATTTGACGGCTTTGATGGTCTGAAGATTGCCATCTGTGGCGATATCAGCCACAGCCGGGTGGCTCACTCCAATATGGAGGTTATGGAGCGGATGGGAATGGAATGTTACACCAGTGGCCCAGAAGAATACAGCGAGCCGGGTTACCGCCATATGGAGTTTGACCAGGCGGTGCAGGAAATGGACATCATCATGCTGCTGCGGGTTCAGAGTGAGCGTCACCAAAGCAAAATGTCCCTAACCGACGAAGAGTATAACCTCCGATTTGGCATCCACAGGCAGCGGCTGACCCAGATGAAGCCCGGAGCCATCATTATGCATCCGGCACCCTTTAACCGTGGGGTGGAGATCAGCGA
>JAVXNK010000016.1:17003-43765 GCA_036645835.1 Angelakisella sp. | reverse complement strand
TTCTATTAATTGCTTCGATTTTGATGCTGTGTATCAGTTAGATTTATTGTCCCTCGTGCCGGGCTTTGCAGATGTATATATTCATCTGCAGGAGCCCGGCTTTTCTTATAAAGAGACCATCACTACCGGCACCATGGCGGCGGCAAGGGGGCCGGTACAAGGTGAAACTAGAATAACAATAGTAAACGGGAGGATTGTATGGCAAAAGAACACACCAGAAAGATCATACTGGAAAACGGTACAGAATTTTACGGCTACGGGTTTGGCGCTACCAATGATGCCATAAACGAGATTGTATTCAATACCTCGATGGCGGGCTATCAGGAGATTATAAGCGACCCTTCCTACACCGCCCAGATGGTGGTGATGACCTATCCTCTTATTGGCAATTATGGTATCACCGATGAGGATTATGAAACCAAATTACCTACCCTCGGTGGGTTGATTGTCCGGGAGTACAACGATTCTCCCTCCAACTTTCGCTACACCAAAACCCTGTCAGAGGTACTGGAGGAAAACGGCATTCCCGGTATTAGCGACGTGGACACCCGCATGATTACCCGTATTATCCGCAATGAGGGCAGCCAAAAGGTGATGATTACCGCTCCGGGCAAAAGTGTGGAGCAGGCAGTGGCGGAGATGAAGGCGACGGTATTGCCCCGGGATGTGGTTGGTCGTGTGAGTTGCCGCAAAAAGTGGTACTCCCGTACTCCCCGTCCCCGGTACAATGTAGTTGCGGTGGATTGCGGCATTAAGCTGAATATCATTCGTTCCCTAAACGAAAAGGGATGCAATGTTACGGTGGTACCCTACAACACCACAGCGGAGGAAATCCTCAGCCTTAAACCCGACGGTCTGTTTCTTTCCAACGGCCCCGGTGACCCTCAGGATGTGCTCCCAGTCATTGATTTGGTGGGGGCCATGCGGGGCAAGCTACCCATCTTCGGCATCTGCCTGGGGCACCAAATAATCTGCCTTGCCTATGGTGCTTCCACCTACAAGATGAAGTTTGGGCATCGTGGAGGCAATCACCCTGTCAAAAATCTTGCTACGGGGAAAATTGAAATTACCAGTCAAAATCACTCCTACGCTGTAAATACAGATTCTCTGGCGGGCACCGGGCTGGAGCTGACCCACATCAACCTGCTGGACAACTCTGCCGAAGGGGTTTGTTGTTCCAGCGATAGAGTCTTTTCAGTGCAGTATCATCCTGAAAGCGCCCCCGGGCCACAGGATTCCCGCTATCTGTTCGACCAGTTTATGGAGCTTATGAGCAAGGAGGAGAACTATGCCTAAAAGAACCGATATTAAGAAGGTCCTGGTAATCGGCTCGGGTCCCATTGTCATCGGGCAAGCCGCCGAGTTCGACTACGCAGGCACCCAGGCCTGCCTTGCGCTACGGGAGGAAGGCTACGAGGTCATTCTCATCAATTCCAACCCCGCGACCATCATGACCGATACACATATTGCCCACAAGGTATATATGGAGCCGCTAAATTTGGAATATGTGGCGAAAATTGTACGCTACGAACGCCCCGACGCCATTGTTCCCGGTCTGGGTGGTCAGACAGGGCTAAATCTGGCGGTGCAGCTTGCCAAAAAGGGTATCTTGGATGAGTGTCAGGTAGAAATTTTAGGCACCAGCTTTGAGAGCATCGAGAAGGCGGAGGATAGGGCGCTTTTTAAGAAGCTTTGCCAATCCTTGGGCGAGCCGGTGCTGCCCTCCATCATCGCCAATACCATTCCGGAGGGGGTAGCGGCAGCCAGTGAGATCGGTTATCCCGTGGTGTTGCGCCCTGCATTCACCCTAGGGGGTACTGGCGGTGGCTTTGCCGATGACGAGGTGGAACTTCGGGAGCTGATGAAGCATGCCCTCAAGCTTTCGCCCGTTCATCAGGTTCTGGTAGAAAAATCCATTAAAGGCTACAAGGAGATAGAATACGAGGTAATTCGGGATCACAACGATACCGCTATCACCATCTGCAATATGGAAAATATTGACCCGGTGGGCATACATACCGGCGACTCCATTGTGGTATGTCCCAGCCAGACCCTCACCAACAAGGAGTACCAGCTCCTTAGGGACAGCGCACTCAAGCTCATCCGTGCCCTAAAGATTGAGGGCGGCTGTAACGTACAGTTTGCGCTGGATCCCCACTCCTTTGATTACTTCCTTATCGAGGTGAACCCTAGGGTATCTCGCTCCTCCGCATTGGCCTCCAAGGCCAGCGGCTACCCCATAGCACGGGTATCCGCCAAAATCGCCGTGGGTATGACACTGGACGAAATCCGGATTGCCAATACCCCTGCCAGCTTTGAGCCTGCCCTAGATTACGTAGTTACCAAGATTGCCCGCTTCCCTTTTGACAAATTTGCCGCCGCTTCCAACAAGCTTTCCACCCAGATGAAAGCCACCGGTGAGGTCATGAGTGTGGGACGTACCATTGAGGAAAGCCTGCTCAAGGCGGTGCGCTCGCTGGAAATTGGGGTTTGCCACCTTTATTCTAAAAAGTTCGACAGCTATACCGAGGACGAACTACTTTCCTATATCCGGGAGGGCACGGATGACCGACTTTTCGCCATCAGTCAGCTCATCCGTATGGGGGTGGATTTGGGGCTTATCTACAACGCTACAAAAATTGACATGCTATTCTTGGATAAATTCAAGAATATCGTGGACTTTGAAGCGGTACTAAAGGCAAATCCCATGTCCCCGGAGGTGCTCTGTGACGCCAAAAGGATGGGCATCAGCGATCTATACATTGGGATGTGCTGGGGCAGAACCGACAGTGAAATCTTTGGCCTGCGAACAGAGCAGGGGCTTTTTCCGGTATACAAGATGATTGATACCTGCGCCAGTGAATTCGATTCCTATGTACCCTATTTTTACTCCACCTACGAAAAGGAAAACGAGTCGGTGGTTAGCGACAAAAAAAAGATTATCGTTCTCGGCTCCGGTCCCATCCGCATCGGGCAAGGGGTTGAATTCGACTATTCCACCGTTCATGCCATCTGGGCAATCCGGGAGGCAGGCTACGAGGCCATCATCATCAATAACAATCCCGAGACAGTTTCCACCGATTACACCTGCAGCGATAAGCTCTATTTTGAGCCGCTCACCGTGGAGGATGTGATGAACGTCATCACGCTGGAGCAGCCCATGGGCGTGGTGGTTTCTCTGGGCGGACAGACCGCCATCAACCTTGCGGCTCCTCTGGAGAAGAGAGGGGTAAAGATCATCGGTACCGACGTACGCGCCATTGAAAACGCAGAGAACCGTGACACCTTTGAAAAAATACTGAAGCGCCTTAACATTCCTCAGCCTATAGGCCAGGCAGTTACCAATATCGAGGACGGTGTGACCGTGGCAAAGCGCATCGGCTATCCCGTGTTAGTACGTCCCTCCTATGTGCTGGGTGGCAGAGCCATGCAGATTGTCAGCAGTGAGAACGGCCTACGTCGCTATCTCCAAACTGCGGTGGATGTCAATACCGAGCAGCCTGTACTGGTAGATAAATACATTCTGGGTAAAGAGCTGGAAGTCGACGCCATCTGCGACGGCAAAAACGTCTTTATTCCCGGCATCATGGAGCTGGTGGAGCGTACCGGCATCCACTCCGGAGACAGCATAAGCGTCTACCCCACCTTCTCGGTAGGCAAAAAAGCCCGGGACACTATCATCGACTATACCCTTCGCCTTGGCCCGGGGCTTGGCATCGTTGGCCTTTATAACATCCAGTTTATTGTGGACAGCAACGAGGATGTCTTTGTCATTGAGGTAAACCCACGTTCCTCCCGTACCGTGCCCTTCCTTTCAAAGGCTACCGGTATTCCCATGGCCAATATTGCCACACAGGTGATTCTGGGCAAAACGTTGCCCGAGCTGGGCATTACCCGTATATTGGGCGAGGAGAAAAAGCGGTGGTATGTCAAAGCACCCGCCTTCTCTTTTTCCAAAATCCGTGGTCTGGATGCCTACCTCTCCCCTGAGATGAAGTCCACCGGCGAGGCCATCGGCTACGACAAGACCCTTAACCGTGCCCTGTACAAGGCACTCCAGTCCTCCGGGATGAATGTTGCCAATTACGGGACTATTTTTGTTACCATAGCCGACAAAGATAAGACTGAGGCACTGCCGCTAATCCGCAGATTCTATTCTTTGGGCTTCAATATCGAAGCGACCAGAGGCACCGCGGAGTATCTTCGTGAGAATGGCATTAAAACCCGGATTAAGCACAAAATTAGCGAGGGCAGCGAGGAAATTCTGGAATCCATCCGCCGGGGGCATGTGAGCTATGTCATTAACACCGCCGACCTTTCCGATGAGGACGTCCACAATGACGGCTTCCACATCCGCCGCTGTGCAGTGGAAAACAACGTTACCATGTTTACTGCGCTGGAAACGGTTCGTGTACTGCTGGATGTGCTGGAGGAGATCACCATGGGTGTTTCCACCATCGACGCGGAATAAGCCGGAAGAAAATGTTATGGGCCAATTACGCGGTGGCTCTGTCGGCAAGTCATATGGAGCTCATGGATTCCTTTACGAAAAACAGAAAGAGCGGGTACTCTCGACCATTTGGCCGTGGGTACCCGCCTTAGTTTTGTTATCGAACTGTGTTACTCGCCAAACTTATCCATAGGCCTAAACTGACTGTCTGTTTTTGCGGCAAGGTGTGTTCTTGTATGAGAAGCTCACTGGACACGGAAAGGACGATGATTTATCATAACAATCAGCTCCAATTACTTAGTAATTATTAAAGATTCACATGTCATAAGCATGCTGAATATAGGGATTCATCCTAATATTCACTTTTCATTTTTACTAATAAACCGATACAGTGATTCATACAGCTCATGTGGCTCTATTGGCTTTGCAAGGTGTGCACTCAATCCTGCTTGTTTGGATTTCTCTCTATCTTCATCATAGGCATTGGCAGTCATTGCAATAATAGGAATCACCTGTGCATCGGCCCTGTCCAATGCACGAATTACTTTAGTAGCTTCCAAACCATCCATTACAGGCATACGAATATCCATAAGCACAGCATCAAAGTAACCGACGGGAGCATTTATAAAGGCATCTACACCTTCCCGCCCATTTTTAGCCATAGTAATATTTACTCCCTTTTTCTCCAGAAGCTTGCAGGCAATTTGCATATTAAGAGGATGGTCTTCAACAACTAATACTCGTCTCCCCTCCAATATCACTTCATTTTCTATACTTCCTGCTTGCCTGGGAAAGTCTGTTGCTGCTTCTTTTGCTGTAATAATTGGTGGATAGAGAAATACTGTAAACTCTGTTCCGTTATTAGGACTACTCTTACAGGAAATTTCCCCACCCATCAATTCCACAAGTCTTTTAACAATGGGCAAGCCTAATCCTGTACCACTTTCACCGTATTGATGAACACCTTTTTCTTGTTCAAAGGCAATGTACATCTTTTTTTGGAAAGATTCATCCATACCCACCCCATTGTCTCTGACGATAAAACGAAGACAGGCCTTTTCACCTATATCAGAAAGCACCTCTAAAATAAAGTCTACCTTACCCCCATTCGGAGTAAACTTGATAGCGTTGTTTAATAAATTGATAAAGATCTGTTGAATACGAAGCTTATCAAATAGTAGTGGATATTCTGTATCTTTGACTATCTTAATAGCTAGTTCAATGTTCTTCTCCTCCGCTTTGGGAAGAACAATATTGGAGACAGACGAAATAAAGTCTATGGAATAATACGGTTCCGGATTCAAAACCATTTTGTCATTCTCAATCTTGCTCATATCCAACGTATCATTTATAAGGCCTAACAAGTACTTCCCAGAAAGGCAAACTTTTTGAAAGTATTGTTTTGATTCACAAAGGTCTTGGCTATCCACACCTAAATAAGCCATACCAATAATAGCATTCATTGGTGTGCGTAGGTCATGACTCATGCGGGCTAAAAATTCAGATTTTGCGCCGTTTGCTAAAATAAGCTGATGATTTTTGTCTTTCATTCGCTTTGTGACAATCAGCATCAGAACAGCAGAAAAAACCGAGAACAAAAATATTGTGCTTAAAACAATTAAGGTTATGGGATTGGAACGTATAAAAAGTTCAAGATTGTTTTTTTGATTATGTTCTGACACATGCATAGAATACTCATAAAGTTGGTTTTCTGTAACGCTGTCAATATATCGGTTCAATATTTTCAAAAAGACGGTGTCTGCCCTATTTAAAACTGAGATTTCCATATCGCGTTCTTGTCCGTAAAGAACAACCATGTTTAGGTTGGCAAACATTCTATAGCTGTAATATTCTACGCTTCGCAAATTGCCATAGCTCCTGTCTGCAGCTCCATTCTTTACAGCGCGAACACAATCTTCGGTGGTATTATAATACTGTATTTCTTTAGCATCTATCTTGTCCGCAAGGGTAGAGCCCCTAAGAAGCGCAACTGTTTGTTGGCTATGTACTTTCCCTTGTGAGGAGGGGTTGGTAAACATAACCGTATTTACATTCATATATGGATTAGAGGTAATAATTCCATGCGCTGTGTTATAGTCAGGGTTAATGGGTAACCCGAAAATAAAATCATAATCTTTGCTCTTCAAAGCGGTGGAAAAATCCTGACTTGGATCATAAAAATCATATTCTGTTGTAAATCCTGTTTTCTTTGCAAAATCCTCCATAAGAGAAAATGCGATGCCACAAGGTTTCCCTTCGTCGGTTTGAAATACAAAGGGCGCTGCATCTGTGACACACAGCCCACGAATTAATTTCTTGTTTTTTATATAGTCTGTTTCTTCATCACTAATATAAAAGCTGGAGGAAATATCCCCAAAATATTTTTGTTGAAGGTTTCTCTGAAAATATGGAAACGCCTGATTAATTTGGTTAATGGCACTATCTAACTGGCTGGAAATATCAGTATTACCTTTTGTGGTAATAAAATAGAATGCACGACCCGCAAAGCTGGCAATGGTGCGTGTATCAGGGATTGAATTTAGGGATACTTCCAGCATAACATCCGCTCGGTTATCTACCAAAGACTGATATTGTTCTACTTTATCGTTGCATTTCACAAGCTCATACACAACATTATTAGCAGTTAAAAACGAGATTAGTTCGCTATTCCGTGTTTTAGCAGTTTCAACAACAGCTATCCTAAGCGGAGAAAAGGTCAAATAGTTGGCATCACTAATCTCGGTGTTTTCAAGCAAGCTGGATATGGTTGTATATACTACCCCATATTCCCTATCCGGATATTCATACATCTCCTCCATAGCAGAATTACGCAGGACTGCGCCAATAATGTCGGCCTCTCCACTTTTTACAGCATTTATAGCTTTTCTAATGCGTACATTTAAATCTTCGTCATCAAAAACTATATATTCCATATCCCAACTGTTAATTTGTGAGACACGTTGTAAGTAATCATAGGTATATCCGCTGAGGGCTCCATTTTTATCACGTTCTACCAAGCCATCTTGAAGCGCAAGTGCCACACGTACTACCTGTCGCTCCTCTGCTGCAAAACAAAAAACAGGGGTAAGAACGGAGAAAATTAATAATATGGCTATACAGACAGCCACCTTTTTCTTGTTCACCCGTTCCCCCCTCCTACTTTTTTATCCTTGTCATAAATAAAATCATACAATGTTTGATATAGGGTTTTGGGGTCAATGGGTTTTGCAAGATGTGCGTTCATTCCAGCCTGTTTAGACTTATCCATATCATCTTCAAAGGCGTTTGCCGTCATAGCGATAATGGGGATGGTTTTGGCATCCTCGTTGCTTAGATGACGAATATTATGAGAAGCCTGCAAACCGTCCATAATTGGCATACGTATATCCATGAGGATGCCATCATAGTAGCCAACAGGTGCCTTACTATACATTTCCATAGCCTTTAATCCGTTTTCTGCATGTTCAATTGTAAACCCTTTTTTCTGAAGCAACTTTGTAGCAACTTCCACATTTAGAGGATGATCCTCGGCGAGAAGTAGCCGTTTTCCTGTAAAATCAAAGTTACTTGGCATTTGATTATTTTCGTCCTCGTCTTTTTCTCCCAAGGCTTTTTCAAATGCAGAAATTAGGGATGACTTAAACATGGGTTTACTCATAAGAAGGTTTACACCTGCCAGTTTCGCTTCATGCTCTATAGAAGCCCAATCAAAAGCTGTCATAATAATAATCGTTACGTCCGGGCCTACAATTTTACGAATGCGTTTTGCTGTTTCAATACCATCCATCCCCGGCATTTTCCAGTCAATCAGAATCATATCAAAATATTCTTTGCGACTCCATTTTTCCTCCACCCTGTTAACTGCCTTTATGCCGCTATCTACCCATTCAGCCATAATGCCCATGTCCTTTAGGGTAATTATCGCATGTTCACATACCGTAACGTCATCATCTACCACCAGTGTCTTGAGCTGGGAAAAGTTATAGTTGTGCTTTTTAGCGTGTCTAATCCTGGTTTCATCACTGATTCCAAGCCTTACCTCTATGGTAAATTCCGTTCCTACACCTTTAATGGAGCGAACATCAATTTTGCCATCCATCATATCAACAATATTTTTACAGATGGCAAGCCCTAGTCCCGTACCACCGTACAAAGTGGTTCTGCCGGTATGCTCCTGAGAAAATGCTTCAAACAGATGTGGGATAAACTCTTCACTCATTCCGCACCCGGTGTCATTAATTACAAACCTAAGTATTGCATCGTTTTTTGACTTCTTCCGCTGAGAGGCACTAAAAGAGACCTTACCGCCATCTTCTGTAAATTTTATGGCATTGGAAAGGATGTTAATTAGTACCTGTTGGAGTTTCATAGCATCGCCTATATAGTAGTCTTCAATATTGAGATCAACAACACACTCATAGTCAATGTTTTTACTGTGTGCCTGATTATAACAAATAGAATTGACGCCATTAATAAATTCTTCAAAAGGAATCTTTTCATTTTTAAGAAGCATTTTGCCGCTTTCTATTCTGCTCATGTCCAAAATATCATTGATTAGAGAAAGCAAAAAGCGTGAGGATATTCCTATTTTACTGATACAGTCGGAAACCTGTGCATCGTTACCGATTGACTGTGCTGCAATAGCGGACATGCCAATAATAGCATTCATTGGTGTTCTAATTTCGTGGCTCATTCGAGAAAGAAAATCTGATTTTGCAGCATTGGCCTGTTCAGCAGCTATTAAAGCAGCATGTAGTATTTCCTGCTGTGCTTCTTCTTTGTTTACTACCTCGGTAAAATCACTTTCTGTAAACAGGATGGTTTTAATCCTACTGTCAATATAAGAAAAGCGAAGTTGCTTGCTTTTCGTTTTGCCGGTATCATCCTTGAAAGTGAATTCCAAACTATACATATCTTTGCTTTCAAGCGCCTGAAAAATTGCAGAAAGCATAACACCTTCCAACAATAATGGGTCGGAGGTGTAGCCTGTTAAAAATGTTGTAATGGCTTGCTCGTAGTTTTTGGTATTAGACTTTGACATCTCCCCCATATCGGAAAATAGCGTATAGGTATTATTGATGCCATCAATACAGCCAATCATATCGTAGTTGCTATGGGCAATCTTCTCCATGGCCTGCTTAAACATTACCTCACGGTCAATATCATAGCTATATAGAAAGATTACAATATGGTTGCTATTTGGCTTTTTAAATAGCTTTGCAGAAACTGAGGTCCATTTGCAAGTTCCATCCGCCATTACTCGCTGCACATGAAAGTTTTTTTGTGAAATTCCATTTTTAAAGTCTCTTATCAGCACATCATATTGAAGTGCTGCAAGAAAATCCATGCGCTGTTGCTCATCAATTAAACAGGCACCCAGTGTTCCAACACATTTATCAAAGGTTTTTCCCAAATATAGGGGCTTAAACCAGCTGTGTGGCGAAGCAATTTCTTCAACCTGTCCTGTAGACAGGTTTGCACGCATACTGCCAATAAAATCTTGCGACACAATGGCATTTTTATACGCCAATTCCTCATTGTACAGGCTTTCGGCATTTTTTTCAGCCGTAACATCTTTGCCGACAGCATGTGCACATACAGGTTTGCCATTTTCATCAAAGACAGTTGTATAGTGGATACTTTCACACCACCAACCGTCATCATTCAGGTTTTTAAACCAGAAAACGCCGGATACATTTTTTTCACCGGATTCTAGTTTGCGATACATCTCAAGAAACTCTTCTATACTGTCTTGATGAAGGTAACCGCTGTCTATAAGTGACTGAGGTATATTGTGCACGACCATATCATGGCCATGAATTCGTCTTGAAGCCTCTGTTTGATGAATTTCTTTTCCTTTAAAGTAGTAAGTCCAAAATGCAAAATCGGAGTTTTTAGTGGCAATTCGGAACTTCTCTTCGCTTTCCCGTACCCTGCGCTCCATTTCCTTTAATTTTGTAATGTCGGTGATATAGCCATCAAATACCTCCTCGCCACCACGAAAATTGAAGCTGCCGCTGACCAGCGTATATTTTAGGTTCTTTTTTCCTGTAATAATGCGCATTTCCCATTCGACATTCTTAATATTTTCTTTTCGTGCATTCGCCAATACGCTATGTACATGTTCTAAATCCTTTGGATGTATAAAGATTCCACAGCTTTTGCCTAGCAAATCCTTGGGTTCAAATTCATGAAGTTGAAAATACAAATCATTGCCGTATAGCAACGTAAATTGATCATCCATGCGCACTGTGTAAACACCGCCAATGTTGGAAGCACGATAAAGATCTAACTGATATTGAAATTCATTTATAAAAGCCTGCTTTGTAATTTCCGATTGATTATTTAGCATTCGTAACGTTTCTCCTCAACCCTGTATGCTTGCAACTTATTGTAGTTCTCTATTATCTCTGCATATAAATATTGCAGATTAGAATAATCGTTTCTACGCAGTGGTTCTACTATATCGCAAATGGCTTTATAGATAGGAGAAAGCCCCATGTTCCCTGCAACTCCTTTTAGGGTATGGGCATAGTCAAAGGCATTTTTATAATCCTTTTGCACAATTGCTTCTCCCAACTTCTTGAAGCACACATCCTCTAAAAAGGAGTAAAAGCAGGATACATATAACTCCTCATCATTCAAGAATCGGTTCATAGCGCCTTCAATATCAGCACCATATTCTTTTAAATCTAATAGAAGTTTTTTCATACTTGTTTTCTCCTTTTAATTTTGACCACTTCACCGGGTTTTGCCTTAAGCAGGGTTATTACCTTCAGGCTTTATACCTATTCGTAGATAATGTACCTTCACTTTTCTATTGTCCCACTCTTCCACCCTTGCTTTGATATGTATAGGAGTTTGATGATCTTTAAGATATGTGGTTTCCTCATAAAAGCTATCGTGGTGCTGGTTAATATATTCGCAGCGATCACAGTTGCGGCATTGATCCCAAAAAAGTTCATAACACCGTTTACCAATACAATCCTCTTTGCTTTTCCCGATAATAGCAGCGGCTGTTTCGTTGATATAGATAATTTGGCTGGTTATGGAATCGCTAACAAACGTTGCATCCGAAACATTATCAAGCATACAAATGGTCTTGCTTTCAACCACAAAAGGAGTGAATTTTTCAATATCCTGATTAAATATTACAAACTTACTTTTCCCATGACGCTTTGCCGTAAGTAAAGCCCTATCCGAGTTTTCATAAAGCTCATCATAGTTCACCCCATAATCGGGAGAAAAGCAAACACCGGCCGAACATGAAAGCATAATATTTTCAGCGGTCAAGTTGATTTGACCACATATCTTGTTCAGTTTTTCCTGAAGCTGTGACAAGGGGATATTATATGGAATGAACAGTGAGAATTCATCACCACCAATTCGTCCTATAATTTCTGTTTCGTGGAAGATACTGTGTAACATTTCTCCCACCACATAAAGCACTCTATCCCCCACCACATGGCCATAGGTATCATTAATACTTTTAAAATTGTCTACATCAAAAATAATAAAAATTCCGGTGGCGTTGTTGTTTTTATGAAAGAAATTATCAATTCGCACTTCAAACTCCGCGCGGTTCAAAAGACCTGTTAAGGCATCGTGTTCAGCACGTTTCCTCATTTCAATAATGGCTGAATTAAGTTCTTTCTCTTGTTCAAACTTTTGCAGTCTTATAAATGCAATTGCATTTTGTATGCGAAGGGTTAGGTGTGACAACCTATATGGCCTTGTTATATAGTCGGATATACCCATATTAATAATTTCATTTTCAAACCTATTGCCATCATCACATAGGACAATCATTGGAATGTTTGCTTTTTGGCAAACTGTGAGCATTTCAGATATAAGCTCTAAACTAAGCTGACCTGAAACACTAACCATTACTACAGCAATTTTTTCTTTTGTATTATCAATAAAGCTTAGGGCCTCATCTCCACTACAAACCTGTTTAACATGAAATTCATTCTCATAATTCTTTTGCAGCAAGGAATAGTCTATAGATTCACTATCTATGACAAGCATGGTTTGTCTTCTATCTTTAGAAGCACTAAAAGCCGATTGTTTCCCTTTACCGCTCCTGTTTAGCACCTGTACTTCAGATTGTAAAAGAAGCTGTTCAAACTGATCCTGAGGCAGGGGCTTGGCGTAATAATACCCCTGTGCATAATCACAGTTTAAGGACTGTAGAAGCTGCACCTGCTCCTCCGTTTCTACGCCCTCTGCAACAACCTTTAAATCCAGCCATTTCGCAAGACCTATGATAAAGCTTAAAACACTGTTGTCGGTATTTTTCTTTTCTTGTTTTTGTATAAACCGAATATCAAGCTTTAAAACATCTATAGGCAGTTCGGACAACATATTCAGTGAAGAATAGCCTGTCCCAAAATCATCCATCTCAATAATAAAGCCAAGTTTTTTAAGTTTTAAGACGGCTTCAACTAATTGCTCCGGGGTTTGGGTGTAGGCTGTTTCGGTAATTTCTAAATGCAAGTACTTCGGGCTAATCTCATATTTTTGGATCATGGAAAGTAAAATTTGCGGTAAATTAGGATTGTATATATCCGCACGTGATACATTAACGGAAATTGGCGTGGCTACATGTCCCGCATCTAGCCACGCTCTAATGTTTTGGCAGCACTGATCCCATACATAAATATCCAGATCTGTAATAAACCCATTTCGTTCAAACAAGGGAATGAAATCACCTGGATACATAAGTCCCTTTATGGTATGCATCCATCTAACCAAGGCTTCGGCTCCAATAATTTCTTCTGTTTTTAAATCATATTTGGGTTGAAAATATATTTTAAATTCCTTTTCTTTTATTGCTTTTTTCATATCCGAAACAATCATCTGCTCGTCCAAAAGCTTTTGTCTTATGGTGTCGTCATAATAGGCAAAGTAAGTATCATACTTTCCTTTTATAGATTCCTTGGCAAGATTAGCTCTATCACACATAATATTAACAGGTATAGCAGTGTCATCAATATAATATATTCCATAGCGTAATACCAAATTAATCTTAACTAAGTCAAATGAACCATTTACGTGGGCAATCATTTCTTTAAAAATCTGGCTGTGGTAATGCTCCCGATGAGGAATTAAACAAGCAAATTCATCTCCACCCATTCTGCCACAAATACCATAACCATCTTTTATTACTTTCTTCAGTATGCTGCCGATATGCTTCAGCAGTTCGTCCCCCACCTGCATTCCATACATATCATTCACTAATTTGAACCGTTCAATGTCAAAGCAAATAAGGTCATACTGATTGTCCACATTGCTTTGAAGTATTTCATTTACTTGTATATAAAAGTATTCTTTTCCGTATAGCCCGGTAAGAGCATCGTTTTGTACTGAATTTACAAAGGAAGCTGTTTCACGCAGATAAATGGTATTGGAGATACGATGCTTGATAATTTCAGGTTTATATGGTTTGAGGACATAATCGATGGCACCAAGTGAAAGGGCTTTCACTTCTGCATCTTCACTGTTTTGACCACTCGCCACAATAACAGGTATTTTTGATAAACGAGGATCCTTGTGCATTTGCCTAAGCACTTCGTACCCATCTATTACAGGCATAATAATGTCAAGTAAAACCACGGCAATGGTTTCATGATATTCACGTAGTACAGATAACGCAACTGCTCCATCTTCTGCTTCTATTATGTTATAATCCTCACACAGAATTTTGTTGAGTATTCGGCGATTAATATTGTTGTCATCCACAATAAGAATGCTTTTTACCGAAGCCATGGTATAGGCATCCATACCCATGTTCTTTTGAAACTCAAAAACAGAAAAGTTGTTGTCTTTATCAAAATTTATATATCTGCTTTCCATTGTCTACCGCCTACTTTAACTTAATATTTACATGAAACGCTTAAGCCTGTCGTTATATGCGACAGGCTTAAGCGTAAAAAAACACCGTATCACCAACGAACGATGTTTAATTCATAAGGGGTTACCTGTTTTTATTTTTAAACATATCCATATGCAATAAGAAAATATATATCAGATCTCATGATATTACTCATGTCAATTTTTCAAATATTCTGTTAGAATGCAAATAAACGAATTAACCAGTGTTTGAGATTTTACCTCTTGGGCCAAAGTTTTATCGTTATATAAAAATGCCAGACTTTGCATCATACCTTTATATGCTGTAGTCATCATTTGAAAAGCAACAGTTTTATTTACATCCTGCTTGATAGACCCGTCACGCACTCCAATATCCAAGGCTCTTGCTGATGCCGTTTCTACATATCCTGTCTCGTCACCCATATACTTTCTAAACATATCAAGGCTTAAATGATTTTTAGAAAAATACACTTCCAGCTCTGTAAGGATAATGATAATATCATAATGCTTTTTTACATGTTCTGCTCTTATCCTTAAAATTTCTATAACTTGTTCAAACCCTGTCAAAGACAAAAAAGCCGTACTTTCAAAATAATTTTTAAGTTCTATGAAGGATTGACCTAATAAAAGAGCCATACTTTGCATAACTAGGTTGTTTTTTGTACCAAAATATCGCTGTACAGAACGAGTGGAAAGTCCGGAATGTTTTGCAACCATTTTTAAAGTAGTTGCTTCCAAACCATAAATTTTGAAGCATTCAATTGTACAGTTCAAGACTTTTTTTATGTTTTCCTCTCGGATTTCTTCGTTGGCCATTAAGTCTCTCCTTATCCAAATGCACACAAGAATTCCAAATTATTCTTAGTAATTTTACGACACTTTTTGACAAATGTCAATAAATTTCCTAATTTTTCATGTTTTAAAATTTTGTAAATATGATATAATTATAAGTTTTAATTTTCATTTGGCTCTGCCTGCCTAAAACCACCACTTGAAACTAATCAAGTAGTGGTTTTAGGCAGGCGGACCCGAAGATACCAGAACTCTCGGTAAAGCGATGCGAACGCAGCTCTTTACCGAGAGTTCTGGTCTGATGTCTTATAGAAACTTCAAATTCTTATATTGATGCATTAGCTGTTCCTCTGTCCATAAACGCGGTGAGCTGTTCACGGGTGGGTAAGCCCTCGTTGTCGCCTACACACATAACCTGAACAGCACCTATTGCATTACCACGGCGTACCGCCTCTGCAATAGGCATACCCTCCATGAGAGCACTTACCATGCCCACCGCAAAGCCGTCCCCCGCACCAACGGTGTCTACAACACGCTCCACCACAAAGCCCGGAACCATCACGTCACCATCCCGCCACCGTGCATACGCTCCCTGAGCACCGCACTTGATAACAGCTGCCTTTACACCCATGCCCATATAAAACTGTGCTATTTCCCGTGGATCCTTTTTACCGGTGAGTATTTCGCCCTCACTTATACCTGGCAGTACAAGATCACTGAGCTTGGCAAGCTCATTTATCGCCTCAACCATCCGATCCTGCGAGCTCCATAGTGTAGGGCGCAGATTCGGGTCAAAAGAGACATACAGACCTATCTCCTGCGCTCTTTGCATAAGGCGGCGTGAGGCAGCAAAGCAGTTCTCCGAAATAGCGGGGAGTATCCCTGTCATGTGTAGGTGACTGTATGCCGATATATCAATGAGATCAACATCACGCACATCAAGCGTGGATGCTGCCGAACCCTTGCGGAAGTAGAACACCTGTGGGTCGCCGGAGGAAACTTTGCTCTTGAGCATAAAGCCCGTGGGATTTGTATGGCTCCATGTCACGCCGGCATCTCCGATTCCGTTCTGCCGCAGTCCGCGCACTATGCGCTTGCCAAACGGGTCGTTTCCCAGCTTCGTTATGTAGTCAACATGGTGTCCAAGCCTGCTCATACCCACCGCAACGTTATATTCAGCTCCTGCTATGGCAAAGCTGTAACCGTCCACTGTGTCCAGCTCTCCCTCAGTTTGAGCTATGAACAACCCCATAGGCTCCCCTATCAGCAAAATCTTTTTATTCATTCTCTGCTCCTTTTACGGCTGCTTGCCAATGTACGCAAGGATTCCGCCGTCTACATACAATATATGACCGTTGATAAAGTCGGAAGCGGCGGAGGCAAGGAAGATGGCGGGGCCCATAAGGTCCTCTGCCTGGCCCCAGCGCCCCGCGGGAGTTTTTGCCAGTATAAAGCTGTCGAACGGGTGCTTGGAGCCGTCAGGCTGTATCTCGCGCAGTGGTGCTGTCTGGGGTGTGGCAATGTAGCCCGGCCCTATGCCGTTGCACTGGATATTGTAACCGCCAAACTCGGAGGCTATGTTACGGGTCAACATTTTCAGTCCGCCCTTTGCAGCTGCATATGCAGAGACAGTCTCGCGCCCTAGCTCGCTCATCATCGAGCAAATGTTGATAATCTTGCCGTGTCCCTTCTTTATCATTGAGGGAATTACCGCCTTTGCCACTATAAACGGAGCATTAAGGTCGACGTCGATAACCTTGCGAAAATCGGCGGCGCTCATCTCGCACATGGGTATGCGCTTGATTATTCCTGCATTGTTTACCAGAATGTCGATAATGCCGACCTCCTGTTCTATTCTTGCAACCATCGCATTAACCGCGTCCTCGTCTGTTACGTCACAGACATAGCCGTGAGCAGTTATCCCATCGTTTTTGTAGGCATCCAGTCCCTTGTTTACAAGCTCTTTATTAATATCATTAAAAACTATAACTGCGCCCGCAGCCGCCATACCCTTTGCCATGGCGTAACCTATGCCATAGCTTGCTCCTGTTATAAGCGCTACCTTGCCGTCCAATCTAAAACTGTTCATATTCATAACGCTAACCCCTCCTACTTCCTATCTGATTTCTTTTGTGGGAATTGCATCCATGTCGTCAAATGCCTGATTTTCACCGCCCATCGCCCATATAAAGGTATATGCTGCGGTACCACAGCCCGCATGTATACTCCACGATGGGCTTATGACCGCCTGTTCATTCTGGATAACCAAATGGCGTGTTTCGCTTCCCTCTCCCATCATGTGGAATACCACGTTACCATCGGGTATGTTAAAGTAGGTGTATATCTCCATCCGCCTCTCGTGGGTGTGGCAGGGCATGGTATTCCAAACGCTGCCCGCCTCCAGCTGTGTAAGCCCCATGGAAAGCTGACAGGTTTCCAGTACATCGGGATGAATGAACTGGTTGATAACACGCTTGTTGGCGGTTTCTACAGCGCCCAAGTGCCGCTTGTTTGCATCATTTATAGAAATAAAGGTGGTTTTACAGCGACGATGTGCGGGTGCGCTTACCATGTAGAATTTTGCCGGATTTGCTATGTTATCGCTCCTGAAAATCACCTTTTTACTGCCCATTGCTATATATAGGCAGTCCTCGAAGCCCATTGCATACAGATGGTCATCGACCTCTATGCTGCCCGCACCGCCTATGTTGAAGATGCCTATTTCACGCCGCTCTAACAGAAACTGCGTACCGAAGCTTTTCCAGCAATCAATCCCCTTGTCAATAGAAACGCCCTCACCCACGGGCATACAGCCAAGGGTGACCATGCGGTCTATGTGCGAGTAGACTGCGACAACCTCGTTCGCCCTGTAGAGATTCTCAATTATGTACTCACTGCGTACCTCCTCGGTGGTGTAGCGTTTAAAGTCACGCTGATTTACACTGTAACGAATATCCATGTTGCCTTTCCTCCTGTTTCTATTGTTGCCTTCCCCATGGCACACTGTTTCTAAACTGTGACACCAGCAGGTTAAACTCATGTGTGGAGAGCGCTTTGCCAAATGCACGGTTTTCCCATGCACCTGCACCGCTGCTTTTATACTCTGCAAAATAGCAGGTTATTTCGTTTGCCGGGTTCCCCCAGTTGTCCCATCCGGCACGTTTGATAACTGCATCAAGTCGACACTCTGCAAAAATAGCACGACCGTACTCCCGCCATGGGCGCGCTAGATAAAAGCTATCTGTGCTAGCACCTTCCACGGTGCAGTGTAAAAACAGGTAACCCAGACCACCCTTTGGCGTGCTTGGTGCAGCGATATATCCGACTGCTTCCCTACCGCAGTCACGGCATAGAATTCGGCAATCTTCAAACAACGCATCGGCACCACCAAAGATAAAATCGATAGTTCCCTCTATTTGACAGTCAACATAATGCTGACGGCTGGGCAGACGTTCGCCAAACTGTCTTGGTCCTAAAAAGCCATCGGGCAGACGCTCATGTGGCGGTAACGGTCCGGTGTAGAGTGTATCCTGACAGCCACGCAATGTTACGCCCTGCATGAAAACCTCTCCTGCATCCACCGCTGCGGCTACCCCCTGCCCCGCTGTATGTCCATGGCCGCAGCTGTTAACTATGGTTATCGTTTCAACCTCCACTCTACCGCCGCCCAGCCAAACGGTGTAACTGCGGAAGGTGCCGTTTTTTCTGCCGTCGGCGTGTGTATGCAGCGCTCCGTCATCCCATTCTATACTTGTACCGTCGCGGCTTTCGCCCACAATCCGCGTAAAGGCACGGTTGCAGAATAGCTTTTCTCTATACAATCCGTTGCAAACAAAAATATCCAAAGGCTCTTCTGTGTCAAATGCTGCTATTGCCGCATTCAGCGTTAAAAAATCGCCTGCACCGCTTTGGCTAACAGTAATCTTCTTCATCGTATCATACTTCGCATATATGCCAAATCCTGTGCTGAGTTGGCAGGAACAGCTTCTTCTCGCAGCACAGCAAGCGGCTGCTGCAACCTGCCAAGCAGTCTGAACACAAATGGTATATCCGCCTGTGACTGCAAAAGCGGGCAGCTTACCATTTCGTTTTCCTTCACATGCGCACCCTTGATGTGAACAGCGACAATATCCTCCCCCAGCAGCTCCACTGCACGTTCCAGCAATAGCCGCTGTGAAGGCAGGCTCTCGGGCGCCAGCAGGTTTATGGGATCAAGTACAATCTTCAGATTATTGCATGCCATGTCCTTTAGCAGCTGGTGCGCAAGCTCTGCACCGGACAGCGTATGGTACCAGACAGGCTCCACCGCCACTGTTACACCCAGTGATTGTGCGTGTGGGAGTATCGCACAGAGCGAACGGCGAAGCGCTTCCATCGCCTGCTCCTGTGTTGCATTTGGCTGTTTTTTGTGTGCGGTGGTCTCGGTTGCTACACACCCAGCACCCAGCCTTGCCGCTGTGCCAAGTTGGGAGATAAACTTCTCCTCTTCGGCATGGCGTATAGATTCATCCGTTATGCCCAATTCGACATAGGCACCCAGCACACTGAGGGAAAGTCCGCTTGCCGCAAGCTCCGCCTTTATCTGCTCTTCCAGCTCCAGAGTGATATCGTAGTAACTATTAACACCCGCTATGGCCTTAGTAATGGCAAGCTGCACGCTCTGCCACCCGTGATTGGATATTGCTGCAAACAGCTTCCGGGGCGAAGCTTTGCCGTAATCGTGCGCACGTACTCCTATTTTATCTATCAACCCTGTCCACCCACTTTCACTGGCAGATGTTTATAATGACATATCACGAAGCAGTTCGGTACAGCACAGCAGCATGGGGGCAACTCCCTTAGCCTCGTTTTCCACAACAGGCTCGCTAAGGTAGTACTGTGGGCTGCCGTCCCTATGGCTGTCCCCGCCCAAACCCGCAACCAAGCAGATACCCCCCAGATGTAACGCACCATCTGCACCCTGTGAAAGATACTTTTGGGCAGTGCCGTAAAAGGCGTGTTCACCGAAGGGACGGTATTTGGGCGGGAGTAGCCCCAGCCGCACAGCTTTAATTATCCCGTAAGCTATTATTGCCGTACCGCTGGTTTCCTCGTAATTTTCTGTCATCTGTGGGCAGTCGATAAGCTGACAGAACATTCCGTCCGGCTGCTGCCACGGCAGTATAGCATCCACAAGATCGGCCAGATAGTGCTGCATGGTGCGGTACTCGTAGTACATCTGTTCATCCATTACCTCCAGCGTATCTACCAGAGCCATTACAAGCCAACCCAGCGAGCGTAGCCAGAAGCAGCGACTGAGCCCTGTATCACTATCCGCCCAGTACATCCGGCGGCTTTCATCATAGCCGTGGTAGTATAGTCCTGTAGCATGGTCGCGCATTAGCCGTTCGACATTTTCAAACTGTGTAAAGCTATCCCGGCAACCGCGCATGTTATTAAACCGCCGCTCATATGCCATATAAAATGGTTGTGCCATGTAAAGCCCATCCAGCCACACCTGATTGGGATAAATCTTTTTATGCCAGAAGTTGCCGGCGCTTGTTCTGGGAGTCGTTTCAAGCTGCCCACGCACCGTGTCCATGGCACGCAGGTAACATTCCGCCCCTGTATAGTCATAGAGCACAAATAGATTTTTAGCGGGGTTTACATTGTCAAGGTTATACTCCTTGGGGTCATACCCATTGATACTGCCATCGGCGTTTACGAAGTAATCCATAAAGCCACCCGCAAAATTGATGTAACGTTCATTCCCGGTAATTTCATAAAGGGCAAGCACCGCAGTTATCATACAGCCGTCTATATAGTTCCAACTATTTGATTTGCCGCTGCGCTGTCTTTCAATGTTCCATGCGGGATTTTCCGGTGTTGAAGCATCTAGGAGCTGGTCAATGTATGCTCTCAGGCGTTTCAGCGTTTCCTGTTCGTTCATGGCGGTATCCTCCGTTTACTCGGTAATCAGTTCCTCAACTCCAACAAGATTCAGGCTTTCACCCAGATAATTTTCAAATACTACATCCCGCAGTACAAGCCTTTTAACATTGATTGCGTCTATTGCCCTACGCTTCATGGGTGCAATGCCATTAAGCATTGCTGGCATGCCTTCCCGCGCATTTTCGTCGAAGGATATGCGTACATTTTCAAGTGTTACACACCCTATGGGGCTTTCCGGCAGACCGTACAGGAATGCGCCCGCGTAGTGGCAGCCGGTACAGGTGATGTTATGGCAGTAGAGCGAGCCTATGGATGGAGTAAGATGGTCGACCGGCAGCGGTGTTTTGCTTTCCACATAGGCGCTGTGTCCATCCGGGTCACAGAAATAGAACATGTTGACAGAAAACGGTGTTTGTACATTTTCCATGGTGATGTTATGAAACTCAATACCGTCTATGATGCTTGCAGAACCCCTGCCTCGCCGTGTTTTTACACGCAGGCCCCTGTCGGTGTTCTGCATAATGCACTTTTCCACCAACAAGCCGTCTACGCCGCAGGAAATTTCACTGCCTAGCACCACGGCCCCATGTCCCTTGTCCATCAGGCAGTTTCGTACTAGTAGCCGCTCGGTACGTCGAAAGTGGTTACGGCCCATATAATATTTGCCGCTTTTAAAGGAGACACAGTCATCCCCTACCGAAAAATGGGCGCCGATGATACGCACATCAGTGCAGCATTCGGGGTCACAGCCATCGGTATTTGGGCTATCCTCCGGATTACTGACGGCTATACCCAAAATATCCACGCCATGGCAGTAGTACGGGTGTATGGTCCACGAAGGACTGTTGCATACCGTTACTCCCAGCACAGTTACCTCATGGCATCGGTTGAAAAACAGGGTACGCGGTCTCCATGCTGTGCGGCGCAGCTTGGGCTCCCACCACCAATCACCTGCCTGCGCATTGCCGTCAATGGTACCCTCGCCTGCTATTATCACATTAACACAGTCTATTGCAGTTATTAGCGAAGCAAAGCTGTCTAGCGGGTTTCCTTCCCAGCTTCCGTAGCTTCGTTCCCCACCCTCACATTGCAGCATTCCCGGAAGCACCGGGTAACGCTTGCGCTCTGCTCCCCCTATCAGTCTGGCCCCACGGTCAAGATAAACGGTAATGTGGGACTTTAAAAAAAGCGGATAGCAAAGGTAGTTTCCCTGCGGTATATAGACTGTGCCGCCCGAGGGGCAGCAGGCTATCGCCCCTTGTATAGCTGCTGTACAATCGGTAATGCCATCGCCTACTGCACCAAACTTGGTAATATTCAGACACATGGACTCAGCGTCGGTAATAAAATCACAGGACAGCGTCTGCCCATCTTCAAACTCCAAGCATAGGCGGTAATACATAGAAGGCGTAAGTAAAAAGAGCGCAACAAAATTGGTATTTCCTCTGCCATGCTCTTCCCCGTTGAGTATCATACGGTAAGGCGACGGCGAATAGTAGCGGCTATCACTTATTATTTCAAATGCAGCTGCTCGGGCAAACACTCTTAGCTTTTCAAGTGTCATACTGCCATCCTTTCCCCGTGATGTTGCAACGCAGCACGGTCTTTGGTATAATTGTTTTAGAATAGCTATAGCAAGAAGCGAAGGGAGTGCTTTCCATGCAGGAGTATGTATTTTCCCCGCATTACGATTTTTTCATTAACAAAGTACACCGCGACTGTGCCTACAATATGCGTACCTTTCACTTCCATAAAAAATACGAGATATACTTCCAGTCAGAGGGCATTCGGCGCTACTATATCGGTGACAGCGCCTATCTGGTAAACGCAGGTAGTGTGGTTATCATTAACCATGACAGCATCCATAAAACCGGCAGTGTGGACGATTCTCCACACACCCGTTTTGTAGTAAACTTCAGCCGTGAATTTTTGCTGGACATACAGGCAACCATGCCCGATGTAGATATTTTTGCATGCTTTGAATCAGGAATTGTGGTGCTTCCACTTCTCCAAAAGAGACAGCGTATCATTGAAACATTGCTAAATGAGCTGTGGGATGGCAACGAGAGCGAGGGTAGCGAAGCACTTGCTCTGCGCAAATTGCAGATGACCGCCCTACTAATCTATCTGGGCAAGTACACCGCCGAAGAACAGCACAGAGAGGGTTCGGATGGCAGAATTGTTAACCCGACTATCGAAAAGATACAGGAGTATATTTCTACCCACTACAGAGATGAGCTGAGCCTCACCCATATTGCGGCTCAGTTCTACATCAGCCCATACTATCTATCACGGCTTTTCAAACGCATTACCAATCTCAGCATTGTTGAGTACATCAACAGCGTACGGGTAATGTCCGCCAAAAATTTGTTAGAAAACGGACACACCGGCATTAGTAAGATTGCCGAAAGCATTGGGTTTTCCACCACCGCACACTTCAGCCGTGTTTTCCGTGATAGCACCGGGCTATCGCCACAGAAGTACCGTAAATACTATAACACTGCCAAAAAGGAAGTGTAGCTTTTCAGCATCTTACCGCTTCAGCTATCCGTAGATGGGTTATATTGTCTACGGATAGCTTTCTTTATTATCCCTTTATGCCGCCTGCACTTATTCCATCCACAAACTGCTTCTGCGCTGCAAAGAACACTATCAGCGACGGGATGATGGAGATAAGTGATACCGCAAGGACACGGTTCCATGAAAAACCGTTGTCCGCATCCATCGACAGCTTTACAAATATTGCCGCTGGGTATTTGGCGGGGGTATTTACATAAAGCAAAGGCCCCATAAAGTCATTGGTTGACCACATAAACTGGAAAAGCGCACAGGAAACGAGGGCAGGACGCAGCATGGGCGCAATTATTCTGACAAGTGTCTGGAACGAGTTGCAGCCATCTATTTCTGCCGCTTCGTCCAGCTCCCGGGGGATATTACGCATAAACTGAATAAGCATAAACACAAAGTAGGTGTCCACAGCAAACAGGGTGGGCACTATCAGTGCAAGATAATGCGGAGAGTCAATCCAGCCAAACTTGTTAAACATCAGGTATTGCGGCACATTCAGCACTACCTGGGGCAGAAACAATGTGCTCATAAGCACCGCAAAGATAATCGGTTTGCCCCTAAAGTTGAACCGCCCGAAGCCATACGCCGTAATGCAGGAGGACACCACCGTAAACAGCACTCTGGGCAAAACATAGCTGTAGGTGTTCAGCATCGAGCGAAAAATATCAATATCTCCACCGTAGTTGTTCATAGCATCCCGATAGCCGTCAAAAGTAGGGTTTTTCGGTATAAGCCCTATTCCGGAGAATATTTCGTTGTTTGATTTAAAGGTAGCTGAAATCATCCAAAGCAGCGGATATATCATAATGAATCCGACAAGGATAAGCACCGCATACTTTAGGAAAGTCGATACTTTTTTCTGTGTCTGTACTCCCATATCTACTTACTTCCCTTCGTCGCCGTAATATACCCAATACTTTTGGCTTATAAATGAAATGGCCGTAAACGTCATTACAATCAGAAACATGATCCACGCCAGCGCACTTGCCATGCCCATGTCGTTTTCCTTAAAGCCGAAATTGTAAACAAGTAGCGCAATAAGGGTGGTGGAGTTTCTGGGACCGCCTTGTGTAATGATATACGGGCCGTTAAACTCCTGAAATGCCTGACAGAGCTGTGTAATGAGGTTGTAGAAGATAACCGGAGTTATAAGCGGTACGGTAACGGCAAAAAACTGCTTCCACTTGCCCGCACCGTCGATGGTTGCTGCCTCATAAAGATCCTCTGGAACGCCCTTGAGTGCCGCCAAAAAGATAACCATTGCGGATCCGAACTGCCACACACGCAGCAGACAGATAATAAAGAGTGCGTAGTTAGGGTCGGACAACCACGACACACCCGCTATGCCAAAAATGCCAAGTACGGTATTTATAAGACCCTCATCACGAAAAAGCGCCTTCCATAGCACCGCTATAGCAACGCTTCCACCCAGTATGGAGGGTATGTAGTAGGCGGTTCTGAACAGGTTGACTCCCTTTAGCTTGAAGTTGAGTATATACGCGATAAAGAGGGCAAAAGCCAACTTGAGCGGCACTGTCAAAAAGGCGTACTTAAAGGTAGTGATAAGTGCCGTAACTATCTTTTTGGTTGTAAACGCAGCCTCATAGTTCATAAGGCCCCATTCACTTATCCCCTTAAACAGGTTAAAGTCCGAAAAGCTATAAACCAACGAGGATGCAAATGGGTACAACTTGAACACCATAAAGCCTATTAACCATGGAGTTATGTATAATAGTCCCTTGTTGTGAGAAATAGCACGCAACAGCGGGCTTTTCTTTTTAGGCACAGCCTGGACAGCGACCCCTGAAAGGGTTGGCGTTGACATTTGGGTTTCCCCCTTTATCCATATTGTTTTTGCAAAGGGACAGACAACGGCTTTTCGCTGTCTGTCCCCGCTTTGTGTATTCAGCTTAGCCCTTCAGCACTCCGCCGATGCCGTCTATAAGCACCTTTGCCGCCTCAGCCTTGGAGTAGTCACCATAGGACAGACCTGCCATGGCATCATAGTAAACACCTGTGTTCAGAGCCTTCAGCTTGGCATCCTCAAAGGTTGGGTCAAGCTTATTTCCACACCATTCCATAACCTTTATATTAGCTTCAGTAACCAGTGGCTCAAGCAGCTTCTCGTCGGAACAGATTTTTAGAGCCTTTTTGGAAAGCGGAATGCCGCGCTGGCTGTTGAGTATCTTTATGCCTTCCTCGTCATTGAGCAGAAAGTCGATAAGCTGTGCAGCTTCCGGCTTATTCTTGGCACTTTCGGATATTGCAAATGCCAACGAAACCTTGGTAAAACCGCCCTTGTTGGGTCCAAAGCCTGTCAGATAGTCGCCGACGATCATGCTCTGGCCTTCGCTCTGTGCCTTCTGGAATTTTGTCGCAGAGCTGTCCCATTCAAAGATACCGGCATACTTGCCTTCCATCCACTTGGGGTTTTTGTCCAAAGATTCAGCACCGTCGCCCGCCAGTGTCTTTATGGTGGGGATAACATGCGCCTTTTCCATATCAAGGAACATCTGGAAGCCTTCCTCTATCTCCGCCTGTGTGTAGTTCAGCTTGCCGTCAACAACCCAGTCCTTACCATACTTGCACTCCAGTGCCCATACCATAAATATCATACGGTCGTACTCGCCCATTACCATTGGGTAGTAGTCATCGCCAAGCTTGGTCTTAAATACTTCGCCTGCTGCTATCAGCTCATCATAGGTTTTGGGAACCGAGAGACCCGCCTTTTTAAAGGTAGCGTCATTCCAGTAAAAGATACGTCCTGTCATCGAAACTGGGATAGCAGTCAGCCTGCCGTCAATGGTGCACTGCGCCAACGCATTCTTGTCAAACTGTGTAAGATCTATGTAATCCGACATGGTGTTAAGGTCTACAAAGGTTTTGCCCTTGCTGCCTTCGTCATAGTTAAAGAGCCAGTTCCAGTTTACCTGGTTTACATCCTGTGCGGTGCCTGCATAGAGTGCAGTGGACATAACATCCTCCCAGCCGGTCCATGCTGCATAGTTTGTCTTTACCGTAATGTTAGGATACTTTTTGGAGAAAGCATCAATGCCCTTCTGGGTGGCTTCGTGCCTAGCGTCACCGCCCCACCACGAAATTGACAATTCTACAGGCTCTGCCGCGGGAGCCACCGGGGCAGGTGCTG
>JAVXNK010000016.1:11885-16903 GCA_036645835.1 Angelakisella sp. | reverse complement strand
GTGGATACTTCTGGAGCAGGAGCCGAGGGTGTTGCAGTGGGGGCGCCGCAGCCTGCCATTAGGCCGATTGAAAGCGTGATTGCCAGTATAGATGCAAGTAGCTTCTTCATGTTCATCCTCCTAAAAGTAATTTAAGATTTTCCCCTCTGGGTTTCCGGATGTCTACATTCTAGCAAACCGTTAAGAATAAAAAAAGCCGTTATACTGTCATGGTCATATAAAGTCGTGCATATCTTGCGCTATTTGCAGGCTTGCAAATATACCATTTGTGCATAATACCTTTGTTTTATAGGTAATATTCTGTATATAGCGTACACAATTGTCGATTTTTATCGCAACCTAATTGCTATATAAAATCGCAGCGTGCCTGTATTCAGTATATTTTTCCCTGCAATCAGCTCTTTTCTCTTATATATCATACAGGTAATTACCTGAAGCGCAAATTATGCTTTTTTTGCGGTTTTGATGTGTAATCATCTATTTCCTGCTCAATGTGCCCAGCTGTGTTGTACAGTCATAAAAAACATACTATTATGATATCAAAAGCGTGGCCTTTCTATATACCAGAGTACCTACCTTTGGCAAGGGTATTTCCAAGTATATCCACCATAAAATCATAATATCATAAAACTCCAAAAATACATATGGGAAGGACAGAATATATGCGTACTTTTATGGACGAGGATTTTCTTCTGGAAACTGCCACTTCACGCACCCTATACCACGACTACGCCGAAAAGATGCCGATTGTAGACTACCACTGCCACATAAACCCCACTGACATTGCCACAGACAAACAATATAGCAACATCACCGAGCTGTGGTTGGGCGGCGACCACTACAAATGGCGCACCATGCGTGCCTGCGGCGTACCGGAAAGTGAGATAACCGGCTGTATAGCCAATGACCCCTATACCGTTTTTGCACACTGGGCGCAAACCCTGCCAAGGCTTGCGGGAAACCCGCTTTACCACTGGACTTACCTTGAGCTTAAGCGTTACTTCGGGGAGGATGGGGTGCTTGATGAAAGTACGGCAAAAGAGATTTACAGCCGATGCAACAAGCGCCTTGCTACACCGGATATGAGTGTGCGCGGTATTATAGAGCAGAGCAATGTACGGCTTATCTGTACCACTGACGACCCGCTAGATGACCTGTGCGCACATGAACAGCTTGCGTGTGATGCCACGTGCTGTGTAAAGGTTCTACCCGCTTTTCGTCCGGACAAGGCAATGAACGCTGACAAACCCGGCTTTGCTGAATACATTGCAAAGCTTGAACAGGTCTGCGGCTGCACCATAGACAGTTTTGACGCTCTAAGATGCGCGCTTGACAGCCGTATTGACTTTTTTGAAGCGCATGGCTGCCGTGCCAGCGACCACGCACTGGAACGCTGTATATTTAGCCCCGCTCCCCCCCACGAACTGGACTCCATACTGCGGCGGGCGTTGGTTGCACCTGTGTGTGAGGAGGATGGCGACAAGCTAAAAACCGCGCTGTTGCTGTCAATGGCAAAACAGTATCGGCGATATGGGTGGGTCATGCAGCTGCACTTTGGCTGTATTCGCAACAATTCCACACGGCTTTATACCCGTATGGGTCCCGACGTTGGTTTTGACGCTGTGGGCAGCCGCAACAATGTTGACAAACTAGCGCTGCTACTGGACGCCATGGAACAGTCGGACAGTCTCCCCCGTACAATTCTCTATTCTTTGAACCAAAACGATAATGATGCCATAGCTGCCATTGCAGGTTGCTTTCAGAACGAGGTAGGCATAGCGAGCAAGGTTCAGCTGGGCAGCGCGTGGTGGTTTAACGACCACAAAAAAGGAATGGAAAAGCAGCTGACAGACCTTGCCGCAACCGGAGTGCTTGCAAACTTTGTGGGTATGCTTACCGACAGCCGCAGCTTCCTCTCCTACACCCGTCATGAATATTTCCGTCGGATACTCTGCAATCTGCTGGGAAGCTGGGTGGAAAGCGGCGAGTACATCAATGATATGAAAATGCTCGGCGGCATGGTGCAAGATATATGTTACAATAACGCCGTCCGCTTTTTCGGCTTCAAGCTGTAGTAAGGAGATTACATATGAAAAAGCTAAGCTATGATACCTTGTGTGAAAACGGATACTCCGGCTATCTGTTGGAACAAGCCCCCGAAAGGATACTTCAGTTTGGAGAAGGAAACTTTCTACGCGCCTTTTGTGACTATTTTGTAGATCTACTAAATGAAAGGTGCGGCTTCAACTCCAAAATTGTCGTATGCCAGCCGATAGCACAGGGGCTTTCACAGCTAATAAACGACCAGCAGGGGCTGTATACCCTATATCTACGCGGCTTCGAAATCGGAGAAAAAGTTGAGCAGAAGCGTATCATCAGTAGTATTTCTCGCTGTTTTAACCCTTACGAGGACTATCAGGCGCTGTTGGACTGCGCAAGAAATTCCGCCCTGCGCTATATTATCAGCAATACCACCGAAGCAGGCATAGTCTTTGATGACGGCTGCCATTTTGAGGATGCTCCCCCTGCTGCATTTCCCGCAAAGCTTACCCGCTTTCTTTATGAGCGGTACACCGCCGGGCTTGGCGGACTGGTTATACTGAGCTGCGAGCTTATTGACAACAACGGCGCCGAGCTGCTCCGATGCGTCCGCGCATATATCAGCCTGTGGGCGCTGGATGCAGGCTTTGCAAGATGGGTGGAGGAAGAAAACATCTTTTGCTCGACGCTGGTGGACCGCATTGTCACCGGCTACCCCCGTACCGAAGCTGCAGCGCTTAATGAAAGCAATGGGTACATTGACAATCTTCTGGTTACTGCTGAGGTTTTTGGCTTTTGGGTTATAGAGGCACCCGATAGCTTAAAAGACGAGCTTCCCTTTGAAAAAGCAGGGCTTCCCGTAATAATAACCGCTGACCACACCCCATACAAACAACGCAAGGTGCGCATACTGAACGGTGCACACACTGCTATGGTACCTGCTGCATACCTTTCGGGACAAGATATTGTGCGTGGCTGCATGGAGGACAGGGTAATTGCGGCGTTTATGGACAAAGCAATTTTCGAGGAAATAATCCCAACCCTTGCACTCCCCTACCAAGAGCTTGAAAGCTTTGCGCAGTCGGTGTCGGAGCGTTTTCGCAATCCATTTATTGACCATGCACTGTTGTCCATAGCGTTTAATTCCACCAGTAAATGGCGTGCGCGCGTACTGCCAAGCCTAAAGGGTTACATCTCCAAATTTGGAAGATTGCCCCGCTGCCTTACCCTGAGCATGGCGGCGTATATAGAGCTATACTGCGGCAACAAACGTGGTGATGACTGTTATGAGATATCAGATGACGTCTTTGTACTGGATTTATTCCGCGAACACAAAAACGACCCGACCGCACAGCTAGTACCACTAATCCTGTCAAACGTTAAGCTGTGGGGTGAGGATTTGACTACTATCAACGGCTTTGCCGAAGCGGTTGAAGGATATCTGTCCGAGATAAGGGCAACGGGAATGTACGAGACGCTGAAAACTGTCATTTAAGGATGGTGCTTACAATGAACTGCATACGGATAAACCAGGCGGACAATGTGGCGGTTGCACTGGAGCCTGTGACTACGCGGGATAATCTATCGGTGGGTGTAACCGCATTACAGGATATACCCCAAGGGCATAAAATAGCGCTGAACGCAATAGCAAAGGGGCAGCCCGTTATTAAGTACGGCTACCCCATAGGGTACGCAAGCTGCGACATCGCTCCGGGCGAATGGGTGCACACACATAACATCAGAACCGGACTGAACCAAGAGACAGACTACAGCTACATCCCTGTCAGCCTTTCTCTGCCTGCGGTAGAGCCGGGATTTTTTGACGGCTTTTTGCGTACCGATGGGCGTGCGGCAATACGCAACGAAGTGTGGTTGATACCCACTGTGGGTTGTGTAAACGGCGTGTGCAGGGCGCTGGCGTGTACTGCACACGAACATCGTCCCGCAGGTGTGGATGGCATATATGCCTTTGAGCATCCATACGGATGTAGCCAGATGGGCGACGACCACGCACAAACACGCAGGCTACTGTCCGCACTGGTAAACCATCCCAATGCTGCTGCCGTATTGGTGGTGTCTTTGGGGTGTGAAAACAACAGCCTTGATAGCTTTAAACAGGAGCTAGGCAGCTGGGACAACGACCGGGTACGGTTTATGGTGTGTCAGGAGTGTGAGGATGAACTACATGTTGGCGGCGAACTACTCAAAACACTTATGAACTATGCAGCAGGATTTAAAAGGCAGTCTATACCACTTTCAAAGCTTGTGGTAGGTATGAAGTGCGGCGGTAGTGACGGGCTTTCCGGCATTACCGCAAACCCTGTTGTAGGTACATTCAGCGATTTACTGGTAGCCCATGGCGGTTCTGCCATACTTACCGAGATTCCCGAAATGTTCGGTGCCGAGCAGCTTCTACTCGGCCGCTGCGCCTCCCGCGAGGTGTTTGACAAGGCAGCAAATATGCTACATACCTTTAAGCAATACTTTGTGGAGCATGGACAGGTGGTGTATGAAAACCCCAGTCCCGGCAATAAGCAGGGAGGTATCTCAACTCTGGAGGACAAGTCACTGGGGTGTGTGCAAAAAGGTGGCAGGGCGCCGGTAACGGGAATCATCCAATATGGCGGTCAGATTGAGGCAGCAGGGCTTAACCTGTTATGCGGTCCGGGTAATGACCTGGTAAGTGCTACAGCCCTGACTGCGGCAGGCGCACACCTGATACTGTTTACTACAGGACGGGGTACCCCCTTTGGCGCGCCTGTGCCCACCGCAAAGCTTGCCAGCAACACAGCCCTTGCAGAAAAGAAAAACAACTGGATAGACTTTAATGCCGGTACTGTTGCCGAGGGCGAGAGCGTGGAAAGCACCGCAAACCGACTGCTAGCTTATGTAACCAAGCTTGCAAGCGGCACTGTCCTGACCAAGGCAGAAAAGGAGGGATACCGCGAGATAGCAATCTTCAAGGATGGTGTTACTCT
>JAVXNK010000016.1:0-11785 GCA_036645835.1 Angelakisella sp. | reverse complement strand
TAATCACTGCCATTAAAGCTCCGTTTATTTTCAAGTGTCCAACTTCAGGTTGTCAGGGTATGATATCACAAAAACTCACAAGCCTTTTGGCTTGTGAGTTTTTGTTTAGGGTAAAGATGATTGGAATCGAACCGACTACCTTTGAGCATTGTTAAAGGCAGTCATTCTCTACTGACCTGAATGTGATATAGCGCTGCCCCAAAGTCCGGCAGTACCAGCAGACCTTCCCCCTGCCCCGCTGCTGGGGCAATGCGGTTCAGTCGCATTCCGGCATAGGCTAGCAGGTCTCCGTTTGCCACGCACTGCTGCCCATTTGGGGCAAGCTCCCGCACTGTGTATCGCTGTTCCGGCAAAAGCCCCGGGAGCCGCAGAATGGGGCTAGGCTGGTTGGGTAGGTAACACCGCTGGTACAGCAATGCTATAGCCTCCTTCTGGTCGTGGGAAATCACTATCCAACCGGTGTAGTTATCGTTTGAAAATTCCAGCCGTCTGCTATTGCCAAATTGCAGCAGCTCGCCGTACTCCTTATAAAACGCAATCTGCTCCCGGATGGCGACTGACTCTTCCCCGCCCAACTTGGTCACGTCCAACTCGTAGCCCAAGAGGCCAAAGGCAGCCACAGCAAACCGGGTGGCCAACGGGGTTACCCGGCCGGTCTGGTGGTTGGGACAGGCTGAAACGTGCGCGCCCATTACCGACTGGGGGTAACCGTAGCCCGCCCCGGTCTGAATTGCCACACGGCAGTGGGCATCGGTGTTGTCGGTTATCCAAATCTGGGGCATATCGCAGAGAATACCTAAATCAAACCGATTGCCACCGCCGGAGCAGCCCTCAAACAGCACCTTGGGGAAGCTGCAGGTGATAGCTTTGGCAATTTTATAATAGCCCAGCGTATAGCGGTGGTAAAAGTCGCTGTTGTGGCTTTCTTCCCCCGAGCAGATGTCCGAAAGACAACGGTTCATGTCCCACTTGACGTAGGCAATGCCGGCGCTTCCAATTAGGGCAACTATCCGCGCTATTATGTAGTCGCACACCTCATCCCGGGAAAGATCCAGCACCAGTTGATTACGGCCCATGGATGGGTGGGTGCCGGATACCGCCAGTGCCCAATCCGGGTGCTTCCTGTACAGGTCGCTATCCGGGTTTACCATCTCTGGCTCAATCCACAAGCCCATAGCCATTGGAATCTCCGCAAATTTTTGTGCCAGCCCCTGTAGGCCGCTGGGTATTTTCTTCGGGTTTTCAACCCAGTCCCCTAGCGAGGAGGTATCGTCGTCCCGGCGACCAAACCAGCCATCATCCACCACGTATAGCTCGGCCCCCAGTGCCTTGGCTGCCTTGGCCTGCGCCACCAGCTTATCTTCGCTAATGTCAAAATAACTGGCCTCCCAGCTGTTCACCAGCACCGGACGGCGGCGGTATTGCCACACCCCGCGCACAATATGCTCCCGCACAAAGTGGTGCATATTCCGGCTGACCCCGGCCCGCCCGGCAGGGGAATAGGTCAGCACCGCCTCTGGGGTATCAAACCGCTCTCCCACAGCCAGAGAATGCTGGAAGCAGAACGGGCTAATGCCGGAAAGCAGACGGGTGCGTCCAAAGGCATTTACCTCTGCAATTTCACAGTGGTTTCCGCTGTAGACCAAGTTAAAGCCGTAACAGCCGCCCTGCGCTTCGGTACAGCCGGGAGTTTCCACCATAAAAAATGGATTACTCTGGTTGCTGCTGGTTCCGGTTTTGGAATCACTCTGGTACCGTCCGGGAACCAGCCGGATGTTGGCGGGCTGCATCTCCCGCGCCCATGCACCGTGGAAGCTGGTCAGACTGTAGCCGCTTTCCGGCAAATCCAGCTGAAAGCTCATGGTGCGGTGCAGGACTAGGGGCTTCTCCCCCGCCGTTACCGCCATGTGTCGGGTGATGATATCACAGTCAGAAAAGACATGATAAAATAGGATGACACTGGCCCCACTCACCGGATCATCCAGTGTCATTTCCAATGTATCGCAGTCGCCGTGTGCGCTGGGCATACCCGGAATTTCCGCTTTTCCAGCATAAACCCGGTGCGCTCGGCAGCGGAAGTCGGTGACCACACAACCATTCTCCTGCGTTAGCTCCAGCATGGGCTCCCGAAAGTCCCCCTTGCCTACCCCGGAAAATTCCATGCAAAGCAAATCCATGCAGAGGGTGGTGTCCTGCTGGCTGTAGGCCACAGTATTGCCAAAACCCTGGGCGTGGTGTTCCCACAAGGCACTGCTGCTACCGTCGGTCAGCCTACGTCCGTAGTAAAGCTGCTCCAACTGTCCGGTGGGCAGCACCCGGAAGATATAGGAGATTTCTGCGGTGCTTAACTGAAAAACGTAATCTTTTACAGTAATCATTGCTATTGTCCTTTCCCTATAAACTGTGCCAATGGCTTGACGCAAATAAAACAGAGCACTGCGCTAATAGAGCCTACCGCGCACCACAACAGATTCACCTCATTCCAGCTGCCAAAAGCCAGCACTGCGGCAACCGCCAACGAGGAAAATGCGCCGCCAAGGTAGGCTGCCGAATTGAAGATGCCGGAATAGAGGGTACTGTCGCCGTTTTGTCCTAGCTTCACCGGAAGCAGGGTGACCAACATCGTATTGATGCCGCACATGGCAGTGGTAACGGCCGAAAAAAGAAGTACTGTACCCAGGACACCGGAATGTGGAAGCCAAAGCAATCCCAAAACTGCCGCCACCGCACAGCAAAATAAAACACCCGCTGTGTATGCCTCATTTTTCAGCCTCCGGTTTAGCCAATCTGCCAAATAAGCACCGGAAAGATTGATAATTGGCAACAGCATGGTAACAACAACCGCGCGGTCGGTGGCAACGCCAAACTGGCTGGTTAGGCAGACTGGAAGCCAGGTAGTAATGCCGTCCCGCAGCATACCATGGGTTAGAATGGGCAGCAGCAGCACCGCTGCCCCGGAGGCTGCCAAAGGGGCCAGCCGCGTTTTTAGTCCCACCCCATCACCATCCGCCACGGAAGTTTTGGGCTTGGCAATCGGGCAGGCCAGTGTCCTCCCAATGGGATAGGCCAACCAAAGCCACACTGCTCCGGCAACCAGCATGAACACGCCCGCCAGGGTAAACGCTGCCTGCCAGTTTAAACGCCGCAGGCAAACCACTGTAAGGGCATAGGCTCCCAATGTACCCGCCGTCACGCTGGAACAGATGTGGACGCAAGCCTTTTCCTTTTGCGCTTCCGGCAAAATATCCGCAATAATACGGATAGTGGCGGGCCATACCATAGCCTGTGCAAAGCCGTTGGCTCCCCAGCAGAGCGCCGCTAATCGCCAATCACCACACAGCGGCATCAGCAGATTGGCACAGCCTGCCGACGACGTTCCCGTCAGCATCATCCAAAAGGGCGAAAGTCGTTGGCCCGCTACACCATGCACTAGCTGCCCCACGCCGTACAGGGCAAAGTAGGCGGTAGCAACAGTTCCTGCCGCCGTGGTAGTCAGCAGACCACCGCCAATCATTTCGTTCATCACACCGGAGTAGTTGTAGCGGCCAAGGTAGGAGACTGCGTACATTATCCAGCAAAGCAGGAACAGCCGCCCACCGGTTTTTGGGTTCTCTAGCCGTGCAAAAGAATTCATATTGTTTCTCATGCTGGTTCTACAGCTCCCGCCTTAGGCCGTCAAAGGCGGTCAAAAGTCCGTGGGCACTGGCAGCCGTACACAACTCGTCATGTAGTAGCTTTCCGTTGTGGGAAAAGTGAGTGATGACAAAGATGGTGTTTTCGTCGGCGCTACCCTGCGCAAGCAGCCGTTCTCTTACCCGGACGCAATCGGCTAGCGACATATGGCTGGAGCAGGAGGCTTCGCCCCCCATGGTGCAGTCTAGGCTTACCAAATCTAGCCGCCGTCCCGCCAGATAGTCAAAATCCGCTTCCGGCAGCATGGCGGTATCATTGGCGTATAATATTCTTTTTCCGTCCCGTAGGGAGGTAATTTCGTACAGCAGACAGTCCTCGGAAGCATCATGTACAGCGGGAAGCGGAACCACAAAAAAGCTGCCGGCGGTAAAGGATGTAAATGCCGTAACCTCCGCAAAGGCAAGGCAGTTATTCAGACAGCCGGTATCATCGTATATCGACCGGGAATAATCCAGCAGCTGCCCCACCTTTCGGTTGCCGTACAGTGTCATGGGCTGCCTGCCAGCATTGTGCCCATAGGGCTCAGCGCGGAACACCAAGTCCTCCGGGTAAAAATGGTCGCTGTGAGAATGGGTGACCAGTACATGGGGCACCGCCCCCAAATCCAGCCCATACATAGCCGCGTGGGCAAAGGTATCTGGTCCCAAATCAATCAGCAGTTCATCGTCAATAAGAATTTGTGCACGGGTGCGGATGTTTTTTCCACCCAACTCCCGGGCGCGCCTGCAAGCTGGACAGTCGCAAAAAACCGCAGGCCAACCCTCAGCAGCCCCGGTACCCAGATAGTGTAGTTTCATGGTAATCCTCCGGACGGACAAAAGACAACCGTGTGGTTGCCTTTTGTCCTGTTATTTTACTTGCCCCACAGGGTCTGACGGCTAGCGTAATTCTGGTTGATAACGGCTTCCACATCAGCCATGCCCGCGGTTTCCATGTCGGAAATCATCTTGGCAAACAACGTATCGAACTCGGCTGGGGAACCGCAATTGATAATCTTTGGGATGGCCTGCTTTTTAATGTCGTCCAGCTTCTGATATTTCAGCGATTCCGGGGTGCCGCTGGAAGGCGTCAAGCTATCAAGATCTGCCATGTCCCAATAGGTGTTGGTGAGGTTTTTGTTCGTCTCGGACTGCTGGAACTCAATGCGGTACTTGGCTGCCATGTCATAGGGCTGGCCATCGGGAGCAGCGCCGTTTTTGACAAACCAAATCCAGTGACGCACACCGGTTTCCTGCTTGGTCTTGGTCCAGTCGTTCTTAAAGGAATCCAACAGCTCGGGCTTGGGGGTGCGCTTGCCATTTACCATATCCCAGTCCTTGCCTTCCATGCCCCACAGCAGCAGCTCCTGACCTTCTTCGCTGGCCAGATAGTTCATAAATTCAAAGCCGCGCTCGGGGTCCTTACAGTTTTTGGTCATGGCAATGGCGTCCCAACCTAACGAGCTGCGCCCGCCCAGTGTTGTCTTGTCGGGGTCAACGCCGTTGCCCACTACCTTGTAACCCACCATCTGGCCCTGCTCGCCCTTGTCGGCCATCAGGATGGTGTTTGCGTCGGCGGGTTCCCAGTAGGCGGAGGTGGTTGCCAGCACGTTTCCGCCAGAAAGCTTCTGGAGCCAGAGTTCACGCTTGTTAACGACCCACTCTTTTTCCAGCAGGCCTTCGCGGTATAGGCGGTTTGCAAAGGCAAGTGCATTTTTGTAGTTGGGGTCGCGTACATCCATACCCAGCTTGCCGTCTTTTTCATAGTAGGTTTTAATACCGTACATGCCACGGAGTTGTCCCATGTAGCTGTCCTGATTATCGCCCCAGAAGGTCAGGGGAACGGTTTCCTTACCACCCAGGGTGGGGTACTTTTCCTTCATTTTCTTCAGGGTATCTACAAACTCGTCCTCGGTAAATGGGGTGTGGTCGTTTACCTTGTCGGGGGCCACTTCCTTCAGTAGGTCATAGCGAACCAAAAAGCCATTGACTGCATCAGGATCCTTGCCGTACCAGTTGGAAAGATAGTAGTTGTGTCCGTCGGTGTAACGGGTTTTGGTAAGTACATCGCCATACATGTTCTGAATATCCTTGCCGGATTTTTCAATGTACGGGGTTAAATCCACCAGCGCGCCCGCTTCGATGTATTTGTTGACAATGTCACTGGAACGATCCATGAGCACAAAGTCGGGGTAGTCGCCCGCCGCCAGCATGATGTTCAGTTTTTCTGCTGGGTCGCCGGATGGCTGCTGGATTTCCAGTGTAACGCCGGTACGCTTGGTAACCTCCGCCGCAATCGGGTCATCCCAGGGGTCGCCTGTATTTTTGTCAAAAAAGGTAAAGGTGATGGGTTCCTTGGCGACGGGGGTGGCAGGGGTAGCTGGGTCAGCTGGAGCCGCAGAGCCCGCAGGAGCCGCTGGGGCGGTGCTGGGGGCCGGGGCAGCCGCACTACCGCCGCAACCGGTGAACATGGTGGCTGTCATGGTAGCTGCAAGAGCAATACTCAGTAGCTTTTTCATAATTTTCCTCCTTTTATTATCAGCATATTCCCTATGCTTTGGTACAAACTTAGTCCTTAACTGCGCCCAGCATAATGCCCTTCACAAAGTACTTTTGCACAAAGGGATACAGCAGCATAATGGGGATGGTAGAAATCATGGTGGAGGCCATTCGGATGCTGTCGGGCGTAATGACGTTTTTGTTGGCGGCGTCGGACATTCGGGCGGCGGCGGAGGTCATCATATTGGTGTCATACTTGGTCAGCATCTGGTAGATGACCGCTTGCAGGGTCTTTAAATCCTGCGATGAGGTATAGATGTGGGAATCGAACCATGAGTTCCAGTGCATGATTGCCACAAAGAGCGCCACCGTCATAATAATTGGCTTGCAGAGGGGAATGACCATTCGGAAGAAGATGACAAGGTCGTTTGCACCGTCAATCTTGGAAGATTCAAATACCTCGCCCGGCAGGCTTTGTATGTAGTTGCGCACCAGTATCATGTTATAAACGCTAATGATGTTCGGCCAGATGTACACCCAAAAGCTGTTAATAAGGCCAATGTTTTTTAAAATCATGTAGTATGGCACAATGCCCCCGCCAAAGTACATGGTAAAGATGAACGCCACATTGAGAAATTTGCGACCAAGCAGATCCTTGCGGGACATGGCGTAGGCGAACATGGTGGTGGCCAGCACTGCCAACGGGGTGCCTATGAGGGTGCGCATGACGGTAATGTAGATAGAATTGACAAAGTTTTTGTCAGTGAACACCGTTTTATAGGCTTGCAAACTGAAGATGCGGGGCAGAAAGTAGAGCTCACCACGGATGGCGTCCACTGGGTCGTTAATGGAGATAATAAAGATGTTCCAAAAGGGGTAGATGGTTACCACCGCCACCGCTACCAAAAAAAGATACACAAAAACGTCCAGCAGGATATCCTGCGTACCGCGCCGTCTAAGGCTGTTTCTTTTAAACATACCGTTTCTCCTTTCGGCTTTTTTAGAAAAGTGATTCTTCACCGCATTTTTTGGTTACCCAGTTGGCGCCTGCCAGCAGCACAAACGAGATGGTAGATTTGAACATTCCCACGGCGGAGGCGTAGGAGAATTCCCCCTTGCGTAAACCGTAGCGGTAGACGTAGGTGTCAATGACGTCGGCATACTCCATAATCGAGTCGTTCTGCATAATGAGTTGTTGCTCAAACCCGGCGTTTAGCAGGTTGCCAATGGCTAAAATCAGCAGAATGATGATGGTGGGCTTAAGGGCCGGCAGCGTGATATACCAAATTTTTTGTAGCCGGGTAGCTCCGTCAATATCTGCCGCCTCATACTGCTGCTGGTCAATGCCGGAGATGGCTGCCAGATAGATAATGGCATTGTATCCCGTAATCTTCCATGTATTGGAAATTGCAATAATCCACCAAAAGTATTTGCCCTCCTGGAAAAAGTAGATGGGTTCGGTGGTAAGGTTCAGCCCCATTAGAATGTTATTGACAAACCCGTTGCCTGCCAGCATAGTAATAAAGATATTGGCGGCAATGACCCAGGAGATGAAGTAAGGCAGATAGGAAGCGGTCTGGACAAACTTTTTAAACCGCAGACGGCTAGTGACCTCATTCAGTGCCAGCGCCAGAAGAATAGGCATTGGGAACGACATGGCGATGGTTAAGAGGCTCATTCCCAGCGTGTTGCGCATCAGCGGCCAAAAATCGGAGGTGGAGAAGAAGTATTTAAACCAATCCAACCCTACGAACTGGGAGCCGAACAGTTCCTGCAAAAATGGCTTACCCCGGGGGATGTAGTTGACAAAGGACATGTACAGCCCCACCATGGGTCCATAGCAGATGACAATGACCCAAACGACAGCGGGCAGCAGCAACAGGAACAGATACCGCTGATCCCAAGCCTTCTTTAGCGTTTTGTTGTGGCCCAACTGTTTGATTGCCTCCATCTAATCTTCTCCTTTCTTCCCGGCATCTTGCATAGTTAATTTATTTAATGATTAAATTTTATATCTTAATTAACCACACTTCAATCCTAACTTTTACATAAAAATAGCGGGAAGCGACGAACCTTCTTCTCCTGCAAATAAAAAAATATTAAAATCCTACGATTTATAATAAAAAGCACCGATGCCTCATTTGACATCGGTGCTTTCCGCCTGTTCCTGGCACGCTACTCCTTGGGAACCGTTATGGTAACGCGGGTGCCCTCCCCTAGGCTACTGTCTACCCATAGCCCGTAGCTGTCGCTGTAGGACAGCTTAATCCGCACGTTGACGTTCTTAAGCCCGAAGCCCTCCCTCCGGTCAGAAAGATCCTTGCGCAGCGCAAGCAGTGTTTCCGGGTCGATACCCTGTCCGTTGTCCTCTACCACCATCCTTATGTAGTTGTCCTGCCCAGCAACGGTCACCCGGATGGTCAGCACCTTATTCTGCTCGCCTAACCCGTGGTTGATGCTGTTTTCCAGAATCGGCTGTAAAATCAGCTTAAGCACCTGACAGTCCAACAAGCTTTCATCCACCGCAAATTCCACCAAAATTTTGTCCCTGAATCGCACCTTTTGGATGTCAATATAGCACTTGGTTAGCGCCAGCTCGTCCCGCAGCGTTAGCGTGGATCTGCCTTGATTCAGCGAAATCCGGTAAAAATCAGACAGCAGATGAACCATCTCGCAGGTTTCCTCATCTTGGTTACGCAGTGCCAGCGAGGAAATGGAGGAAAGCGCGTTATAAAGGAAATGAGGTCTCACCTGCTCCTGTAGCATGTTCAGCTCCGATTGCTTTAGGGAAAGCTCTTTTTCATACACTTCGTTTACCAGCTTTTTGATGGTAACACTCATTTCGTTAAAGGCGGCCGTCAGCTGGCCAATCTCGTCATCTGTGGTAATAGGGATAGAAACGCCCAGATTACCCGCCCTCATTTCATTGACTGCCCAAGTAAGCTCCTTAGCCTTTTGGGATAGCGCATAGGACACCAGATAAATGAGCCCCATTGCAAACGCAGAAAAAAATAAAAATATGACCAGTACCGTAGCCGCAGATTGCCGGGCAGCCTCAAAAAACTTGTGCTCCGGCATGGTGGCAATGGTTCTCCAGCCGTTTTCCATTCCCAACGAGGTAATAATGCATCGCTCACCCTCCAGAATTGCGGTTTGTTGGCGCAGGTCTGCTAACATAGAGGTATCCAGCCTGTTGGAAATGTTGGTGCCGGAAAGCGCAGTATCGGTGGCAAAGATGATGATGCCGTCCGGGTCGACAATATAATAACTGCCGCTGCTGCCCAGCTTATCAATACCTACCTTAATCTGACGCTCGCTAATCTGCATGGACAGAATGGCGGTAGGAACAGCCGGATTATGCCAAGTCATATTTCGCACAATAGAAAAAGAGCCGTCCCCGCTTTTGTCACGATACCCGCCATATAGGGTCTCCCCCCGGGTGTTCCGCATTCTTTGGTACCATCCCGGTTGGGCATCCGTGCCCTTCGGATTGACCAGATGAAAATAATAATTATCCTCTGGCAGAGTCAGATTTTCGGAAAAGATGGTGATGTTGTCGATGTATGGATTGGTCAGCATAATGGACTTGAGGAAGCTGTCGATAAAAAAATACATATCCTCGTAGCCGGTGTTACTGTAATCAATGGCCAGATAGTCCTCAATGTACTTGTTGACGGTGATGATGTCGATGATGTGGTAGTAACTGCCTAAGCTTTCAGTAATGTTATTGTTAATCTGGCGCAGGTTGCCGCACATGTTATCGTAGCTTTGGGTACGCAATAGGTTTTGGGTTTGGTAAAAGGTAATCCCAATTACCAGCGTTAGCGGCAGAATGGCTGCAAAGAGGTAACAGATAAACAGCTTCCAGCGGATTTGCAGGTTTAGGAGCGCGTTAAATATCTTCTTCATCTCGCACCCCCTAAACCAAATTCCGGTTTTTGTAGCTACTGGGGGTGGTGTGGTAATACTTTAGGAAGGCGGCACAAAAATAAGATTCACTGTCATAACCCACCATCCGACTAATTTCCTTGACCTTGTACTTGCGGGTACCAAGCAGCTCGGCGGCTTTTTCCATCCGGCGTCGGGTGATGCAGTCATGTATGGTGGTTCCGGTTTTTTCTTTAAAGATACTGCGCAGGTAGTTGGGAGAAAGAAAGACCTCCCGCGCCAGACTATCTGCGGTAATGTTGGCGGCGAAGTCCCTGTTAATGCGCACCAGCACGCTAGCCACCAACTGGTCATTCTTGTCATCACCGGGAGAGGCACTTTGGTTTTCCAGCCCATCTAAAAGACTCCGGAGCAACTGCCCCACCGCCGCGATGTTCCGTGCGGATAGCACCTGGTCCATTAGCTGTGGTTTGCCGGGCTGGGGCACTCCGGCAGGGTACTGCGCCGCCAGATACAGCGCAATATCAATGGCGTGCTCGGTAACCAGCGCGGGCCGGAGCTTTTGGCGCTCCGCCTCCGCCAGATACACTTCAGTAATCTCACGCAGCTTTTGTAAGCCCGGTCCGGCAGGGGTGTTCCGCAGCTGTGCCAGCACCGTTGATGCCTGTCCCCCAAATTCATACCGGACAAAAGAATCCACATCCACGCAGTCGCTTCCAGGCAGATAAAAGAAATATTGCTTGTACTCCTCTGTAAGCACCCACTGTGCGCGCAGCTGGTCAAAGGGTGTTTTTGTCCGGCTGCAAACAAAGCTGCACCACACACCCCCGTAGGCTGAAAGGCTATCCCGCAGACGAGCTACAATGTTGTCTATCCGGTTGGGGGTGGGCAGTACCAGTACGGTATTTTTTTGGTTATGGGCGGCGTAACAGTAGCGGTTCAGCGGCCGCAGCGCCTCCTTAAACTGGATGTGGGTGGCATTGGTGTCCAAGTTTAGCAGACAGACGCCATCCACTTTGGCAAAGGCGGGGTTCCGACGCAGAGACACTATGGCCTGCCCATCTCCGCCAAAGATAACCCGGGACAGCAGCCCTTCCAGAAAGGCATACTGCGCCTCGTCCATGCCCCGCTCAGCCTCCATCCGTTCCTCCGCTTCCCGCACCACCCGCAGGACGTCGTTTTTGGCAAAGGGTTTTAAAATGTAATCCACGCCTCCGGCTCGATAGGCGTTATGCACGCAGTCAAAGTCGTCGTAGCCGGACAGAAAAATCACCTTGGCGGCGCTGTTCTCCCCAGAAAACTGCCGCGCAAACTCAATACCGTCCATTACCGGCATCTTAATATCGGTAATGACCAAATCAACCTTGCGGCAACGGGAAAGCTCCAGCGCTTCCCGACCATTGGCGGCAGTCAAAATCTCCCCTACGTTTACAGTATCCCATGGAATGTAGTCCTTAAGCGTTTCCAGCTCCAGCGGCTCATCGTCCACCAGTAAAAGGGTAAGCATAGCGGCACCTCCGTCTGATACAAATACTGGTATCAATATACACCCCGAACGCAACAAAGGCAAGAGGTGCATGATTATAGGTATAGTCAACAGTAAGGAAGAACGGACCAACCAGCAACGGCCAACAGAAAAACCGCCCAGACGTACTGTCTAAGCGGTTTCGTATTGGTGGACCCGAAGAGACTCGAACTCTCGGTCTCTGCGATGCGAACGCAGCGCT
>JAVXNK010000015.1:14330-68492 GCA_036645835.1 Angelakisella sp. | reverse complement strand
TGACACTCTCGGCGGTGTCCTGCATTGCCTCGTTGTCTACCACCTTAAAGGGGTGATCTTTGAACGGGAACAGCTCGGTTAAGGGGATTTCTACAATCTTTTCTCTGTTGGCATCGGCACGGCTTTCCTCGGTGGAGAACAAATCATCTACCGATGTCAGATTTATGTTTTTGGCGGAGCTTTTCAATCTTCAACACCTCCTTTGTCAAATCTCGGTAGCCATCTGCAACTTTACCTTTGGGGTCATGGGCAAAAATGCTTTTACCCTCGGCACTGGTTTCAGCGGCTCTAACGGAATGGGGAATATCCGTGCAGAATACCTTGAGCTTGCTGCCGTATGTATCACGGAGCAGGGTGCTGATGTCCTTTGCAAAGTTTAGGCGGCTGTCCACCATTGTGAGCAGAATACCGTCTATGTTCAGCTTGGGGTTTATCTGCTTACGCACCTTGTTGATGGTCTGTAAAAGCTGTTCTAAGCCTTTGGCGGGTAAATACTGTGCTTGCACAGGAATAACCACACTGTCGGCTGCTGCAAGGGCATTGATGGTCAGCATACCCAAAGAGGGCATACAGTCTATAAGTACATAGTCGTATTGCTTTTTCACCGTGTCGATGTACTGTTTTAAGATGCTCTCACGGCTCATGGCATTGACGAGGGATACTTCTATGCCGGAAAGCTCAATGTTGGCAGGGAGCAAATCAATTCCCTCATGGTGATGTAAAATGCCCTCGCCCTGTGTTGTGGAGGTATCGGTCAAAATCTTGCCCATTATGGTGGCAAGAGTGGCAGGGAGCTTGTCCGGCTGTTGATTTCCTAAACTGATAGATAAAGAACCTTGTGGATCATCATCTATCAAAAGGACTTTCTTTCCCTCCTGTGCCAAACCGACACCTAAGTTCACACAGGTGGTGGTCTTGCCTACGCCGCCTTTTTGGTTGGCGATGGCGATTGTTTTTGCGTTCAATTAATTTCACCTCCAAAATACAAAAAGGCACATCACTAAAAAGCAATGTGTCTTTTATCTACTATTTGATTGTGCTATAATAAGTCAATCGGATTTTCTTTGACGAGTGGTTTTGTGTTTTCTAAAATCTCGTTCTTGCTAAGAGCTTGCTAATTGGACGTTAGAGAGTTAGCAAAAACGAGGGGTTATCGGGTAATACTAAAAAACAAACAAATCGCTTAAAACCCTTGTATCATGCGGTTTTGGCGGTATGGCAAGACACCAAAGCACACGATGGAAAATTCAATATCTGGTACTCCTAAGGGTCAGTTGTGAGTTCGATTCTCGCAGGGGGTGCCAGATTAAAGTCATGTGTGATATTTTTCATACATGACTTTTTATTTTGCCTATGGTAAAATGAAGCTAAGGTTATTTTATAGCATAGGAGATAAATAAAGTATGGGAAAAACAATAAATGAAGTTGATAACTATATCCAAACACTTGCAAACACAGAACAGGAGTGGATGAGCTTTTTTGTAAGGTATATGCGTGAAAAACATGCAAATTTAGAAGAAGTTATCTCTTTTAAAATGCCAACTTATAAACTTGGTAGTGGCAAACAGCGAAACTATATTGCATTTTCTCCTGCTAAAAATCATTTTTCAATGCACTCCATGGATTTTGAGTATATTGAAATTCTCAAGAAACAACTTTCTAGTCCCGGAAAAGGAAAAGGCTGCGTACAGGTGAAATACCAAAACCCTGAGGAAAGAATCATTTTACTTGAAGCTATTGAAGAAATCATTAACCGCAAAAGATTAGCTGTGTATGGAGAATAAGCATAATCTATCCTGCATCCATTTTCCCTAATGAGACAAGCAAAAGTCACCCCAAAGCGATATATTATTAGTTATCTAAAATAACTGCGGCCTAAAATTTGTAGGGAGGAAGCCATGGGAAAAATATCAGAAGCAGATTTAGAAGCGGCACAACGATCCATAGCTTCCACACTTCGCAAAAATGAAAAGGTGTATGTAACACTTTCACAGAAGCAAAGTCCTCGTGCTTCACAATTAAAAATGGTTGCCAATGCCATTGATAACTTTGGTGTAATGCTGATAGTAATCGAAAATGCACAAAAACAGAAAGCCCCTGTTGCCCTACAAAGGGAAAAATTAGAAGCCGTATACAAAGCGATTCCCTCCTATATTGAGCAAATCGAAAAGATAAAACCCAAATTTCAGGAGGGAACCCCGCAACACACACTGGCTGTCCGTAGAATAGACGCTTATGATATTGCTTTAAAACTAATAGAAGATGAATTGCAGTTTTTAAAATAAACCATATTTATACGGTGTAACTATGACTTGAAATAGAGCCAAATAAAAAATGAAAAATGTTTATGACAATGAAATTTTTTCGGATGAACTAAGAAGACCAATGATGCTTTTGGTTAAGGCAAAAAAATAATATGCGGAATGAGTAGAATGGGTACTATAGGTCAAAAATACCTTTTGTTACGACTGCAAAACAAAAAACCACCAGAAGGTGGTTTTTCTTTTACCCCATGGGGTGGAACTGTGAGCAACTAAGCCTGACAGATACAACTCTTAAACAAGTTCAGCTTATCCCGCAGTACACTTTCTAACAGCGTAACAGAGCCGATCATGTCTTTTACAGACTTATTCACATCCAGTAAATCGCTGGTGGCAGTAGCCAGCGGCAGGGCAGCTTGAATTTTTTCGCCCTCGGCGTTCAAAATATGAGACAAAGCGGTTTGTTCCAGTGCTACTGATTCAATTATATCAAAAACGGCCTGAGCGCGTGTAGTTCCGCTAGATTCAATTATTGGCATTGACATTATAGTCACCTCCCTTAGCAGTATATGTGCCGCAGTTGAATTTGTCACAGTGATGACGGTGGGCATGTCCTTTTTTGCCCCGAAAAAAAGAAAATAAACGTTTTTCCCAAATAATGTTTAAGAAAAAACTGTGACGGTCTTAAGATTTTTGTAATATCCCTCGTTTATACTGAATATAAGCGAAAGCCGCAACGTTGCGGCAGGACGTACCGAAAGGAGACGAGGGTCATGATTCGTATAAATATGTTATCAAAGGCCGATACGGTAAAGGGGCACGGGGTACTGACCGCCCATGACGAGCAGGTGGCGCTGGTGCGGGAGGAGCTGTCCGACAGCTTTGAGGTTGTTGAAAATTCCCGCAAGAGCTGTGATATTTACCACTTTCATACGATAAATCTACAATACTTTCTCCGGCTGCCCCTAATACGGCGGAGCGGCATTACAGTAGGTTATGTGCACTTTCTGCCGGAAACGCTGGAAAAAAGCCTTTGCCTGCCTAGGGGTATTCGGGAGCTGGTATACCGGTATGTTATCCGGTTCTACAAGTCCATGGACTATCTGGTGACGGTAAACCCGTCCTTTGTTGATAAGCTGTGCGCATACGGCATCCCCCGGGAGAAGATTGCCTATATTCCAAACTTTGTTTCGCCCCAGCGGTTTTATAAGATAGAGGGTATGGATAAAAATGCGGTTAAGGCACAGTATGGCATTGCCCCCGACCGTTTTACAGTGCTTTCGGTGGGGCAGCTGCAAAAGCGCAAGGGTGTACTGGAGTTTATCGAGCTGGCGAAACAGATGCCCCAGGTGGAGTTTGTTTGGGCAGGCGGATTTTCCTTTGGGAAGATGTCCGATGGATATGAGGATATTCGGACAGCCATGGAAACACCCCCAGCCAATGTAAAATTTATAGGCATGGTGGAACGCAGTGAGATGAATGCCCTGTACAATATGGCAGATGTCATGTTCCAGCCCTCCTTTGAAGAACTGTTCCCCATGACTATACTGGAGGCCATGAGCTGTGGCCTGCCCATGGTGCTGCGGGACCTGCCGGAATACCGGCCTATTTTACAGGGATACTACCTAAAGGGCAGCAACACTGGGGAGTTTAAAGCATCCATAGAAAGCCTACGGCAACCTAGGCTGCACCATACAGCCAGCCTGATGTCCCAGAAAGGCAGCGCCTTTTACAGCCGCGACCGCATTAAAGAGCTATGGAGGCAGTACTACTGCACCGTATACAGTAGGGGACGCGAAAAAGGCCGCATCCAACTGCCCCACCTACGGGGGCTTTTGGGCGGCCAGAAGGGGTAGTATGCTATGGAAAACGGGACAAACCGACTGCGCAGTGTAGTAAACCTACTGTCGCTGCTGGGTGCGGTATTTACAGTTTTGCTCTGTGTGTACTGGTACCGTACAGGGGTGCTTACCTCCACACAGGCCATGTCAAATATGCTTCGGCATCTGGGGTTGCTGGCACCACTGCTTTTTATTCTGTTGCAGGTGGTGCAGGTAGTGGTGCCCATTATCCCCGGAGCCGCAGGCTGTGTTGCTGGGGTCGTCATCTTCGGGCCGTGGCAGGGCTTTCTTTATAACTATATCGGCATCTGCATCGGCTCGGTTATCAATTTTCTCCTGGCAAGGTGGTATGGGCAGCCTCTAGTAAAGTCCATGGTTAAGGAGAGCGTCTACAACAAATACGTGGGCTGGCTGGATAGGGGAAACCGCTTTACCACCCTGTTCGCCTTGGCTATTTTCCTGCCGGTGGCTCCCGACGACTTCCTTTGCATGCTGGCGGGACTTACCAAGATGGAGCTTACCACCTTTACCGCTATTATTATTCTGGCAAAACCGCTTTCTATCTTTGCCTACAGCACCACCATGGCCTACGGAGCCAAGTGGCTGCTGGGAGTGGGGTAGGGCTTTTCCTCCTCCACTCGCTCGTAGGCGCCCAACCGTGCGTCACGGGTAATGACATCGTCGGGGGTAACGGCAAAGCCGTCGCCGCTGTAGACGCTTTGCAGGCGGGCACGGCAGCTTTCGGTGAGCAGAAAGGTAGTGTAGTCGCGGCTTAGGCTGCCCTCCACATACACCGCAGTGGCAGCGGGCAGGGTCAGTGTGGCCAAAAAGCGGGTAGAGGCCTTGCGCTCCTCGTAGTCCTTAAAGGACAGATCGGTTTGGCAGTTGTTTAGAAAGCTTTTTATAAGGGTGTCGCCCTGTGCCGTCAGGCAGGTGGGCAGGTGGTAGTTTATCATCTGGGTTATAAGCATGGCGCCACGGTCGCTGCGCTCGGTTTCGCCGCCTTTGTAGGCGGGATAGGCCAGTATATCAGCAACAGCACGTCCATCCAGCTGCCGCCGCCCCGGGCTCATAACGACCTGCCGCTGGTGAAGGGGATAGTCCAGTGGTACGGTAAGGTCATACTCGAAAAATCCCGTGGATTCCATCAGTTTGGAAAGTGCCGGAACCTCCATGTAGCCGCTGCGGGTAATCTCCACACCCAGGTAGCTTCCTACCGCCTTGGCAGCATAGGCAATGCCGCCTCGATTAAACAGCTCCTCCAAAGTTCCCCACTGGTCCCCGGTGGTAATTAGTGTTTTGGGCGGCAGCAGGCAAACAGCGATTCTCCCCTTGTCTGGCAGAAAGCCCGCCAGAAGAAATACGTCCGGGGCGGTGTGGTCATTTTCTGCCCCTGCAAACAGCATGCAAAGTCGCTCCTCCTTTTGGGGAAGGTAGACGGTGGCAGGACCCACATATTCTTCGGCCACAGGGGCGGCAGGGGTAGCCGTGGCAAACAGGGTTATCCAGTATAAAATGCCCGCCATTATTAGCAGTGTTACAAAAAAAGAAAGCAAAAAAGGTGTCAGCCGCCGTGATTCCTCATAGCTGTCATTCATAGGTCATCCTCCCATATTGTGTTCATTGCGGGTAGTATGGGCGCTTTTTTGCATTTCCATGCCATTTGGCAGCCTTTTTGGGCGAAATTTTCTTGACAAAATCGCTTAATACGGGTATAATATTTTCCGTGACAGGTGCAGGGGGCAGTGCGCCCTTTTTTGTTCCTGTATTCGACAATGGAGGAGGCCTTTTTTGAAGCTGGATTTGAACAGGGTACTGGAACGTGAGGGCGACGCCGAGGTGGTAACGGCAAATGTGGACCTTACGGAGCTCAGTTACAGGGGAGTTTCCCCCTTTAAAGAACCTGCTAAACTGGAGGCGAAAGCGGTAAACCGTGCCGGTGTGGTTACACTCGACTGCACCTACAGTTATACACTCAACCTCATATGTGACCGTTGTCTTACGACTATCACCCGGGGGGTGACGCAGAATGCAAGCCATATTGTAGTCCGTGCGCTGAACAACAGCGAGGACGATGACTTTGTGGTGGCTGCGGACGGTATCGTAGAGCTTACTGAGCTCGCTACCAACGATATTATCCTGGAGCTTCCCGGAAAGTTTTTATGCAAAGAGGATTGCAAGGGGCTTTGTCCCATCTGCGGGTGCGACCAAAACAAGGTTGTCTGCGGCTGTGAGACCAAGCAGATTGACCCACGGCTCGCGGCATTAGATAGGTTTTATGAAAATTAAACATTAAAAAGAAAATTTAGGAGGAGCTTAACGATGGCAGTTCCAAAGAGAAAGCATTCACAGGCCAGAAAGAATAAGAGACGTTCCAATGTGTGGAAACTGGATGTTCCCAGTTTTTCTAGATGCACCCAGTGCGGTGAGCTGAAGATGCCCCATCGCGTATGCGGCAACTGCGGCTACTACAAGGGCAAAGAAATCATTAAGATGGATGACGCTAAGTAAATAGCTCAAGGGGGGGAGGATGGTAGTCCTCCCCCTTCGCGGTTTTTGGTTAAAGAAAAGACTAAGGCTGCTGTTCAGAGGGAATAGTGTAAAAGAGGAACAGTGGTTCCTTCGGGGGCGTGAAAGCCCCCACTTTTGCACAAAGTGTGGCGGGTAGTCCGCCCCTGACAGCAATGCGAGAAGGAACAATAAGCGGGAGGTGAAACGGTTGGCAGTTACCATACAGAGCGTGGAGAAGGGTTCTCCCGCATGGAAAAAAGGAATTACGGCGGGGGAACAGCTGGTAGCCATAAACGGCAACGTCATTACCGACGTGCTGGACTACCGCTTTTATATGACCGACACACACCTGACCGTGGAGCTTTTAAAGGACGGCACCCCCAGAGTGGTCAAGGTTCAGAAGGATGAATACGACGACCTGGGACTGGATTTTGAAACCTACCTGATGGACAGGCAGCACCACTGCAAAAACAAATGCGTTTTTTGTTTTGTGGATCAGCTGCCCAAGGGTCTTCGGGAAACCCTCTACTTTAAGGATGACGACAGCCGCATGTCCTTTTTCTTCGGAAGCTACGTCACCCTCACAAATATGACCGAGGAGGAGGTGCGCCGCATTATAAAGATGCGCATTTCCCCCATAAATATTTCCATACACACCACCAACCCCGAACTGCGGGTAAAGATGCTGGCAAACCCCAATGCAGCGGGGAGTTTGCGTTATGTTTCCATGCTGACCGAAGCGGGCATAAAGGTAAATACCCAGCTGGTGCTCTGCCCCGGTATGAACGATGGGGAAGAGATGCGGAGCAGCCTTTACGATTTGGAAAAGCTGTACCCCAACCTGCAAAGCATTGCACTGGTGCCTGTAGGCCTTACAAAGCACAGAGAGGGACTATACCCCCTGCGCCCCATGACACGGGACGAAGCCAGAGCAAACCTTGCCATTGCAGAACAGTTTGGCAGCGAAATGCTAGAGAAGCATGGCAGCCGCATTGCCTTTCCGGCGGATGAGCTTTTTGTCATTGCCGAGCTGCCCATTCCGGAGGCGGACTTTTACGAAGAGTTCGAGCAGCTGGATGATGGGGTAGGCATTTACTCCCTGCTGCGCAAGGAGTTTTTAGAGGAACTGGAATACGCTGAAGGGGACGAGCTTCCCCGAGAGGTAAGCATCGCCTGCGGTACAGCCGCACAGCCGCTGCTCCGTGCCCTGATAGACAACATGAAAACCAAGTATCCAAACGTGACCGTACAGATATACGGAGTAGTCAACAGGCTCTTTGGAGATACTGTAAATGTATCGGGACTGCTTTGCGGAAGCGACCTGGCAGAAGGCCTTGCAGGAAAGCGTCTGGGGAGCAAAGTAATACTGCCCTCGGTCATGCTGCGGCATGAGGCCGACCGTTTTCTGGATGATACGACCCCCCAGTGGCTTTCGGAACAGCTGGGCGTACGGGTGGATGTTCGGGAAAGCGGAGGGCTAAGCCTGTTTGAAGCCATTACACAGTGAGCGCAGTGTAAGGTGTAGCACTTTATACGCGTAAACAGCCAAGAATATAGACAATAAACAAAGGAGGGATAACATGCCAAAACCATTAATCGCGGTGGTAGGACGCCCAAATGTGGGAAAATCTACCCTGTTCAATAAGCTAGCGGGACAGCGTATATCCATAGTGGAGGACACCCCCGGTGTCACCCGTGACCGTATCTACGCACCCTGCCAGTGGCGAGCCAAGGACTTTATGCTGGTGGATACCGGCGGTATTGAGCCCAATGCAGGGGATATCATACTTTCTCAGATGCGCACACAGGCGCAGGTGGCCATTGAAACCGCAGACGTCATCATTATGGTGGTGGACCTGAAAAGCGGTGTTACCGCCAACGACAGCGACATAGCAACCATGCTGCTGAAAAGCGGGAAGCCGGTGGTGCTCTGCGTCAACAAGTGCGACCAGATAGGCAATCTGCCTGCCGATTTCTATGAGTTTTACAACCTGGGTCTGGGTGACCCTGTGGCAGTTTCTTCGGTGCACGGACACGGCACCGGCGACCTGCTGGACGAATGCTTTGAGCATATCGATTTCGATAAGGTAGAGGACTACGACGAGGATGTCATCCGTGTGGCAGTCATCGGCAAGCCCAACGTGGGCAAAAGCAGCCTTGTCAACAAGATTTCCGGTCAGGAGCGGGTTATTGTATCCGATATAGCAGGTACTACCCGTGACAGCACCGATACCGAAATAGAAAACGAGTTCGGAAAGTTTGTCTTCATTGACACTGCCGGTATTCGCCGCAAAGCACGTGTAGAGGAAGCCATTGAGCGGTACAGTGTGCTGCGGGCATACATGGCTGTAGACCGCTGCGATGTTGCGGTTATTGTTATCGATGCCCTGGAAGGCTTCACCGAGCAGGACAGCAAGATAGCCGGCTATGCCCATGAACAGGGCAAGGGCTGCATTGTTGCCGTTAACAAGTGGGATGCAGTGGAAAAGGACGGCAAAACCATGCAGGAGTACCAGAAGCAGCTTGAAATAGACTTCTCCTTCATGTCCTACGTACCCTTCGTCTTCATCTCTGCCAAGACGGGACAGCGTATTAACAAGCTCTTTGAGCAGATAGGCTATGTAAACGACAAAAACAACATGCGTATTTCCACAGGACGGCTGAATGACATGCTGTCCTATGCCACAGCACGGGTACAGCCTCCTTCCGACAAGGGTAAGCGGCTGAAAATCTACTACGTGACACAGGCATCCACCAAGCCCCCAACCTTTGTCTTTTTCTGCAACAACAGCGAGCTGTTCCATTTTTCCTATCAGCGGTATCTGGAAAACCAGATACGGGAGCAGTTTGAACTGTCGGGTACACCCATACGCATTATTGTACGCCAGCGCGGCGATGAATAAAAACAGGGGCAGCCTGTGATAAAATGACACAAAGAAAGGACGCACATAAAGATGCAAATCAAAAAGATACTTTCTCTTATAATGGCAGTAGCGCTCCTTACCATGACCGCCTGCGGCGGCGGGGCACCCTCTTCCTCTTCTGCACCCGCAGCACCTGCTGAAACCTCCGCAGCCCCCTCTTCGGCACCGGAATCCTCTTCCATGCCGGAAGTAAGCTCCGGTACGGTAAACCAGCAGCCTTCCTGTGTAATGCCCGCACCTCCGGCAGACGGAAAGCGCCCGGAACTGCACATTGGCATACTGAAGGGCCCCTCTGCCATTGGTATGCTCCAGCTGATGGAATACAGTGATAATCCAGAGCTAAGCTACACCACCTATAATGACTATACCTATACCATGGCGGGCTCTCCCGACCAGCTGGTGGGCGGCGTTGTAAAGGGTGAGTTTGATATGGCGGTACTGCCTACCAATCTGGCATCTACCCTATACAGCAAAACCGAAGGTAAGATAAAGCTTGCCACCATAAACACCCTGGGCGTGCTCTATCTGGTGGAAGCCGGAGACAGCATCAAGAGTGTAGCCGACCTCAAGGGCCGCACCATCTACGCAACCGGAAAGGGTTCCACCCCCGAATTTGTCCTGAACTATGTTTTGGAACAGAACGGCCTAAAGGTAGGTACCGATGTAAAGGTGGAGTACAAAACCGAGCATACCGAGTTGGCCGCCCTTATGGCTGCAGGCCAGGCGGATATTGCACTGCTGCCTCAGCCCTTTGTAACCACTGCACTTTCACAGAATGATAAGCTCCGTGTAGCGCTGGATATGACCAAGGAGTGGGACACCGCTTCCAAGGGTCAGAGCGGCCTTGCTATGAGCGGCATTGTGGTGCAGCAGAAGCTGCTGGAAGAGAACCCTGCAGCGGTGGAAGCATTTATGGTGGAGTATGCAAATTCCACACTCTACGTTACCGAGCCGCAAAACCTGGACGCTGTAGCCGAAATGGCCGTAAAGCGGGGGATTATTCCCTCGGCAGCAGTGGCCAAAAAGGCCATACCCCAGTGCAACATTGTCTTTATTTCCGGCGAAGAGATGAAGAAGATAGCGGGCGGGTTTTTACAGGTTCTTTTTGAAGGAGCCCCCCAGTCGGTAGGAGGAAAACTGCCCGATGAAGGATTCTATTACACAACCAAAGAGTAAACTGACAGGTGCACAGGCAAAATGGGCAACTGCACTTTTTTGGCTTTGTATTTGGGTAGCAGCCTACCTTGCCGTAGGGGAAGCGTTGCTGCTGCCCGCCCCATGGATGGTGGTTTTCAGCCTGCTTAGGCTGCTGATTACCCCTACATTCTGGGTTGTTACAGTAGGTAGCCTGCTACGGATACTGGCAGGCTTTCTGCTGGGGCTTTTTGTTGGCGGTTTGCTGGCTGCTGCGGCAGTGGCAGTACCTACTATTCGTACACTGATGGGGCTGCCGATGAGTATCATTAAGGCAACCCCCGTGGCCTCCTTTGTAATACTGGCACTGCTGTTTATTAAAGGACAGTGGTTTTCCACCTTCATTGCCTTCCTTATGGTGCTGCCCCTGGCCTGGAGCAATATTTTGCAGGGCATAGAAAGCACCGACAAGGAGCTTTTGGAGATGGCGCAGGTTTATCGCTTTTCGCCCCTACATACGGTGCGTTATATCTACCTGCCCAGCCTGTTTCCCTACCTGCTGTCGGCAGCCAGGGTAGGCATGGGCTTTTCCTGGAAGGCAGGCATTGCGGGTGAGGTTATTGCCATCCCCACAGGCACCATAGGCACACAGCTGTACAATGCCAAGGTTTATTTGAACACTGCCGACCTCTTTGCATGGACAGCGGTGGTTATCCTGCTTTCGCTGGCGCTGGAGCACCTGACCATGGTGCTTTTAGGGCGGTTTACCCCTGCGCAGAAGAGGAAGGGAGGGCGAAAACAATGACCCTTGTTCTGAACAGAGTATACTACAGCTATCAGCAGGAGCGCCTGCTGGAGAACATAAGCCTGACTGCTCGTGAGGGGCGTGCAACCGCCATTATGGGTGCATCGGGACGGGGGAAGACCACCCTGCTGCACATTATGGCCGGACTGCTTCAACCCGACAGCGGTGACATCAGCGGTATTCCCGACTGCGGTGTATCGGTGGTGTTTCAGGAAGACCGGCTGCTTCCATGGATGACAGCGCTGGAAAACCTGATGGTGGCAGCACCCGAGGCCACAGCGGACGACCTAACCAAGCTGCTGTGGGATTTGGGCCTTTCCGGACGGGAGGATGCCATGCCCGCAGAGCTTAGCGGAGGTATGGCACGGCGTGTGGCCATTGCCAGGGCGCTGGCCTTTGGAAGCCCTCTATTGCTGCTGGACGAGCCCTTTGCAGGGCTGGACAGCGACACCAAGCGCCGCACAGCAGAGGTTATCCGCCGGTATAGCCAAGGCACTACAGTAGTAGCCGTAGTTCACGAAGAAACCGATGCGGGGCTGCTGGGTGCAGAGATAGTGAGAATATAAAAAAACAGAGCAACCGACCTATCCGTCGATTGCTCTGTTTTTTTCTACGCCTGACTGCTCCTCCTTGCTATGAAAGGTGCATCCGGCGAATTTTAAATAGTGAAGGCGTTGCGCTTCGCTATGGGGGTGGGAGGGGGTTAGTTTTCCACTTCGTATTCAAACCCCTATGGAGCATTTGGGCAACGTGTTTGGTTTGGATAAGGACAAAAAGATACAAGCGGTGAACTACTCACACTGTATATTAAAATGCATTCCATAAAAACACAAAAATAAATACACATCCCCAGGCATTACCGGTAAAGTTTTTTACCATTAACATTCCGTAAATAACAATCATCACGGTAAGCATTTCAATAAAACCTTCAACAGAAACTCCTACCATACCATGAATAAGAACACACATAACAGCACAGGTAATGGCACCCCAGTTAAGCCACCTGTTTTTTGTGGGATACCTTTTGTTAAGCTTTTCGTTGATTACAACATAATTAAAACCCTCGAAAAACCCCCAAGCAATTGCGGTAATAAATAAGCCAATTGCATTTATAGGGAACGCACTTGACAAAATCTCTTTGGTAGTCCAAACAGACTGGAATGGTAAATATCCTGTTGTTTGTTTAGTGGCCAAAACATAAGCAATATATGGGACAAAACATAAAACGCATAGCAGCACGGACAACAAAGCTCCCTTGCATTTAAGCCCATAAGAATAAAAGCTCTCTTTTCTGAAAAAAGATACAATCGTAATTCCCAAACCGGCAAGACCAAACTGAAAAAAAGCCCCAACAAGTGTCCGCAATAAGATATTTACTTTTTTGTCGTTAATAAAACGAGTAATATTACTTTGAAAAAGAATATATACAGCGAGAACAGTAAGGGCTGTAATGACAATAATCCAAAGGTCTGTATCCAATCGTTTTTGTTCCACAGTCAATTTTGGTTTTGCCATTTAGTTATTCTCCTCTCGTAAAAGCCAATATCGGCAACTTTCATTTCGCCGGGCTACGTTACCCATTCACCCTATTTCCATTCTTCACCTTGCTATCGTAGGGATTTACTATAATAATATCTCCGTCGGCTACACCGGACAGCAGTTCTACACGGCCGCCGCAGCGCAGTCCTGTCTCCACAGGAGTAAGTACCGCCTTGCCGCCCTTTACCAGATAGACCCCACTGCCCGTTTCCATGGGCAGTATGGCGGAGGAGGGTGCGGAAAGTGCCGAAGGTGCCGCCACCGAGGTAAAGGTCAAATCTACCTGATACCCCGCACCGGCCTGTTTGGGTAGGTCTATAGGTTTCAGCTCCACCATACAGCGGTTTTCAGAAAGTCCTATGCCGGAAACACTCTGTTCCGCCACAGGGGAGACAAAGGTAATTTCAGCGGTGAATGCGGTGCCGTCGGTGAGGGTGCAGTCTACCACATCGCCTATGGTAAGTCCGGTGGTATCTTCCGAAAGAAGCTTTGCGGTCAGCTTCATGCCATCGTTCTGGAACACCTTGGCTATGGGCGTGTTTTCTGCCACGAAGCTGCCCTGCTCCACATACACCTCCCACACTGTACCGTCAAAGGGAGCAGCTACGGGGGCGGGGTTCAGCCGTTCTTCCAGATAGTCTATGGTCACCTGTAACTGTTGGGCGGAGTAGTCCCCCAGCATGCCAAGCTGTGCCTTGCAGGAGTCGATGAGTGCGGCGTAGTAGGCCTTGTTGGTGTCGTCGGTGCTGTTGCGGGTAATAATAAAATTCTTCCTTGCGGATATCATCTGCTGTTCCAGTGAAAACAGCTGTGAGCTGGTGATGGAGCTTACTCCGGGAGGCATGTTGTTGTAAGCTTCTTCGGCATCATGGTAGGCGTTGCGAGCCATTAGGTAGCTGCTCAAAGCAAGGTCACTGATAGCTGCCGCCGACCCAATCTCCTTGCCAAACTGGCGGTAGTATTCCAGCTCTGCATTTTGTAGCTGCATGCGAAGCTGCTCCCGGCGAATAGAATTTTCGGAGGTCATGGCCTTTTTCTGAAACTTTAAACCATCCACCTGCTGCTGTAGTTCTTTGCGCAGGGTGGCATTATCCAGTATAGCCAGTGTGTCGCCAGTGGAAATGCTGCGTCCCGCCTGTGCGGGCAGTGCGCTAACAATACCCGTCGTGTTGGCCACAATCAGCCTGCTTTCATTGGGAACCAGTGTGCCCTGTGCGGTAAAGCTGTCGCCCAGAGGCCCGGTAACCAGCGGCTGGGTGTGCACCGTTACCGGCTTCATAACGGTATAAAGGCCATAGGCTACCGTCACTACCACCAGTGCTGCTATCACGATAATTTTATATTTTTTCTTCATAATAGAATACCTCTATTCTCGCTCCCGTAGAAGCTCTACAGGAGAAATTTTGTTCAGCTTGCGCAGCATAAGGAAGGAGCTCAGCAGTACGGCTGCAAAGGTAAGCAGTGCAGACAGTATCAGCGACGGGGTGTCCACAAAGCTGGGTATGCTGTAAAGGTCGGACATCATGGTGGTGGAAATAAGGGTGCTAACCCCCATGGTCATGGGAATACCAAGCAGTATTCCGCCTATGGTAAGTATCCATTGTCCCACCGACACCACATCAAGACACTGCTTGCTGCTCATCCCCAGCATCATCATGGTGGAAACCTCCCGCCGAAGCTCTTCGAAGCTGATGACCGAGCTGGTGTAGATGACCGCAAGGCCGATGAGTACCCCCATCATGGTCATAGTCATCATAATGCTGCTCATGCTGCCCATCATACTGCGGAACTGTGCCAGCCGCTGGGTGCGGCTTTGCACCGTAGCCACCAGTGTGGCATCCTCCAGCCGGGCAAGAATGCTATCCTGAGCGGACTGTGGTGCTTTCAGCAGTACCGAAGTATACACGTCCCCAAAACCGCTGTCCCGTCCTGCACTGCTGTGGGACATGTAGGCGGTGCTGCCCATATACTGGGCGACAATAGCGGAAACAGGCAGGCTTTTTGTCTCCTTGCGGGGATAGGAAAGCTCCATATCCACCTGTCCGCCAACCTCCACCCCAAGGACGTTTGCCATGTGTCGGGAAAGGACTATGCCACCCTCTGGAACAGCCACACGGTTGCCATCTTCATCATAAAGGAGGCAGAGCTGAGAGTCCTTGGCGACGCTCTGCACCGTGCATTCCAGTTTACCGGAAAGTCCGTGGAGTGTTACGGGGAATTCCAATATGCCCTCGGAAGCCTCTATAGCGGGGTCGCGCACCGCCCGCAGGGCATCGTCCCGGGGAACGGGGGAGCTAAAGCTTACGGTAATATCCTGCTGTTGAGTCTTCTCCAGAAAGTCGAACAGGAACACATTGAACAGGCTGCTCATTGACACCAGTGAGGCGGTAATCATATAAGCGCAGGCAATGCCGAAGAGGGAGATAAGCGCTCTGCGACGGTTGCGGGACAGGCTGCGTACTGCCAGAAGCCCCGGCACGGTAAACAGCTCATTAAAGTGGGGAATACGTTCCAGTACCGACAGCCGTGCGGTCTTTGGAGGTGCGGGCCGCAGTGCCTCGGCGGGAACCAGCTGCCCCAAGCTTTTGGCGCAGAACCACCCCACCAGTGCACAGAAGGCGGTTGCTGCCACAGTACCCAGAAAGAGGTAGCTATAGGAAAACTCTAGGGGAATGTCCGGCAGACTAAAGTACACCCTGTAAAAGTCCACCATGGGAGCCGCTAGCAGGCTGCCCAGAATACCCCCGAAGAACCCTCCCACAAAGCCAATGAAAGCACCATAACCCATATAGTGAAGTGCCACCTGATGCTGCGAAAGGCCAAGTGCCATAAAGGTACCTGCCTGGGTGCGTTGCTGCTGTATAAGCCGCTGCAAAGATATAGAAAGAATAACGGAGGCCACCGAAAGAAACAGGAAGGGGACAACGGCGGTCATTTTGGGCAGCTGCTCCAGCTCGGCCTGTAGCATGCCCACCGAAAGGTGGTCCAGCTGGTCGTATATGCGAATGCAGCCATAGGGGGTCAGTATCTGCTCCACCTGATCCTCAATGTCCTCGGTGGTAACACCGGGAGCAAGGGTAAGTACAAATTCATTTGCCAGCCCTTCCATGGAAAACAGGGAGGACAGGGTATCGTAGCTGATAAAGCCAGCATCATAGGTGGCGGGGGTGGGGAGCATTTCACTCATGCTGCGCATCATGTAAATGTTTTCCGGGGAAATGCCGCTGCCGCATATAGTCAGCTCTTCGGTGCGCCCCCCTATGGCAAGGCTTAGGGTGTTGCCCACTGCAAGCTGGTTGGCGTTAAAAAAACCATCGCCCACTACCAGCTCCATCTCTCCGGACTCCGGCAGCATACCCGCCGAGAGCAGAGGCAGAGCCAACCCTTCATCCTCCACCGAAATAAGCTTTAGCTCGGTATCCTGCTGGGGAAAGCCGGATACCCGCACAGTGCGGGTAAGCCGTGCCTGTGCCCGTTCCACTCCCGGAATACGGGAAAGCCGCGCCGCCACAGCGGCAGGAGCACTCTGCACCTCGGCAAAGGTTTTCGGAAAGGCGGTTACCTCAAAGAAATAATCCCGACAGGCAGTAAGCTGGTTTGCGGCTATGGAGATAACACAGTAGCCGCAGAAGCCGATGGCTACAATAAATGCACTGATGCCGTAGGCCATAAGGCTGCGGCGGATATCCCGAACCATCTTCCGAAGCAGCAGCTTTACCATGCCAGCGCCTCCGCCCCACAGGGCTGTTCGTTTACAGTAATGCCCTCTATACGCCCGTCCTTCATATGAAAGACACGGTTGGCCACCTGTGCCATACCGCCATGGTGGGTAATGGTGACTACCGGGCAGCCCAGCTGGGCTCGTATATCCAGCAGCAGCTTCACCACTGCCAGGCTGTTTTTGCTATCCAGTGCACCGGTTGGCTCGTCACAAAGGAGTAGGGCAGGCCGTTTTACAATGGCACGGGCAATGGACACCCGCTGCTGCTCGCCGCCCGAAAGTTGGGAGGGGAAGTGCTTCTCCCGTCCCGAAAGCCCCACCAGCGAAAGTGCCTCGGCAGAGGACATGGGGTGCTCCGCAATGCTGGCCGCCAGCTCCACATTTTCCAGCGCCGTCAGGGAGGGTATCAGGTTAAAGAACTGAAAAACAAAACCTACCACATCTCTCCGGTACTGGGCAAGGCCTGTGTCGGAAAGGGTGGTAAGTTCTTGTTCAAGGTGCCGTAGACATCCCGAGGTGGGGCGGTCCATACCGCCCAAGATATTCAGTAAAGTGCTTTTTCCGGAGCCGGACGGCCCCAGCACTACTATAAATTCACCGTTTTGCACCGTAAAGCTTGCGCCCGCCAGTGCCTGCACGGAAACACCTTCGCCGCCGTAGCTGCGGGAGAGTAGTTCGGCAGTGAGAATAGTATCAGACATAGAGCACCTCCGCTCGGTTTTTGGTTAGGTCATGTGTGCACGGTCACTGGTTTTGCGGTGTAGTACCTGTTTGCGCTGATACATCAGGTCATCAGAATCTTTAAACACATCCATTAACGTTCCGTGCAAAAACTTATTGTACTCGGCTACGCCGAAGGATACAGACACGGGGAACTGGACAAAGCTGCTGTAAAGGCGGGTATTGATATGCCCCAGCATCGATAACAGGTCGGAGACCTTGTTGTTCACCGCCACAATGCAAAATTCATCGCCCCCAAGGCGGTAGCACTTGCGGGTTTCATTACAGACAGAGGAAAGCTCTTTGGAGATTTTTTGAAGAACCTCATCCCCGGTTACATGTCCGTAGTTATCATTAATTCGTTTAAAGTTGTTAACATCCACATTGGCAAAAATAATGCTGCTGTACTTATCCTGCTCCGCCTCCAGACGCTCCATATCCTCCTCAAAAGTAAGGCGGTTGCGCAGTCCGGTAAGCTTGTCGGTGTAGGCCAGAGTTTTGTACATGCGGTTTTCTATCTGTAGCTGCAGTTGCTGCTTAAAGGTATAGATGTAGCTGGTAATGGTGCAGACTGCCAGCGAGAGCATACCAATTACAAAAAGACTAAAGATGGTCTCGTAGGAAAAGAAAAAGTAATACCGTATTATTTCCAGAATACCACAAACCGACAGAATACCAAAGCCGGTAAAAAACATACGCAGGGGAAAGGTTATCAGTTTGCGGGAGGTGCGGATGGAGGAAAGGAAGATGACTGTACTACAGAATACCAGTATATGAAAGGGAGTAAGCAGTCTATGAAAATCCATTAACCCCAAAAACTTTAGGGTAATGGAAACTGCGAAAAATGCCGACATAATGGTAATGATGGGCAGTGTCACCTTTGGGCAGTAGTGCCAGTTGAGCCATGCGAACATCCACAGGGCCACGGGCATGATGTAAAAGGAGATGTACTCCATGTTGTGCACCAGAACAAGGTTGTGGGTAAAGAACTGGATAAGCTTGGTGTTACACAGAATCCAAAGAGAACTGCTCATGGCAAAGAGCGAAAGCGGGAAAAGCGGGGAACCAAGCAGTCGGCGGCCCGCAGTAACAATAGCCAGTATCAACAACACCAGCCCCGCCATAAAGAGTGACAGCATAAAGATAAACAGCAGGTCACTGCCGGGGATAAAAAAGTAGGGGTTTTGCAGGGAGTGTCGCAGCAAAATGGTGGCAATAGAGCTGTTATCGGTAGTAATATTGCGGTAGTAACGAATATGTAGTTCCTTACCGGCAAAGTCATCGGGCAGGCTTACGAAAAACCGACCGCTGCCCGGGGTAAAGTTGCGCCTTTGCTGGTCTTCAAAGCGATAGGAATAAAGCAGTTCGCCGTCTAGGGAAACCTCCCACTCCTTTTGATATACGTTGGTAATAAGCACACCGGAGCGAAAGTCTGTTTCAGGCAGAGTGCGGTAGAGGTCAATCACCTTGCAGTTGGGGTTCTTTATGCTGTAGGGTAGGGTGTTGCGGGTGGTGTTTTTTACCCCGTCTTCGAATATCTGCCAGTCACTGTTAAGCTCTGTGCCTTTGGCTCCGCTTTCATTGTAAGCAGGGGGTAAAGAAAGCACACCGAATACAATCCCAGAAACCACCAATGCACAGTATATGGCAAAGATGGCAGCGAGACGTTTTCGGTGTGTATAAGCCAGAGCAGTCAGCCTCGAAAATGACATGGTCACAGTTCACCCCTACAGCGTTCCTAGGTACACCATAAGTACGCATACTTATCTTTACTAAGTATATATGATGGCGTGACCGCTGTCTACAGTCTACGGGCCGGAAGTCCCAAAGAAACTACTAAGGATGGGACATGAGAAAGCGGGTTACTTGCTGAACTTTTTCAGCAAGGAGATGGTAACGGCAATAACCGACATTACGATGAAGATGCCTACCATGCCGTAGAACATGACCGGCAGTGTCTGTAAAAATCCAGCAATATTAATAGTCATATGTATATCCTCCTATCGTGCAATCAGATTAAGTATCAGACCACCGGCAATAACCGAGGCAATCTGTCCACCCACGTTTACGCCTGCGGCGTGCATCAGCAGGAAGTTCTGAGGGTCTTCTTTCAGGCCCATTTTATGTATTACTCTGGAGCTCATGGGGAAAGCCGAGATGCCCGCAGCACCAATCATGGGGTTAATCTTGGTTTTGCTAAAGAGGTTTATAACCTTGGCACAGAGTACGCCACCGATGGTGTCAAATACAAAGGCGAACAGGCCAAGACCCAGTATCATCAGTGTTTCCCAGCGCAGGAAGTCTACAGCCTGCATTTTGGAGGCAATGGTAATGCCCAGGAAGATGGTGATGAGGTTTGCCAGTGCATTCTGTGCAGTCTCACTGAGGGAGCGTAGCACACCGCACTCGCGGATAAGGTTACCAAACATAAGGAAGCCGATGAGGGCAATGGACTTGGGCGCCACAAGGCCTGCAATGATGGTAACAACAATGGGGAAGAGGATACGCACAGTGGTGGAAACTTCGCCGCTCTTGTAGGGCATGCGGATCATGCGTTCCTTCTTGGTGGTTATCATGCGGATAACGGGGGGCTGGATAATGGGAACCAATGCCATGTAGGAGTAAGCTGCTACAATGATGGCGCCCAGGTACTTGCTGCTGAACCAGTTGGCAACATAGATAGAGGTGGGGCCGTCTGCAGCGCCGATAATGGCGATGGAGGCCGCATCCTTAATATCGAAGCCCACAAGGGTGGCAAGGCTGAGGGTAAAGAAGATACCGAACTGGGCTGCTGCACCGAAGATAAGCAGCTTGGGGTTTTGCAGCAGAGGGCCAAAGTCTATCATGGCGCCTATACCTATGAATAGCAGCAGGGGGAACAGTTCGTTTGCGATACCGGACTCGAAGAGCATATCAATGACACCATGCTCCATAACACCGTCTACCATCTGGTTAACAGCACCGGAATTGGGAAGGTTGACCAGAATAGCGCCGAAGCCCATAGGCAACAGCAGAGCGGGCTCCATGTCCTTTTTGATGGCCAGATAAATAAGCGTACCACCAATGAGCCACATAATCATCATGGGGAGAAATTCGCTGAGCTGTACCGACATCAGGTTGCTAAAGAGTACTTGCATAGAATATACCTCCTTTTTTTATAGCCGTATACCGGCAAAAGAAAAAGACTTCTGCCGAAACACGACAAAAGTCTCGCATTTTAAGGTTTGGCGCGGGCTGTAAAGCCGTACTGACGCACCATACCGCAGCTTCGTAGAGACGAAGCTACATGCTACTCCCTTTTACGGGATAATTTTACCACCTATTTACAGGTTGTCAAGATTAAAATATATTAAGAAGTAGGGGGTATCTATGTAAATATTGCACAGAAGCCTAGTCAACCACTAAGAAAAGTGGTATACTATATCGGTATAATGCTATAGATGCTGGAGGATACTTCCGTGGACAAAAAGACTTTTTACATTACGACCCCTATCTACTATCCGTCGGATAAGCTGCATATTGGACACAGCTACTGCACAGTGGCTACCGACACCATGGCCAGATACAAAAGAATGTCGGGCTATGATGTCATGTTCCTCACCGGAACGGACGAGCATGGCCAGAAGATAGAGGAGCGGGCAAAGGCTGCGGGCGTTACCCCACAGCAGTTTGTAGACAACATTGTAGAGGGTATTCACAAGCTGTGGAACCTTATGAATATTCAGAATGACCGCTTCATCCGCACCACCGATGATTACCATATGGAGTCGGTGAGCAAGATTTTCAAGGAGCTGTACGACCGTGGCGACATCTACAAGGGTGCCTACAAGGGCAAGTACTGCACTCCCTGTGAAAGCTTTTGGACCGAAAGCCAGCTGGTGGACGGCAAATGCCCCGACTGCGGACGTGAGGTAAAGGATGCTGAGGAGGAGGCCTACTTCTTCCGGCTTTCCCACTATGCCGATAAGATACTGAAGCTGTATGAGGAGCGTCCGGAATTCCTGACACCCATGAGCCGCGTCAATGAGATGAAGGCTTTTATTAACCAAGGGCTGGAGGATCTTTGTGTTTCCAGAACTACCTTTACATGGGGTATCCCTGTGGAATTTGACCCCAAGCATGTAGTGTATGTGTGGGTAGATGCGCTGACCAACTATATTACCGCACTGGGATACGGCAACGAAAAGTATGATGACTACGACCGTTTCTGGCCTGCCGATGTCCACTTTGTGGGCAAGGAGATTGTGCGGTTCCATGCCATTATCTGGCCCGCCCTGCTCATGGCGCTGGACCTGCCCCTGCCAAAGCGGGTGTACGGTCACGGCTGGCTCATGTTTGACGGCGGTAAGATGAGCAAATCCAAGGGCAACGTGGTAGACCCAGTGGTGCTTTGCGAGCGGTACGGTGTGGATGCCATCCGCTACTTCCTGCTGCGGGAATTCCCCTTTGGCTCGGACGGAAACTTCTCCAACGAGGCGCTTATAAACCGTATCAATGCCGACCTTGCCAACGACCTTGGCAATCTGGTTTCCCGTACCACCGCCATGGTGGGCAAGTACTTTGGCGGCACCCTGCCCGTGGAGCGTGTAGCCGACCCAATGGATAAGGAACTGCTGGAGCTGGCAGGAGGTCTTCGCAAGCGGTATGCTGCACAGATGGAGGAATTTGCATTCCAGAACGGCCTGATGGAGATATTCAAGGTAATCTCCCGTGCCAACAAATATATTGATGAAACTGCCCCATGGGTACTGGCAAAGGATGAGGCAAACCTGCCCCGTCTGGCTACCGTACTTTACAATCTGCTGGAGTGCGTGCGTATTTCCGCCGTACTGCTGACCCCCTTTATGCCCGACAGCGCCGAGAAGATACTAGATATGCTGGGTGCCACTGCCGAGGAGCGTGACTGGGAGAGTGCCGAAAGCTTCGGCGGTCTTCGTAAGAATGCCACTGTGGTAAAGGGTGAAAACCTGTTCCCCCGCATTGATATGGAGAAGGAAATGGCTGAACTGGCCGCTGCCGCTCCCGTTGTGGAGGCTCCCTGTGAGGCACAGAAGGAGCAGGAAAAGGCAGAGATTAGTCCTCTGGCAGAGCCCATTACCCTAAAGGAATTTGGGCTGACCGACCTGCGGGTTTGCAAGGTTGTGGAGTGCACCATGGTGCCAAAGGCCAAGAAGCTGCTGCTTCTGAAGCTGGATGACGGCATGGGCGGACGGCAGATTGTTTCCTCCATTGCCAAGTGGTACCAGCCCGAGGATCTCATCGGCAAGAAGATTATCATTATTGCAAATCTTGCCCCCGCCGTGTTCTGCGGTGTGGAGTCCCAGGGTATGCTGCTGGCAGGAGATGTTGGCACAGAGGGTGCATGTAAGGTTATCTTTGTGGACGAAGCAGTTGCGTGTGGTACACGTATACACTAAGAAAATGAATTTTAAAAGGTTGAGGAGATTGAAGGTAGATAGCCCAATTTCACTTAACCTAGGGAGAACTATTGCATATGTACAAAGGCATTTTTGATAGCCATGCCCATTATGACGACCCGCGCTTTGACCCGGACAGGGAAGAAAAGCTGCAGGAACTCCACAGGGGCGGCATAGAATATATTATGAACATTGGTGCGGACATTCCCACCTCCTGCATGACGGTGAAGCTGGCAGAGCAGTATGGCTTTATCTACGGGGCGGTGGGCATTCACCCCTCCGCAGTGGACAACCTGCCCGCCGACTACCTTACCACACTGGAGCAGCTGACAGCCAGCCCCAAGGTAAAGGCTATTGGTGAAGTAGGGCTGGACTACCACTACGAGGGCTACACCGAAGCCACCCAAAAGCGGGTGTTCGTAGAACAGCTAAACCTTGCCAAACGACTGGATTTACCTGTAATTATCCACAGCCGTGACGCCCATGCCGATACCATGGATATTTTGCAAGCCCATACCCCACGGGGGGTGGTGCACTGCTACTCCGGCTCCGCAGAAATGGCGCAGCAGCTGGTAAAGCTGGGGCTGTACATCGGCTTTACGGGAGTGGTCACCTTTAAAAATGCCCGCAGGGCATTGGAGGCGGTGGAAGCCATTCCGCTGGAACGGCTGGTAATAGAAACCGACTGCCCCTATCTGGCGCCCGAGCCCTACCGTGGGCAGCGCTGCGACAGCCTTATGCTGGGCGGTGTTATCGAAAAGATGGCACAGGTAAAGGGTGTAACGCCGGAGGAACTGATAGCCCACACCACTGAAAATGCAAAAAAATTATATAACATAAGCTAAGCTTATATGTAGCTTTAGTTATTTCTATCCCTCTAATACCGAAAAAGGGTTGCAGCCGCCAGTGTGATACGTTAAAATGAAAGTATCACAAAAAAAGAAAAGGGGCATTGCCATGGAAAGACTGATAGGTACCGTATCACGAGGCATCCGCGCACCCATTATCCGCGAAGGCGACGATCTGGCGGCTATAGTGACCGACTCCGTTATAGAGGCGCTGGCCAGTGAAAAGATACCCATGCACGACAAGGACATTGTTGCAGTTACCGAGGCTGTACTAGGCCGCGCACAGGGCAACTATGCCACCGTAGACAATATAGCCGCCGATGTGCGGGCAAAGTTTGGCGGCGGCACTGTCGGCGTTATCTTCCCAATACTGAGCCGTAACCGTTTTTCCATTATGCTCAGAGGCATTGCCAAGGGCGCAAAGAAGATTGTGCTTATGCTCAGCTACCCCTCCGACGAGGTGGGTAACCACCTGGTAGATATGGACTTGCTGGATGAAAAGGGGATAGACCCCTGGCGGGATGTGCTTTCCGAAGCGGAGTTCCGTGCACATTTTGGATACAAGCCCCATGCCTTCACCGGTGTGGACTACATTGCTTACTACGGCGACCTTATCCGTGAGGCAGGAGCCGAAGCAGAGATTATCTTTGCAAACCGTGCAGTAGACATCCTTCCTTACGCCACCAAGGTGCTTTGCTGCGACATACACACCCGTGCACGGACCAAGCGTCTGCTAAAGGCAGCAGGTGCCGAACTGGTACTGGGCATGGATGAACTGCTGACTGCCTCGGTAGATGGCAGCGGCTTTAACCCCGACTACGGCCTGCTGGGCGCCAACAAGGCTACCGAGGACAAGGTAAAGCTGTTCCCCAGAGACTGCGACGCCTTTGTACACGATGTACAGCAGAAGGTGCTCACCCGTACCGGCAAAAAGGTAGAGGTTATGGTTTACGGCGACGGAGCATTTAAGGATCCTGCCGGAAAGATATGGGAGCTGGCCGACCCGGTGGTTTCCCCCGGCTATACCGAAGGCCTGGAGGGACAGCCCAACGAGGTAAAGCTTAAGTATCTGGCGGATAACCAGTTTGCACACCTGAAGGGACTGGAGCTCAAGGAAGCCATCAGCGACTTTATCCGTAAAAAAGATGCCGACCTTATGGGCAATATGGTGTCACAGGGTACTACCCCCCGCAAGCTTACCGACCTTATCGGTTCTCTCTGCGACCTGACCTCCGGCAGCGGAGACAAGGGTACACCAATTATATACATTCAGGGGTATTTTGATAATTATACGGATGCCACTAAGTAACGTGTTCAGCAACAAACCAAAGCTGTATTGCCTTTTGCGGCAATACAGCTTTGCATTTTTTTATCCTTGAAAATAAAATTTAAAGTTTTTTCGTTAATATAACACATGGTTGCAATAAGAAAGCCAAAAGTGTACACTAATAAGATGGATAGAAAGGGAGGGATGTTTGTTTGTCTGCTATAATCAGGACGGTTGACCTGCGTAAGGTCTATAAAATAGGGACCGAGAAGGTAGTTGCACTGGACTGCATCAACCTTGAAATAGAAAAAGGTCAGGTATGCTGTATCCTTGGAACCTCCGGTTCGGGTAAGTCCACCTTGCTTAACCAGCTGGCAGGACTGGAAAAGCCCACCAGAGGCGAGGTATACATAAAGGATACCAAAATATCGAACATGAGTGAAAAGCAGCTGGCACACTTCCGCCAGCGCAATATCGGGTTTGTGTTCCAGTCCTACAACCTGTTGCAGGGTATGTCGGCCGTGGACAATGTAGCCATTCCGCTAACCTTCCGTGGTATGGCCAAGCGCAAGCGCATACGCCTTGCCAAAGAGATGCTGACTGCGGTGGGACTTGGAAAACGTATGAACCATAAACCCAGTGAGATGTCGGGCGGCCAGCAGCAGCGTGTGGGCATTGCCCGCGCCTTCGTCGCCAAGCCCGATGTAGTGTTCGCCGACGAACCTACAGGAAACCTGGATACCCGTACTACCCGTGAGGTTATGGACCAGTTTCTCAGCTTTGCTAGGGAAAAGCAGATTACCATTGTACTGGTTACCCACGACCAAAATCTGGCCCGCTACGCCGACCGCATTGTTACCATAGTGGATGGCTTTGTGGTAGGGGATAAGCTGAACCAGTCCCTATATGATGTGACCAATGAACTGCGGATAGAGGTTCGGAAGCTTTGTCAGGATAAAAACTGGAGCGAGCTTGCAAAGGTACTCATTACCCATGCCAGAGAATACGGCGACGGTGTTTCGGTGCAGGCCTTCGAGGACTGCCTGAAAGAGCAGGAAACCCAGCAGGAGTGCATTGACGGGGTAACAGCCCAGCTCACCGAGATTAATGATAGAATTCTTTTCCACCGCATTGGCATTGAAATCGGCTACATTGATAAAAACACACCACCTCCTGACGATGCCGAACAGCTCGAAGATGCCCAGCAGACGGACGATGCCGAACAGACCGAAAATACCGAGCAGACTGACGACGGAAAACCGGTGCTTACCATTTTAGCAGAAAGCGACGAGGAACAGTGGGAAGATGAGTTTGCCGAGCATGAGGACGAGGACGGCATACAGGAACTAAACCTGCTGGAAGGCATAGCGGAAACATCAGACGAACCCCACTGCGAAGAAGATACAGCGGAGGCAGACCCTGCTGAAACCATAGAACTTGATAGTACGGAGGAGAAATAAATGAGTGTAGTGAAAAGAAGTATTGCACTGACAGTTGCGCTTATGATGATACTGATGACAGTGGCCGCGCTGTCCATGCAAACAGGATATGCCATAGGTGTGAGTGTTCCGTCTGATGGAATAAAGGTTACACCCGATACCTTTAATAAGGGCGATACGGTAGTAATACGCTTTGCCGTTAAGGATGACACAACAGGGGTAAGTACCGGAGACCCTATTAAAAATGGTGACACAGACGTAAAGCTGACGGTACTGAGCAGTGACTTTACTGCCACCGGAACAGCAGACGATTTAAAGGTAGATTCCTATAAGGCATCGGGCGGAAAAGCCGTAGCAGAGTATACCATTGAAGCAAGGGTGAAAGCCAACAAGGCATCTTCCACAGCAAGCACGCTGAAGATGAAGGTGGAAAACAGCAAAGCTACCCCTGCATACAGTCGGGAAATTGAAGTGAAGGTTCCTGCCAGCGGCGGAGGCGTCACCCCCACCCCTACACCACCGCCTACTCCCGTTTCCAGCAATGCCAAGTATACCGTTACCAAGGTGCGTGGTACAAAGCGGGAAAACAACATAGATGTTCCCAACAACGACCGCGTTTATTTTGATATTAACAGCCTGACCTCCAGTTCGGATGCCAGCATCCGCCAAACCTACTTTGCAGATATTACCCTGCGTGTCTTTGATGAAAATGCACCCGCAGGTTTAGCCAAGGATGGTTCCGACATTATCAAGGCTGGCAATAGTATGGACATGGGCAGCTTTTATTTTGATACACGGGTTAGTACCATACAGGTGGAAAACTCTATGGATGGTTACTACGAAGTGGTTCTTACCGGTCTTCGCTATTCCGGCAACAGCAACAAGCTATCTTTCCGTACCCGCACAGACAGCTACATCGGGGATGTTACCGCTGAAATAAGCGAGTGTATTACCCGTAAGGAAGCCAATGCCGAAAGCGATAAAAACAACAACAGCGATGATGACAGTAAGCTGGAGGTAGAAACCCCCTATGTCATTGTGAGCAAATACAGCTACGGCGGCGGTAGCGTCACCGCAGGCGACACCTTCCCCCTAAGCCTCACCTTCTACAATACCAGCGAAACCGAGGTAGTGGGAAACATGATGATTACCATTACCATGCCCGAAGGCCTTATGCTCACCAGCTCTTCCAACACCTTCTATGTAGAGGAACTGGATAAGCGTGGCAGCATTACCAAGTCGGTTCAGGTTACTGCTAAGGCAGACGCCAAGCCCCAGTCCCACAATGTGGGCGTAGCCATGAAGTACCAGTACGTAGACGACAGAGCCAATGCTCGCCGCAGCGCAGAAACCACCGAGAATATTGCCATACCCGTAGTACAGGTAGACCGTTTCCAGGTAACCGCCGTGGAAATTCCCATGGAGGTTATGCTGGGAGAGGAAACCAGCGTAACCGTAAACTTTGTAAACAAGGGCCGTAGCGAGGTGTATAACCTTTCTGCCGAAATAGACGGAAACATTCAGAACCCCGGGCAGAACCAGAACCTGGGCAACCTGCTTTCGGGAGCTACCGGCAGTGCCGATTTTTACATTCTGCCCAACGAAGCAGGTATGTGCACAGGTGAAATTAAGCTTACCTACGAAGACACCAATATGGAGGAAAAAACCGCTACCATCCGCTATAATACCAACGTAAAATCCCCAGAGGAATTTATGGGCGGCAAGGGCGACATGGGGATAGGCGGAATGATACCCGGCATGGGTGAAGAGATGCCTCCTGTAGAGGAAAAGAAATCGACCCTGCCTATTATTATCATAGGCTGTGTCATTGTTGCCATACCGGTACTGATTGTGGTCAAAAAGAAGCTGGACCATAAGAGAAAGGAGCGGGAGGATGCGGATCTCTGATTTAATGGCAATCTGTTGGCGAAACCTAACACGCAGAAAGCTTAGAACCGCCCTTACCGCATTTGGAGTTGTCATTGGTGTTTGCGCTATTTTGGTTATGATATCCATCGGCATTGGACTGGAACAGTATTTTCAGACCATGCTGGAGGGTTGGGGTGACCTGACCATGATTACCATAAACAACTACGGCGGCACCTCCACCTTGGACGATGCGGCAGTACTGAAAATACAGGGAATGCCCGGCGTAGAGATTGCTACCCCGTTCTACCAACCCCGGGACCTCCCTATGGAGATTAAAACCAAAAACGGCCGCTATAGCGCCTATACAAACCTTTATGGAGTGTATCCCGAGGCGCTGGAGAAGATGGGCTTTAAACTTCAAAGCGGGCAGTACCTAAAGGACGGTGACAAGGAATACAGCATGGTGGTAGGCGCAAACTTTGCCTACCGGTTCCGCGACACCAAAAAGAAGCACGGACGTGGCGACAGGGTAGACCCGTGGCCCGACCCCGTTACCGGCAAGGTAAAGGATCCTTTTGTAGACTTAAAAAAGGATAAGCTGAAAATTACCCTTGCACCCCAGAAGCAGGATGCCAAAGCCCTGGAGTATGTGCCAACCATAGCCGGCATTATGGAAAAGGACGACACCAACTGGGAAAGCTCCGAAGGTGTCTTTATGGACATCAATGAGCTGAAGGCCATGGAAGCCAAGTATAACAAGGCAAACGGCAAGCCGAAAAATGACAAGATTAAGTATGAAGAAGTGCGAGTAAAGTGCACCTCCATGGACGAGGTGGCAGCAGTGCAGGAAGAGATTAAAAAGATGGGCTTCGACTGCTGGAGCATGGAGGACAACCGAAAATCCATGCAGGACCAGGCTCGTATGATTCAGCTTGTGCTGGGCGGCCTTGCAGCCATATCGCTCTTTGTTGCGGCTATTGGTATCGCCAACACCATGGTTATGTCCATCATCGAGCGTACCCGTGAAATCGGCATTATGAAGGTCATCGGTGCCGAAGTAGGCAATATCCGTGTGATGTTCCTTATGGAAGCAGGCATGATAGGCCTTCTGGGCGGTATTGTGGGGGTGGCGTCCAGCTACGGCATCTCCTATGTCATCAACACCTTTACCACCGGATTCTTCGGTGCGGGCGGACAGATATCTATTATTCCCCTTTGGCTGGTGGGCTTTGCCCTCTTTTTCTCCATCCTCATCGGCGTTATCTTTGGCTTTTTACCAGCCAACCGCGCGGTGAAGATATCGGCACTGGAGGCCATAAAGCACGATTAAGTTCTGCAAAAAGCAGAAGGTTTTAATAGCATCGGGAGCGGAATTACCGCTCCCTTTTGCTGTCTTTTTGTCGAAGTTGTTGCGCTGTTTTGTAAATCATACTATAATAGATGTATGTGCCTTAAAAATGGAATTAAATAGTTTTTTAGGCAATGCAATAATACAGCAAATGTGCGGCACTGTATAGATGTGCCCAATGAAAGGGCGGTGTAATATGACAGTAAAACCCGAGGAGATAGCTCTTGCAAAGAGCGGAGACAGAGAGGCTTTTGGACGGCTCTATGAAGCTGTGGCTCTGGACCTCTACAAGGTTGCACTATATACACTGGGAAACAAAGAAGACGCGGAGGATGCAGTAAGCGAAACCTTTATTGAGGCCTATAAAGGAATAGCAAAGCTCCGAGATGAGGAAAGCTTCCGTCCGTGGATATTTAAAATTCTCTCCATACGCTGTAAACGTAAGATAGGCGTATATGTAAAGGAAAAAGGAAACATTGACCTTGAAGAATACATAGAGGAAGGTGCTTCCGGCGGTGAAAACGACCGCACCGAAGTGGGAGAGGCACTATCAAAACTTACGCCCGAAGAACGGGAGATGGTTATCCTTTCAGTGCTCCATGGCTACACCATGCGGGAGATAGCCATGATAAAGGATTTGCCTCAGGGCACGGTAAGCTCCAAGCTTCACCGAACCCTAAAGAAACTAAAAGCAATGCTTGAAACATAGAAAGGAGGGCGTAAGGAATGGAAAACAATCAAGACTTTGACTTTATTAAAGCACAGCTCAGCGCCCTTCCGGACGTTGCGCTTCCCGCCTCACTGACAGCTGAAAGCTTGTGGGCGCGGATAGATACAGGAGAACTCACTGCCGAAGCGGATGCCGAGCCTAAGCAAGGTAAGGTAGTAGAACTGATACGCAGCTGGCGGCCCGTGCTCTCCTATGCGGCGGTGTTTGTACTTATGGTGGCGGTATACTATGGCGCAGGGCTGAACAAGGCCCCGGGCGAGATGATGAAGATGGATGCTCCGGCCCCTGAGGCAATGCCTATGGCGGCACCTCCTGCAGCACCTGCAGCACCTGCTGCGGCAGAGGAAACACAGCAATACCGTTCTTCGCTTATGTCAGAAAAGAGTGCAGAAGACACAGGCGATATGGTTGCCGATGCCCTTCCCCAGGCAGCTACACTCTACAGCTTAACAGCTCCCGAGACCATTTCCTACTACCAGGCGCTGACTGCCGAGCTTCGAGGCAAAGGGGTTACCGCCTCTGTGCAGGAAGCAGGCGTGCGGGATGGTGCCGCGCTAAACCATGATATGGCGGTCACCGATGGTAAGCAGCTTTATATGTACGAGTACATTGAGGGCCAGCCAAACCAGATTAGTATCTACAGTGATAAAAGCCGCCAGCAGCTGGGAAGCTTTGCTGTAAACGGCGGCAGGGTGATAGACCTTATTTCCACAGGAAGCAACCTTTTGGTGATAGAGCAGGCGGAGGACAGTGCAGTACTGTATGCAGGCGACGGCATGATACCTGTGGAAGATTCGGCAGGTTCCGCCACCCAGCTACCCAACTGTGGTGCCACTATGGTAACAGCCTATAACGTAGAGGACCCCCAAAATGTTTTTGAAGTTTATAACTTTATGCAGGAGGGGCAGTACCTTTCCCACCGGTGGATAGATAACCGCCTGGTGATGGCCTCCCAAAAGCTGATTGACCTGCCGGAAAGCGGAACCGTGCTTTGCAATGTGGCCCCCATGATAGCTACCCAGAATAACAGTTTTTACGCCGTGATGCCTACCCGGTATCCCGAAGGTGAGCCCAATGAGTATCTGGTGCTTTCTTCGGTGTGGAACCCTGATGCCGCAGGCTGGGATGCCAATACGGTGGCGGTGCTGGGCAGCCGCTTGGATGTACAGCTGAGCGGAAAGGTTGCCTTTGTACTGTCGGCAGATGCCAAGGCAGCTTCTAAACCCTTCGAAAGCCTGCCACTGGGGAATATTACAGTGGAACTGAGATAACAAACAAAAAATATGGGGAGTAGCCTAATGGCTGCTCCCCATATTTCTGTCATTTTTTTCTTCCCCGTCGAATATCCTTAAGGTAGAGGGACAAACTACCGGACGAAAAGGGAGCGGGGAAGATGAAGGGTGATTTTATACTGTTGGGCATTACCGGTGTAGCCATATTGGCTGTGCCTGTGGCGGTGCTGTTAGGCAGCGGAGTACAGGTGGCAGCGCTGTCTCCTGTTCCGAACACCACCTCTGCCTCGGTGTCGGCGGGGAGCACTGCTGCGCCCAGTGCAGCTGCCAGTGAAAGTTGGCAGGTAACTTCCATACCCGGCGGAGAACCCGTTCGGGAAGCGCAAGTACTGCCACAGGCATCGGTATCGGCATCGGTATCGGCACCCGTTTCCTCTTCGGAAAGCGAGAGCAGCGGAGCGCTACATAGTGGCACTGTACTGGAAAAGCCTGTCCCCGAGCAAAAACCCAACCCTGGGCAAAAGCCCGACCCCGGACTGTACAAAACCAGCCTCAAGGCATTCAAGGTGCTTAACCGCACCACCGGAAAGGTGGAGGAGGTACAGCTGCTTGACTATGTACGGGGTGCTATTGCCGCCGAAATGCCAGCCACCTTCCACAGTGAGGCGCTGAAGGCACAGGGCGTAGCAGCCCTAACCTATGCGTTTTACCATGTGGGGGAACAGGAGGCAAATCCTGATCCGCTGCTACTTGGAGCCCATTTTTCCGCAGACCCGGAAAAGCGCGAGGGCTATATGACTGAGAAGGCAGCGAAGAAATTTTATGGAGACAACTGGAGGTATAACTGGGATAAGGTGTGCGAAGCTGCCGATGAGGCAATGAAGTGGGTTATTCTCAGTAATGGGGAGCCCATAGCTGCAGCATACCATGCTATCAGCGCAGGCTCTACCGAGTCCGCCGAAAATATCTGGGAACAGCCCCTGCCCTGCCTTACGGCCGTGGACAGCAGTTGGGATATCCTAGCCAAGGGATATAAAAGCTCGGTGGTGCTCTCTCAGAATGAAATAAAAGAAAGACTAAAGGATACGGGTGTCACACTGCTGCCAAATCCGGACACATGGCTAAAGGTGGAGCAGCGCTCCCCATCGGGCTACGTGACACTGGTGCAGGTGGGAAGCCTTCAGATGAATGGCAACAAACTTCGAAACCTGTTGGGGCTGCGTAGCAGCTGCTTCCAGATAGAACGCCAGGGAAAAGATTTTCTGTTTTTAGTAAACGGATATGGACATGGTGCGGGGCTTTCCCAAAATGGAGCCGATTACATGGCAAGACAGGGCAACAGCTTTACCGAGATTTTGAACCATTACTATCCCGGTGGCGTGCTTACCCGTGTTATGCGGTAAATGCTTGACGGTTTTCCTGCTCAGGCTCTTCAATATCGATGTGGCGGGCTGCATACTGTTTTTGCTGGTTCCATATCTTCGATACAATCATCCCGTGATACAAAATTTTATTGCTCAGTGTCACAAGGTCGGGGTGGAAGCAGCCGGTGCCCTTATCGATAAGTACTGTCGCCTGACGGCGAAGCTTGCCTATGTAGTACCAATGAAATCTTAGACGAAGATCGCTAATGAAAATTATTAGTTTTTTCATGACCATAACCTTCCTTTCTTCTTTTTTACCTTTTGGGAAGGGGTTTCTCAAAAGGTGATAACCCTATAATAATATTACAGCTAGTAATATTTTGTCGATTTATGACAACGGAATGAAAAAAATAGGACAGCCCTGCAAATTGGTCGATTTTATGCCGCATTATGGCGAAGGATATGTGCAATCAGCCATAATGGCACAGATGCCCATATTGACGTAGGAAAAAGTTTATGGTAAAATATTAAAAATGAAAATATCAGGACAGCACCGTAAGCAAGCTTTGTTATACGGTGCTTTTTATGAGAAAGGAGCACTGCATGATAAAGCTTTTCGGTATCACTCCCTGTATAATGAGAGAGAAGGAGCAGCTTTTTAGCAGTGGTATTTCCTTTTTTAACCCTTTGACAGGTTTGGTTCTCAACAAAACAATTATTTCGGGCATTACAGGTGATTTATCCCATCTGTAATGGCCCGTTTTTTTATATACCCACCCAAACGCAGCAAAGCAGCCCCATACCAAAACAAAAAAACCGAAAGGATGTACTATAATGAAAAGAGAAGTAATTATTGCCTGCGACTTTTGCAGCATCGCTGAAACCATGGAGTTTCTAAACCGCTTTCCCAAGGAGGAGCAGCTGTTTCTGAAGATTGGCATGGAGCTGTTCTATGCCGAGGGGCCGGAGGTGGTACGTGCAATCAAGGCACGCGGACATAAGATATTCCTGGACCTGAAGCTTCACGACATTCCTATGACGGTACAGAAGGCTATGGCAGTGCTCTCCGCACTGGATGTGGATATCTGCAACCTGCACGCAGCAGGAACCATAGAGATGATGAAGGCCGCCCTGGTGGGGCTTACCCGACCCGACGGAACCCGTCCTCTGCTTATTGCTGTTACCCAGCTGACCTCCACCAGCGAAGAGGTTATGCAGAAGGAACTGCTCATAAATACCCCTCTTAACGATACAGTCATTCAGTATGCGAAAAATGCGCAGACAGCAGGGCTGGATGGCGTAGTCTGCTCCCCTCTGGAAGCTGCCATGGTGAAGGAAGCCTGCGGAAAAAGTTTCCTCACCGTTACCCCCGGTGTACGCTTTGCTGACGGTGACAAGGCCGACCAGGTGCGTGTAACCACCCCCGCCCGTGCCAAGGAGATAGGTACCGACTACATTGTGGTAGGCCGTCCTATTACCAAAGCAGCTGACCCTGCAGAGGCTTATCGTCGCTGTGTTGCCGACTTTGCTTAGTTTGAAGGAAATTGGCGTATTCCTAGCAATATAAAAATTAAGGAGAAAAAAGATATGAGTATGGAAAAACAAATTGCAAAAGACCTGCTATCCATAGGAGCCGTGTTTCTGCGGCCACAGGAGCCCTTTACCTGGGCAAGCGGTATAAAAAGCCCTATGTACTGCGATAACCGCCTGACCCTTTCTTCACATGAAGTGCGTAGTCATGTGGAAAACGGACTGGCAGAGCTGATAAAAGCCCACTACCCCCACTGTGATGTAATTATGGGCACCAGTACTGCTGGTATAGCCCATGCAGCTATAACTGCCGATATACTGGAGCTGCCTATGGGCTATGTGCGCTCCGGAGCCAAGGACCACGGCCGCACCAACCAGATAGAAGGCAAACTGGAAGCAGGGCAGAAGGTAGTAGTGGTGGAGGACCTTATCTCTACAGCCGGTAGTGTGCTGGAGGTGGTAAAGGTGCTGCGCGATGCAGGTGCAGAGGTACTTGGCGTTGTCAGCATCTTCACCTATGGAATGAAGAAGGGCATAGAGCGTCTGGCTGCCGACAATGTGCAGAACATATCCCTTTGCAATTTGGATGCACTGCTGGAGGTTGCAGCCGAGGAAGGCTACATCCAAAATGAGGATATCGGCCGTATACGCAGGTTTCGTGATAACCCCTCCGACGAAAGCTGGGCAGGGTAACTGCCGACAGGACACAAAACAGGACTAAACATACAAAAAGGGCTGTTGCAGAGTAGATTTTTGCAGCAGCCCTTATGCTACCCTGCCGCCATACTGCTTGCTCTCTTTTTGTATAATCACGTTGTCGTTCTTGCAAGGCAAAAAGCATTGCTGCGTCCTCCGCCTTGTTATACAAAAAGACGCTGCGCATTCTTAGTTCCGTTTTAAATGCGGGCTTGTATTACTTGTTGTTTTAAAAAAATTATGATACAATAAGCTGATAAAGTGGGTGATACTGTGACAGTAACCGATATTACCAAAACCAAAAAAGGCCGTTATGCTCTCTTTGTGGATGGGGAGTTTCTGTTCAGCATTCACAAGGACAGCTTTTTTAAAACCAAGCTGACCACCGGAATTTCAATGACCGTGCAGGAGCTGGAACAGCTGCGACTGGAGGACGAGCTTCTCTCTGCCAAGGAAGCCGCACTGAATGTTCTTTCCCGTGCAGCCCAAAGCAGCGGTATGCTGCGGGAAAAGCTGGCTAGGTACTACGGTGAAGAAGCGGTGGAGGGCACAGTGGAGCGGATGACCGAGCTGGGACTGCTGGACGATGTGGACTACGCCAAGCGTCTGGCCTCCGACTGTGTAAAGCTGCGGGGTTACTCGCTGGCACGGCTTCGGCAGGAACTGCGCCGCCGCAAACTACCCCCGGAAGCCATAGAAGCGGCGCTGGAACAGTTTGAGGAGCGGGATGAAAGCGACCCGATTATTGACATCATACTAAAAAAGTATAAGGCAAAGATTTTTGACGAAGAGGGACTGCGCAAAACCATAGCCGCCCTTATGCGGCGCGGGTTTTCCTACAGTGACATACGCACCGCTCTTAACCGGATAGAGGAAGAAGAATTGTATCTGGAACAATAGCGGGCAGGGAGTGGAGGACAAAGCCATGGGCATAATAAAAGCAATACTGGTGATTTTTGGTCTGCTGTCATTGTTTTTTGCAGCCATACCGCCACTGATGTACGGTATGTTTAATGCAGGGGTTGCAGCACTCTTCGTGTTGGCAGCACTCTGCTTTCTGCAGGTGTATCTGCTGGGTGAAAGCAGATGCGTCAGCCGCCCTTGGGAGGTTTTTGCAGGAAAGGGAAGTGCATGTCGCTTTCTGCGTCGGTTTCTCGGCATCTGCTTAAGCTTGTTCTTTGTGGCAGAGGCGGCCTTTTCCGGTGTTATGGTTTGGAAAGGCTGGAGCAACCTTCCCACTGATCAAAGACCTACCACAGCGGTAGTAATGGGCTGTCTTATTAAGGGTGACCAACCCTCAAAGATACTGCAAAACCGTTTGGAAAAGGCTCTGCTTTACCTGACCGACCGCCCCGAGGCCAAGGTAGTGGTTACGGGAGGGCAGGGTACCGTGGAGGAATACCCCGAAGCGGACATTGAGGCAAAGTGGCTGATAGAACGCGGCATCTCTCCCGACCGAATTATTATAGAAAACCGTTCCCTGGACACCTATGAAAATATGGAAAACACTGCGGCATTACTGATGGAAAAAGGCCTCCCCATGGAGGCGGTACTCTTTACCGACGGTTTCCACCAGTACCGCTCACAATACTACGCCCGTCTGCACGGTATAACCGTTACAGGAATACCTTCACCCACTCCTTGGGGACTGTTCCCATCATACTGGGTACGGGAGCAGGCAGCTATCTGTGAAATGATGCTTATGGAATGGGGAGTACTTCCTCATATACAGTAGGCAGCAGTTTCAAATACAAATAATTAATTTATGTAAACACGATCTGGCAAGTGAAAGGAATACCAATGAATAATACACTGAAAATAGGCATGATAACCCTTGGCTGCTCTAAAAATCAGGTGGATGCCGAGCTGATGCTGGCGCTGATTGCAGAAAACGGGTGGAACATAGTAGGCGACCCCGGACAGGCCGATGTGGTTATTGTAAATACCTGCGGCTTTATAGAGGCAGCAAAGCAAGAATCCATAGAAACCGTACTGGAGTTCTGCGCCAAAAAGGAGCAGGGTGACCTTCGCATGGTGGTGGTCACAGGCTGCCTGGCCGAGCGGTACCAGAAGGAACTGGCAGCTGAAATACCCGAGGCCGACGTGGTGCTGGGTATCGGCCGCAATAGCGACATTGTAGATGCCATCAAAAGCGCCCTTGCAGGTACTCGGGTAGTGGAGTTTGGTGACAAGTACGCACTGGGCACCGAGGGTGAACGTATCCTTACCAACGCCCCTTACTTTGCATATGTCAAGGTAGCGGAGGGCTGCAACAACCGGTGCAGCTACTGTGCCATTCCCCTAATACGGGGCGACTTCCGTAGCCGTACCATGGAGAATATCCTTACCGAGGTTCGGCGTTTGGCCAGTCGCGGCGTAAAGGAGATTAACCTGGTAGCACAGGACACCAGCCGCTACGGACAGGACCTTTACGGCGAATACCGCCTGCCCCAGCTGATAGATGAGGTTTGTGCGGTGGAGGGCGTACAGTGGGTGCGTATCCTCTACTGTTACCCCGACCACATTACCACCGAGCTTATGGATACCATGGCACGTCAGCCAAAGGTGGTTAAGTATATCGACATTCCCGTACAGCATGCCAGCCGAAAGGTACTTCGGGAGATGAACCGCAGCGGCGACCGTGAGAGCATTTTGGCTTTGGTGCGGGAACTGCGTGCCCGTATTCCGGGTGTGGTGCTGCGTACTACCCTGATAGCCGGCTTCCCCGGAGAAACCGAGGAGGATTTTGAAGAGCTGTGCAACCTGGTAACCGAGGCGCGCTTTGAGCGTCTGGGCTGCTTTGCTTACTCCCAGGAGGAGGACACCCCCGCAGGGGAGCGGGAGGACCAGCTGGACGAGCAGCTGCGCCGCCGCCGTGCCGAGCTTATTATGGAGCTGCAGATGGACATTGCCTTTGATGCAGCCAAAGGATGCGTTGGAAAAACCCTTACCGTTCTGGTGGAGGGCAAGCGCAAAAATAGATATTATGGGCGCAGCTATATGGATGCTCCCGACATTGATACCAAGGTGTATTTTGAAAGCAAGAAGCCCCTAAAGGCGGGAGATATGGCGGAGGTTCTGATAACCGGAAGCCATGAATACGACCTGCTGGGTGAGGCGGTAATGGAATAAAAGCACTGACAGAATGGAGAAAAGACAGATGATGTTTTCCCGACGGGATTTGGTAAAACTAATAATCCCGCTCATTATTGAACAAACACTTGCGGTAACCATTGGCATGGCAGATACCATTATGGTAACTACAGTGGGGGAGGCGGCGGTGTCCGGCATCTCCATTGTGGACTCCATCAATATTCTGCTTATTAATATTTTTGCAGCCCTTGCCACCGGTGGTGCCATTGTGGTAGCCCAGTACCTGGGCAAGGAGGACGGCCCCAGTGCAAAGACGGCAGCCTCCCAACTGGTGCTTTCCACCACTGCCATTTCGGTGGTCATGATGGTGGGTTGCCTGTTGGGGCAGAACTTTCTGCTGGACCTTGTATACGGCAACGTGGATGCAGCCGTTATGGTAAATGCCCGTACCTACTTTTTCTGGTCGGCTTTGTCCTATCCCTTTTTAGCACTTTATAACGGCGGTGCGGCCCTTTTTCGGGTCATGGGAAATTCCAAGGTATCCATGTTCTGCTCCCTGCTGATGAATATCATCAACATAGGCGGCAACGCATTTCTTATCTTTGTTATGGGATGGGGCGTGGCAGGCGCAGCCATTGCGTCGCTGGTGTCCCGTGCCGTGGCAGCACTGGTGGTTATGGCACTGCTGCGAAAGGAAGGCTGTCCCCTGCGGATGGATTCCCTACGTGCTTTACGACCCAACCTACCGGTTATAAAAAGCATTCTGCGGCTGGGCATACCCAACGGTGTGGAAAACAGCATGTTCCAGATAGGCAAGATACTGATACAGGGTGTAGTAGCCTCCTTTGGTACAGTGGCACTGGCTGCCAATGCGGTAGCCAACAGCATCGGCGCATTTCCGAACATTGCCGGTGGTGCCGTAGGGCTTGCCCTTATTACCGTAGTGGGGCAGTGCTGCGGGGCAGGGAAGTACGATGAAGCCAAAAAGTATATCTTCCGACTGGGCATTGCTACCTATGTCATGATGGGTGTGGTAAACATGGGTATGCTGCTGGCGGTAAAGCCTATTGTGGGCATCTTCGGCCTTGCGCCGGAAACCACCGCCCTTACCATAGAGATACTGGTGTGGTTCTTCATTGCCAATATGGTTATCTGGCCCATGTCCTTCATGCTGCCAAATGGCCTGCGAGCAGCAGGAGACGCAAAATTTTCATTGGTGGTATCCACCATATCCATGTGGACCTTCCGCATAGGCTTTAGCTACCTGCTGGGCATAGGCCTTGGCATGGGAGTAAACGGCACATGGTTTGCCATGTATGCGGACTGGATTTGTCGGGCTATCTGCTTTGCCATACGATTTGCCAGCGGCAAGTGGCAAAATAAGCGTGTGGTGTAGCCATAACAAAGCATTTTATGCTATACTGTAGCGTACCAATAAAGTGTGCCGATACAAACCGGCAGAATGGAGCATTCTATGAATCTACCTAATAAACTAACTCTTCTACGTATGGCACTGATACCGGTGTTTCTGGTGTTTCTGTACGTGCGGGATATTCCTCATAATTTCCTGTGGGCGCTGCTGGTGTTTGTAGGTGCCTCCCTTACCGATATGCTGGATGGTCAGATTGCCCGCAAGCGGGGTCTGGTCACCGACTTTGGAAAATTTATGGACCCACTGGCCGATAAGCTTCTGGTCATCTCGGCACTGGTTTGCTTCATTGAAGTGCTGGCTATACCTGCCATTCTGGTTGTGCTCATACTGGCCCGGGAATTTGCAGTAACAGCACTGCGTACCCTTGCTGCCGACAACGGCGTGGTTATTGCTGCCGATAAATGGGGCAAGATTAAGACAGTTTCCCAGATGTGCTGGATTAGCTATTCCCTGCTGCTTCTGTGGGTAGGGCCTATGCAGATAAATCTGCCTTGGGAAGCCATGTACTTTCTCTACTACGCAGGCCTTGCCATTGTGCTTGTTGCTACCGTAGCCTCGGGCACAAACTATCTGGTGAAGAACCGCCAGCTTTTTCTCAATTCTAAGTAGGAGGATACCACTATGAAGATATATAACACCCTAACCCGTGAAAAAGAGGAATTTATCCCCCGTGAACCCGGAAAAGTAAAAATGTATACCTGCGGGCCTACGGTCTACCATTTTGCCCATATCGGCAACCTACGCAGCTACATTATGGAAGATGTACTGGAGAAGTTTCTGCGGTATGAAGGCTACGATGTTACCCGGGTTATGAACATTACCGACGTGGGACATTTGGCTTCCGACGCAGACACCGGTGAGGATAAGATGCTGAAGGGCGCACAGCGTGAGCACAAGTCTGTCATGGAGATTGCCCAGTTTTACACCGATGCGTTCTTTGACGACTGCGCTAAGCTGCAGATAAAAACCCCCGACATTGTTCAGCCTGCCACCGGATGTATTGACGCCTACATTGACAGTATTCAGAAGCTGGTGGAGCAGGGCCATGCTTACCTGTCCGGGGGCAACGTCTATTTTGATACCTCCAAACTTTCAAAGTACTATGTCTTTCACGACCACGACGAGGATGACCTGCTGTCCGCTGTTCGGGAAGGTGTAGAGGAAGATACCAACAAGCGAAACAAGAACGACTTTGTGCTTTGGTTTACCAAAAGCAAGTTTGATGACCAAGCCCTGAAATGGGAATCCCCATGGGGGCTGGGTTATCCCGGCTGGCACATCGAGTGCTCCTGCATCTCTATGAAGTATCTGGGCGAGTACCTGGACCTTCACTGCGGCGGCATTGATAATGCATTTCCGCACCACACCAATGAGATTGCCCAGTCGGAAGCACTGGTGGGGCATAAGTGGTGCAACTACTGGTTCCACGTTCACCACCTGAATACCGACAACGGCAAGATGTCCAAGTCCAAGGGAGAGTTTTTGACCGTTTCCCTGCTGGAGGAGAAGGGTTATGACCCGCTCTGCTACCGGCTGTTCTGCCTGCAGTCCCACTACCGCAAGGGGTTGGTGTTCTCTTGGGAGAACCTGGACAATGCAAAGATTGCATATAACAAACTACGTGCACGTATAGCCGCACTGAACCCCGAGGATGGTACAGTGGATGAGGCTGCGGCCGAGCCCTTCCGTGCAGCCTTTTTGGAGTGCATGGGCAACGACCTGAACACCTCCCTGGGCATTACTGCACTGTACGATGTGCTGAAAGCCGACCTGAACGATGCCACCAAGCTGGCACTGCTGGGAGAGTTTGATACTGTGCTGTCGCTTGAGTTGTTGGCTGCCCCTGAGGAGGAGGCTGCTGACCCCGATGCCGCCAGAATAGAAGCCCTGATAGAAAAAAGGACGGAAGCGAAGAAGAACAAGGACTTTGCCACCGCCGATGCTATTCGTGGTGCTCTGGCTGCCGAAGGCATTCTTTTGGAGGACACCGCACAGGGTGTAAAGTGGAAAAGAGCATAGTACAGGGTAGACAAACGCAACAATAGAAACGAGGACAGATGAAAGCACTAGGAGTATTTAAGGACCGCCAGCTGCGAAACGCCATGCTGGCCATAGCCATCCCCATAGCATTTCAAAACCTAATAACCTACTGTACCGGCATGATGGATACCGTTATGTTGGGGCAGCTGGGTGAAATACAGCTTTCCGGCGCATCGGTGGCAAACCAGTTTACTATGATATTTATGGGACTTTCCTTTGGTATCGCCAGCGGTACCAATGTGCTGCTGGCCCAGTACTGGGGTAAGCGGGACACCAAGTCCATGCAGAGTATTCTTGCTATCATGTACTGGATAACCATGGTGCTGTCCATGGTGTTCTTTCTGGCAGCATTTCTTTTTCCGGAACAGATTATGCGGATATTTACCCCCGATGCAGAGGTCATTGCCGAGGGTGCCAAGTATCTGAAGATAGTCTGCTTCTCCTACTGGGCACTGGGTCTTTCCAACGTCATGCTGATGACCCTGCGTTCCGTAGGCACGGTAAAGATTACCGTAATTGTATACACCATTTCGCTTTTTACCAATACCATTCTAAACTATGGACTAATCTTCGGTAAGCTGGGGCTTCCTCGCATGGAGATGCAGGGTGCAGCTATTGCCACTGTTATTGCCCGTGCCATAGAGGTAACCATAGCTATCTGCTATATATTCGGCAGAGAAAAGAAGATAGGCATGACCTTCCGCCACATGGTGCACTTTGACCGCAGCTTTGTGAAGGACTTTTCGGTCAATGTGGTTCCTGTTATGTTCAATGAGCTGCTCTGGTCGCTGGGCAACTCCGCCCTTATGATGATTATGGGCAGAATGGGTAGAGCCTTTGTTACCGCCAACAGCATTACCAGCATTACCATGCAGTTTGCGCAGATTATTACCTTTGGACTTAGCAATGCCACCTCGGTCATTATAGGTAATACCGTAGGTGCCGAGGAGTACGACCGTGCAGTAGATATCTCCAAGGGTATTCTCATTCTCAGCGTCTTCATCGGCATCTTTGCCGGAGTGGTTATCTTTACCATCCGTCCCTTCATTGTTTCCTGCTACAACATCTCCCCGGAGACAAGGGAAGTGGTTATGTCGGTTATGGCGTCGGCTTCGCTGGTGGCACTCTTTCAGTGCCTTGCCATTATCGAGCTTATGGGTATTTTGCGCGGCGGCGGCGACATCCACTTTGTACTGTTCTGCGATATTATCTTTATGTGGACCTTTGCCATCCCTCTGGGTGCCCTTTGCGGGCTCAAACTTGGCTGGCCACCCGCCATTGTATTTTTAGTGCTCAAGTGTGACGAGCTACTAAAAATTATAGTGGGATCATGGAGAATTTGGGGCGGAAAATGGGTGAAAAATTTAACACGTTAGCAGCAAAAATGTAACAAAATGGTATATTTCTTGCAAAATAACTCACAAATTAGGCAAAGACACCAAAAGAAAACGACCAATAAAAAATTATTTTTGATGACACGCACAAAAAGGCTTGACAAACGAAGGTAAATCCAATAAAATATAAGATACCGTGCCATGTTAGGTAGGGTAAGAGCAAAAACAGGAGCAGCTATGGAAAACAGATACCAACAGTACCCAGATGATGATTTGGTCGCTTTGGCAAGAACGGGAAACAGATTGGCAATCACCGAGCTTGTAACACGGTATCTACCCCTTGTACGTCACAAGGCTGCGGGCTACCGCCTTCCGGGGATGGAGTCCGAAGACATTGTGCAGGAGGGGCTGCTGGGACTTATGAAGGCAGTAAGCCTGTATAGTCCAAAGCGGAGTAGTTTTGCCACCTTTGTATCTCTTTGCATAAGCACCAGCATGGCAACCGCAGCTAGAACTGCGCTGTCAGGCAAAAGCTTCCCCCTACGGGACTACCTCCCACTTCCCACCGATGATGTCGCTTCCGTGAAGGACAACCATCAGGGCAGCCCGGAGCAGCACTTGGTAGAGCGGGAACAGGTTGCGGAGCTTTTCCGCAGAATTGACACCATGTTGTCGACATTTGAACAGCAAGCACTGAAACTTTACCTTTCCGGGCACTCGTATACCGACATTTCGGCCATGCTAGACACAACCTCTAAAGCTGTGGATAATGCCCTCCAAAGAGTCAGACGTAAGCTGCGGTCAGCCCAGTAGGCAGGCCCCATCCATCTTAGTTATCGACCTGAATACGTCAGGTGGTAAATAATGCCCTAAGGTATTCCAAAGCAAATCCGTTTTGGCACAACCCGGGTAACAATCCATAAGCGAGGTAATAGTTATGTACGAAGACAAGAAGTTAGTATGCAAAGAGTGCGGCCAGGAGTTTATCTTCACCGCAGGCGAGCAGGAGTTCTATGCTGAGAGAGGCTTTGCAAATGAGCCCCAGAGATGCAAGACCTGCCGTGACTCCCGCAAGCAGAACCAGAGAGCAGAGCGCGAAATGTTCACTGCTACCTGTGCAGGCTGCGGCAAAGAAGCAAGAGTTCCTTTCAGACCCCGTGAAGACCGTCCTGTATATTGCAGCGAGTGCTTCGCATCCATGAAGGAACAGCAGTAAGCTTTATGCACAACTAACAACAGGCTATCCCGAAAGGGATAGCCTGTTTTCTTATGGGTTTTTATTTCTATTTTAGACTGGAACCGCTGCGGGGAGCACGGTGGCTGGGGTAGGGGTTGTTGCTCATGCGCATCATTTCAGCTTCGGAGCATATCTGGCGGAGCTGGACAGAGATATCTGCGGGAGTACTATGCTGTGACCTTTCCAGCTCACCAATAAGCTTGAAAAGACGGCGAAGCAGGTGCTGGTAGGCGTTTTTATAGAGCACAGGATATGGCCTCCTCCTATAATGAACCCAATAATGATTTGCCTTAAAAGCTAAAATATGTTGGCGCATACGACCCAGGCACCAATGTTATGAGCAATCCATCTGCTGAAATGTGCAAAAATGCAGAAAAAGGATGGTACCTGTACCATCCTTTTTTCTATTCGTTAGCCCCACACGTTGGGTTGCTTGTGGTTGGGATTTGCCACCACATCCACTGGGGTAATACTCTCACCGGGCCGCAGCAGTCTGCCCATGACAACAAATCGCTGGTTGCTGGTAGCACCGTAAGCTCTGGTGCAGGTGGAAAGGGTAATGATTTTATCTGAGCCGCTTACATCCACGTTAAAGTCGTGGCGGCTGCGGCGGAGAGCCTCTTCTACAATGTACTGGGTGTTGCCCTCTGTCTGGTTGTAGCCAAAGGCAGGTTCGGCATAGAAGCAAGCAAAAATCTTAAAGGTCATGGCTTCCTGTGCGGTGGAGTAATAGAAATAGGGATAGCTTTTGGCCATGGCCAGGTGGTGATAACTGGTTAGCTGTCCAAACATAATATCATTACTGGAGCGGATACGGGGGTTGCTGCTATAGTTTGTCCAGTTGTGTCCATAGATGACGGTGTTGGAGGACATATTGGCACTGCTGCCGCTGCTGTTGGTATCAGGGTTGGTCCAGAGTACTCCGTAGTAGCTGGACTGCTTATCGTACCCACGCTTGGTATAGTAGTTTACGTCGCTGGTGTTCTGTACCACCGCATGGCTGATGTTTGTTCCGGGTATGTACAGGTAACCTATCGTGTCATTATTGACACCCTGCCAGTAGCTAAGCTTGTCCTGTGCGGTGTATCCGTATGCCGAAGCCTCAAACACGCCGGAAACAGCGGGCTTTGGGGGTGCTGCGGGGGTGGTAGGGGTATTGGTGGTGGGCTTATTGCCCGCGGCAGCTTCCAGTGCCTTTGCAGCCTCTTCGTTGCGCACCTTCTGTTCCTCTACCTGCAGAGCGGCCAGTGTAGCTGCCCGCTGCTGTGCCTGCACCAGAGCTTCCTCACGGGCGGTTTCCAGTGCCGAAAGGTTCTGCACCTGTATAGTGGCGGCTTCCTCCACCAGTACGCGGTGTTGTGCCTGGGCTTCCACCACTCCATCTACCCAGATGGCTGTGCCCAGTACGCACAGATAGGCGGACATCAGTATAGCGATACGTGCTACCGGAACATGACGGCGTGTACGTCGTGCCTGATAAAGTTCATTTTCCTCCATGACAGGTAATCCTCCAAAGATATTATTAATTTACATGCGGGGTCCGGGTTTTTACTTGCGTTTATATAAAAAATAGTCTAAAATAAATAGTGCATAAGGGACTTAAAAAGGCTCAGCCCTTGTCCGTTTTTATTGCAGACGGCATTTTTTAGTGTCAAAAATCGGCTGTACATCGGTACGTCGGCACTTTTTTTCTCAAACTGCCTGCCTGTAGTAAAATGACCCCAAGTTTTTCATTTTAAAAAACGTCCTAGTATAGTATACAAAAAACACATAAGAGTTGGCAAGTGCTTTTTTGCATATTTTATGCTATTTGATGCATTTTGCAAGTAAATACTGCCGGAGGTGGTTTGCTAATGAAACAGTCCATATATAGAAGCTGTTTTTACCCCCCGGCATGGGAACAAATAACTGCTTACTGGTGGGACAACCACCTGGTAGGGCTGTCTTTGGGGGAGGCTGCACCCGAGGCACAGGAGCGCAAACTGCTGCGCTGTTGTGCTGCAGCTAACATTGTGGAATGCCCGCTTAAAGAAAAGACCCAGCAGATGGTTCTGTTGGAACGGGAAATTAAAGAGTACCTGGCAGGGGAACGCACCCTGTTTACAGTGCCTATTGCACTATACGGTACCGAATATCAAAAAAAGATATGGACAGCCCTGCTACAGCTGCCCTATGGCAGCACAGCAAGCTATGCCGACCTTGCCGCTCATGCGGGGGTGCGGGGGCACAGGGCTACAGGCAGCGCAGTGGGAGCAAACCCCATTGCCATACTGGTACCCTGCCACCGGATACTGCCAAGAAGCGGCGGGCTGGGAAACTACTCCACCGGCAAGGGCCCGGAAACCAAGCAGGCCCTACTAAAGCTGGAGTCTGACCATAACCAAGGGAGGAACAGATTGTGGAAATAACCATACGTAAGGTGAAACGTACCGATATAGATGACATGAACCGCATTTTCAATGCAGGCATGAAGAATGACGGAAGCTGTCTGGATATTGACCCCAAGGACTATAACTACCGTCTGGAGTGGATATCGGGGCATGATAAAAAGCACCCCGTCTTTGTGGGCGAGCAGAATGGCCGTATGGTTTGCTGGGCTGCGCTAAGCCGCTACAGCAGCGAGTACCCCTACGATGGCGTGGTGTTCCTTACCATGCAGGTAGACCCTACAGCGGGCATACAGGGGCTGGAGGAGTCGCTTCTTCGCTTTATGGAGGAGCAGGCCATGCGCCTGGGCTACTATAAGATTATTGTATCCCTCTTTGCAAACAACCGTACCGCCCTGCACCGCTACCGCACCGCAGGCTTTCGGGACGTGGGTATCTTCCGCAACCACGGGTTCTATAAAGGTGAACTGGTGGACATGGTTTACATGGAGCGGCTGCTGCCTGTGGAGATGCAGGACCTAAAGGAATACTACCGCACCAATTACCCGTTTTACGAGGAGTTTTTCTGCCGGGAAGAGGTTATGCAGGAGCTACATATGCTGCGCAATGGCATGATGCGTGCACCCGATGATCCCTCCAAATGGATACCCGCACCCAAGGAAGCCAGCTATCAGGAGGACTGGGGCGGTGCTACCATACGCAAGGCGCAGAACATTCCCTCTCTGGAGGAGCTGATGGAGCAGCGGCTGGCAGCAGCCAAACAGCCTGTTCCCGAGGACGATTTCCTGCAGGAAACAGGCGGTAGCCACGGCAGCATGATAATAGAAACAGACAACCGGCACTAAGGCTGAAAAAGCAGCTGTGAAGGCGCATAAAAGCCCGTTACACTTGACTTTTATTGCCGTCGGCTATAGAATAGACTTTGTACTTTGCAATACAAAAAAAGGATGGTATACAGATCGATGAATCAGGCAGATAAAACCATGGAGAAGGTAGTTGCGCTCTGTAAGGGCAGAGGCTTTGTATATTCCGGTTCGGAAATTTACGGCGGCCTTTCCAACACATGGGACTACGGCCCTCTGGGTGTGGAATTTAAAAACAATGTAAAGCGCGCATGGTGGAAGAAGTTTGTGCAGGAGTCCCCTTACAACGTAGGGCTGGACTGCGCCATATTGATGAACCCCCAGGTGTGGGTGGCCTCCGGCCATGTGGGCGGCTTTTCCGACCCGTTGATGGACTGCAAGGACTGCAAGACCCGTCACCGCGCCGATAAGCTGATAGAGGACTTCGACGGCTCCATTGCCGACGGCTGGACCAACGAGCAGATGCTTGCCTATATTAAGGAAAAGGGCATTAAATGCCCCGACTGCGGCAGCACAAACTTTACCGATATCCGTAAGTTTAACCTGATGTTTAAGACCTTTCAGGGTGTTACCGAGGATGCCAAGAATGAGATATACCTGCGTCCCGAGACTGCACAGGGTATCTTTGTAAACTTCCAGAATGTGCAGCGCACCACCCGCAAAAAAGTGCCCTTCGGCGTAGCACAGATAGGCAAAAGCTTTCGTAACGAAATTACCCCCGGAAACTTTACCTTCCGTACCCGTGAGTTTGAGCAGATGGAGCTGGAGTTCTTCTGCAAGCCTGACACTGACCTGGAGTGGTTCAGCTACTGGCGCAGCTACTGCGAAAAATGGCTGCTGGACCTAGGAATGGTAAAGGAGCATATGCGTCTGCGTGACCATGCACCCGAGGAGCTGTCCTTCTACTCCAAGGCTACCACCGACATCGAGTTCCTATTCCCCTTTGGCTGGGGCGAGCTGTGGGGTATAGCCGACCGTACCAACTACGACCTAGGCAAGCATGCCGAGGTTTCCGGCAAGAGCATGGAGTACTTCGACCAGGAAGCAAACGAGAAGTATATTCCTTATGTTGTTGAGCCCTCTTTGGGTGCCGACCGTGTGGCGCTGGCTTTCCTGTGCGACGCCTATGACGAGGAAGTGCTGGAGGATGGCGAGACACGTACTGTGATGCACCTGCATCCCGCACTGGCTCCCTTTAAGGCTGCTGTGCTGCCTCTTTCCAAGAAGCTTTCCGAGCCTGCCGAGAAGATATTTGCCGAACTTGCCAAGGACTACATGATAGACTTTGACGTGGCTGGCGCCATCGGCAAGCGGTACCGCAGACAGGATGAGATTGGTACCCCTATCTGTATTACCTACGACTTTGAAAGCGAAAACGACGGCTGCGTAACCGTCCGTGACCGTGACACTATGGCACAGGAGAGAATTCCCGTAGCAGAGCTTTCCGCCTATGTGGCAAAGAAGGTTGCATTCTAATATAAACAGCATATAGTAGATATGTAAAAGGGCCGATATCACCACAGGTGATATCGGCCCTAGTTTATTGAAAATATACTCCGCAGGGAGTATATGCCGTTTGATTAAGGCATTTTGGGCAAGCTAAAGCCGGTATCACCAAAAGGTGATACCGGCTATTAAAAGCAATCCTTACTTGGAAGAGGGAGCAACAGAAACAAACTTTGCAGGGTTCATCTTGATGCCGGGGCCCATAGTGGTAGCAACCACGCAGGAACGGACATACTGACCCTTTGCAGCGGAAGGCTTAGCCTTCAGTACTGCGCCCATAAGAGCATCAAAGTTCTGCTGCAGCTTCTCTGCACCAAAGGAAACCTTGCCGATAGGGCAATGGATGATGTTGGTCTTGTCAAGACGGTACTCAATCTTACCTGCCTTAGCCTCGGCTACTGCACGGGCAACATCAGGAGTAACGGTACCGGCCTTGGGGTTGGGCATCAGGCCGCGGGGGCCAAGCACCTTACCCAGACGTCCTACAACGCCCATCATGTCAGGGGTTGCAATAACAACGTCAAAGTCCATCCAGTTTTCCTTCTGAATCTTCTCCATGTAGTCCTCAGCACCGACAAACTCAGCGCCTGCCTCTTGGGCTGCCTTAGCAGCGTCATTTCTTGCGAAAACCATTACGCGAACCTTTTTACCGGTTCCGTTGGGAAGAACGATAGCGCCACGAACCTGCTGGTCAGCGTGACGGGAGTCTACGCCCAGCTTGATGTGAGCCTCAACGGTCTCATCAAACTTTGCCTTGCCGGTCTTTGTGCAGAGGTCAATGGCCTCTGTAACATCATAGAAGCTGGTGGTGTCAATAAGCTTTACGCTATCAACATATTTCTTTCCGTGTCTCATGTTATTCTACCCCCTCAACTTCTACGCCCATGCTGCGGCAAGTACCCGCAACCATGCTCATTGCTGTTTCAATAGAAGCTGCATTGAGGTCGGGCATTTTGAGCTCGGCGATCTTTTTGATCTGCTCCATGGTGATCTTTCCAACCTTGGTCTTGTTGGGAACTCCGGAACCGCTCTCCAGGCCGATAGCCTTTTTGATGAGTACGGGAGCGGGGGGAGTCTTGGTGATAAAGGAGAAAGAACGGTCAGCGTAAACAGTAATAACGACAGGGATAATAAGACCTACGTCGTTCTTGGTACGCTCGTTAAACTCCTTGGTAAATGCCATAATATTAACACCGTGCTGACCGAGAGCCGGTCCAACGGGGGGAGCAGGTGTTGCCTTGCCTGCAGGAATCTGCAGCTTGATGTAGCCTGTAACCTTCTGAGCCATAATAAGCACCTCCAAAAAATGTGGTAATCAATTTTTTCGGGGCAGCCAAATGCTGTCCCTCCCACAGGTGAACGGTATCCACCTATAAACAATGCTAGGTTTTTAAACTTAGCTAAGAGGCTGAACCTGCTGGAGTTCAAGCTCCACGGGAACCTCTTTACCCATCATCGAAACAGTAACCTTGACCAGCTGTTTGTCCATGTCAATTTCGTCTACTGTACCGACAAAGCCTTCCAGATAGCCGTCTGCAACCATAACGCTGTCGCCAACGCTGTAGCTTACTTCTATCTCTCTGCTTTCTACACCGAAGCGGGCAACTTCGGCTTCACTTAAAGGAATGGGCTTGGAGCCGGGGCCTACGAAGCCTGTAACGCCACGGATATTCCGCACCACATACCAGCTGTCGTCGGTCATAATCATCTTCACCAGCACATAGCTGGGGAACAGCTTCCGCTCGACTTCCTTCTTTTGGTTATCCTTCACCTCAACCACGGTTTCGGTGGGGATTGTTACCTCGCGGATCAGATGATGGAGCTGTCGGTTTTCCACCGCGTTGACAATGCTGTCCGCAACCTTGTTCTCGTAACCGGAATAGGTATGGACCACATACCATCTTGCTTCTTCTGCCACTTCGGTATACCTCCTGCCATACCAATTCTAACGATTGGTATTAATCATCTGCATAGGCTAACAGACTTATCCAAAGAAAGCCTTAATAGCCAAGGAAAGAATAGAATCCAGACCCCAGATAAAGATGCCACTGACTGCCACAAAGGCCAGAACTATCAAAGTATTGTTGATAACCTGCTTCTTGGTGGGCCAGACAACCTTCTTCATCTCGCCCTTCATGTCTCTGAAGGAACGGGAAATTCGGGCAACGAACCCGGGCTTTTTGACCTGTTCAGACATCTTTGGCCGCCCCCTTACTTCGTTTCCTTATGAACGGTGTGCTTCCGACAAAAACGGCAGTACTTGTTCATTTCCAGTCGATCCGGATTGTTCTTCTTGTTTTTGTTTGTCATGTAGTTGCGCTGCTTGCACTCAGAGCAGGCCATGGTGATTTTCACTCGCATATTCGGCACCTCCTGATTTTCGGATTTGTTTTGCCTCCCTCTGTTCTTTTTGGAGGGAATACCCTTGTTTTGGTGCAATACTTACACATGAAAATGTGCGCACAAAAAAAGAGCCCTCCCGAGAGGTAAGAATACTATACCATACAGAAACGGACAAAGTCAAGGAGTTTTTGCTGTTTTAGCCGCTTAAATGCTGAAAAAATGCTGGTTTTACCTTGCGAATAATTTAAAAACGTGCTAACATATGATGTACTATTGTTATAATGCGGCCGCAAATGAAAAATATTTATTTGCCAATAGACGTAAAGTGCCGCCGCTAAAGGAAAAAAACGGTGTAAAACGGACGATTTAAATGGAAATACCATTACCTGGTTTTGCAAAGTAACGCAACATCATTTAAGGGTACCCTTCACGCTACAGATTATGCGCAGGGCCATCCCTTGGGTTACGCTTTGGTTCGCATGCACAACAATGCTCTTATCAGTTTTTTGCTTCGTGTGGTAAGAGTCTTTTTCTATAAAATTATGCGCCGACGCGAAGCGGCGGAATGGAGCATTATAATGAATAAGAAGACCGTTTTGGTTCTGTTCGGGGGAGTATCCTCCGAGCATGAGGTTTCTCGTCTTTCGGTGACGTCGGTGCTTCAAAATATTGACCATGAACAGTATGCCCCCGTTGCGGTGGGTATTACCAAGGATGGTCGCTGGCTTCGTTTCGACGGTGATATTGCCCTCATTGCCGACGGCAGCTGGGAAAAGGATGAAAAGCACCTGTGTCCCTGCTTACTTTCCCCCGACCGCAGCCACCACGGACTGCTGCTTCTCCATGGTGAAAGCTGGGAGCCGTTCCACATTGATGTCATATTTCCTGTGCTTCATGGCAAAAACGGAGAGGATGGCACAGTACAAGGACTCTTTGAGCTGGCTGGCATTCCCTATGTGGGCTGCCGTGTTATGGCCAGCGCCAACTGCATGGACAAGGATGTGGCCAAGCGTCTGTTCACCATTGCGGGTATCCCAAATGCCCGCTGGATAACAGCATACCCCTCCTCCATGAAGGATTTTGACTCCCTGCGGAACAAGGTGGAGTGGGAATTTGGCTACCCTGCCTTTGTAAAGCCTGCCAATGCAGGTTCCTCTGTAGGCGTAAGCAAGGCCAAAAACCCAGAAGAGCTTCATACTGCCCTTGTGGAGGCTTTCCGCCACGACAGCAAGGTGATTATAGAGGAAACACTGCACGGCGCCGAGGTAGAGTGTGCCGTTATGGGAAATGAAGCCCCGGTTGCCTCCGCAGTCATCGGTGAGATAGAACCCCTGCGTGGCCTGTATGACTACGAGGGCAAATATCTGGATGGTTCCACCAAGCTGCACATTCCCGCACGTATATCCCCCCTGCAAACCGAGCAGATACAGGCTTTTGCCATAAAGGCTTATCAGGCACTGGAATGCAGCGGCCTTGCACGGATAGATTTTTTTGCAACCAATGACGGCAAGGTTGTGCTCAATGAGATAAACACCCTGCCCGGCTTTACAAATATCAGCATGTACCCCAAGCTCTTTATGGCTTCGGGCATGAGCTACAGCGAAATTATTACCAAGCTTCTGAATTTGGCAGAGGCCCACTAAGACAGAGCGGAGGTTTTACCTTGGATAGACGACCCATAGGCGTTTTCGACTCGGGGCTGGGTGGGCTTACTGCAGTAAAGGAACTGCGCCGTCTGCTGCCTGCTGAAGATATTATCTATTTTGGTGATACAGGGCGGGTGCCTTACGGCAGCCGCAGCCGCCAGACCATTACCCGGTACGCAGTGGAGGATGTATCACTGCTGCTGCGGCACAATGTAAAGGCTGTGCTTTCAGCCTGCGGAACCGTTAGCGCTGTAGCGGGGGAGCTGCTTCGCAGCCGTTGCCCCTGTCCTTATATAGAGGTAGTGTCCCCGGCGGCAAGCCGTGCCTGCGACCTTTCTGTCACGGGCAAGATAGGCGTAATAGCTACCCGTGCCACCATAGGCAGCGGAAAGTTCCAGTCCGCCATACGGGCAGCCTGTCCCACTGCGGAGGTTACAGCCATTGCCTGTCCGCTGTTTGTACCGCTGGTAGAGGAAGGGCACATCGCCCCCGATGACGAGCTGATACAGGCGGTGGTAAAGCTATACCTGACCCCCATGCGGGAACAGCAGGTGGATACCCTCATACTTGGCTGCACCCACTATCCCATCATCGCCGAGGCCATCGGCGCATTTATGGGAAAGGATGTGGTGCTGGTAGATTCCGGAAAGGAAGCCGCCAAAGCCACAGCCGGTATCCTGTCCCGGCAGGGACTACTGGAAACAGAAGGCCAGGGTAGCAGCAGCTACTATGTCACCGACAGCACCGAGAATTTTTCTCACGTTGCCCGCATATTTTTGGGTGAGGAATCGGATGGTATTGTGGAGCAGGTATCGCTGGAGCTATTGGAATCCTGTACTTTGAATAAAATTGAACCATAACTCGCTTTGCGCTCCTTTGCGTACCTTTGTACGCGGTAGTCGTTTAAAGCATCGTTCTGCTTTCATTTTTTAACCATGATGAATGAACCATAACTTGTTTTTGCACGCTTTTGTTTCCCCCGAGATATACGGCAGTTGTTGAAAGCTTTCCCCTGCCTTCATTCTTTTGACACTTTGAATGGTGCATAATAGCACATAATAGAACGGAGATAACGATTTGAAAAA
>JAVXNK010000015.1:0-14230 GCA_036645835.1 Angelakisella sp. | reverse complement strand
CACTTTGAATGGTGCATAATAGCACATAATAGAACGGAGATAACGATTTGAAAAAAGATGTACTCATTAAGATAAAGGGCACACAGGTGGCCGACGGTGACAAGGATGTTGTAGAGTTGCTTACCACAGGCAGCTTCTGCCGCTGTAATAAGAGCTACTACATTATATATGACGAAAGCGAAGCCACCGGCTTTCAGGGCGCAAAAACCATACTGCGGTATGAACCCGCCGAGTGCCGTGTCACCATGAGCCGCACCGGCAGCACCAACTCCCGCCTTGTAATAGAGCAGGGGCGGCGGCACCAGTGCAACTATGACACCGGCTATGGCAGCCTGATGGTAGGTGTTCTGGGCAGCTCCCTAAAGAGCGACCTTAGCGACGAGGGAGGCAGCATCTCCTTTAAATATTCACTGGATATCAACACCGCCCTAACCAGTGAAAACACGGTGGATATTCTGGTGGCGGAAGAGAACCGAGATAGGTCTGTACAGTCCTAGAGCGAATCTACCAACTACGTAAATAAAAGAAAGTTAAAAACCAAGGAGAAACCATATGATCAGTATTTTTGCAGATGCCCAGTCCAGTATTGCCCAGATTATAAAGAATGCCTTTGCGGCTGCTGCCGCAGCAGGGGAGCTTCCCGATGCTGCCCCTGCCGACTTTGTGGTAGAGGTTCCTGCCGATACCGCCAAGGGCGACTTTGCCACCAATGCGGCTATGGTGAATGCCAAAGCTATGCGGCTTGCCCCTGTAAAGATTGCCCAGCTGCTTTCCGCACACTTTGTGCTGGAGGGTACCGAGGTGGAGCGGTGTGAGATAGCAGGCCCCGGTTTCATCAACTTCTTTATGCAGCCCAGTTGGTTTGGACGCATTGTAGGCGAGGTAGCCGAAAAGGGCGACCGCTACGGCCGCAGTGACTACGGCAAGGGCAAGAAGGTAATGGTGGAATATGTTTCTGCAAACCCCACCGGCCCCATGCATATGGGAAATGCCCGCGGCGGAGCCATTGGCGATGTGCTGGCCGAGGCTATGGACTGGTCGGGACACGATACCACACGGGAATTTTACGTCAACGACGCAGGTAACCAGATTGAAAAGTTTGGTATCTCGCTGGAAGCCCGTTACATCCAGCAGCTGCAGGGCGAGGACGCCATCGAATTTCCCGAGGATGCATACCACGGTGCCGATATTATTGAACACGCCAAGGCTTTTATAGAGATTTACGGCGATAAATACCTCAGCTGCGACAGCCGCACCCGTAAGGATGCACTCATTGGCTATGCGCTGCCTAAAAATATAGACAACCTGAAACGTGACCTGGGCCGCTACCGGATAGACTACGATATGTGGTTTAAGGAAAGTACGCTTTATCCCGATGCGGTGGAGGCAGTGCTAAAGGTTCTGCGTGACCGTGGCATGGCCTACGAGCAGGAGGGAGCCCTGTGGTACAAGGCTACCGACTTTGGTGCCGAAAAGGATGAGGTTTTGGTGCGGGCCAATGGTTTCCCCACCTACTTTGCCGCCGACATTGCCTACCACTACAACAAGTTTGCCGTACGTGGCTTCGATAAGGTCATTAACGTATGGGGTGCCGACCACCACGGACATGTGGCTCGCCTAAAGGGTGCCATGGATGCAGTAGGCCTTTCCGGTGATAAGCTGGACATTGTGCTCATGCAGCTGGTACGGCTTATGAAGGACGGAGAACCCTACCGTATGAGCAAGCGCTCCGGTAAGTCCATTACCCTTACTGACCTGCTGGATGAGGTACCGCTGGATGCCGCCCGTTTCTTCTTCATTATGCGGGAACCCGGTTCTCCTTTGGACTTTGACCTGGACCTGGCAGTGGAGGAAAGCTCCAAAAACCCTGTGTTCTATGTGCAGTACGCACATGCAAGAATATGCAGCTTGCTGAAAAACCTGGCTGCCGAGGGCATTTCGCCCCGTCCTGTAGCCACCGCCGACTTTGCAGCCCTTACCACCCCCGAGGAACGGGAGCTTATCCGCCGTTTGGGACAGCTGCCTCAGGAGATTATTGCAGCTGCCAAGGGCTACGACCCCGCAAAGATAAGCGGCTATGTCAGCGATGTAGCAACCCTGTTCCACAAGTTCTATACGGCCTGCCGTGTAAAGGGTGAGCCCGATGAACTGCTGTACCCCCGTTTGGCTCTCTGTGAAGCTACAAAAACGGTCATCAGAAACTGTCTGGCGCTGCTGAAGATCACTGCGCCGGAGGTTATGTAAGAAAGGAACGACATCAATTATGGAATTACCCTTAGGACGGTATATATTGCTTGAACGCAGCCAGCTTTCCTATTGCCATGCAATGGCATCAGCAGGTGTGCACACCATTGCCGTCATCACTCTTGACGAGGGTGTTACCCCGGGAGAGGAAGCAAAGATACTTTGCCGTACACTCATCAGCGAGGCAAAGCTGGTGACAGCGGGCAAAGCTGCTATCTGCATTGCACTGCCTGCGGGCGGGTTTATCTACGAGCCCTACGGAGAACTGCCCTTTGCTGCGGGCGTGGCACATTTTCACGAGCTGGCAGCCATCTGTGCCGCAGAGGGTGCCGACGCAGTTATGATACACCGTGCCCAAAGCATGTTGCAGGCCCGTGCGGGGGTACTGGGGGCCAGAGCTTCCGGACTGCCTGTGCTGGTATCCATGGAGCCGCTGGGCGAAGGCGACAGCCTGCTGGGTGGTACCGACCTGCTTTCCGCTTTTGCGGTATTGCAGCAGCTGGGCATAGCCGCCTTTGGCTACGCAACCAGTGTAACAGGACTACAGCTAGATGCGTTTCGTATTATCTGTCCCCACCGGCAGGTACCGGTATTTTCCATAAGCCAAAACCTAACCGGAGCTCTTTCTGCCGAAGACACCGGGGAGCTGTTTGCCCGCCGTGCTGTAAGCCTTTCGGCACAGGGTGTTTCCTCCATAGGCATATGGGGTGCAGGTGAAGGCCAGCTGCTCTATGCGGCGCAGGCACTTCTGGAAGCTCCCCAGAGCAGTGAAAGTTGCGACGACCTAACCAGTGATGCCCTTTGGGCCGCCAACGAAACCCAGGTATACTATCTGGACGAGAATATTGAATTCAGCGAGCCTGTGGCATGCCGTTCCGATATGACCGATGATATTCTGGAGGTTGAAAAAGAGGTTTGCGATGTGCTTTCCATAGAGGTGGATGCACAGGACGAGGCCTATGCTATCTCCATGAACAACGGACATATGGATCAGATGGCGGTAGCACTGATTACCGATGACGAGGCAGCGCTGGAATCTGCTCTGTTCTACTACAACGGCAGGGCGGTTGTTGACAGCCGCAGCACACTGGACCCGGAGGTTTTGCAAAGGGTCGCGGCGCTTTATGGTGCAGTTATTATTTAAACTAGAAAAAGTGCTGCTGCGAAGCAAATCGCAGCAGCACTTTTTTACATATTGGTTGGCATAGCCTTTTTCAGCGGCTTTATAAGCGGCGGAACAATGGTGGCAAGTACCACCGCAGTAAGGGCGCCTGAGATGTAGCGCAGAATCAAAGTGCCAAACACATAGGCAAAGCTGTAGTACCCATAGATGACACTGTCCAGATAGATAACCCCAGTATTTAATGTGGTGACTACAAGGGAGCTGGCAACCAGTATAAAGATTAGATTTTTGCGGCTGAGTTCATACTTTTTTTGCTTGGCGTACAGCCCCACCATCAGTCCTCGGACACCTGCAGGGAGAATCCACAGCAGGGTGGTGGCTGTAAAACCGAAGGTAAGCATTTGGTTTAAAAAGCTGCCCAACAGACCAATCAAAGCTCCCATAAGAGGACCGAACAACACCGAGCCCACAATGATGGGCAGGGAATCCACCGTAATTTTCATGTTTCCCAGGTTGAGCGAAAGCATACTGAGTACAATGTACATAGCGGTGAGCATAGCGCAGGTAATAAGTCTTTTTGTCTTCATTTTTTTCTCTCCTTTTCATTTTCTGTACACGTTCGAGAGAAAAAAAGTCTCCCTTTTAAGCCTCGCCAAAGGCGGGGCAAAAAGGGAGACTTCAATTTTTCTTGCACATGACAGCGGGATGCAGTTCGCGTGCGGCGTATCTTACGACACTCCGTCCGGTGATCAACTCCCCGTTCCACCGGCACATGACCCACACGAACCTACTCTGTTTTTTTAGGCAAAAGCATATATAACCTTACAATTGCCTGTGCGGTTATTGTATCATATCAAATTCAGGTTTGCAATACAAAGCGGTAGCAGATTTTTGGCAGGTTATACGTTGAAGCGGAACAATACAATGTCCCCGTCCTTCATAACATATTCCTTGCCTTCGCTGCGAACCAGTCCCTTTTCCTTGGCTGCTGCCATGGTGCCGCAGGCCATCAGGTCGTCATAGGCCACTACCTCGGCACGGATAAAGCCACGCTCAAAGTCGGAGTGTATCTTGCCCGCTGCCTGGGGTGCCTTGGTGCCCTTGGTAATGGTCCATGCACGTACTTCCGGTTTTCCGGCAGTAAGGTAGGATATAAGCCCCAGCAGTTCGTAGCTGGCAGCTACCAGACGGTCAAGGCCGGAAAGGCTAAGTCCCAGTTCTTCTAGGAACATCAGCTTATCCACGGGGGAAAGCTCGGCAATCTCCTCCTCCATCTTTCCGCAGACGGGGATGACTTCGGCGCCCTCCTCCTTGGCAATCTCTACAACTTCCAGGTAGTTTTTGTTCTTGTCCACATCTCCGGCAAAGTCCGCTTCATTCATGTTGGCGGCGTAGATGACCGGTTTGCCCGAAAGCAGGGGAACGGTGGAGATAATCTCCTTTTCTGCTTCGGTGCACTGGAAGCCACGGGCAGACTTGCCCTGTTCCAGATGTGCCTTCAGCTGCTTAAAGAGCTCGGCCTCAGCCAAAGGTGTCTTGTCACCGCCCTTGGAAGCCTTAATGCAGCGGTCTATACGGCGGTCTACCAAGTCGAGGTCGGACAGTATCAGCTCCAGCTCAATGGTTTCAATGTCCCGCTTGGGGCCTATTTCGCCATCCACATGGATAATGTCCCCATCCTCAAAGCAGCGCACCACATGGATAACAGCGTCCACCTCACGAATATGGGACAGGAACTTGTTGCCCAGGCCCTCACCCTTGGAAGCGCCCTTTACCAGTCCTGCAATATCTACAAATTCAATAACTGCAGGAGTCACCTTATCGGGGTTATACATCTCCTTCAGCTTATCCAGACGGCTGTCGGGAACCGGAACCATACCCACGTTGGGCTCAATGGTGCAGAAGGGGTAGTTGGCCGACTGAGCGCCGCCGCCTACAATGGCGTTAAAAAGTGTGCTTTTGCCCACGTTGGGCAGACCTACAATACCTAGCTTCATATTGATATGTTAACCTCGCTTTATTAGTAATCGTCCATTCCGCCGCTGTGCATCGACAGAAAAAACAATGGAAAGCCATAAGCTTATCATGCACAGTACAAGGAATGATTAGACGATGCTTGCGCATAGGGACGCTTGTCGTCCTGCGCATAAAGAGTATTTTGAAAGGTATTTTCAAAATACTCTCTTGCCATTATAGCGAATTCACAGTAGCTTTTCAACCGAAAATAGCTTCCAAGAGGTAAAACAGGGTAAAAAATGGCATTCATTTAGATTTTAACCACACTTCTTTCAAATTTTAGTAACGTTTCGAGCAAAATATATAGTATAATAACTTATAGTGGCATATTATCGAAAAGTAAAAAACACCTGAAGATAAAAAATACAAATGTGGAGGACAAAACAATGTCAATGGGTAAAATTTTAGTGGCCGACGACGACAAGAATATCTGCGAGCTTATCCGGTTGTATCTGGAAAAAGAAAGCTACACGGTGGTGCTGGCCCATGATGGCGAGTCGGCTGTGGAGCGGTTCTTTGCCGAAACCCCGGACCTCGTACTGCTGGACATTATGATGCCCAAGCTGGACGGTTGGCAGGTATGCAGAGAAATCCGTAAAAAGTCCAACACTCCTATTATTATGATAACCGCCAAGGGCGAGACCTTCGACAAGGTTCTGGGCCTGGAACTGGGCGCCGATGACTATGTGGTCAAGCCTTTTGATACCAAGGAGATTGTAGCCCGCATAAAGGCGGTGCTTCGCCGCTCCACTGCAGGGGTAGCTCCTGTAAATGAGGTAAAGGAAGTTACCTACGACAAGCTGGCAGTAAACATGACCCGTTACGAGCTAAAGGTGGACAATAAGGTGGTAGATACTCCTCCCAAGGAGCTGGAACTGCTGTTTCATCTGGCCAGTAACCCCAACCGTGTTTATACCCGTGACCAGCTGCTGGATGAGGTATGGGGCTTTGAGTACTACGGTGACAGCCGCACCGTGGATGTGCACGTTAAGCGTCTGCGCGAAAAGCTGGAGGGTGTTTCCGAACAGTGGAACCTGAAAACCGTGTGGGGCGTAGGCTACAAGTTTGAGGTAAAGGAGTAAGTTTCCCTTGAAAACAAAAAGCCTATTTTCCCGTTACTTTAATACCTGTGCATCTATTATACTCATAAGCATTACCTTTCTTGGGGTGGTGTTTTTGGCCTTTGCCTCCAACTACTTTAAGGAGGACAAATACACCCTGCTGTCACAGAACCTGGACCAGGCGGCGAAGCTCACCAGCTTCAACCTCAGCTACGGTGCAGATGGCGGGCTTTATGTCTCCTCCAGTCTGGCTTCCTACTACGGGGTTATTGGAAAGTCTATTGATGCCGATATCTATCTGGCAGATTTGGAAGGCTCCATTCTGCTCTGTTCCTCCGCTCAGGAGGGGCGGCAGTTTGCCAGCCATGTTTCCCCCGGGGTCATGAACCAGTTTCGCACCAGCGACGTATACACCGAAACAGGCAAGCTGGGTGGTGTATACAAAACACTCTACTACACCGTGGGCAAGCCCATTATGGATAGCAGCAACCGTGTGGTGGGTGCAGTATTTGCTTCTACCAGCGCAGCATCCCTCTCCACATTTTTAATAGAGATGTTCCGCATGTTTGTCATCAGTGCAGCGGTGGTCATGCTCTTTTCCTTTATTATTATATACTTTATAACCAGCAACATGGTTCGGCCGCTGCAGGATATGCTTTCGGCTACCCATAGCTTTTCACAGGGCGACTTTTCCATGCGGGTACCTGTGGATGGAGACGACGAGATTGCCATGCTGGCAGCTGCCTTTAATGCCATGGCTTCCTCACTGGCTACCATGGAGCAGACACGACGCTCCTTTACCGCCAATGTTTCTCATGAGCTGAAAACCCCTATGACCACCATCGGCGGGTTCATTGACGGTATACTGGACGGCACCATACCGCCGGAGCAGCAGAACTACTACCTACGTATTGTCTCCTCCGAGGTACAGCGCCTTTCCCGTTTGGTGCGTTCCATGCTGGGCATCTCCCGCATAGAGGCCGGGGAGCTTCAGCTGAACCCCGCACCGGTGGAAATTACCGACATGGTAACCCGCACCACCCTTATTTTTGAAAAGCCCCTAACCGATAAGAACATAGAGGTGCGGGGACTGGATACAGCCAAACGTATGGTGGAGGCCGATGCCGACCTTATCAATCAGGTGGTTTACAACCTTATTGATAATGCTGTAAAATTTGTAAATCAGGATGGAATTTTGGAATTCCGCTACTGGGAGGAAGGGGACAAAACTCTGATTGCCGTGCGCAACTCCGGTGACGGTATTACCCCAGAAGAGATATCCAAGGTTTTCGACCGCTTCTACAAAAGCGATAAATCCCGCAGTCTGGATAAAAACGGCGTGGGCTTGGGATTATATATAGTGAAAACCATCCTCAACCTTCACGGCGGAGAAATATTTATCCGCAGTGAGCTGGGGCAGTACACCGAATTTGTATTTAGCCTGCCTACAGTGCAGCAGAAAAAGAGCCGCTTCCGTAAGTTTGATAAGGACACCGCCGCGTTGCCGGAAAACCAACCTCCCGTGGCACAGGCATAAGATGTTACCGAAAAAAATTGGAAAAAGCTTGTACGCAAATAGTCAATAAATTCTATGTAGATTATTTAAGAGCCATTCAAGACTGGTTTACAAACAGGGTGTACAATAGGTTCATAACAAAAAAACCTACAGCTTGCATAAAGAACGGAGTGTATTACAGATGGATGACTTTAACAACCGGCCCTTAGAGGGTGAAAACAATGAGAACCGGAACGGAACTTCCGGAAGTCAAAACAATACCGACCCGAGCAACATATATAACGGCTACAACAACATTCCCCCTCAGCAACCCCAACAGCCCTACCCGCCCAGCTACTACAGTGGGCAGCAGTACGGACAGCAGCCCCCACCGCCACCGCCTCCCCCAAGGCCCGATGAACCCTACAGGTGGGATTTTGAGAGCATGAAGCAGACCGCTTCCACCACACCTCCCAAAAAGAAGCAGAAGGGTGCAAAGGTGTTTGGCATTATTGCAGCGGCCATTGCTCTCACTGTTGTGGGTAGCTTTGCCTGCTACGGCATCTATGTAGCCGCTACCGGTGATACCCTGGAGGGTATTTTTGTACCTGCACCGGGCGGTGCACCGGCAGTTCCGGGCGTCCCCGTGCCGGAGTTCAGCATTAACGACAAGCCCGCAGGCACCCCCCTTACTGCCGATGCAGGACTTTCCAACAGCGATATCTTTAAGAAAGTTTCCCCCACCGTAGTAGGCATTGTCAGCTATGTACAGGGTAACCCCTACATTGGCGGCGGCACACAGGAACAGGGCAGCGGCATTATTATGAGCGAGGATGGTTACATTATAACCAACGCCCATGTGGTGGCAAATGCAAGCGAGATAGAAGTGGTGCTTGCAGACGGTAAAACCTACGACGGTACCGTGATAGGTATGGATATCCCCACCGACCTTGCAGTAGTAAAGATAGAGGCTACCGGCCTTATCCCTGCCGAGTTCGGAAACTCGGAGCAGATGGAAGTGGGCGAGCGTGTAGTTGCCATAGGTAACCCCGGTGGCTTGCAGTTTGCTTCCTCCCTCACCGTAGGCTATGTATCCGCCCTGAACCGCAGTCTTTCCTCGGGCGAGGCCGGCTATGAGCTGGAATGCATCCAGACCGATGCCGCCATTAACCCCGGCAACTCCGGCGGTGCCCTCATAAACGCATACGGACAGGTGGTAGGCATCAATTCCGCAAAGATAAAGGCATCCGGCTTTGAGGGTATGGGCTTTGCGATTCCCATCAACGACGCTATGCCCATCATTGAAGATATTATTAAAAACGGTAAGGTTACAGGCAGAGCCATGCTGGGTATTCAGGTTCAGCCCGTAAGCCCCACCGAAGCCCAGTATTCCGGCAGCCCCATGGGACTGCGTATTATGAAGTTTGATGCAGGTACCGATATGGAGCGTAAGGGTGCACAGGTGGGCGATATTATTACCCACATTAACAACACCCCCGTATACTCCACCACAGGCAGTGCCGGCGTGCTGAAGGAATTCAAACCCGGAGACACCGTAACGGTAAGCCTGTACCGCATAAACAACCGTGGCAGAGCCACAACATTTAATATAGATATTGTGCTTGCAGGTTCCTAAAAAGCAAGAGAGCGACACTGTATGAAAATACAGTGTCGCTCTTTCTTTGTTACAGGTCCATAAAGCCTTTTCCTACAGTTTCGTTGCTGTTAACAATGCTCAGGAATGCCTTTTGGTCTACACTGCGAATATAGTTTCGCAGCACCAGTGCCTGTCTGCGGCTGAGCACTGTCAGGATAATTTCCTCATCCCGCCCGGTGTAGGCGCCCTGTGCATGAAACACAGTGGCACCACGGTGCAGGTTTTGAATGATAAATTCTTTTATTTCAGAAGTATGGGTGGAGATAACCGTCACCTGCTTGCGGGTGTTCAGCCCGTCGATGAGGCTATCCAGCGCAAACCCCTTGATGATAAGGGCCAGCATACAGTAGAGAGCAGTTTTTACGCCGAATACAAAGCCTGCTGCCACCGTTATGGCAAAGTCGCTGATGAGCAGTGCTTTACCAATCTCTATACTGGTGTGCTTGGAAAGTATCATGGCAATAATATCGGTACCGCCGGTGGACGCACCCAGATTGAACACGATGGCGGAGCCTGCGGCAGGGAGGATGATGGCCCACATTAAGTCCAGCAGCATGTCCCCCGAAAGGGAAGCGGTTACAGGAAACAGCCGCCCCAGTATCCATACATAGGCGGACAGTGCAAAGCTGGAATAGATGGTCCAGAAGCCGAAGTCCTTGCCTAGGAAGATAAAGCCTACCACCACCAGTGCGCCGTTGGTAATAAACATGAAGATACCCAGATCCAAAAGCGGAAAGAGGGCGTTCAGCAGTATGGAGATACCGCTTGTCCCACCAATGGCGAAATGGTTTGGGTTTTTGAAAAAGTGTATGCCTACTGCGGTGAGTATTAGTCCCACATTCAGCAGCAGCAGGTTCTTAGGGGTTGCTTTAAATTTTTGAACAATCATGTTTGCACTTCCTCCATCCTTGTCCTACATGTAATCCTTGATAATACTCACAAAGAGCATACCGATAGAAAGCAGTATGACGGGACGGATAAAGGCCGCCCCTTTTTTGACTGCCGTATGGCTGCCCAGATAGTTCCCTGCCATGCTGCAGAATGCTGCTGGGATGCCCACCATCCATATCACCTTGCCTGCGGGAATAAAAGCCACCAGTGCTGCAAGGTTGGAGCAAAGGTTTACCACCTTGGCGTTTCCGGTGGCGGTGGTCAGGCTTTGGCCCAGTACTGCCGTAAAGGCAATTACCAGAAAAGTACCGGTTCCGGGGCCAAAAAATCCGTCATATGCACCTATTACCAGCCCGATGCCTGCAGATACGAAGGGGAGGGCACGGGTGGATAGGGAAATGGTACCGGGAGTTTTACCAAAGTCCCGCTTGAACAATAGGAAGATAGCGACCAAGGGGAGGATGATAAGCATACAGCGACTAAGAACATGGGGACTAAGGATAACGGTTAGCTTTGCGCCCAACCAGGAGCCTACCAGCGCCCCCACCCCTGCGGTAAGGGCAGCCGCCCAGTCGATATATCCGCTTTTACTGTACTTAACGACCGCCATGGTGGTGCCAAAGCAGCTGGAAAGCTTATTTGTGCCGTAGGCCATGTGTATGGGCAGCCCGGCAAAGATGTAGGCGGGCAGGGAGATAAGTCCCCCGCCGCCCGCCACAGAGTCGATGAAGCCTGCCAGAAAGACCATGGGGCAGACTACCAAAAAGGTTCTCAGTGTTACTTCCAAAGTTAATTCTCCTGATGCTTCTGTTTATTCGAGCAGGCAAGCCCCAGTGCCAGTGCCAGCGAGAGTCCGGAAACCACAACCAGTACGGTGGTGCTAGGCTCATCGGCAGCAGTTACAGGGTTCGCCATAGGCTGTGCGGCTGTGGGCTTTGCTTCCTCTGCCTTGGGGCCTGTCAGCTTCATGGAGGTGAAGCCTACATAGTTATCCACCAGACGGGTATGGGTGTTTTTGCCGTCGGTAACGGTAATTTCCTGAGGGCCATTGGCAAGCCCCTGAATAACTGCGGTACCGGCAGCACCCACAGTAACGCTGCCTGTATCCTTACCGCTTACCGCATACTTTACTTCGGTACCGGGGGTGGCGTCGGTTACGGTAAGGTCAAAGCCTGTTCCGGTGTATCCCGATTTTAGAATAATTCTGCCCTCGGAAAGAGGCATAGTAAAGCCGTCCTTGTTTTCGGGCTTCTGCATAAGGAAACGAATATAGTCTGCCAAAATTTCTTCGGTTACCTTGTCGGTACGGAGAAGCTTTGCTTCCTTCAGTTCAAAGTGTCCGTCGCCGCCCCCAAAGTCATAGCTGTTGGAAAGCAGTATAATGGAGGGCTTTTCATCCTTGCGGTCCAGTACAGTGCCGTTATCCAGCGTTAGCTTCAGTATGCGGCTGCCGTCCTTTACCAGTGCGCCGGTTTCTTCGTTGTATTCAATAGGGGGATTACGGTAATCTACTTCCATTTTGAAGCCGGCAGGCTGCACAAAGCGGCCGTTGGCTCCGGAAATGGTACCGGTAGCGGTATCCTGCTTTTCCACCTTGCTTACGCCAACCTCGGCCAAACGGTAGAGTGTAGCAGGACTTATCTCCAAAAAGTAGGCTTCGTTGGAGTAGGGAAGTACAGTCATAATCTCTTCCATGGTAATCTCACCCTTTTCCAGTGGAACACGGACACCGCCGCCGCCGGAGTAGGCAAGCTTAGCATGATTCTTGTAGACGGGGTCCTCGCCGAACAGCTTGTTTGTGTACCACAGGTAGGAGTCGGTTACTAGGTTGCACAGGTTGCTCTCGTGGAGCCGCCCTACATTGATGGCCTTGTCGTCGTCTCCGGGGACATTGCCTGCATAAAGGTTTACGGCAGATTTACCGACGACTTCAGCCTTTAGGGGCTTTTGCTCCTCGTTTACATCGGCTATCAGCTTGGCAACGGCAGCATCGGGTGTAACCTTTGCCATAGTATCGGCATTAATAGCGGTGGAGGTGACAGTGGAAACCTTGCCGCCGGCATCGAAGGTCAGTTCTAGTTTACCCAGATTTTTCAGTCCCGAACCGGTGGAAACAATTTTTGTGCCCTTTACGGTTTTTGCGTCGGCACCCATCATAACGGTATGGGAATGCCCGTCTATAATGGCGGTAATATCTCCGCCGCAGGCCTCAGCAATAGCCATGGAGGTGGTGTTCTGGGGTACAGAAGGGTCTATGCCGCAGTGGGAGAGGCAGATAATGGCGTTCACCTTTTCTTTTGCCTTAATCTCGTCCACAATTTTTTTTGCAGCGGGGCCCACATCTTCATATTTAATACCCTTCTGGTTTGCCGGGCTGGCAGTCACTGCGGTTTCAGGTGTTACTACACCAAAAATGGCAATTTTATAACCGTTTACTTCTTTTACAACATATGAGGTGTTTAGCTTCTGGGCCAGCTCAGGCTTTTCAAGCTTGGCGGCATCCATTGCAACGTTTCCAGCAAAGATAGGAAATGCAGCATCGCTTACATTTTTTAGCAAAGCATCCTGGCCGTAGTCAAACTCGTGGTTGCCCAGCACCATGCCATCATAACCAACGGCATTCATCAGGCGAACTACACCGTTGCCCTTGCTTAGAGTAGCCAGCGGTTTGCCCTGTGTGGCATCGCCCGCATCCAACAAAAGTGCGCCGGGAGTGCTGTCCTTCATTGCCTTTACATGGGCAAGGTTAAAGCCATCCTTAACCACATCCTCCGACTGCACCGTTACATTGCTGTGCATATCGTTGGTGTGGTAGATGACTACCGGGTTGCCCGGTGCAGCAAAGCCAAGGACCGCCGAGCTCAGAAGTGTGCCAACCATAACAAGCGCCAGAGTCGCCGAAAAGATGCGTTTCTTTGCTGTGCTCATAGTTGCTTCTCCTTTTATTTATTGTTTTTTATTTCGTGTCAGAAGCAGCACCACTACCAAACCTACGGCAGCGGCAGCCATCACTCCGACAATAATCGTTACAATACTGTTATCCCCCGTACTCGGGTTTGTAACCGCAAAAGCGGGAACAGTTGCGCAGGTTACGGCCGTTAGGGACGCAATTAAAAGCTGTATTATTTTCATGTAAACTCCTTTCTTTTACTCTATATTCACCTCTGTGCTCATTATATCTCCGGGTCATGCGAAATGTCAATAACTCTGGGGTTTGCACGGTAAATATATGCATAAAAAGCAAATTGGTATATTGTATAATATTACTATTATTTTAAGAGTATGCATTTGTTATCTGTTTAAAAAGCAGGGATATTACAAACAATGTCAGTCTTGCCTTATATGAAAAGCAGTTTTTAGGTACTATAATGAAATCAATCGGTATGGTTCACATGCCGCAACGAACAAAGTTGAAAAGGAGTTTTTAGAATGAAAGCTACAAAGAGACTGCTCTCCATAGTACTTAGCCTACTGATGGTAGTAGGTATGGTCGCCTGCGGCAGTAAGCCCGCAGAGCCCGTTCCCGCCCCTGCACCTCCCGCAGCACCTGCTCCTGCTGCACCTGCTCCTGCACCGGCAGCACCCGCCGGCGAGCCCAGCGGTACCGTAGTTGTTTACTCCCCTCATGACGCTGACCCCCTGAATGCAGGCGTCAATGAATTTATGAAAAAGTACCCCGGCATTAAGGTTGAGGTTGTTGCTGCCGGTACCGGCGAGCTGTGCAACCGTATTAAGGCCGAAAG
>JAVXNK010000014.1:0-68720 GCA_036645835.1 Angelakisella sp. | reverse complement strand
CCACAACAACCGATCTTAACGGTGATGGAAAAAATGAATACGGACTAAGCTTTCCTAGTAATCCTGGTGGAACAAGTCGTATAACACATCTGTTTGGTATGTTTGGTGTTTCGTGGGAACCTCAGCAGTATTTGCACTACACCGGCGGTGATAGCGCATTTGAGTTTGCTCCTACAATGGATGGCACTCGCAAGGCTGTAGAATACTTTCATAGCTGGTACAAAGAAGGCCTAATTGATCCGGAAATCTTTACTCAAAATGGCCAGCAGCTGAAGTCCAAGGCCAAGGAAGCCGGAGTTGCACTTTCAATTGCCTCCAACTACCCTGAGTTAAACAATGGAGATCAATCAGTTAACGAGTACCACCTAATGGATGCTATCCCAGGCCCCAATGGTGACTGTATCTGGTCTAGGGATGGTCTGATTCCAGGATATCAGCCGGGACAGTTCTTTATTACCAGTGCAAATAAATATCCCGAAGAGACCATCCGTTTTATCGACTACTGGATGGACAGCGGAGAAAATGCTTTGACAGTACGCTTCGGGCCAGAGAATTACTCATGGAAATGGCTTGACAATGGAAAATGGACTGAAACAGCCACGGTACCTACCGGCGAAACCCGTACCATGGAGCTGTCCACGCTTTATTGTCCTTGGGCACACGGAATTCCTTACTGGTGTTTTGGTGAGATGTGGTCAAAGAAAGAAATTACGGTTGAAAATGCACTTGAGCGTGGTGCAACCATTCGTGACAGCCATATCAAGGTCGCAACCCCAGGCTTGCCACAAATTGTTTATGAAGAAGCAGACAACCGTGAAGCATCTACCATTAAGACCGATCTGTTCAAGTATGTTGAGTCTCAAATCGCCCAGTTTATTATAAATGGAGTTACCGACCAGTCTTGGGACAGTTATGTGTCAAAGTGTAAATCCCTAAAAAGTGAACGCTGGGTTGAGCTGTACTCTCAGTACTATAATAAGATGTATAAATGAGGGGCGTTATGAAAAAACCAAATATTTTAGTTATCTATCCTGATCAGATGCGGTATGATGCATTGGGTTGTAATGGCAATACCGTTGTGAAAACTCCGGGACTGGACAGGCTTTCCACTGAAGGCGTCAGTTTTTCCAACGCATATACTTCCTTTCCTCTTTGCTGTCCTTTTCGTGCCTCTTTAATGACCGGTAAATACGCTACAGCACACGGGATGATGGCAAATCATTATCCCATTTCCCTAAATCACGAGTTTTTGCCATCAATAATGCGTGACAATGGATATCGTACAGGATGGGTGGGGAAGTGGCATCTTAACGGTGGTAGGAAGCATGACTACGTGCCGCAGGAATATCGCTTGGGCTTTGAACACTTTGTTGGATTTAGCCGTGGACATGAATATTTAAACCCAATCTATTATCGTGATGACGACACAACACCATACAAGTCTGATATGTTTGAACCGGATATTCAGACCTGCCATCTACTGGAGTTTATTGATGACAGCCTTACAGACCAAGTACCATTTTTTGCTGCCATCGGTTATGGTGTTCCTCATCCGTCAGTTGATTTGTCACCCGATTATTATAAATATCTTTATGATCCTAATGAAATATCGGAATCTACTTTAGTGTCACCAAACGATTCTGAGGCAGCAAAGGAATTTATGGCAAAGTACTATGGATTAGTCACTTGCGTTGATTATCAAGTGCAGCAAATCATGAATCATTTGCAATATAAAGGGATTTTGGATGATACCGTAATCATTTTAGTCAGTGACCATGGTGAGTTGGCATACGAGCATGGACTAACAGGAAAAAAAGTATTTTACAATGCTTCCATGCATGTGCCATTTATTATTCGTTATCCATCTTTATGCAGCCCTCGGTGTGAAACACAGATTGTTGATCCATCAGTAGATATTATGCCCACCATACTGAACCTGTGTGGTATTACTATACCTGAAGATGTGGAAGGCAGAAGTCTGGAAACACTCCTCAGAGACGGATGTGACTCCACACTTCCGGATTATGTATTTTATCAGATTCCCATAGAAAAAGAAGGGCCTGAAAAGCATCCGGAGGCAGAACGGGGCATACGTACGACAAGCTGGCTGTATGTAGAGGTTAACGCCAAGCCTGCTTATCTCTTTGATTTAAAAAATGATCCCGATGAAGTGCAAAACCTAGTGAATTGCCCTCATGTTATGGGTACTCAGGAGAAACTATCAGCGTTGCTTCGTACCACCATGCAGCAATACAATGACCGTTGGGATATGGAAGTAATATTTCCACCCATTGATTTCCAGACTCATGAAGAGGGAATAGCTTACAATAAAATTATCTATTCAAGCGCAGTCTATGAAAATGCACCCAAGAAACGTTTTCACAAGTGATTTTAATAGTTTATGGAGGAAAGTTTATGAAGAAAATTACATCTATCTTGCTGGCACTTATGATGGTGCTTGGTATGGCACTGGGCGGGTGCTCGAATAAGTCGGCGGCGTCACCCTCTGCAATTTCCGGAAGCGATGGAGCCGATTCGGCAGCAGCCAAAGTCACCACCGAGCCGGGAACATTCCCCATCTCAGCAGAACCAATTACCATTCGCATCATGGTGCCTGTACAGGTTGGTCATTCCAAGCCTTTTAAGGATTTAAAGATGTTGCAGGATTATGAAAAAATGACCAATGTACATATAGAGTGGGAGGAGGTACCACAGGAGGCATATGCAGAAAAATATAAGCTTGCATTGGCCTCAAACAATCTGCCGGATGCTTTTGGCCCAAACTTCAATTATGATACCTCGGTCATCTACAAGTATGCAAAAGAGGGTATTATCATCCCCTTGGAGGATATCATTGAAAAGGTTGGTGTAAACACCAAAAAGTATCTAAATGAGCGGGAGGATTTCCGAAAGTTAACCACTTTTCCGGATGGGCATATCTATGCGTTGCCTACGGTTGATGAAAACCAGAATATCCGCATGGGTAATTTCTTGACCATGAATCATACATATTTAAAGAAGCTTGGACTGGAAATGCCCAAGACGCTGGACGAAGTTGGGGAGTACCTGCGGAAGGCCACAACAACCGATCTTAACGGTGATGGAAAAAATGAATACGGACTAAGCTTTCCCAGTAATCCCGGCGGAACAAGCCGCATAACACAGCTGTTTGGCATGTTTGGTGTTTCATGGGAGCAGCAGCAGTACCTGCATTACACCGGGGGTAACAGCCCATTTGAGTTTGCCCCTACAATGGACGGTACTCGCAAGGCTGTAGAATACTTTCATGGTTGGTATAAGGAAGGTTTAATCGACCCGGAAATTTTTACTCAAAATGGCCAGCAGCTGAAGTCCAAGGCCAAGGAGGCGGGCGTTGCACTTTCAATTACATCCAATTACCCCGAGCTGAACAGTGGTGATCAATCGCTTAACGAGTATCATCTCATGGATGCTATCCCGGGCCCAAACGGTGACAACATCAAGTCTAGGGATGGTCTAATTCCAGGATATCAGCCGGGACAGTTCTTTATTACCAGTGCAAACAAATATCCCGAAGAGACCATTCGTTTTATCGACTACTGGATGGATAACGGAGAGAATGCCCTGACCATGCGTTTTGGCCCCAAGGATGTTTGCTGGAGCTGGATTACCCCTGACAAGTGGACAACCAATCCTAAGCTTCCTAATGGTGAAACAAATACACAGGAAACCGCAACCCTTCACTGTACCTATGGGTTCGGAATTCCATACTGGTGCTTCAATGATTTCTGGTCACAAAAAGAAATTACCATAGAAAACGCACTTGAGCGAGGTGCAACCATTCGTGACAGTCATATTAAGGTGGCAACCCCGGGCCTACCGCAGATTGTTTATGAAGAAGCAGACAACCGTGAAGCATCTACCATTAAGACCGATCTGTTCAAGTATGTTGAGTCTCAAATTGCCCAGTTTATTATAAATGGAGTTACCGACCAGTCTTGGGACAGTTATGTATCAAAGTGCAAATCCCTCAAGAGTGAACGCTGGGTTGAGCTGTACTCTCAGTACTATAATAAGATGTATCAGTAATTGTTCAAGAGCAAGGAGGTAAACCTATGAATATCCTGTGGATTTGTACGGATCAGCAGCGTTTTGATACCCTGGGCTGCTACGGTAATCCTTACGTAAAAACCCAAAATATTGATCGATTGGCCGCAATGGGAGTTCGGTTTAACCGTGCCTATAGCCAGTCCCCAGTATGTGCACCAAGCCGTGCCAGCTTTTTGACTGGGCGGTACCCACGTACCTGTGGCGTTCGTCAAAATGGACAAGACATTGCCCCTCGTGAGCGACTAGTTACCAAAGCCTTGTCGGAGAATGGTTACACCTGTGGACTTTCAGGAAAACTACATATTTCCGCATGTAATCAGATAACAGGTCGTGCCAAGGAGCCACGTATTGATGATGGCTACGACTACTTTAAGTGGTCACACCATCCCGGAGGTATATCCGATAAGGGCAACTGGCCTACAAATGAATACACGATGTGGCTTTCCGAAAAGGGAGTCACCTATCATGAGCAAAACCTCCCTGAATGCTGCTTTGTACAAGCAGGAATGGAAGAGGAACACCACCAAGTTACTTGGTGTGTTGACTGTGCACAGCAGTACATTGAAAGTGCACGACTTTATAACAAACCGTGGCTATTTTCGGTCAATATCTTTGCACCACATCATCCGTTCAATCCGCCCATGGAATATCTTAATCGGTACCTTGAACGTCTGGATGAGATTCCTCTACCCAACTACAAGGAGGGAGAGCTAGAGAATAAACCTGCCTTCCAAAAGAAGGATCAGGGTGGAGCTTATGATACACCCGGAAACTATGCATATCCAACTATGACCGAACGTGATCACCGGTACCTCAGAGCTTCTTATTGGGCTATGATTGATCTGATAGATCATCAAGTTGGTCGTCTGTTAGATTACCTTGAGCAGACTGGTCAGATTAATGACACTTTAATTATCTTTACCTCCGATCACGGTGAAAACTTAGGCGACCATGGTATGTATCTAAAGGGCCCCTACTTCTATGAGAACAACGTACATGTACCGCTGATTATGGCTTGCCCATCACAAATCCCCTCGGGTAGAGTCAGTGACGCGTTGGTAGAACTGGTCGACCTGGCCCCCACCATTTGTGATGCAGCTAACATTCCCTGTGAACCCGGAATGCAGGGGCGGTCGCTGTGGCCACTGTTGACCGGCAGCGCGGAGCTTAATCATCATCGGGATAGCGTCTATTGTGAATACTACAATGCAAACATCAAGCACAGGAATCCATTGGCATTTACCACTATGGTATTTGATGGCAGATATAAACTGGTACGTGTACATGATCGTAGCAAGACAGTGGACTGTCTGGGGGAGCTCTATGACCTTGCCGTAGACCCCACTGAAACCATCAATTGCTTCCAATCGCCGGATTATCAGAATGTAAAGATACAGATGTTAGAGTTGATGTGTGATCGCATGGCCGAGACCTGCGATCCATTGCCGGTGCGCAAAGCCTGCTGGTAGGTTGATGTAATAACCAATTCAAAAGCGCAGTGTGCCGTAATAAGATAAAGACGCTGAGCTCGGTTGATAAAATCGAATCTCAGCGTCTTTATTTTCTCTGTTTAGGAGTAAAACGGTTTGTGCATTCTTAGGCTATTATTCTTTGCATCCTAAAAACAGAGGATTAGTTTTGTCCTATGGATGTAATGCACCTTATTTTATAAAAAAATGACTGATGTCACTACCTATTTCTATAAGCCTTGGGTGAAACACCCTCAAGGGACTTAAAGCAGTTGGAAAAATAATAAGGATCACAGTAGCCGAGCTTATGGCTGATTTCCTTGATGGTAAGCGCTGTGCCGGTTAGGTATTGCTTTGCAAGCATTAGTTTTTGAGTCTGAAAATATTGGTAGGGTGTCATGTTGTACTCATTGCTGAATGCACGCTCAAGCTGCCGCACTGAAACGTTGAGTAAACGACTTGCATCTGCAATAGAAAACCCTTGAGTTTGGTCGGAGTATATGCCATCATTAATAAATTTGCGCAGTTGTCCTGCCAATCCAATGACATGGGCTGTGTGCTGGTATTGCCGCCAAAGTGCAAGTATAATCTCGTATACAACTGTGCACAGTCTATCCTGAGTTTGCTCAGCACAACTGTTGTCTTTGCAGATTTCCATGCCACGCATAAAGCCCTCAACAACGGTGTCGCTGACTGAGAAATAGACGGGAGAAGATAGCAGACTGTATTTTTGCAATAGATAAGGATAGATCTCTCCAGTAATATTAAACCATAAAATTCGCCATGGAGCAGTGCGGTTGGCACAATACTCATAATCGGCGCCCTGCGGTATGGTTAGGACAGTATTTGCACCAAGAGTATAGCATTCCCCACCAATCTTAAGTACTCCTTCTCCGGACAGAACATAAATAAGTACGCTAATTTCAGCACTGCTGCGACGGATACGATAGGTATTAGAGCATTGCTCGTCACCTGCCATAATAACCTGCATTGGTAATAGTAAGCTGTTTTCAAGCTGCTGATATGTATAATATGCCGAAAAGTTTGAATTGTCGATATTACTCATCATTGTTTCCATTTCTCTTATTTAGCCCCCCTTTATTATGCAGTATAATACATTATAGCATCAAGGTTTACACTGAGCAAGTAATGATTAACGGAGGAAAATAAAATGAATAGTTATATGCCTGATTATCCACGCCCTCAACTGGCACGATCAGAGGAAAGTTGGCAAAATCTAAATGGTAGGTGGAGCTTTGCCTTTGATGACAATAAGCAGGGGCTCAGCAAGGAATGGTACAAGCAGCTTTGTGCAACCCAAGAAATTATTGTTCCCTTTACCTATGAGACCAAGGCAAGTGGTATTGGTGATGAGACAGTCCATGAACGTGTATGGTATAGCCGAAACATTGATGTACCCGCTGACAAGCTTGAAAACGGCTTGGTTATGTTGCACTTTGAGGGCTGTGACTACCAAACTACGTTGTGGGTAAATGGTGTACATGTGGGTGAGCATACTGGTGGTTATGCAAGGTTTTCATTTGACATAACAAGATTTGTGGCAGTAGGTAACAACACCGTAACGGTTATGGTGGATGACAGCCTTGACGAGCAGCAGCCGCGCGGAAAACAGCGTTGGCGCAACCAAAACTTTGGGTGTTGGTATGTGCAGACAACCGGTATTTGGAAGACAGTTTGGTTGGAGTATCTGCCGGTTAGCAATATTGCCACACTGAAGCTTACCCCAAACCTTCCAGAAGCAACAATAGAGCTTGCATGCGACATTGTTGCGGAGAATTACAGCAAGGATCTACAGCTCGAGGCAACGGTTACATTCTGTGGCAGATACATAAACAGTGTGACGCTACCTGTGGTTCGCAAGAACCTGCAGACCAGCATAAGCGTTTATAATACCGATGGTTTCGAGTGGGGCACCCATACATGGACACCATCGAACCCCAACCTGTATGATATTGAGTTAAAGCTGATTGATCATGGAAAGACGATGGATACGGTACTTTCTTACTTTGGTATGCGTGAAATCAGGATAGAGGGCAATACCATTTTGCTAAACGGACATCCGCTGTACCAGCGCCTGATCCTTGACCAAGGCTATTGGAACGATAGCCATCTAACACCCCCCAGTGAGGCTGCACTTATTGAGGATATCGATAAGATTAAGCTGCTGGGCTACAACGGACTGCGCAAGCATCAAAAGACAGAAGACGAGCGCTTCCTTTACTGGTGCGATGTTAAGGGCATGCTTGTATGGAGTGAAATGGCAGCAGCCTATCACTTTAGCGACTATGCAGTAGATACTTTTATGAAGCAGTGGAGCGAGATTGTCAACCAAAACTACAACCACCCCTGCATCATAACATGGACACCCATTAATGAGTCGTGGGGTGTACGTGATATCAAGACGGATCGTACACAACAGCACTTTACCGAAGCTGTATATCATCTGACAAAGAGTCTTGATGCTCATCGTCCGGTTATTGTCAACGATGGTTGGGAGCACACCATATCAGACATTATTACACTGCACGATTATGAAGAAAAGGGTAGCGTACTTCTTGAGCGATATACTACATACAAAGATGATATACTTGAGAACAAGCTGTGCCATAACAATGAGAAGACGGCGTTTGCACAGGGGTACAGCTATCGTGGGCAGCCAATTATTATTAGTGAATTTGGCGGTATAGCCTACAACAATGATGACAATGGCTGGGGCTACGGCAATAAGGTAAATACGGAGGAACAGTTTGTTGCAAGGTTTGATGCCATTACTACAGCAATTAAGATGATACCCTACTGCTGTGGTTACTGCTATACTCAGGTTACCGATGTTCAGCAGGAGATTAATGGATTGATGGACATTGAGCGCAACTTCAAGGTGACCCCCGATGTGATCCATGAAATTAACACCCGTGTGGTATCCTGCAAATATAGACTTTAATTAAAGATAGGGCCAAGTAATCTTGGCAGATTGGATTGTGACATGAAACAGACATTACCATCGGTGCCACTAATAACCTGCGACCCTTATTTTTCGGTCTGGTCGCCTGCAAATAATCTAACAGATGTGGCAACCTGCAACTGGACAGGTGCTCCTAAGCCTATGAATGGCACAATAACCATTGACGGCAAGGAATATCGCTTTATGGGAGTGGGTAGTGCCACCGCTATTGAACAAACGGGGCTCGAGATTACTCCAACAGCAACACGCTATACCTTTATAACCGCAGAAATACAGCTTGACGTTACTTTTCGGACACCGCTGTTGCTTACAGACCTTGATCTGGTGTCGCGCCCAGTTTCGTACATTAGCTTTAATGTAACTCCTCTGGACCGCCGAGAGCATAGTGTCAATATTATGCTTACGGTAGATGAGGGGCACTGCTACGATGGTGATACAAGTAAACCCATGATCGGCGGTGTGCATCATTGCAACGGCTTTGATGCTGCATGGATGGGGCAGCGCAAGCAAACACCACTTGGACATAGCGGTGATGATGTTACCATTGACTGGGGATATATCTACCTGGCCGTACAAACAGGTGGGTCAGTGCAGTACCACAGCAGTGACCGACACACCATAGTGGCAACGGTAGATATGTGTGTAACAGCTACCGAGCAAGGCAGCGCACTGGTTGCCGTTGCCTACGATGATATTGCCTCTATACAATACTTTGGTGACAGCTGCAAAGGCTATTGGGCGCGGGATGGAAAAACTATCCTTGAAGCCATTGGTGAAGCACTGGATGAATACAAGGTGCTGACCTCTCGCTGCAATACCTTTGACGAGGCGATGATTGAGGAAGCAGTCAATGCTGGTGGCGAGAGCTACGCAAAGATATGTGCAGCAGCCTACCGCCAGTCCATTGCAGCACACAAACTCATTGCAGACCGTGAAGGCAATGTCATCTTTGTTTCCAAGGAATGCTACTCCAACGGCTGTGCTGTTACCGTAGACGTCAGCTATCCGTCGGTACCGCTATATTTACTGTACCAGCCTGAGCTGGTCAAGGGTATGCTGCGACCTGTGTTCAAATACGCAAAGCTACCGGTGTGGGAGTACGATTTTGCCCCACATGATGTTGGACGCTATCCATACGTTTGGGGACAGGTATATGCACTGAAGGAACGGATTGGCAACAGCGAAGTGAACCCTGCTAATTACAGTTATCCCGCTGGATCGGATATATTTAACCTACGTGACCAGATGCCTGTCGAGGAATGTGGTAATATGCTCATTATGACCGCAGCAGTAGCGTTGGCCGACGGCGATGTAAAATTTGTAGCAGAGCAGATGCCTTTGCTGGATAAGTGGGTTGGCTACCTACTGCAATATGGTGCTGACCCCGGCGACCAGCTTTGTACCGATGATTTTGCAGGTCATTTGGCTCATAACGTTAACCTTGCAGCGAAAGCGGTTATGGGCATCGAGGCATATTCTATACTGCTCGAGCTGCTGGAACGAGATACCGAAGCAGCACATTATCATGCAAAGGCTGTAACCATGGCTGCCGATTGGGAAAAACGAGCGAGTGCGGGCGATCATACCATGCTGTGCTTTGGAGAATCCAGTGGCTGGAGCCTAAAGTACAATTTAATATGGGATCGGTTGTTCCAAAGTGGGCTTTTCCAAGAAGATACCTACAAACGAGAAATAGAATGCTACCTTGCACGTGCCAATGACTATGGCGTGCCGCTTGATAGCCGCAAGGACTACACAAAGTCGGACTGGATAATATGGGCAGCTGCCTTTTCGGACGATGCAGAGGTAGTTGAGCAGTTTGCAAAGCCACTTGCACGATTCCTAGAGAATGCACCGGTACGCACACCTTTCTCGGATTGGTTCGATACCAAGACTGCAATGCAGCAGGGTTTCCAAAACCGTACTGTACAGGGTGGACTATTTATGCCACTTCTAAGAAAAAAGTGGGTTATGGGGCAAGACGAGATTTTATAGTTTAGGAGATTGGCAACATGAAAATGCTATCGGAGTGGAACGACCGACTGAAGCACTGGACAGCAACTTTGGAAAAAGACTTTTATACTCCTTTGGGATCAATTGATTTTGAGGGATTTTCTACCTGCGAACACCTTACTCCAGACCAAGCAACCATGCAGGGCTTTAAGCCTATTGCATTTGGGGAAGCTTGGGGAAAAGAGTGGGAGTATCTATGGCTGCGGGGTACGGTAACGCTACCGCCTGAAGCAGCTGGCAAGATGATTGTTATGAACCTTAACCCGGGTGGTGAAACAACACTGTTTGTTAATGGTAATGCATTTGGTACCTACCGTGCAGGTTGGGTGCCTGTGCAGCATCATTATGTACAGGACAATATATTGACTGAATGTGCAGAAGCGGGAGAAAGGTTTGACCTACTCTGTGAGGCATATGCAGGACACTACTTTCCTGAAAGTACAGTAAGCTGCTGTGCTACCGGCCCTGTACTGCCGGGCAGCTATACCGATCCTCTGGCGGGTAAGCTGCGCACTACAATGGGTAATAACACCTTTGGTGTATGGAACGAAGCGGCCTATCAACTGTGGGCAGATGTACGTGTATTGACTGAGATTATGGAAAACCTGTCGAATGGCAGCCTACGTGCTGCCAAAATAGCACGTGCCTTACAGCAGTTTACACTGGAGGTAGATTTTGAGCAGCCTGCTGAACAAAGAATTGCCGATTACCAGCGGGGTAGAGAGATTCTACGTCCTGCAATGGAGTGCAAGAACGGCAGTACAGCGCCTACCTTCTACGGCATAGGCAATGCTCACCTGGATGTTGTGTGGTTATGGCCGCTTGCCGAGACAGAGCGCAAGGTGGCACGTACCTTTGCAGCACAGCTGCGCCTTATTGAAAAGTATCCTGAATATCGTTTTCTGCAAAGTCAACCGCAGACCTATGAGTTTTGCAAACAGCACTACCCGGAGCTTTATGATCGTATTAAAGCTGCAATCAAGCAAGGCGGATGGATTGCAGAGGGTGCTATGTGGGTTGAGCCGGATACCAATATGACCTCGGGAGAGTCGTTGGTACGGCAGCTCATTTACGGTATGCGTTACTTTAAAGAAGAATTGGGTGTAGACTGCGAGATTTTGTGGTTGCCGGATACCTTTGGTTATTCAGCTGCACTGCCGCAAATTCTAAAGAGCTGTGGCATCAAATATTTGGTTACACAAAAAATATTCTGGTCGTACAACGAGGGTGAGCAGTTTCCATACCACTACTTTACTTGGCGCGGCATGGATGGAAGCGAGATTGTATCCTATCTGCCTACTAGCTATACCTACACTACAAACCCCAAGCAGATTATGGATGTATGGGAAAACCGTGTGCAAAAGGATGACATGGATAAATTTCTGCTGCCCTTTGGATATGGCGATGGCGGCGGCGGTCCAAGCCGTGACTACATTGAATTTGCACTGCGTGAACAAAACCTGGAAGGTTGTCCCAAGGTAGAGATGGCACATCCAAAGAAAATATTTGAGGATTTGGAGGCTGAGGGTGGCCCAGAGCACACCTATGATGACGAGCTTTATTTTACTGCGCATCGGGGTGTTTATACCAGTCAGGCATCGGTAAAATGGGGAAACCGCAAAAGTGAGTTGGCGTTACGTGAGGGTGAGCTGTGGGGTTCAATTGCCATGGCAGTTGGCTGCACTTATCCATATGCTGCCATGGAAAAGGCATGGAAAAAGGTGCTGCTAAACCAGTTCCATGACATACTGCCGGGTTCATCGATTGCCCGTGTGTACAAGGAAGCACTGGTGCTGCACAACGAGGCAATAGATTGCGGGATAACGCTTGCCAAGCAGTCCATAGCGGACATTGCAAATTCAGGAAACGCAACACTAATATTCAACTCGCTTTCATGGGAGCGTGATGCAGTTATCACTCTGCCTCAGGGGGGATATGCACGCGTTAAAATACCTTCTTGTGGCTACACCACATTGACAAACAATGTTATCAGTGCAGACGAGGCTGTGTATATTGATGTAAACTCTGACGGAGCGGTACTTGGGAACGGCATGATAAAGGCTGTGTTTAACAAGGAAGGTGAACTTGTTTCCTTTGTGCGCAACGACAGCGGACGAGAATTTGCAGATGGGGAGATGAACCACTTCCTGCTTTACAAGGACGTACCGCGCACATTCGACGCGTGGGACATCGACAGTCCCTACGAGCAGCAGTATATTGAAAGTGGCAGAAACGCAACCGTTAGCCTAGTAGAGAGTACCCCCTATCGTTGCACCTTGCAAATAGCAAAAGATATTGGAAACTCTAAAATCTGTCAAAAAGTATCTTTGGATGCAGGCAGTGAACGGATAGTCTTTGATACAACGGTTGAGTGGCATGAACTGCACCGCCTGCTCAAGGTAAGCTTCCCTGTTCGGGTAAGCACAACCGAGGGGATTAACGAGATGCAGTATGGCTATGTCAAACGCCCAACTCACCGCTCTCGTGCCTACGACAAGGATCGCTTTGAGGTTTGTAACCACCGTTATACAGCACTGTGTGATGAAGGTCATGGTGCAGCGGTGCTTAATGATTGCAAGTATGGCGTAAGTATGCTGGGAAATGCCATGAACCTGACGCTCTTACGTGCAGCGGGTTCGCCAGAGCTGGCAGCTGACAACGGAATTCAGCACTTTACGTATGCATTCACCGCATGGGACGGCAGCTTTATGGACAGCAATGTTGTGAGACAGGGCTATGAGTTGAATGTTTCACCAATGATTGCAAAGGGAAGCGACGCAACGAAAAGCTTTTTTTCTGTGTTAGGAGCGCAAAACATTATTGTTGATACAATTAAGCCCGCTGAGGACGGGAGTGGCGATATCATTATACGCCTGTATGAATGCAAGCATGCCGACACAACCTGTGACCTGCAATGGACCCTGCCTGTAAAGTCAGCATTGCTATGCAATATGCTTGAAAGTGATGATAGCAACGAACCTCTCCCCATTTCCGAAAATTCAATAACGCTGCATTTTAGAGCGTTTGAGGTAAAGACAATACGGCTTGTTCGGTAACATCAGGACAAGCCATATTGGAGCAAATAGTAGAATTTTAAAAATAATGGTATTATACCGTTGCATCATGTGATTGCTTATCGAAAAAGACCTCTCAATCTATAGAGAGGTCTTAGGTGTTTATGTCAGAATGCTCAATAGTCTTTTTGCATCTTAAGTTTTTCCTATACCAATACACCACTGAAATCCTTATGTTCGATGTTATTTTGATTGCTTATATAAAAGGCAGAGGAGGAAAGCAATGCGTCAACTAAAATGGCTGAACTATTGTATGCGGGGAAGCCGGGGACTATTCTGCTTAGCAATGCTAATGGCATTGATATCATCTCTGTTGTACATAACCTTTCCATTCATATCGAAGGAAATAACAGATAAAGTGCTGATGGGTACAGTCCTTGCAGATGGTACGATATTTCATAACACGACAATATTACCTACCATGTTGGTAATATTGCTTTGCACACAGCTGCTGCGCTCTATCGACCGTTATGGCATGATTTTGATATTGGAGAAGGTGTCACAGGAGATGCTGGAGCGTCTGCGTGTAGAAATCTATGAAAATCTCTCAAATCAAGACAGCAACTTCTATGATGAGTACCGGACAGGTGACCTTATGACCCGCCTAACGGGAGATATAGACTTGGTGCGCCACACCATCTCCTGGATTTCTTATAATATAGTTGAAAGCGGCTCCTTGTTTATTTTTTCAATGGCATATTTTTTTACCATTAATATAAAGCTTACGTTGATTCTGCTTGCCATGACACCCCTAATACTTTGCTCAACCTACTTTTATGCAAGGTCGGTCTATCCTCTATATGCGAAGCTAAGAGAAAAGCTATCAAATATGAACAGCATTGCCCAAGAAAATATATCCGGTAATAAGATAGTGCGTGCATTTGCCCGGGAAGACTTTGAAAATAAAAAATTTGACGGGTGTAATAAGGATTTTTATGATGCAAACCTTAAAGCCAGCTTCCATTGGCTTAAGTTCTTCCCCTTCGTTGATGGATTTTCTAAAAGCCTAAATGTACTAATTATCTTGTTTGGTGGCTTGTTCATTATATGGGGAGAGATGTCGGCAGGTGACCTTATGGCATTCTCGCTCCTGTCATGGGGTATCTCAGCACCAATGCGTGAAATGGGTATGTATCTTAACGATATACAGCGCTTTTTTGCATCTGCGAACAAGGTTATGGAGGTACATACTGTTAGCACCCGAATTGAAAGTCCGGAAAATGGCAGAAGGCAGGATAAGCCGCTGGTCGGTAAGATTGAGTTTAGAGATGTAAGTTATCAATACCCATTATCGGGTAAGAAAAATGCACTTCACCATATAAATCTTATCATAAATAGCGGCGAAACTGTAGCAATAATGGGTGGTACCGGAAGTGGGAAAACCACACTCATAAATACTATTGTACGAATGCTGGATGTTACAAAGGGAAGTGTATTGGTGGATGGTACTGATGTACGAGAATGGGATTTGAAGACCCTTCGCAAGAATATTGGTATTGCTACACAGGATGTGCTGCTTTACTCCAATACTGTTGATGCAAATATAGCATATTCAAGTCCGGAAATGTCAGAGGAAGATGTTGATTACTTTGCAAACCTTGCAGCGGCACAGTTTATTGAAAAGCTACCGGAGGGATACGGGACGGTTATAGGCGAGCGCGGCACAGGTCTTTCTGGCGGCCAGAAGCAGCGCATAGCACTGGCACGTGCCTTAGCAGTTAGGCCATCCATACTTATTTTGGATGATACAACCTCAGCAGTGGATATGGAAACCGAGCACTACATCCAGGAAAGCCTAAGAAGCTTACCATTTGATTGTACTAAAATAATTATAGCACAGCGCATTTCCTCGGTACGTGGAGCTGATAAGATTATTATTATGCAGGACGGTAGAATAGCAGAATGTGGCACACATGACGAGCTTGTGGCACAGCATGGCTACTATTACGAGGTCTGTGAACTTCAGGGGGCTTTGGAGGAGGTAGGCACAGTTGGCAGTACGAAATAAATTTGACGAAGACGAAAAGCTGGAGGCCTCCTTTAACCTAACCATGCTTAGACGAAGTTTAGTATACATACGACGGGAAAAGCAGCGCTTTTTACAGGCTACCCTGCTACAGATAGTTGCTGTTTTGCTTGCTCTGTGCGAGCCTATACTGATTGCCCGTGTGCTTGATGTATGTGTGCCGTCACATGATGTAGCGGGGCTTTTTATAAGCGTCGCTCTCTTAGTCTGTTGTATTGTATCTAATATTTTTCTGATGACAAAGTCTAGCAAAGTAGTAAATATTATTGGCCAAAATATCATATACGACCTGAGAAAGGATCTATATGAGCACCTGCAAAAACTATCATTTAATTATTATGACAGCCGCCCCCATGGAAAAATTTTGGTAAGGGTTATAAACTATGTAAATTCCGTTTCTAACATTCTGTCAAACGGACTCATCAACTCGCTGTTGCAGTTGTTGAATCTTATCTTCATTATAATATTTATGTTTGCTACAAATGTACGGCTATCACTTGTCATACTATCTGGATTTCCGTTTGCCCTTACGGTGATATTAATACTAAGGCCAATCCAGCGCAAGGGCTGGCAAGAGTATTCGAACAAAAGCAGCAATATGAATGCATTCTTAAATGAGAGTATTGTATGTATGAAGATAACCCAGCTTTTTGCACGAGAAAGCTATAATGCAGATATCTATGGTGAACTAATCAGAGGGTCTAAAAAAGCATGGTATAAGGCAGTGCTAAGCTCAAATGCTGTTGGACCAGTAATAGATTTTATCAGTAAAGCAGTTACTGCGGCTATGATATTTATAGGCGTTTTTTATCTGCAACCTGCAGTATCTTTTGGAGTATTGCTTGCTATGATACAGTACTGCTCACGTTTTTGGCAACCTATAAATCAGCTGGCAAATATATATAATCAATTTATAAACAGTATTGCATATTTGGAGCGTATTTTTGAGGTTATAGATGAGCCCGTGGAGGTTGGCGATGTTCCAAAAGCAGTTGCGCTTAAGACTATTCGCGGGGATGTGGAGTTTCGTAACGTCACCTTTGAGTATGAAAAGGGTATACCCGTGCTGAACAATGTCAGTTTTACTGTAGAATCGGGCGAGAGTGTAGCGTTGGTTGGACCTACAGGTGCAGGTAAATCGACCATTATTAACCTGATTAGCCGTTTCTACAACGTTACCGATGGTGAAGTACTTATAGACGGACAGGATATCTCAAAGGTGACCCTGCATTCATTGCGATCACAGATGGGCATAATGATGCAGGAAGGCTTCATATTTTCAGATACAGTAGCCGAGAATATACGTTACGGCAATCTTTCAGCAGATAACGAACAGCTAAGGATAGCGGCAGAAACGGTATGTGCAGACAGCTTTATTTCACAGCTACCTAAGGGCTATCTTACAATGTTACCAGAACGTGGGTCACAGCTTTCTCAGGGGCAGAAACAACTTGTTTCCTTGGCCAGAACGCTTGCAAGCGACCCTAAAATATTGGTGTTGGATGAGGCTACCAGCTCCATTGACACACAGACCGAGCGGCAGTTGCAGGAGGGACTTAATCGGATGCTCAAGGGACGTACATCCTTTATAGTAGCACACAGGCTTTCAACTATCCGTGCCTGTGATAAGATTATGTACATACAAAACGGAAAGATAGCGGAGTGTGGTAGCCACGACCAACTGATAGCACAAAAGGGACTGTATTATGAGCTATGTGCAACACAGTAAATATACTAAAGGGGGACCCAATATTGCCACCAGTCAATCTGTTAATTAAACCGGCATCAGGGCTATGTAATATCAGGTGTAAATATTGCTTTTATGCAGATGTCATGGAAAACCGAGAAATGCAGTCATATGGTATTATGTCTTATGAGACGCTTGAACATATTATAAGAAGGACCTTTTCCTACGCCACAGGTGAGGTTACATTTGCATTTCAAGGTGGAGAGCCAACCATGGCAGGACTGAATTTCTTTGAAAAAGCTGTTTCACTCACTAAGCAATACAATACTAAACAGCTTAGTGTCCACTTTTCACTACAAACCAATGGCATTGTTATAGATGATGAATGGGCTGGATTCTTTGCTGAAAACAAGTTTTTACTGGGGCTTTCACTTGACGGTATCAAGGATACCCATGATTTGTACAGGATAGATTCAGATGGGCAGGGAACCTACAAAATTGTTATGCACACAGCACAGATATTGAATAGGCACAAGGTGGATTATAATATTTTGACGGTAGTAACGGCACAAGTCGCTGATAAGATTGGAAAGATATATAACTTTTACCGGAGCAGTGGTTTTAAATATCAGCAATATATCCCTTGCCTTGACCCATTGGGGGAGGAAAGAGGAAAATACCCACATTCATTGACCCCGGAAAAATACGAATATATTCTAAAGACACTTTTTGACTGTTGGTACAACGATATTATACGTGGTAAGTTTGTATACAATCGATACTTTGAAAATCTTATTGGTATGCTGTTGCGCCAAGCACCCGAAAGCTGCGGAATGATTGGGCATTGTAGCAAACAGCTGGTTGTAGAAGCTGACGGTAGCGTGTATCCATGCGACTTCTATGTTCTTGACCAGTATAAAATAGGAAATCTGATTACCGACAGCTATGAAGAAATTGAGCGCAAACGTGATGCAATAGGCTTTGTATCCCAGTCAGAAGCGGTTGAATTAAAATGTAAAGCCTGCAAGTGGTATTCAATCTGCCGCGGTGGCTGTCGTCGTGACCGTGACCAGATGGATGGTACATTGGGTGTTAGCTATTATTGCAGTGCATATGGTGCTTTCTTTGAGTATGCTATGCCACGACTGGAAAAGGTAGCACAGATGATTGTAAATGGTGCCCAGTTTAAATAGCTTTCAAATAAACGGTGACAGTAGATTGCCTTTAACTCGCCTTGCAATAACAAATTTGAAAATCCGATTATTAGATCTATTTGGTGTCGTGGGTATTACATAGATACAGCAGGAAAGAACACCAAGAAGATTGCGGAGTATATCAAGAAACAGTTGTATAAGGTATAAGAAAAGAAAGCAAAATCCTCCTATTTATGGTATAATAATTGCACTCAACTATCGCGAAGTGGTAGTAGTAAGGTTTTAGTGATTATTATATTAATGTCCCCACTGGCTTGCGCTTATGGCTATTTTGCGCTATGTGTAGGACGATTATCATCCCAATTAGTAATTTAGGGTGCCTTAAAACTAAATCTCCGCTAAGGTGGTATTTTAGGACCCCTATTCAATATAAAGGTGGTTGTTTGATGAAAAAAGGCTGGTTCTCGAAATACTTTTTGTTTTACTTGCTGATTGGCATACTACCTATCTCTATATTCTCAATGGTATATTACTTTTTAAATATAGTGGGTTTGCAAAAGCAAAATGATCTGCAAAGAATGGAGCAGACGCAGAAGATTGTGTCTAAAATAGACTTTATAGTCAAGGACATGAATACGCTTGCCCTTAATTTTTCCAACAATGCATATAACGAATTAGTAGGTATGAATGACCACGAACTTTCGCCCGTAGAAGAGGACATTATTGTGCAGATGGTGTCTCGCTATGAGAAGAATCTACATTTCCCCGCACAGGTCGTTTGCTATATTCGAGGCAGTGCAGATGTGTATACCTCACTAGGTAAAACCGATTATCAAAGCTTTGAGGTAGGCATGAGTGGAGAAGTGGATTTTGACCACACACAATTTTTTTCGCTTATCAACTCCATTCCCGTTAATGGTTCCCATACTATCAGGCGGAAGTCTGCCGTGTACGATACCGATGGGCCATACACAGGCTTTTTTTATCCTATCCCTCAACTTGCACTGATACCAAAAGCCACGTTGGTGTTTTTTATAAGCCAGGACGATTTACTGGAAACAAGCAGACTGTATCTTGGGGACTGTTTGGACACTGTATTTTTGTATAATGAAAAGGGACAGCTTATTGTCTGCGCCGGAAACGGGAACATCAACCAAGCAGCGGAACTGCCAAGGGAGCTGCTGAATCGTGGCGGTATTATTGACTGTGAATGGCAGGGAGGCAAGTACAAGGCTATTAACGCAATATCAGAGACTACCGGCTACCGCACAGTCGTTTATACCTCAGCCCATGAGTTTAACCGGCCTGTCATTGAGGAAAAAAAGTTTTTTTGGATATGGATGCTATTGCTTGGACTTCTGGATGTAGGGCTAGCGCTCTATCTTGCAAAGAAAAGCTATGTGCCCATAGCAAATCTGCTTCATACAGTTACAGGCAGTGAGCTACCTATAACGCAGAACGAGTTTGATATTGTAAAAAATAGCTGGCAGAATGTAGTGGACAAGAATAATGAATATGAAGTGCAGCTGGGCTTGCAGAGGCAGCTGCTTGTTGGAATATGCCTTAATAAGCTTTTGCAAGGGCGCATAAGCGATAAGGAGGAATTTGAGCTTTCCTTAAAGTGTGCTAATATTACGTTAAATAAAAAATGGAGCTGCGTATGTATTGCCGGACTTAAAGGACACGAGGAGTTAGATAACCGGCTTTTACGCAGCATAGCTGCTGCATGTGAAGAATTTAATAGTGTGGCTTTTAAAGTGTACACTGTGCAAAACCCGCAGGTAGGCGATGACCGATTGGCAATTATTATTAACAGTGACCTTTTGGGTGGCTATGAAAATACACTTATGATTAAAAACTTTCTGTCACAGAAGGTAAAAACTCCTCTTAGAATGGCCTGCGGACGGTGTTACCACGATATGTATGACATCAGCACCTCTTTTGTGGAAGCGGGAATAGCATATAGTGAGATGAATGAGCCGGAGGATAGAGCAGTACTGGCCTTTGAGCATATGGTGGGGGTGCAGAACGGGAATTATGCGTTTCCAAGCTCGGAGCAGAGCCTGTATATTCAGTCGCTTAAAATGTACGATGAATCGTCAGCATGCAAGGCACTGGATAATATATTTAGACATATTGACAAGTGCGGTGGTTCGCTTCTGATTACCCAGTGTATGTGTTTTGATGTGATAAACATGATAATACGTGCTGCTGGGACGATTAATGAGGAGGTGCAGACCGGTGATTTAAAGGCACTTTGCACCTATGTTGATATGCCGGCCTTTAAAGAACAGGTGTATAGTTGCACCTACGACCTATGTCAGGCAAGAAAATCACGCCAAGAGGAGGAAGACAAGCGTGTAAAGAGCGTGATTATAAACTATGTAAACAGCCACTTTAGAGACAACGATATGTCCCTTAACCTAATAAGTGACCGGTTTGGTCAATCAACAAGTTTCCTTAGCCGCTTTTTTAAGCAGGAAACAGGCTGCAACTTTATAAGCTATCTGACCATGCTTCGATTTGACTGGATAAAGGAGCAGCTTACAGTTACAGACAAGCCGATTAAGGATATAGCGTGTGAAGCGGGCTATTGGGATATATCTAGCTTTATGAGGAAATTTAAGCAGATGGAAGGTGTCACCCCAGGGCAGTACAGAGAAAACAAAAAGGGATAAGAAACAAGAGAAAGCGGGGCAATAACAGTAGGTTAAGCCCCGCTTTGTTGCGTTAAGTACCTTTGTAAGCTGATAAAAGCAAGAAAAAGCAACCCGTGCAAAAATTGCAACCCTGTAAAAACATAAAAAACAACTGCCGCAGAAACCACAACTTGCGCCCAAGCCCTTTTGCTCATATGCTTAGAGCAGCACTAAAACGAAGGGGGAAAAAACATGTCGGTTGCAGTAAGTGGCAAAGCAAAAGCGGACGAAGCCCTGCGGTGCCCGCGGGAAAGCTTCGGGACAAGATGGAAAAAGAGTTATAACACTAATAAGTATATTTACTGGATGCTGGTTCCCATTATACTGTACTACCTTTTATTTCATTACATGCCTATGGCGGGCTCAGTAATTGCGTTTCAAAACTATAAGCCTGCAAAAGGTTTTTGGGGAAGCGAATGGGTGGGGTTTGCAAACTTTGTAGAGTTTTTAACCGGACCATACGCATGGCGGCTCATACGTAATACGCTGCTGCTCAATGTTTATCAGATTATATTCGGTTTCCCGGCTCCCATTATATTGGCCCTGATGATTAACGAGGTTCGGCATAAAAAATACAAGAAGCTGGTGCAGACAGTCAGCTATATGCCGCATTTTATTTCGCTGGTAGTCATCTGCGGTATGCTTGTCACATTTTCCCGCACTGATGGTTTGTTCAATGATATTTTGGTAATGTTCGGCGGAGAAAGAATAAACCTGCTGGCAGAAAGCTCACTTTTCCGCACCATTTTTACGGGGAGCGGTATTTGGCAAAGCGTTGGCTGGGGAAGCATTATCTACCTTGCCACACTATCCAATGTAGATCCATCCCTGCACGAGGCGGCCGCTATCGACGGTGCAGGCAGAATACGCCGTATATTCCACATCTCCCTGCCGGCACTGGTGCCCGTCATTGTTGTGCAGTTTATTATGCGCATAGGAAACATACTTACACAAGGGTTTGAAAAAATAATACTTCTGTACAACCCGCTTACCTACGAAACAGCCGATGTCATATCCTCCTACGTTTACCGGCGCGGTATTATTGATATGGACTTCAGTTTTGGTGCAGCGGTAGGCATCTTTAATTCAATAGTGAACCTAACAATACTGGTGTTAGCGAACAACTTCTTTAGAAAGACCACCAAAGAAAGCCTGTGGTAAAGGGGAAAGAAAAATGATAGAAAAGAGCACAACCGGAGAAAAGATATTCAGCGTCTTTAATTACCTTTTGCTGGGCATTATCACCATGGCATGTGCCTACCCCATGCTATACGCCTTGTTTGCATCCATAAGTGACCCTATCCAGCTCATGCAACATAATGGTACCCTGCTATGGCCAAAGGGTTTCTCGCTGGAGGGTTACCAAGTAGTTTTTAAAAACCCCAACATCGCAACGGGGTATGTTAACACCATACTATACACTTTTTTTGGAACACTTATCAGTTTACTGCTGACTACAATGGGAGCATATGCCTTGTCCCGCAAAAACTATATGTTTAAAAAGACTTTGACCTTTGCAGTGGTCTTTACCATGTACTTTTCAGGCGGCATTATTCCCAGCTTTTTGCTAGTTCGCAACATAGGTATTTACGATACTCGATGGGCAATGGTTCTGCCTACGGCCATCGCCACATGGAACTTAATTGTCATGAAGACCTCCTTTCAGTCTGTACCACCAAGCCTGGAGGAATCAGCAAAAATTGACGGAGCTAATGACTTTGTGGTGCTTTTTAAAATTTTTGTTCCTATCTCTCTGCCGACTATGGCTGTTATGACACTGTTTTATGCCGTCAGCAACTGGAATTCGTGGTTTAATGCCATGCTGTACCTGCAAGACAGGGCGCTGTACCCCTTGCAGCTATTTCTGAGGGAGATACTCATAGCAAGCTCCACCAGCGGAAATGCAAGTTCGGATGTGGACGTGTTCTACCTGGAGGAGGTGTTAAAGTACGCCACTATCATGGTATCTACTGTACCCATTCTGTGCGCATACCCATTTGCACAGAAGTACTTTATGTCGGGACTTATGCTTGGCTCAATTAAAGAGTGATATCCGCGTAGTGCGGCAATATAAAATAACAGGAGGAACTTAGTAAATGAAAAAGCGTTTAACCTCTCTTGCGCTGGCAACGGTTCTCTGTCTTAGCATGCTTTCCGGATGTGGAAGCTCGGCTTCGACTAAGTCGCCCACCCCCGCATCAGGTGGTTCCACAGCACCATCCGCAGGTAGTGCAGCAGAACCGGTAAAACCTATCAGCGAGTATCCAATTGCAAGCGAGCCTATTACCCTCACCTATTGGATTACACTTCCGGCTCCTGTGTCCAAGGTTATCTCCAACCTGAGCGAGAACAAGGCGTTTCAGCAGATGGAGAAGGATACCGGTGTCAAAATTGAATTTATTCACCCCGCGGTAGGACAAGAGAAAGAGCAGTTTAACCTGCTTATGGCATCTGGTAAGCTGCCAGATATAATAGGTGCTCCTAACCTGTACAAAGGCGGGGAGTTTCAGGGTATGGCTGACGGTATGTTCCTCGACCTGACAGATATGATACCCACCTATGCACCCGACTACTATGCCTATATACAGAAAGACGAAACCTTCTTTCGGGAAATCAGCAACGATGCGGGCCGCATCCCAGCTGTTTACTCCTATAAGGTGGAGGGAGACAGCCCCTTCCGTAGAGTAATACTCCGTCAAGACGTTCTGGATGAGATAGGAGTTGACGTACCCCTATACCTTGAAGATTATGAGGCTATGTTTGACAAGATGCTGGCAAAGGGAATCACCCCTTATTCTCCCACTAAGAAGGGTTACGAGGAGATGTTTGCCAACCTTTTTGATGTGCATATCAATGATGGGCAGAAATTCTATAAGGATCTGGACGACAAGGTTCATTTTGCTCCGCTGGAACCTGGCTTCAAGGAGTACTTGACCCTTATGAACAAGTGGTACAGCAAGGGTTATATCTCCAAGGACTTTACCAGCGTAGAAAACGCACAGGTACAGACAATGTTTGATACCAAGAAAATAGGTATGTTCATGGATGCTTCGGTTGGTAACTTTAACCGTGCCGCCAGACAGGGCTTTACTGTAACCACCGCCCCAGCTCCCAGGCTGCAAGCAGGGCAAAAGCTACACTACGAAAGTGTGGGCGCTACACCCAAAATGCCACAGAATGAGACCATGGCTGCTATCTCAAAGGATTGCAAAAACCCAGAGGCTGCACTGCGCTGGCTAAACTACTTCTACACAGAGGCGGGCGCAGAGCTTATGAACTGGGGCGTGGAGGGCTTGAACTGGAGCAAGGTAGATGGCAAAAATACCTACAACGATCTTATGCTGAACAACCCAAGCTTTGGCACCGAAGAGGCAAGCTACTATTACAAGATGCACTTTGCCCCCAAGCTTAACTACCCAGATGTACAGGTTCACGCAAACCTACTGAAGAGCCCCGAGTCACTGGAAATCCGCTTGAGATACGGTGATGACCCTGATATGGATAGTGCCTACATACTACCCAACGTGCAGTACAGTGAGGAAGAGCTTAACAAGCGTACAAAGATATTCTCTCCCGTAGACACCTATGTAGACGAGATGACACTAAAGTTTATCGTTGGTGCAGAGCCGCTGGAAAACTACGACAAGTTTATCGAGACAATGAAAGGCATGGGTATTGAGGAAGCAGTAGCCATTACCCAGGCAGCCTACGACCGCTACATTCAAAAGACCCGCTAAATTATACGTCAAGGTGTCATATTCAAATGAGTATGGCACCTAAGGGCGTTTAGAAAGAGAGAGGGAAATATGCCAAAGAATAATATTATCTTCATCACCACAGATGAACAACACTTGTCAACCATTTCAGCGTGCGGGGCAGTGACTCATAAAACACCAAACATAGACTTCTTGCTGAATAATGGATGCAACTATACAAACGCCTATTCGGTAAGCCCGGTATGTCTGCCTGCACGCTGTTCATGGATGACAGGGTTATACCCCCACAACTCCGGTTGCATAAGCAATATTTTCGGTGCTTCTCTTTCATCCGACCGACCCAATTTATTTACGCAGCTTAAGGAAGCCGGCTATCATACCTCCATGCATGGAAAATGCCATTTTATACCCGTACCATATCCTGCTACACGGCCGGATATGACACTGGAGTATGAGCACTTCATCAGCTACTATAAAACACTGGGCATGGATCGGTTAGATTTGCAGGACGATAAAAATAACTCTTTATGGTACTACGACGACTATAGCAAGGAGCTTGAGTGCAAGGACTTGCTGACTGAATACAGGAATGCAGCCCATATGTCACCGGAAAACCATGGTGTATTCGACTTCCCTCATGACGCTTCTCTGCATCCCGACGCATGGGTGGCTCAGCGAACAATCGAACAGATTGAAAACAGTGACGAGCACCCTCACTTTGTCTGGGCCAGCTTTTCGGGGCCGCACTACCCTGTAGACACCCCACGCAGCTATACCGACAGGGTGAATATTGCAGCCGACCCCGGACGCATATTTGACCGGAATGAGTGGGACGACAGCAGCAAATACCACTGTCGGGGGTTTTGGGGCCCGGGGACTACCGAGGGCAGCGGACATGCCAAGGACGGGGCGCAGAAAAACTATACCGAGGAGTACTGGGCTCACTGGCGGCAGTGTTATTTTGGCAATGTTGTACTTATTGACGAGTGGATAGGAAAGATTTTGGAGGCAGCGCAAGCAAAGTGGGGCGATGACTTTACTGTAGTTTTTACGGCCGACCACGGAGAAATGATGGGAAACCATAGCCTGTGGGGTAAAAACGGAAGTCTGTTTGAGGATGTTATCCGCGTGCCGCTGGCTATTTACACACCTGTGGGGCAACCGCAGGAAAGAAAGCAGATGGTAAGCTCCTTGGATGTTTTTCCTACAATTATGCGTCTTGCAGGAGCCTCTCTGCCCCAAAACTGTGACGGCATGGAATTGGAAGAACTGTGTAACGGCGGTGGCCGCACCTATATCATCTCAGAATGTGAGAACCGCGTGGCTGTTGTAAAGGACGGCCTAAAGCTGGAGTGGAACTTTATGCAGCCTACCGGGGTAATGCATAAGGAGTTTTATGATTTAAACAGCGACCCATACGAGTTTAAAAACTGTTACGACAATCCCGCCTATAGTGAAGCTATAAGCGAGCTGGAAGCTTTACTCGACAGCAAAGAAAAGCAGGAGGGAATGCTCTCTACCGTATTCTATACAGGGAGCAAAAAACCGTATTGGTTCTGCGGTAGCAGATAAACCGGGAGGGGAGGGGTTGTTATGGCCAGCAGGCCGAATATAGTGATCATACTTGCCGATGATATGGGATATTCTGACATTGGATGCCTCGGAGGAGAGATAGACACGCCGAGCATTGATCGTTTGGCAGCGGGGGGGCAGTGCTACACGCAGTTTTATAATACCGCGCGATGCTGTCCCACGCGTGCCAGCCTTCTAACAGGACTGCACCCGCACCAAACTGGAATAGGGCACATGACCAATACACCTGTCGACAGGATGTCGTACGACAAGGGTTTGTTTGGGTATCGTGGTTTTTTGAATAGGCACTGCGCAACCATCCCCGAGGTGCTTAAACCTGCAGGATACCACACCTATATGTCTGGTAAGTGGCATGTGGGTATACACGAAGCCGACCAATGGCCAACCGCACGGGGGTTTGAACGTTTTTACGGCATACACGCAGGCGCATGTAATTACATGCGTCCCACTGCTCCGAATGGACTATTTTTGCAGGATACTCCGGTATTGCCGCAAAATGACTACTACAGCACCGATGCCTTTACCGACTATGCAATTCGTTTTGTTGACGAGCAAAGGGACGACAAGCCGTTCTTTTTATATCTTGCGTATAATGCACCTCACTGGCCACTTCAGGCTCCAAAGGGGCTTGTGGAAAAATATAGAGGCCGGTATATGCAGGGATGGGAAATGCTACGGCATGAACGTTATGCACGCATGACAGAAAAAGGGATAATATCACCGGAAAGCTGCCTCCTGTCACCTCCGGACGGTGACATACCGAAATGGGAAAGCCTAAGTTGTGAGCAGCAGGTGGAAATGGACTACCGCATGGCAACCTATGCCGCGCAGGTTGAACAGATGGACACCAATATAGGGCGCCTGACAGACTATCTGATGCAAAAGGGTGTGTTGGATGACACCCTGATTCTGTTTCTATCGGATAACGGAGGGTGCGGGGAGGGCGGTATGTTGGGAAGCGGTTCTGTAGAGGATATAAACTCGCCCGACCTAAGCAGCCTGATAGTATCCTACGGAAAGGCGTGGGCAAACCTGTCAAATACACCGTTTAGGATGTATAAACGGTACATACATGAGGGCGGCATGTCCACGCCACTGATTGCACACTACCCCAACGGGATTACATGCGGTGGCACGGTTCACCAGACAGGGTATCTGCTGGACATTATGCCGACACTGTTGGAGCTGGCAGGAGCAAGCTACCCCGAAAAAAACTTTGGCTGCACGCTGCCCGACCTAGAGGGCATTAGCTTGGTTCCTGTAATGCAGACAGGCACACGCGTTGGTCATGAATTTATGTATTGGGAGCATGAGGATCATTGTGGAATTCGACACGGCAGCTACAAGGGCTTGCGGGACTACAGCACAGGCCAGTGGGAGCTGTATGACCTATCGGTCGATCGCAGTGAGCTGGTTAATATTGCACAGCAGCACCCTGACGAGGTAGCCCTGCTGGATGAGCAATGGCGGCATTGGGCAAGTACGCACTTTGTGAGCCCCAAGGCCGGCGAAGCAGCAGTGCAATGAAAAGATTGAGATTTACCTTACAGGGCAAGATGTTTGTAGGCAGCCTGATTGTGGCAATCGGGGTTATGGTGATGTCGTTGTGGATTATGTATACCTACGCTCTTCGGGCTATTGAAACCAATGCTACAAACTATATCTATGAGAGTGTAAAGTACGCCGACTCCAACCTGAATATTATGATTGATGACGCGGATAAAATAAATTTGGTTATGGCTACCAGCCAAGAAATGCTTATGAACGCTATATGCAGCGAGGCAGACGAAGCTTCCTTTGAATGGTTTCAGACAAAGAAAAGAGCCCAAGAGTTTTTATCGGGTTTGGTATCTTACAAAAACCACATTGTGATGGCCGCTATTATGCGTATGGACGGGATAAGCATCCAAACCTCATCCGACTTGCTGCTGAAAAACACTGTTACACAGGATTGGTTTAAGCAGGCACTGCAAAAAGACAGTATGCAGATGTTTTACAACGTACCAGAGGAAAATCGTATCTTTATGTGCAGACCGGTTCGTTACGGTGGAAAAATAAAAGCACTGGCAATTATTGAACTTGACTTTGAGATATTAAGTCAGGTTTATAATGTTGCCCCGTTGGAACAGGCGGAGATGGTGACCTTTATACCCGATGGTGATTGTGTGTTTACCAATACACAGTCATATCAATCTGTAAATATCAAGGAAATCTCTTTGGCGAATGCGATCGCTTCCTATAATGCCGAACAGAGGTACTATACCATTGATGGGGAAAAGAAGCTACTGGTTCTCTATAGCTCACCAATAAACAACCTTACCACGGCGGGTATCATATCCTACAATACACTGATTACCGATGCATTGCAGATACGCTCGCAGATGATGGTAATTATTGTGTTTTCGGCACTTCTGGCACTGGTAATGTCGTTTTTGCTTGCGCGCCTTATGTATCGCGGAATTGCTAATATGAAAAAAAGTATGGGCGAGGTTCAGATGGGCATGCTGGAGTCCAGAGTAGAGGTTTCGGGTAACGATGAAATCGCCGAAATGGCAGAAGTCTTTAATCGGATGATGGACGAAATACAGATGTTGATGCGGGTGCTTAAGCATAAGGAAAAGCAGAAGCGAGAGGCTGAACAGAACACCCTGCTGGCTCAGATACAGCCTCACTTTATCTGCAACGTTATAAATAGCATAAAGTACATGGCGCACAGGGAAGGGCAAGATGTCATAGAGGAGGTTCTGACTGCGTTGGTAGAGCTGCTGCGCGGGGTTCTGGGCAATCTGGATGAGTTTGTACCGCTGTGGCAGGAGGCGGAGTACATAAACGACTATGTTAAAATTCAGCAGTTTAAATACGGACGGTGTTATTCCATAACATGGGACGTAGAGGAAAACCTCTGGTCGGCGCAGCTACCTAAACTCATATTGCAGCCTATTGTGGAAAACGCCCTGTTGCACGGAATAGGTGAGATGGAGTGCGGATGCATTGATATACAGGTTTACGAACACAGCGGCATTATGCATTGCAAGATAACCGACAATGGAAAGGGCATGACGCAGGAGGCAATAGAGCAGCTGACCTCCGGTAAAAAGGAAAGCAAATCACAGTTCCGGAAAATCGGTTTTGCCAACGTCACCGAGCGTATTAGGCTAATTTACGGTGACAGCTATGGAGGCAGGGTGAGTAGCTTTCAGGGTGTATTTACCTGTGTGGAGCTATCCATGCCGCTAAAGCTTGGGGGTGAGGAACAGTGATTAATGTGCTGTTGGTAGACGACGAGGAACCTTCACGCGAGTATATTCGCAGTTTAATAGACTGGGAGAAAAATGGTTTTTGTCTGGCGGCGGAAGCGCAGAATGTTTGTGAAGCTTTGGAAATACTGAAAACTACGCCAATTCAAATGGTACTGTTCGATGTGTTCATGCCGGGACAAAACGGTGTGGATCTATCGCGTGCAATAGCGGAGCACTATGGCCATGTTATGATGATTGCTGTTAGCAGCTTTGATAGCTATGACTATGTGCGTGAGATTTTGAAGAATGGAGCCCACGACTATATTCTTAAACACCGACTAAACAGCGATAGCTTATTGACTACGCTAAATGGTGTAAAAAATAGGCTGCAAGCCCCCTCCCGAGGCCCTAAGCCAATGAACCAGCTACGACACAAAACAGAGGAGTGGTTACTGGAAGGAAAAGCATGTCCTTTCCCAATAGATGGCAGCAGACTGGTTGTTACGGTGGCATACCTGCCGGAGGAGAAGTTTGATACAAGTTTGCAAACCGCCATTACCAGCGGAATTATAGACATGCTTGAGGCTTGCAGCGCCGGAGAGGGACGGGAGGTGGTTGCACTTTACTGTCCACCGAAAGCATTTATGCTGTGCACCCGATTTATCAAAACCATTTCGGAAGCGCATATACAAAGCTGCATTAGCTTCAATAACATCAAGATACAGAGCAACATCAAGCTGCTTTATAAAACCACGGTGATTATGGTAAACTGTCCACCGTCCTTTTCCCGTGCACGGCTACCGGAGTATATTCGCGGAGTGGTTGGCAGGCTGGAGGGCAAGGTTTTTCCTTTGGATGCCACTGACTGTATGGGACTGTCAATTACAGCCCAGAAGCAGTTGCTGACCGCACTGGAGGAACACAACGCACAAGCGGCACAGCTTGTGATAGAAACAGTCTTTTCTAATATTACGGAGGGTGACGAGACACCGAAGCTGCTGGTCACAAGGGAATTGTTTGAAACGCTTGTCTCGGCTGCCAAGGAGTATGGAGTTAATCTTGAGTTTATTAATACAGGTGAGCAGTGGTATCAGTGGTCACGACGCAAAAGTCCGCAAGAGATATCGGTGCGCATGACGGGGCTCTACCGTCAGGTGATACAGGAGAGTAAGCCAAATCATAGAGAGTACTCCCAGAATGTAAGGCAGGCAAACGAATTTATGGACAAGCATTATGGGAGCAGTATCAGCCCTTATGCAGTGGCTGAGAGTATAGGCGTTTCTGCTTCCTACCTCAGCAGGATATACAGGAAGGAAACCGGCTCGACCATGGTGGACTACCTGAACCGAGTGCGCATTTCGGCTGCCAAGGGGCATCTGAGTCATGGCAAAACCATAAAGGAAACCGTATTTATGTGTGGCTTTAGCAGCTACAACTATTTTATTAAGGTCTTTAAGGACTATGAGGGTATTACCCCAAAGGAATTTCTGGATAAAAAAGATTAAAAGTAAAAATAATGGGCAATTATGTAAAATTTTTAGGGAAAAGGGAAGTGCGTATTATTCTCTGATAATGCTATGCTGTGTATGTAGCCAAAAAAGGTATGGTACAACACAAAAGTTGAGGAGGTAATTACAAATGAGAAAATGCACAAGGGTACTTGCCACAGCAGCAGCCATCATGATGACAATGTCCGTTTCGGCATGTGGAAAAACAAATTTGGAGACAGATCCCATAAGTGCTTCGTCAGGGTCAGGCACGCAGAGTATGCCGACAACGGCATTATCCAACCTCAATGAGGCAGCATTTCCTATTGTAAACGAGCAGATTACCCTGTCGGTATTCGGTCAGCGGGACGCCAACCATGCCGAGTGGAAGGATATGCTGGTAATGCAGGAATACGAAAAGATGACCAATATCAAGTTGGATTATCAAGAAGTCCCGCAGCAGGGTTACGATGAAAAGAAAAACCTGGTTTTTGCCTCCAATGAGCTACCCGACATCTTTTTGCGGGCCGACCTCAAGCCAGAGGAAATTGCAATGTATGGAGTAGAAAGCGGACAGCTTGTGCCGCTGGAGTCATATATTGAGCAGTACGCACCTAATCTAAGTCGGCTATTAGACGAATACCCTGAAAGCCGCGCCGCAATGACTGCAGCAGATGGGCATATTTATGCTATTCCTGCTTTTAACACCAGTGATACCGGAAAGATGGCGTTTAAGCAGTGGATTAATAAGGAATGGCTGGCAGCTGTAGGTATGCAGGCACCAACCACCACGGCGGAGCTAAAAGAAGTACTAATTGCCTTTAGAGATAAGGATCCAAACAAAAATAGTCAGAAGGATGAAATACCGTTGGGCATCCGTGAGCCTGCATCTATTTATGCATTAGGCGGCTCCTTTGGTTTGCAGTCACAGATGAATGGTGAGCAGGCAAATATTGATGATGGAAAGATACACTACTGGCTGGCCGACGATAACTATAAGAAGTACCTGCAATTCCTTAACGACCTATACAAAGAAAAGCTATTGTGGCAGGATTATTATAAGAATGACCGTCCCGCCTGGCGCAGCAACCTTGCAAACGCTCAGTTCGGTATGATGTATATGCCTTACTCCGATGTTTTTATTAATGTAGAGGATCAGTTTACCGGACTTGTACCGCTCAAGGGGCCTGACGGTTTCCAGCTTTGGAGCGACGCCATCACTCCCCACGAAGGTAATGCTTCTTTTGCATTGAGCAACACTTGCAAGGCACCCGAAGCTGCCATACGATGGGTAGACTACTTCTATTCCGATGAAGGCTCTGTCTTTGCACGATACGGCGTTGAAGGGAAAACCTTTAACTACGATGCCGACGGCATTCCCCAGATTGTACTCGAAATCCTCAATGATGAGAAGGGATTTATGACTGCACTTGGTAAAATTAATATGGTTCCCGGCGGCGGAGCCCCCTGGGTCATCACAAATAAGACTGACGGTATTGTTGCTTCTGAATTGACAAAAGAGGTTGCACAAATGCACCTACCCTATCTGCCGGAAAAGGTCTATGCACGTCCTCCTGTTACACAGGAGCAGCAGGAACGGGTTAATGCCATACGACAGGATTTGGTTAAGTACCGTGATGAAGCTGCCACCAAGTTTATACTAGGCGAATGGGGTTTTGACAAGTGGGAGGAATACTGTAAAACGCTTGAAAAGATTGGTATGAAGGAGCTGGAAGAAATTTATCAGCAAGCCTTTGACAAGATGTATAAATAATTACGAAGTTAAAGTAGAGCGCGGCAGGAACAATAAATGAGTCCTGCCGCGTTTCTTACAAAGCTGATTAGGAAAAGGGGCAGTAACTTTGAAAAACAATCTTACACGGCGGGCAAAAAGAATTTTTGCCAAGGCCGACCTTTATTTATTGCTGGCACTGCCACTGGCTTGGTACGTTATCTTTCAGTACCTTCCCATCTATGGTGTACAGATTGCATTCCGTCGTTTCAATCCTGCTGTTGGCATTATGGAGAGCGAGTGGGTTGGACTTAAATACTTTATGCAGTTCTTTGATTCGTACTATTTTGGAGAGTTGATTTACAATACCATAACACTGAGTATCTTTCAATTAATTGTAGGCTTCCCAATCCCTATATTGCTGGCACTGATGATAAATGAAATCCGCAGTAGCAAGATGAAGAAAACTATCCAAAACATCACCTATATACCCCATTTCTTGTCGGTGGTGGTTGTTGTAAGCATGCTCAATCTCTTCTCGAACCCCAACTATGGCCTGTTCAATAAGCTTTTTGGTCTTTTTGGGGCCACACCTGTCGATTTTATAGCCAAACCAGATTACTTTCAGCCGCTTTATGTTCTTTCAAGCGTGTGGCAAAATATGGGATTTAACGCGATTATATATATTGCCGCTCTAGCAGCCATTGATCCGTCACTTTATGAAGCGGCGACTATCGACGGTGCAACCAGACTGCAAAAAATTATTTATATCTCGATTCCCTGCATTATGCCTACGATACTGGTACTGTTTATTATGCGCATTGGTAGCATTATGGACTTGGGTTTTGAAAAAGCACTGCTCATGCAAAACCCTGCAAATATGTCAGCCAGCGAAATAATATCAACCTTTATCTATAAAAATGGTGTGCAAAAAGGACAGTTTAGCTATAGTGCGGCGGTTGGCCTCTTTAACTCCGGGATAAACTTTATTCTTCTTGTGACGGCGAATTTCTTTTCACGCAAGCTCACCAAGACTAGCTTGTGGTAGGGGGGATATGTAATGAATAATAATTCCATTAAGCTTAGCAGTGCGGACAAGACCTTCGATATTATAATTAACTGTATCGGTGTGGTAATCATACTGATTGTTGCATGTCCACTGGTCTTTGTCCTGGCTGCCTCTTTTTCCGATCCTGATTTGGTGCTTAAAGGCGAGGTTCTCTTTTTTCCTAAGGGCATTACACTGGAGCCCTACAAGATGGTATTTGAAAATGAACGCATATGGCGGGGCTATGCCAACACCATATTTTACACAGTGACGGGTACCATTATCAATATTTTTATGACCATATTGGCGGCCTATCCGCTCTCCCGCAAGGATCTGCCGGGGCGCCGTTTTTTTATGTTGGTATTCATCTTTACCATGTACTTTAACGGAGGATTAATCCCAACCTATCTGCTGGTGCGGGATCTTGGTATGTATAACAGCATCTGGGCTATTCTTATTCCAACGGCAATCTCCACCTACAACCTGATTGTCGCTAAAACCTTTTTTGAGTCGACCATACCGCACGAAATTTACGAGTCCGCAATGATAGACGGTAGCTCCAATATACGAACGCTCTTTAAAATTGTGCTGCCGCTGTCCAAGTCTATTATTGCGGTGTTGGTGCTCTACTACGGTGTGGCACACTGGAATTCTTATTTTAGCGCATTGGTATACCTGCGTGATGAGTCGCTATTTCCATTACAAATCATACTGCGTGATATCCTCTTGCTGGGCCAGACAGAGCAGATTGGATCAAACTCTGTGGGTATGGGTGAGAAAATAAAAATGGCTGAGGCTATCAAGTACTCTGTCATAGTAGTGTCAAGTCTGCCTGTGCTGGTTATTTACCCATTTGTGCAGAAACATTTTGTAAAGGGTGTAATGATTGGCGCTGTTAAAGGATAGAAGGGAGAGGAAGCAATGAAGCCAAATATTATTATTGTAATGACTGACCAACAGCGTGCCGACCTGCGCAAGGGTGCAGGATACTGTTTGGATACCATGCCATTTTTGGACAGATGGGCTGAAGGTGGGGTGGATTTTTCCAAGGCATATACTGCGAATCCTACCTGTATGCCTGCGCGTGTCAGTATGTTTACAGGGCGCTACCCGGAAGCACATAAGGCCCGAACCAACCACAATGGGGTGGATGCACTATACACCCTTGACCTGCTGGATATACTGAAGGCTGAGGGCTATACAACTGCACTCTGCGGAAAAAACCATACACATCATGCATCGGAGGACTTTGACTACTGTGCTGGGACTGGGCACTTGAACGTAGAAGGCGGTCAAAATAACCCGCCACCCACCAAGGCGAATCAGGAGTTTGAGGAATTTATGCATGGCACACGTTTTGTGGATAGCGACATACCGTCACCGGGTGGTGTGGAGCAGCAGTTCCCCTATAAAAACGTAACCTCCGCATTCGACTTTATAGATAACCACATTGGTGAGACCCCTTTTTTCCTCTGGCTCTCCTTTGCAGAACCGCACAACCCATATCAAGTTCCTGCCCCCTACTTTGACCTGTTTCCACCCGAGTCGCTCCCATCTGTGAGTGAGGGGGAGGGGAGTCTATTTGACAAGGGGCCTCGGTTTGCATGGATAAAAGAGGTTTGGAAGGAAGTGCTGGGTGAGGATATTGATAAACGTACAGCACGTATGCGCTCAAACTATCATGGAATGTTGCGCCTTATTGACGACCAGTTTGCACGTCTGATTGGCGGACTGGAGGATAGGAAAATAGATGACAATACGGTGGTTGTATTCCTTTCTGACCATGGTGATTTTGCTGGAGAGTACGGGCTTATGCGTAAGGGCCCCGACCTGCCTGATGTGCTAACACATATACCTATGATTTGGCGGGGGCCGTGCGTCGCGGCACAGGGCAGGACGGACGGATGCTTTGTAAATATAGTAGATGTGCTGCCCACTATATGCGATATCTTGGAGGTGCCGCTGCCATTCGGATGTCAGGGTAAGAGCATGCTGCCACTATTGAGCAACCACGATATACCCCAGAGAGAATATGATATAGCCTATAGTGAAAGTGGATTTTCAGGGCTGTTCTGGAATAAGGATGATAAACTGGATGTAATTGCAGAAAAGGCATGTCCGCCCGACCGTAAGGCATTTGACTGCCTAAACACTTGGACTCAGAGCGGTCAGGTACGTATGGTGTGTAAGGGTGATTTTAAGCTGCAAATGGATATGCTGGGGAATGGTTATCTGTACAATCTGTGCAATGACCCCCACGAAAGGGTAAACCTATGGGATGATACTGATTATCTAACTGTAAAAGCGGAGATGTTGGCAGAGCTTTCCGCAGCTATGCTGCGCGCCTGTGACCCCATCCCTGCACCACATTTTCGGTATCGTGTCAAGCTGCATCCCAAAGGCTTTTGGTTCCAAAACTATAGTAGTGAGGATGTTGGAATTCGGGATGATGCTCCTATAAAGTTTAAAACTCGTATTCGATAAAACGGAAAAGTATCAATACATCAATGCAGATACCTATTTTTCTGAGATAGATTATAGTTTTCAAGTAGTTATATGTTCTCACATTAAACCTGCAACAAACTAAACCGTTCGTGCAAAAGGCGTCATCGTATTCACGATGACGCCTTTACTATATGTTTGCCTTTATTACAAACGCTCATGTTCAATGATTGCCCATATACTAGGTACAATTTCGCTGGGCAGTATAATTTTTCTGCGGTTGGAGATGATGGCAAGCTGGGTAGACATCTCCCTGCGCAGAAGGCTGGAATCCAGTTCCATCAGCTCCATGCATCGCTTGCAGATAAATGCCGCAAGCTTATATTTTGCAGGGGTGCACATGGGACTGTATGTAACGGTGAACACTGCAAGATTAGCAACATCAGTTTCCCGATGTCCCTCAGTAACACATTCAAAATCCACACCATAAACCTTGTCGCTATAGATAAAATTACGAAGATGTGCATCCCCCAGAATCATCTCACAGGAGAATGCGTCCTCCAAAGCATCATAACAGCTTTTTAGCCAGTGGCAGATGCCGTCAAAAACAGCCAATATCTCTGCGCTGTCCGAGTGCACCTCAAGCTGCTCTAATAGGTCTACCGCAACAGTACCCTCTAGGTATTTATAGACAATGCTGTCTTCCGTAACCTCCAGTATCCCGGGCACGGAAACACCGTGGTCATACAGCGTGCGGGAAATTTTTAGTTCCTGATGGTAACTATCGATATTTTGTCCAAAATCCTTGATTACTACACGGCAAGGAGGTAAATCCTGCTGTGTGTGGGATTCTGCAAGGCAGACACGGTTTCGTTTGGAAACAAAGGTAGTAATCGTATTGTAATTCATGCGCTCACCCGATGTCAGTGGCATCTATGTGGATAGATGCATTGGCTGGTGCAATACCTGCGCTACGCAGTGCCTGCTGTACGGCCAAGGTCAGCTTGCCGCTAACCTCAGGGGTTAGGCTAACAGCTTCGCCTGCTACGCTTAAAGTAAGGGTAGGCTGCTTGCGAAGGCAATTGTCAATGGTAGCTTCTCCACGGAGTATCTTTGCGGAAAGCGCACGGCACGACATGCCGCACAGGTTACAGCCTAAATCATCGGCAAAGGGAAGCTGCGGAAACACTTTGGCTTCTACCAAATCTGCCAGAGCATCAATGTTATCAAGGGGATTTATTACAGGCAGGTCGTTTAAGGAAGCGGTATCGTTGGAGATACGTCCCGAAACAGCAAAGGTAAGGTCGGTAATGCGTTCGGCTGCATCGCTTGCTGCCTTTGCGGTTACAATTCTAGGTGCGGGGCTGTAGTAGTCACCCTCCAAAATTAGATAATCAAAGTCGTATAGCGCCACCAGTTCAAGGTAAGTAAGCTCGCGGGGATAGAGTACGGCGGTTTCATTTTCTGCCCAGGTAGTCACCTGCTGTGAACCTGCTGCTCTGTGACGCGCAGAGTTCTTTCCAGCAGTATCTATGGTAAAAGCGTGATGGTTTCCGCCTCCCGAGCAGTGGCATACGCCATTCTGTAGAAGGTGGCAACGGCTTCCGCAACTAATAGATTTTACAGTGCCTACAGTATAACCACGGGCAGTAAGCTCAGTCACCAGCCCCTCTACCACAGTAGTTTTACCGGAATTACTGACACCAACAACGGTAAGAATACACATACCGGTTGTAATATTTCTTTTTCTACTCAATGTAAGCTCCAATCCGCCGCGCAGGGTCGGCACAAAAATTATAAATAACCGTAGCTTTTATCACTACCGTTTCATTCATATTCATTAAAAAAAGCTGTTCACGCAACAGGATACCTTTGGAATTGTACCTGTATGACAGAAACTTGTCAAGCCAAGGTGTTTTTTTAGTTTTGCAAAAAGGCTTAACTCATACTGTTGGGTGTACAACCGCACAGGGCTATATAAGCACCAAAAACAGCACTGTAAAAACTGCCGTCAAAGCAACCACCGCAGTATCACGGGCGTTAAAATGCAGCGTAAAATGACTGCTGCGCTGAGGAAATGCACGAAATCCCCTAAGCTGTACCGAAATAGAGATTTGACGGGAGGCCAGTATGGCACCAGCCACTACAGGCGTAAACATATGCCCCAGTAGTTGTAGCTTTTGTGAAAAGGATGCGGCCTTAAAATCTATTCCTCTCAGCTCCATTGCCACCAGTACATCACGGAACTGGTCGCGTAGTGCAGGAAGGAACCGAAGCCCCATAGATGCCATAAATGCAAGCTCGTAGGGAACTTTCATCTGCACCAGACCCTGTATAATTTCACGACTGCTGGAGGTACCTAGAATAGATGCCGAAAAGGTAATAATAACCATGCGCAGAAGAAACGACCCAGCTACCATTACTCCGTTTTGGGTAAGAAGCACGATGTTTCCCAGTTGTAGTAAGGGCTCGCCCCCACGGGTAAAGATGCTCTGGATTACCGCAAGGGAAACCATCACAGTGAGAAAGCCTTTCAGGTAGCCTAAGGTTTTCTTGATATCACAGGAAAAAAGCGGTAGTAGTAGGAGGGTAATGATTGTAAGTATAAACAGTGGATTTAAGCCGTTTGAAAAGATGGCTAGGGTGGAGATAGCACTCACAACCGCCAGTTTGGCACGAGGGTCAGCTTTCTTCAGCATATACAGCACCCCCTTTTACTACAAGCTGCCTGTGTGCATTTGCGGCAATAAAGGCAGCGTCATGGCTGATAGCTGCAACACCAATGCCTTCCTCATGAATGAGTTTTTGCAGGAGGGCAGAGAAGGCCTCTATACGTCCGCTATCCAGACCCGAGGTAGGCTCGTCCAGTAGCAAAAATCGGGGGCGTAGGGCAAGTCCCGCTGCAATAGCCAGACGTTGCTGTTCGCCGCCCGAAAGGTGCAAGGGATACGCGTTTCGGAGATGTGAAAGCCCAAACAGCTCCAGCATCTCGTCGGTGGTGTGGTCTATTTCAGTCTGAGAATATTTTTTATAACGCAGTGCAAAGGCTATTTCTTCTTCCACAGTTTCTGCGAAGAGTTGTCTGGAGGGGTTCTGAAAGCAGTAGCACAGCACCTCTGCCACCTGCGGAAGCCGTAGGAAAGCAGTGCTTTTTCCATACAGAAGCACCTCACCGTGGGCAGGCTTTAGTATTCCTGCAGCAAGCTTGCCAAGGGTTGTTTTTCCTGCTCCATTTTCGCCGGTGATAGCAGTAAATTCACCCTGGTAGAGAGTGAATTCAGCATCTGTTAGTATGTTTCGTTTTCCATAGGGATAACGGTAGGTGACTGCTTTGGCGGCTACAGCTGCTATTTGGTTGCTCATGCCTTACACTCCTTCAGCACACCGTTCTCAAGGTGGAGAAGCCGAGTGCAAATTTTTAGATTATCCGGATTGTGGTCTATCATCAGTATCGTTTTTCCCTCTGCGGCAAGCTGGGAGATAGTAGGCAATATCCGCTCACGTCCTGCGGCATCTACCTGTGCAAACACTTCGTCTAAAAGAAGTATGCACGGCTCCATGCTCAGCACTGCCGCCAGTGCCACCAGTTGCTTCTGCCCCCCCGAAAGCAGGGAAGGAGAATCCATCCGGTGTTGTGACATGCCTGTTGTTGCAAGTGCTTTTTCTATTCGTTCCATTAGCTCATGGTGGGGAAGGCAAAGGTTTTCGGCACCAAATGCTACCTCGTCCTCAACAGTGGGGAGAAAAAGCTGTGTTTCCGGGTTTTGAAACACAATGCCGACCCGTGTGGATATCTCCGGTAAAGTAAGTTGGCAGAGAGACTCGTTATTTATTAGAATCTCCCCGCCAAGCTCACCCTCAATCAGATTGGGAATAACACCGCATAGGCAGTGAAACAGACTGCTTTTCCCACTGCCGCTAATGCCTGTAATACCAATAATTTCACCAGAAAAGGCGTGGAAGCTGACATGGTGGAATATGTAGTCAGAACCGTATGAAAGTGATAGGTTTTTTACGCAGATAGTTGGACACGCTCCCATACCGTCGACCTCCCAAGATTAATTAATTGTTATTTGACAGAGCATCTTCGACCAACGCTGGCTAAAGGGGTCTTTACGAATGACAATCATATAAGGGGCGGCTTTGCTATCCAGAGGTTCGCCGTCTGCTGCCCACACGAGCCACACGTTATCCTTGTCGGAAACCTCCTCGGGAGAAAGGGCTACGCTATAGCCATCTAAGGAGCCCATTAGTACCTGCTTGGCAGTTTCCAGTGGAACCTTCTTTTCATTTAGTACATGAATAAGCGGTATGCCTGTAAAGGTACGCTCAAAGGGATCCTTGCCGCTGGATTTTTGGATAGCGGTAAAGGTTTCGGCGGTTAATCCCTCCAGAAAATCGGGAGTAATTCGTGCAAACTCCGTGTCGCCTGTTATGATGGCAATTTCGCCCTTGAGCGACATTGCAGATTTTTCTTTGGAAAGATTGAGATTAAGGTATGCAAATACCCCTACTACCAATACCAGAACAATACTAATTATAATAATCAGCTTGCTTGAAGTTGCTTTATTGCTGTTAGCCATAATATCCATCTCCTTTATTTTGCTTTGCCACCTGTAACTGTGAAGTAGGGGACAATCATATCTTCATAGCAGAAGTTTCCGTGGCTACCACCGTCGGTGGTCTTGTGCATACCATGGTCAGAGACGACAAAAATGCGTCCCTCAAATGCCTCGAAAAGCGCCGCCAGATAATCATCCGTTTCCTTCATCTTTGCCATGGAAACATCGGAAAGCGGGCCGGTAGCGTGCCCACGGTCATCTATGCCATGAAAATGTATCATAATATAGTCGGGTTTCTTTTCAATCTGCTCCATTGCAGACTGAAAAACCTCATCATCGGTACCATTGTCGTTGGTGTCCATATTCAGTATGGGAGGTACCGATGTTTTGAGAATACCAATATTACCTTCTACGAGTATACCAGTTTTGCCCATCCCTGTCACTACATCAAAAATGGTCTGAACCTGTGGTTCGCGGTTGTCCCTAGTGTGGATACCACTGCGCTCAGCTGTAACCCCGGTTATCATCTGTGCCATTCCTGCATTTGTTACGGGAGTGTAGGCAGTTACTGCTGCGGAAAGCAAGGAGTTTTTACTGAGAAATGGAAAAGCACCTGCATCAACCGCCTTGCGGTAGCTGTTATAGCCAAGGCCATCCAGATAGATTACCATGGTAGGCTCGCCTTTGGAGACCGTTTCTACCGCATCGTGGTACACCTGTGCAACCAGCTTTCTAGGAGGGTCCAGGATAATACCGCTAAGGTCGTGAATCTGCTCTCTGCCATCTTTTTTGCGGTAACTAATGGTATTGCCTTTATAGACAAGAGTTCCCAGTGCGTCATCGTACAGTGTTTTTCCGTCGCGGCCTATTGCCATTACCGTTGTAGCGTTTTGGCTTAGCTCCTGTGCAAGTACAGAAACAGGCAAGGCACGGTCGGTGGTATACACCTTCACCTGCAGCTGTTGTCCCTTATAGTCGGCGGTAGCCTCTCCTTCTTTAATAGGAGAAAGGCTCAAGCTGCGTTTCCTAAGCTGTCCGGGGGTGATGGTACAAAGGTTCTCCTCCGTGGATATGACCGCTACGCCGTTTGCAGGAGCAGTATCTTGGCTCACTACCACAATTTCCTGAATGCGCTTAGAATTTGCACTTTGGGGGTGATGCAGGCTCATCATCTCCCAGCCGTAGCTGTCAGTAAAGCAAATATAGCAATCCTCCGGTAAGGGCAGGGTAAGCTCGGAGGTAAAGCCGTCCTCGCCTATAAGCAGCAGCGTGCTGTTTTTGGAAAGTGGCTTTGCCAGTTCCACCAGTGCGGAAAGGGATACTCCGGAAAAGCTGTCATTATCCTTTTGAAAGGAAAGCTGTTCCAGTTGGGGGTATATATCCCCTAGAAGCAGTTCAGATTCGACGTCACCTGTCAGCCTGGACACAGGAACAAATGCTTCCTTGGTGTTTCCACCCCATGGTAACATATGACCTATCAGTACTCCAATACCAAGCAGAAACACTGCCAATAGAAGTGCGGTTATCTTTTTCATTGCCATTACTCCTTTGATGTCTTTTGCTTGCCTTCGCTAAAGATGCCAAGACGGATTAGCCTGCCACGGATGGCATATGCCACCAAGCCGCCCAAACCACCCGAAAGTGCACCTGCACTGACACTAAGTACCAGTGGAATGGTAGGTAAACGGAAAAAAAGCAGGTTGGAGAGTAATGTTCCGGTCAGATTTGCTGCCATCCCGCAGAAAAACATCTTCAGCTTCCAGTCCAAACACCCTGCAAAGATGAGTGCTGCGGCGTCCACGGCAAGCCCGGGGAGAAGATATGTAATGAGACTCATGATGCCGTGACTTCCGTAAACGCCGGAGGCAATTACCATAATAGCCTGTACTCCGGCAATTAGTGTGCCGGTACCCGTTTTGCGAATGAGCGATACTCCCAAAACTATCCAGAGCATGTAAATACCCCCTGCCACTGAACCACCCGGAATCAAAAGAGGTCCGGTTATCAGGTGTACAAGAGGTACTACGACAGGTTTTATTGCAACGCCCAAAGCGGCCATTACAGAAATGAGAACGAGGTTAAAAACGGTAAATCGGGAAAACAATCGAGAAATGATAATCACCTGCACCTTAATTCAGAATAAATATAAAAAATGCTGTTACAGGGGTTTGTCAGCGGTACAGAAACTTTCAGGTATTTCTGCACCGCTGACAATAAACATAAGAGAACACATGTGAAGTATTGCAAAAAACACCGATGTGGAGTCGGAGTTTTATTGTTTAGTGGATAGTGTTACTTTGCGATAATAGACAGCAAATCTTTAACAGCTGTATTTTTAGGAAGGCCATTAAAGAATGTGGTTAGCTTGCCTTCATCGTTTACATAGATGATGCCGGAAGCAATATCTGCGGCTGCTATCTCTTTTTCGTAACCGTCGGCGGCAGTGAACAGATAGGCTGAAGCATCTTCCATGCCGGCAGATTTGAGTACCGCACTAACGGCTACACCAGACTTGCCATCGGCTTCGGTTTTGCCGGAAGCGGTCATACAGCTATTAACAGAAACCATTGCAGTGCTATCAGCAGAAAAGCTGAGCACATTTTTTATCTGCATACCCTTGGGCATGTCGGCACCTGTAATCTTAGGGGCATCACTGCCGGTAACAAGGATAGAAGCCTTGCCCAGAACTTCGGAGGTTTCGCTCTTTTCCAGTCCGTCGGCAGCTGTTACAGCAAATGCCTCTGGAAGGGTGGAATGCCCCATAGCCTGTAACAGCTCTTTAGCGGAAACGGCCTTTTCACCGTCAACATCAGTTTGGGTGAGGGCAGCGGCTGCAGTTTCCAGAAGGACAATCTTCTTGGCAGAAGCCTTTTCTTCGGTTGCTGCATTTAGGCTGATGGTGGTAATATTCTTTGCCCAGTACATTGCACGCTCTTCGGGAATGACGACCCAGATGGGTGCTTCCTCTGCGGAAAGAGGTTTACCATCTGCTATGTAGGCAAGGATAATCTGACGAGTGGAGAGAATCTCCTTAGGAAGCTCAATAGAGTAACCATCGGCAGCTTCCAAGCGAACGGTATTTAAATCCTTCTGGGAAAGACCGTGCTTTGTTAGAAGTTCATTGAAGTCACCACCTGTAATGGTCATCATAGAGTCACCGTTGCTGGTCTTTTTGGCAACCTCCATGTTTATTGGGGCAAGGGCTGTTACTTCGCTAATGTCTACGGTGATGTCGCCATCTTTTGCACCTGTTATTACAAAGCTTCCGGGGGTGACAGCCACTGAAGAAGAGGAAGTGGCTTCGGAGGAAGCAGTTGCGGACTGAGAGGGTGCCGGTGCAGGAGCTGAATTTCCACATGCGGTGGTAGTGAGAGTGATGATTGCCGCAAGAGAGATGCAAAGAAACGATTTTGTCATTGTCATAGTTTTATTAACCTCCAAAAATTAAGGGAGCATTGAAAAGACAGGATAATACTAATCACTGGTTAAATCGTAAACTGACTTTTTCAACACAATCGCATAGAAAAATAAAAGCAACCCCTCCCAAAAAAAAGGAGAGATTGCAGCACCACAAATGCAGCACCGACGAGCGGTGTTGCCATATGAAGCTGTCCCCTTTTCAAAAGGAAGGCGGGGAGATTTCTCCTCCCACCCTGGCTTTGCACCATAGGCATATAGCCCTTAGGTCAACAAAAGCTCGGAGACAAATTAAATTTCTTTTTTAGTATAGCTTAGGTTTTTTGCACTGTCAAGAGTTTGTATAAAATATAACATTTATGATTTGCTTTTACAAAAGTCAGTTTAGAAGGTTTGGTTTATTTCGTATGCACACCTGATGAATGGGTGTATTTTAGCATAATACCCATAAGGGATGCCCCAAAAGGCGCAAATTGATACGCTTTAAAAGCATAGTCCATATTAAATTTGCAAGCTAAAAAAATGCAAATAATGTAATTGTAATTTTTTGTGGAAATGATGAAAATTAGGCGTAAAAAATATAGAAAACTCCTAATTTAGTACAGGGGGGTTGCCTGGAAAAAGTGGTTGACTTAGACAATATCACCAATACTTATTTACACTTGACTTGCACTATATAACAAACATCAAATAACAGCCATGCTTGCTATAGCGTATATACTTAAAAAGTATATAGAAGCCATTGTTAACTGTTTGACAAGGATTGCAAATGATAGTAAAATACGTATGTGCGTAATGATGCGCTCAGAACATAAGAAGGAGGAGAATACATGTCTGAAGAAACAAAAAAGGGAATATTCGACAAAGAATATTCCAGACGCCAGTTCCTTAAGATTTCAGGTAAGGGATTGGCAGGCGTCACTATGACTGCCGCTATGCTTTCTTTATTTGGATGTACTCAAAAAGAGGTAGACGAGGGTGTTGTGGAAACCATTGCTTTGCCTCAAGGTCTGCTGGTTGCAAACCGTGCTAAATGCACAGGTTGCCAGCGTTGCGAAACCAACTGCTCTCTTGCAAATGATGGTAAGGCTATGCCTTTTATCGCTCGCTTGAATGTACGTGACAGCCTCTACTTTGGTGAAAAGGGTGTTACCGATGACTACCGTCACGGTGATGGTCTTTACGGTCTGTGGAACTATGGTCCTAAAACTTGCCGCCAGTGTAAGGATGCCAAGTGCATGGCTGCATGTCCTGCTAAGGCTATTTCTCCAGATCCCAATACAGGTGCAAGAGTGATTGACGAGAAGCTCTGTGTTGGCTGTGGAGCATGTACTGCTGCATGTCCCTGGAACATTCCAGTAGTAGATCCCGAGACAAAGAAATCTACAAAGTGCATCACCTGCGGTGCCTGCGTTGCAGGATGTCCAACCGGTGCACTTTCCATCGTAGAGTGGAAAGACATTGCAGCTGCAGTGTAATCTTGCACAGTACTGTATCAAGCTTGAAGGAGGTTTTATGTAATGACATATGGTTGGACTGGAAAACTTCTACGTGTTAACCTGACCACAGGTCAAGTAACCACAGAAGATTCTACCAAGTATCATGATTATCTGGGCGGTTCCGGTATTGGTAACCGCATTATGTATGAGGAGGTTCCTGTAGGAACTAAGCCATACGAAGAGGCAAACAAGCTGGTTTATGCTGTTGGCCCAAATACAGGAACAAGCTCTCCCTGCTCCGGCAGAACTACCATTACTTCTCTTAGCACCTTTACTAAGGGCCACATGGTTGTTCATGCACATATGGGCGGTGAGTTTGCTGTTCAGCTGAAGTACGCAGGTTATGATGTTCTGGTTGTAGAGGGTAAATCTGCAAAGCCTGTATACATAAAGATTGAGAACGATAAGGCCAGCATCGAGGATGCTGCTGAGCTTTGGGGTAAGACTACCCGTGAAACCAGTGCTGCTATCTGCAAAAAGGATGGACAGGGCTACTGCGTAGCTTCCATCGGCCTTGCAGGTGAGAACATGGTAAACCTGGCTTGCATGATTAACGCAGGTAACCACTGCGGCGGTGCAGGTACAGGCGCAGTAATGGGCTCTAAGAACCTGAAGGCTGTTGCTGTTTACGGCAAGGGCTCCGTACAGGTTGCAGATCCCAAGAAGATTACCGAGCTTAACAACTACGTTATGAGTGACCTGATGGGTTCCAATAATAACCACGTTGTTCCTTCCACCGAGCGTCCTTGGGCTGAGTACTCTGACCCCGGTAGCCGTTGGACAGGTCGCCCCGGACTTACCTGGGGTGCTGCTGAAGGCGGCCCTGTAGACACCGGCGATTCACCTCCCGGAGAACCCAGCAAGATGGGTTACCGTTGCCAGAAGTCTTACAAGGACTTTGGAGCTGTTTCCGAGAAGTACACTGTTAAGATGACCGGATGCACCTCGTGCCCTGTACGTTGCTCTGCAACTGTATATCTGCCCGAGCTGGAAAAGGAAGGCTATGTGTCTGCTGTTTCCAACACCTGCATGCCTAACTTCATGTGGGCAAAGATTCTTAAGACATATAAGGATTACCAGGAGAAGGACGACGGACTATTCTACTGCAACGTAGCTGCCTTGTCCACTGCTGACGATCTGGGTCTTTGGGATAACTACGGTGAACTTCCTAACACCATTGCTTACTTTATAAACAATGGCCTGCTGGAGAAGATTCTTCCTGAGGAAGAGTACAAGAGCCTGAAGTGGGATCTGTACGAAGCTGGCGATCCTGCATTCATTAAGGACATTATGTACCGCATTTCCAAGCAGGAGGGTGAGCTTGCTCATCTGGCCGAAGGTGCATACTTTGTTAATGAGCGTTATAAGGATCTGCTGGGCGGCAAGTACCTGAATAATAAGGGTATGTCTGTATGGTCTCCTCTGGGCTGGTCCAAGCATCACGGTAATGAGACTGCTAACCAGGTTGGCGCTCTCACAAACATTGTTTACAACCGTGACTGCATGTGCCACACCATAGTGAACATCACTGGCTCCGGTCTGCCATACGACCTGCAGAAGAGCATTATTGATGGTATCTTTGGTGAGGGTGCACTGGATAAGCCTAAGGCTTACACCCCCATGAACCAGGCTAAGGCAAAGTTTGCAAAGTTTGGTGTTGTTAAGCAGTCTCTGCATGACTCCTTCACACTGTGCAACTGGGTATGGCCTATGACCTTCTCTCCAAGCAAGAGCAGGGGATACAAGGGCGACCTTACCGTTGAGGCTCAGTACATGAGTGCTATTACCGGCAAGGAGTGGACTGAGGAGTCCCTGGACATGGCTGCCGAGCGTGCTCTGCACCTGCTTCGTGCAATGCAGGTCCTGTCTCTGGGCACCACTGACCTTCGCAAAGAGCATGACGGCGTAAACGATTGGCCTTTCGATATGGAGCCTGAATTCAAGCCCTTTGAAGAAGGTACCATCAAGCTGGATCGTGAAGATATGAAGACAGCTTACTCCATGTTCTACAAGGAAATGGGCTGGGACGAGAAGACAGGTGCTCCTACTCGTGAGACACTGGAGAAATTCGGTCTTAACGACGTAGCTGAGAAGCTTGCTTCCCTCAATCTTCTTCCCTAAGTAACAGCCGAAATTTTGGGTTGATCCCATGGTCGGGTGGGAACGAATTAATCGTACCCACCCGACTTACGTAATAATGACGTAATATACTAAATATTGTTTATTAAATTCCTAATAAAATGAAATTTTTAAACTACAGCTTTGAGAAAGGGGGATTTTTAAATGGATGAAGAGCTGGAAGCCATAGAAGCAGAACTTGATGAGGATACACTGAACGCAATGGAGGCTGCTTTGGCCCAGGTAGAGGCCGAGAAGACCAAGGAAGTTTCCCCTGGAGAGCTGCTTGCAAAGCATATTCGGGAGCAAACTAAGCGTGAAAAGGTGGTCGCTTTTTCTGTAGTAACGCTCAGCGTACCGGACGGCCTAACCCGTGAACAGGTAAGGAACTTGTTAAAGGATCCCGCATCTGACCCTGCAATGGCATCTATAGCTGTCATTAAGGGTAGCAAAGACATTTATTTTTATGACCAAGAGTTGATGACCGAGCGTTTTGCTACGGTACAGTCTCTCATTGAAGACAAAGATATTTTGGCAACAGTAGCCAGCGCTGCCCGCCACGAATGTAAGGTATACCCAAGGCCGCTTCGTGTACAATCACTTATGGACAGTCCATATTTCTATAGTGAGGATGAAGTGCTGGGGGCACTTGCACGAATGAAGATAACTGACACATATGAGGATATAGATACCGTTACCGCATCAAACGGTAAAATGTGCATCTACTCATCTCTTTACATGAGCAAAAAATATGCACAAGCCCTCTGTGAGCAGCTGGAGGTCGAGTGGCGATATTGCCAGTAGAAAAGGAATTTTAGTCAATGGAAAAAGAGTGTTTCAGGATACCGGCAGGCTTGCAGGAACTGCCTGTTCGACTAATAGTAAACGATGAGTTGTTTGCGGAATTTATCTGTACTCCTGCCGAGCTTTCGGATTTGGTAGCAGGACTACTGCTATCCGGCGGAAAAATATCCTCCATCCATGATATTTGCAGCTTTGAGTTTGTAGAGCCATGCTCCGAAATTAGAGTATCCACCGCAAACCCTCTTTTCTTTGGCGGAGAATCCTTTACTAAACTGGTAGTAGAGGCACTTGCGGAGGATTTTCCCTCCAACACGACAGCTAGCTCCAACAGCCTGCCTTGTGACATTATGGATAAACTTAGCATGCTGGGAAAAAGGATGGAGGAGCTGCGCAGCCCGGGGCTGCATGGCGCAATGCTTTGGAGTAATGACAGAACACTGTTCCGGCAGGATATAAGTCGTCACTGTGCAGTTGACAAAGTGATAGGCGGCGGTATAAAATTGGGAATGGTTACAGCATCCTCCACGCTGCTCACAACAGGAAGAATTAGCAGTGAGTTGCTGTGGAAAGCACGGATGCTACATATTCCGGTTATCGCATCTATTAAATATCCCAGCAGAACAGGAGAACTTGTTGCTTCTGCATGGGGGATAACTCTGGCATGTAATATTCTTTCACAGGAAGCGAGGCTTTTGCTTCCAAAATGTACCGAGGGCTGCTTTTAAAGATGCCCCACAACACTAACAGGTATAAGGAGTAAAGAAAATGTTTGGAAAAATTGGTATGGGTGAGCTTCTTCTCATTCTAGGTATTGTATTGCTGATCTTTGGGCCATCCAAGCTTCCGGCACTGGCAAAGAGCATGGGCCTGGCAATAAAGGAATTCCGCAAGGGCACACAGGAAGTTACAGATAAGATAGAGCAGTTTGCAGATGAGCCTGCAATCCCCAAGGCTCCCACTGCTACCGCAGCACCTGCAAAGGGTGCCGAGGCAGCAAAAAGGGAATGAGCCAAGCTGGAATAATGCATATAACGGGAGGCACTGCATTTGATTAAGAAAAATGAAATGCCACTCATGGAGCATTTGACAGAGCTTAGAAAACGGCTTACCATCATGGTGTTAGCAAACGTGTTGGTAGCTATGCTGCTGTTTAATGTGGCAGGCAAGATTATGGATTATCTTCTTGCTATCAATCCGGGCATGCAGTTGGTATACATCTCACCATCGGAGCTGTTCATTGTATATGTTCAGCTGTCGTTTATGGTGGCATTTATCCTCTGCTCACCCATAAACATCTATGAGATCTGGGCATTTATGGAAAAGGGACTATACAAACGCGAAAAGATCTATGTGTTGGTTTCACTGTTCTTTGGACTTTTGTGTTTTGTAGGTGGTGTGCTGTTCTGTTATCGTATGGTATTGCCAATCACTCTACAATTCTTTACAAGAATTGCTATTGATGAGGTAGCGGCCATGATTTCAGTGAAATCCTATGCAAGCTTTGTAAACCTCATGTTGGTCTCCTTTGGCTCAGTATTTGAAATGCCTGTTTTGGTGTTTCTGTTTACCAAGCTGGAGATTATAAAGCCGGAATTCCTTAAAACACATAGGGGCGCACTTATCGTTGCCATCTTTATTTTGGCAGCTATCATCACCCCTCCTGATGTAGTTTCCCAGATGATGCTTGCAGTACCTATGGTATTGCTTCTGCAGCTCAGCATCTACATCAGCGTTTTCGTTGACAAGAGTAATCGTAAGCGTCACGCAAGGGAAGATGAAGACGACAAATTGGCAACAGTGTAGTGGCACGAAACGAATAGGGCCATATATTCTTTTAAAGGTGACACAGCACTCCATGCATATAGCTGGGGTGCTGTGTTTCTCTACATAGGTGCTCCTTCTAAGCAGAACACACATAGGCGGTAAGCTGTGTAACCCAGAAAACCATCCATACGCATGAAGTATTGGTGGGGGCAGTTTTATTAGAAGTTGCCCAGTAAATACAGAAGCGGACTATCGACGTATATGTGTCGTTACTATCAAACTAATATTGACAGAAATTGAAAGTTGAGATACGATAATACCAATTATGATATTCAGGTAAATCGTTTCATAGGGGAGAATTAAATGGCTGCTACAATAAAAGATGTCTGCAGAGTAACAGGTCTTTCACAAGGAACAGTGTCGAAATATCTCAATAATAAGCCAGTTAGCCAGAAGAACTGTGAGAAAATCCGTGTGGCAATAGAAGAATTAGGATACAAAGTAAATAATATTGCACGTGGCTTGCGTACCAATAGTGCAAGAACCATTGGTATTCTGGTACCGGACATGGGGAATATACTTTCTACAGCCATTATTGAAACTGTGGAGAGTATGCTTACCATGCAACAATATAGCTCTATCATTTGCTTTCATCACTCCGACCCCTTACTTGAGCTTGAAAAATTGGAATTTCTTTTATCTCGACAGGTAGACGGCCTTATCATTATGCCAAGCGAGCAGTCCCAATTAAAAGGATTTAATAGATTGGTGGAAACCAGCCAGCATGGCATTCCAATAATTATTTTTAATGCAACAGTACCGGGGTTAAACTGCGATACCGTTATGATTGATAATTACGATGCAGCATACACTGCAGTACAACAAGCTTTTTTGGCTGGTCACAATAATATCGGTCTGGTTGTAGCGTCCCAAAACACCCAGCCGACCATACAACGTATCAAAGGATATGAACAGGCCTATATTGATGAAGGGCTACCGGTAAATAAAAACTATATTCAGATATGCAAAACACCCGGAAAAACGGCAAGCTATGATGCATGCCTGGACTTTTTTCTGAAAAACAGAAAAGTAACAGCGGTAATAGCAACAGGCTATCGCACTGTCCTTGGGTGTAAAAAAGCCATTGACCAAATGCTAATGAGAGAGAACCGTAATATACTACTAATTGGATTCGATTGCGGGGATATCGCGGATATTCTCTCACCGGAAATTTCTTATGTCAATTTTCCATCGAAAGAGGTTGCCAAAAATATTGTAACCTTACTTATGAAACGAATAGGTGAGGATTATACCGGAATGCCTTGTATGATGAACATCGGCATAAACTATATTGCATGCAACAAAGCATCAAATGAATAATATCTTTTGTCACAAATTTTCAATTTAAGTTCTGTGCAGTTATCTAAATTATGCATATTTGTCGAATTATTTGTGAAAAGGCTATTGATAACGATAAAATTATGTGTTTTAATAGACCCATTAAATGTTTGTGTACAAAAAATGAAACGTTTCACTTTTAAAGTTTTATGTTTTGATAAGTGTACCAAGCAAATTATACGCAAAATATTGCAAATAAAACAGGAAGGGTGGCAATATGAAATTAGTCTTACTGGGAGACCCTCACTACCCAACGCTAGATGGGGATGACGATAGGGGGGTTCATCTAAGACATGAGTTATACCAAACATTGTTTGAGTGTTTAGCTGCAGAAAATGCAGATGCCTATATTTCTATGGGTGACCTAACCAATTCAGGCTCTACCGCTGACCTTAAAGATTTTATAAGCTTATCGGGCTCGCTGAACGCTCCATTTTATTTTGTAATGGGTAACCATGACACACACGGCTGTACCAAGGAAGAATTTGTACATACATCTCAAAGGGAACGGTACTATGCTGTAGAAACACAGGAAGCAAATCTATATTTTATAGATACTACCCTTGAAGGAAGAGTGGATGATTGGCTTGGTATTATGGACGATGCACAGTACCAATGGTTACAGAAAAGCGTAGCGGCGTCGAAAAAGCCTGTCTTTATCATCTCGCATCATCCCGTCGAAAATACTACAAGGCGTTCGGATGAGCGTAAACTATATCTGCACGAAAATATGTGGCAAATACTTAGTCAAAGAGCAAGCGGAATTTACATTAATGGTCATAATCACTACCATTCCATTGTTGAGCAAAACGGCTGGTTGTTTTTACAAACAGGGGATTTGTTGAGCCACCTTGATTATCGCGTAATTGATTTTGATGGGGAAATGGCAAGCGTGACTACCAAATCGTTGAAGGATAAGTTAGTGGGAGCGGATGAGCTTGCTCCAAAAATGAAACGTTATACTCGGTACGTAAACCTAACTTATGATAAAAAGGATTTGGAATGTGAGTTTTCATTAAACGACAAAGGAGCGTGCATATCATGAACAACTCTAACAAAAAAAGAAGCCTACATCTGCTCCCCTACCTGTTAATTGCACCATCTATTGGGTTTTTTCTTGTTTTCTACATCTATCCTATCCTGTATAACATGTACCTAAGCTTTTTTGAATGGAACCTTATAAGCCCTACAAAAGACTATGTAGGCTTTGGCAATTTTAAGTCGTTGTTTAGCAGTCAAGAGTTTTTGGAGGTCATTTCAAACTCATTAATCTATATGGGTGTCACAGTTGTTCTTACAGTTGTAATTGCGCTGTTACTGGCAGTATGGCTCAATAAAAACAGCATGATTCACACCATGATTCAGGGGTTGGTTTTTAGCCCCTACATCATCTCCTTTGTTTCGGTTTCCTTTGTCTGGATGTGGCTTATGGATGTCGACTACGGTTTGCTCAATTACTTTTTGGGGCTGGTTGGAATTGATAAATGCCAGTGGATTAATCATCCTGACACCGCACTTATCTCTATTATTTTGGTTGGTGTATGGAAGCTGGTTGGTTACGATACTCTTGTGATTATTGGTGGTTTGCAAAGTATACCAAAGAGCATCTATGAATCTGTCTCCATGGATTCCAGACCAAGCATTAAGACATTTTTACATATCACTGTACCAATGGTTTCACCAACGTTGTTTTTCCTGGTTATCGTCAATCTCATTACCTCTGCAAAAGTCTTTGAAACCATTGCTATTATGACCAAGGGTGGGCCTATAAACTCCACCAATACACTGGTGTACTATATCTATAAAGTAGCATTTGATTATTTTGAGATTGGTTCTGCATCTGCAGCTGGCGTTGTCTTATTTGCAATTCTTGCTGTCATTACCTTCTTCTACTTCAAGATACTGAGCAACAAGGTCAACTATTCAAGTGATTAATGAGATTGGAGATAAGATATGTATAAAAGAAGTAAACCAGTAAAGATTTTGCTGCAAGGCTTAAATGGTATAGCACTGGCACTTGTAGGTCTTATTTTCTGTTTGCCATTTGTATGGATGATATTAACGGCCTTTAAGTCATTGGGCGACACAATTCTCATTCCACCCAAATGGATACTGGATGAGCTGCATTGGGAAAATTTCACCACGGCTTGGAACTCGGGGCCGTTTCTTCACTACATATGGAACAGTACCGTTAGCACCGTAGGTATTTTAGTGCTGCAGCTTCTTGTTGCTATTCCCGCAGCCTATGCCTATGCCAGATGTACCTTCCGTGGTAAAAACCTGCTTTTTGGTCTTACCATGATAACAATGATGATACCCAGCCAGCTGGTATTTCTTCCTATCTATTTGTTAATGAGTGAATGGGGTCTGCTTAACACCTATGCAGCATTGATACTCCCATTTGCGGGAAGCGCTTTTACCATTTTCCTTTTACGGCAATCATTCATGCAGATTCCCCAGGAAATTGTTGATGCGGCACGCATAGACAATGCAAATGAATTTCAGATTATCACCAGAATTATGGTGCCACTGGCAAAGTCTTCTATGGTAACGGCAGGTCTGTTTAGTTTTATAAGCCATTGGAACGACTATTTTTGGCCACTGATTATGACTACCAATGATACAGTAAGAACCCTACCAATTGGTATTGCCAAGCTGCGAGAGGTGGAAGGCGGTGTCGCATGGAATGTTCTTATGGCAGGTAACGTTATCCTAGTTATTCCCATACTTATTCTTTTCTTTGTTGCACAGCGCCAAATTATAAAGGCGTTTGTTTATTCCAGCAAATAATAAATGATGAGAGGACGATAACATGTTTAAACGTATTTTAGCAACTGTCTTGGCAACCTCCATGCTGCTGATAGCAACAGCTTGCGGAAACTCTTCAAAACCTTCTTCACTGAGCCCAAGCGATAATCAGGCTCAAAACCCATCCGCCTCTGCTACAGGTAGTGAACCCATTACTATTGAATTTTGGTATGCCTTCGGAAGCACTGTGGAGGAAAATACTAAGCGCTTAGTTAAGGAATTCAATGAATCCCAGGATAAAATTGTTGTCAAAGCTGAATACCAGGGCGGCAGCTACAATGACCTGCATACCAAAGTGCAGTCTGCATTTGCAGCGAAAAACCCACCTGCTGTAACACTAAACGAAATTACCGTAGTCAAAAACTTTGCTGTCAACGGAATGACACAGCCGCTGGATCCATACATAGCAAAGGATAACTTTGATATGAGCGATTTTATTCCGGGCCTACTGTCAAACACACAGGTAGACGGTAAAACCTACGGACTGCCATACCTACGCAGCACACCGCTTGTATTCTACAATGCAACGTTGTTTGAGCAAGCAGGTCTTGGAAAAGAAGCTCCCAAAACGATGGATGAGATGCTGGAGTACAGCAGAAAACTTACCAAAGGCGAAGTGGTAGGTCTTTCCACTCCAATGACTACATGGACATATGAAGCGCTGGTAGATTCCTACGGCGGCAGACTTTTAAATGAAGATGAGACAAAAGCAACCTTCAACTCTCCGGAAGCTATGAAAGCAATGGCGTTTTACCAGACAGGGCTAAAAGAAAAGGTGTTCAAAATTACTACCGGCGGTGATGCTTCCAGCCAGGCAAAGCTAGAATTCCAAAATCAAAGAAGTGCCATGATTTTAGGTTCTACGGCAGATTTGACCTATTATATGCAGGTTGCAAAGGAAACCGGATTTGAGCTCGGCGTAGGGTTTATTCCCAATGGCGGCGAGGGCTCGGTACCAACCGGTGGTGCAAACCTTGTAATGGTTAATGGTATTAGCGACGAACAGGCTGCTGCTGCATGGGAATTTATGAAGTTTGTGACATCAAAAGAACAAACAGCAAAGTCTAGTGTTGCAACCGGATATCTTCCTGCCCGCATTAGCGCAAAGGATGATGCCGAAATGCAAAAGGTGTATAGCGAAAAGCCGCTGTTCCGTGTTGCTGTAGATCAGTTGGAAACTGCTGTTCCCAGACCAATGGCAAAGAACTTCCCTAAAGTAAACTCTCTGCTGCTGGATGCACTGACAAAATGTATCCTAGACCCATCCGCTGATGCACAAGCCATTATGGATGCAGCTGTAAAAGAATCGGATGCACTATTAGCGAAATAAGGGCTTGCTAAGAGCGCAATAAAGTTGTAAGCAAAGGAGCTGCACAAATTTTATTTTGTGCAGCTCCTTTTGCTTTGGTGGTACTGTTGCACAACATGCAATAGGGAACTGTCGCTCCTCATATCGCATGGGGTACTTGCATAATTACTTGGTATATGCTAAACTCTTTGCCATGGAGCAGCAACCCTTTTGCATTTTGATGCCTTGGTACAGGCTATCAATTTGGAAATAGGGATGCTCTTGCTTAAGCGGCTAATCCCAACCGCCTGGCAGGCAGATTTTGTATCATCATTATTGCGATACCGGTAATACTTATGAAAGAAGCTTAGAAGATTGCCTCTTGCAAGGATGCCGTTCTTTTCTGCCTTATACTATCTGCATTTGCATCATGATACAATATGACCAGAGGGTTGATAGGGGATATTTACACAAACACTTGTGTAAATATCCCTTGTTTGTTGGGAAAACTCTTTATAATGGGTACTAATAAAAAAACAGGAGGTCATCCATATGTCCGTAACAGGAAAGTTTGCTATGGCGGAAAGATTTGTGGACGGGGGAGAGTTTCGGTCCGAGGCAGAACGGGGAGCGGAGCTTTTTCACCGTCTGCTGGAGGATAAGGACTGCTATCCCGGGGTAAAGGGCTGGATGGATGTGGCAGCCAGTGCAGTACAGCTAAATGAAATTAAGGCAAAGGCCGCCGAGATTCGGGCAAAAGCCGATGTTTTTGTGCTAGTGGGCGTAGGTGGTTCCAACCAGGCAGCGCGAGGCGTCATAAAGGCGCTGGGTGGAAATGGCCCCGAGATACTGTATGCAGGCAACAGCCTTTCAGCACATTACCTGTCCCAAATCATGAAAAAGCTGGAGGGTAAAAGCGTCTATATTAACGTCATTGCCAAAAACTTTGCAACCCTGGAGCCGGGCAGCCATTTCCGGGTTCTGCGCCAGTGGATGGAGAAACAGTATAGTGGGGACGAGCTTGCTACCCGTATTGTGGTAACAGGCACGCTGGGTTCTCGTCTGGAAGAGATATCCAAGGAGAAGGGTTACCTGTTTTTGCAGTTTCCTGTGGAGGTGGGGGGGCGTTACTCAGCCTTTACTCCTGTGGGACTGCTGCCCATTGCCGTAGCAGGGCTGGACATCGACCAGTACCTGGCGGGAGGTATAGATATGGCAGCTGCCATCCGTGAACATTCGGCGGACAGCGCTGCAATACAGTATGCTGCTCTGCGCAGCCTGCTGTATAAAAAAGGCATTATGGTGGAGCAGCTGGTTTCTTTTGAACCTCGGCTGGCCTACCTGACCAAATGGTGGATACAGCTCTTTGGGGAGAGCGAAGGCAAGGATAAAAAAGGTATGTTCCCCTCAGGCGCAATCTATTCCGAAGACCTACACTCCATGGGTCAGTATATGCAGGACGGTTTGCGTATCCTTATGGAAACCTTTATAGAGGTGGAAAACCCCGATGCCAGTCTGGTCATTCATCCGGACAAAGCCTTTGGAGATGAGTTTGACTACCTGGATGGGCAGGACTTTGCTGATATTAATAAGGCGGCTCAACAGGCCACACAGGAAGCCCACACAGCCGGCGGCGTGCCTTGCGTTTGCCTAAAGGCAGATCGCATTAGCGAGTACACCTTGGGTGAGCTTTACTACCTGTTCATGGCGGCTTGCTCGGTTTCCGGCCAGCTGATAGGAGTAAATCCCTTTGACCAGGAGGGCGTGGAGGAATATAAAAACAGTATGTTCCGCAGCCTGGGTCGCTAACCCGAATTTTCAAGTAGCGGCTCTGAAATGATAAAAAAGGTATGACAAGAGTTCATACTTTCACAGCCTCTGTTTTTCCGTTATACTATGTTTACAGTAAAACGTAAGAACGGAGGCGAACCTTTTTATGAAAAGCAAATCGAACAGCAAACTGTCAGCTTTTCTTTCCGCGATCCCTAAAGGCGTATGGCTGCTGATCTCTTTTGCGGCCGCCGTCCTTCTCTGGATTGCCATTGCGTCCACCGAAGCAGGTGGCGTAGTCTTTGCCGAGCCCTGGGTGGTTATTCAAAAAATGATTGACAAACTTCAGGACGGTACCCTGCTGCCCCATATCGGTATCAGTATGTTCCGAGTACTCTGCGGCTTTGGCCTTGGCTTTGTTATCTCCATTCCCGTGGCATTCCTCATGGGCTGGTACGAGCCCTTCCGCAATCTGATACTTCCGTGGATTCAGTTTGTACGTAACATCCCACCGCTGGCCTATATCCCACTGATTATTGTGGGCGTGGGCATCGGTGAAGCAGCCAAGATTATTGTTATCTTTATTGCTTCCTTCCTGGTACTGGTGGTCACCATCTTCCAGGGTGTCTGCAATGTAGATATCACTCTGATTAAGGCAGCACGGGTGCTGGGCGCAAAGGACAGGGACATCTTCTTTAAGGTGGTCATTCCTGCTTCCACCCCCTTCATTCTGGTAGGTGCACGGCTTGGTCTGTCGGCATCGCTGACTACCCTGATTGCCGCTGAGCTGACCGGCGCTTCCAAGGGACTGGGCATGATGATTCAAAAAGCCAGCGGTTACTATGATATGGCGACGGTGCTTTTGGGCATCCTAATTATCGGTATCATTGGTATGATTCTAGAAAAGATTGTGAGCTACCTTGAAAGGAGGCTAACCGGATGGCAGGAAACAATACAGTAAAGGTCAAAATTGACAATGTAGTCAAAAAATATAACGGCCGTAATGGCGAGATGGTTGCCCTCAACGGTGTAAGCTTGGATATTAAAGAAAATGAGTTTGTTTGTGTGGTTGGGCCCTCCGGCTGCGGTAAATCCACACTGCTCAATATTATTGCAGGCCTCAGCGAAGCCACCGACGGTCACGTCTATGTGGATGGCAAAGAGGTAAACGGCCCCGGACCGGAGCGCGGTGTAGTGTTCCAGCAGTATGCACTGTTCCCCTGGCTCACTGTAGAAAAGAACGTAGAGTTCGGACTGCATTTGAAGGGTATGGACAAAGAGAAAGCAGCTGCCGAAGCCAAAAAGTATCTGGAAATGGTGGATCTGACCCAGTTTGCAAAGAGCTACCCCAAGGAGCTTTCCGGTGGTATGAAACAGCGCGTAGCCATTGCCCGTGCCTATGCAGTAAACCCTCAGGTGCTGCTGATGGATGAGCCCTTTGGTGCATTGGACGCACAGACCCGTACCCAGCTGCAAAGTGAACTTTTGAAGACTTGGGAAAAGGAGCAGAAGACAGCATTCTTCATTACCCATGATGTAGAAGAGGCGATTGTTCTGGCTCAGCGCGTAGTCATTATGAGTGCCCGCCCCGGACGAATCAAGGAGATTGTTGACATTAACATCCCTTATCCCCGCACGCAGGAAACCAAGATGACCCCCGAGTTTTTGGAGCTTAAAAACTATATTTGGTCCCAGGTGTATCAGGAGTATCTGGCGGTTCGCAAATAACCACAGTACGGTTCTATGGACGCTGCAAACCGTAGCGCCCTGTAGATAACGAATGACATCAACAGGAGGATATTTATGAAAAAGCTTTTAGCAATGGCTCTGACAGCCACTATGGTGCTGTCCATGGCAGCCTGCGGCAGCGCACCTGCTTCCAGCAGTGCTCCCGCACCCAGCAGCGCACCCGCTTCCAGCAACGCACCTGCTCCTAGCGACGCCCCTGAAACCTTTGAGACAGTCAAACTGAACGTGGCTTACATGCCCAATATGGGCAGCGCATCCCTAGTTGCCACCGCCAAGGACAAGGGTTTCTTTAACGAAATGGGTCTGGATGTTACTCTCACCCAGTTCCAGGGCGGCCCTGCCGAGATTTCGGCTATGGCCTCGGGTGATATTCAGATTTCCCAGATTGGTCACGGCGCCCACGCCCTCGCTGCAGAGGGTCAGGCAGTTATCTTCCAGCTGGACTGCACCAGCCTGGCCGATGCTGTTATTGCAAACAAGTCCAAGGGCATCAATTCCATTGCCGACCTTAAGGGCAAGAAGATTGCTTCCACTGCCGGTACCTCTGCCGAGATTATCCTGAATCTGGCTCTGGAAAGCGCAGGCCTGACCCAGAAGGATGTTGAGATTGTAGAAATGGATGCCAACGGCATTGTTTCCGCCATGATCAGCGGCGGCGTGGACGCTTGCGCCACATGGTCGCCCGGCACTATGACTATCACTAAGGCACTGGGCGACAATGCGCTCACTCTGGCTTCTAACAATGATTACCTGGATAAAGTTACATTCCCTTCCAGCTTTGTTACTACCCAGAAGTATGCCGATGCCAACCGCGACGTTTTGGTTCGTTTTTCCCGTGCATTGCAGAAAGCTGCCGACTACCGCGCTGCCAACATCGATGAGGTTGCCAAGCTGGTTGCAAAGCTTTGCGAGGCCGACGAAGCCACCATGCTGGCCTGCACTGCTGAAGGCAACTGGATTCCCGGCGAATTTTACAAGACCGGAATTGCAGATGGCACCGTTAAGAGCTACTATGAGAACCAGCAGAAGGTGTTCATTGAAGGTGGACGTCTGAAGGAAGCTGTAGACGTAAACAAGTATGTCATGTTCGACATCATGGAAGAAGCCTACGCTGCAAACCACAAATAACTTAAAAATTGCTAAAACTCCAGCTACCCTAAGGAGGGGGGCGTGTGGGTAGGGAACCGGAAGAGGTTCCCTACCGCATGTCTAGCGGACGCAGTAAGTGGATAATCCGCTTGCAGACGGCGCTTTGGTTGGGACAACCAAAGGGCTGCTGCAAAACAAGTTTTTGTGGCAACCCTTTTACCCGTAGAAATGGGAATGAAGGGGGAGAGGCCTGTGCTGTTTTTAATTTTGCTATTTTTGGCGGTGTTGTCCATTGCACTTACTGCCGCACGCCGAGACGAGGAATCCTTGCTGACGCTTCTGCTGAGCACCAGCCTGATTGTGCTGTTGGTAGGAGTAATCATCTATACAGCAAAAACGGGTGGACTTTCCCATTCTCAGAAAACCTTCCTGTTCCTTTCTACCAAAATTCAGCGGTGGCTAATGTACCTGCCATTTCCGCTTACCAAACTGGGCTATTTGATAGCTATCGGGCGGTATCTATTTCCACCGCTCCTACTGCTTACTGCCTGTAACTACTCTCAGCTCCCTTGGGTGCGTAGGAGCAGAGCCGGGTTTTGGATGATTTTTATTATCCCGACTATCAGTTTGGGAATATACCTACCCAGAGTATTTCACCAGATTGTACGCAATCGGTTTGCTCTGCAACGAACCATATTGGCAGCTATGATTGTCTGGATTGTGGCGTATTTGGCATTGGCGGCCTACCTGCTGTTGCAGGAGTATATGGCTACCACCATTCCGTACTGTAAACGACAGTTCCGCTATATTCTGGTTACCCTTCTGGTAGTTACCTTCCTTTATATGCTCTTTGGCTTCCAGGACCCCATTCAGGTGTACCAGTTGTACACCGCCGAGTACCTATGGTTTAACGGTATGTCCTACGCCAACCCTTCCCTAAGCTTGGGTACATGGATGTTGGTAACGGTAGTCTGTTTGGTGCTGTTGGTAGTGGGCTTTTGGAATCTGCGCAACTATAACCGTATGAACGTCATGGAAAATAACGAAGACGTAAGCCTTGCCCGTAAAATAGATACTGCTACCACGGGAGCTTCGGTGTTTGTACACAGCATTAAAAACCAGCTGCTGTCCACCAAGGTGGTGCATAAAAAAATTCAGCAGGAGTTTGATTCAGAGGCGCCTCGGCTGGAAAAGCTACAGGAATATACAGATATGTTGCGGGGAATGAACGACACTATGCTCCAGCGGATGGAGGACCTGTACCAAAGCGTTAAATCCAACTATATATCCTTGGTTCCGGTTACCGCAGACCAGATTGTACAGCGTTCCTTGGACCGCTTTTTGCAAAAGTATCCCGAGGGTAAGGTAGAGATAATACTCCAGACCAATGCCCCGGTGTTGGCAGATCTTACGCACCTGTGCGAAGCTATCTACAACCTTTTAACCAATGCATGGGATGCAACCATGGACCGTCCCGACGGCAAGGTGGAACTGGTGGTGCATAGCGAGCGCATGTATATTGTTTTTGAGGTGCGGGACAACGGCTGCGGCATTTCCCGCCAAGAGCAAAAGCGAATTTTTGACCCCTTTTATACCAGCAAAAACACCAACTTTAACTGGGGCATGGGGCTCCATTATGTTCGGCAGATTGTCAAAAGCCACATTGGAGTGCTACGCATGGAAAGTGTAGAGGGAAAGGGTACCAGCTTTTTTGTAATGCTGCCCCGGTACGCTCCACGACACGCCAAGGGCTATTACAAAGGCCCCAAAGAGGAGATAACCGATGATACGAGTGCTGATTGCTGAAGATTTTGACCTGCTGCGGGAAGATTTGACCGAAACCCTTGCGGCCCAGCCGGATATTACCGTGGTGGGCAGTGCTTCCAGCGGGGCAGCCATTGTGGAACTGGCTAAAACCACACCCTGCGATATCGTTTTAATGGATATTGAAATGGAGCGGTTAAATGCCGGTATACTGGCTGCTGAGGAAATTCGGGATTTTGCTCCCAATATTAAGGTAATTTTTTTGACCGCCCACGAGACCAAGCAGATGATTTTGACTGCTATGGGTACCGGTGCGGTGGACTATGTGGTAAAGGGTTGCCCAGATGAAGAGCTTCTGCAGCACCTGCACAGCGCCTTTGCCGGGAAGCCTATGCTGGATGCGGTTATCCAGGAGACGGTGCTGGAGGAATATACCCGGCTGCGGCGCTCCGAGCGCAGCCTGCTGTTTTTCATCAACAACGTGTCCCAGCTTACCGCCGCCGAACGGCAGCTTGTGAAGCTGCTGTTGGAACAGAAAAAGGTAAAGGAAATAGCCGACCTGCGCTGTGTGGAAGTGGTTACGGTCAAAACCCAGATTAATAGCCTGCTTCGCAAGTTTGGCTGTACCCGTACCAAAGAGATTGTGGAAATAATACAGGAGCTGAATATCGGCCACCTGTTTTGATAGTACAAGAACCTGTTCAACATCTGAACGTTCAATAGACATTTAATAGATGCTAAGAAAAGGAGTGTTTGAAATGAATACAAACTACTTTCAGATTTCCCAAGAGGATTTGGGCAAACATGCAAAGGTTCCGCTTTTAAAGCTAGGTGACTCAGGTGAGGTTTTCTATGAGTTGGCTTTGGAAATGATTGAAGGTATCAAGGCAAACAATGCCGCAGGTAAATCTACAGTCTACATCTGCCCGGTAGGACCAGTGGGACAGTACCCAATCTTTGTCCGCCTGGTAAATCGGGATAAAATCTCCCTCAAGTCCTGTTGGTTTATCAACATGGATGAGTACCTTCAGGATGACGGAAGCTATATTGAAAAATCTAACAAACTGTCCTTCCGTGGCTTTATGGAGCGGGAAGTGTACGGCAAGATTGCCCCTGAGCTGCTAATGCCCGAAAACCAAAGAGTGTTTCCCGATCCTTCCGACCTGGGACGTATTCCCCGGCTCATTGAGGAACTAGGCGGTGTAGATACCGCTTTTGGCGGCATTGGCATTAACGGTCATCTGGCCTTTAACGAGCCCCAGACCGACCTGTCCCCGAAGGAATTTGCCAAGCTGCAAACCCGCACACTGGATATCAGCCGTGAGACCCGTACCATCAATGCGGTAGGAGACCTCTGCGGCGCTATTGATGCCATGCCAAAACAGTGTGTCACCATTGGCATCAGCGAAATACTTTCCGCCCGAAAGATTCGTCTGGGTGTTTTCCGTGACTGGCACCGCAGTGTAGTGCGCCAGACAGCCTACGGCGAGGTTTCTGCGGCATTCCCTGCCACCCTCTGCCAAAACCACCCCGATGCTATGATTATTCTGAACGAAAACGCGGCTAAGCAGCCTTTTTGATTGTCTTATTAGGAGGTTATTGCTATGAGCGAGCTATTTTTTAAGGATGCGAATATCTACCAGAACGGCAGCTTTTTTAGGGGAAATCTACTCTGCCGAAACGGCGTAATTGCAGAGATTGGCCCAGGCGTTCAAAACATCGACCATGTCCCAGAGCGGGACTGTGGTGGGAAGATGTTGGTTCCCGGTTTTATTGACCTGCACACTCACGGCGGGGCTGGGGTGGATGTAAACGCCGCTGATCAGGCAGGCATTGAAAAGATTGCCACCTTTTTTGCCAGCCAAGGCACTACCGGCTGGTTGGCCAGTGTCCTTACCGATACCGAGGAGCAAACCCTGTGGTGCATCGACCAGCTTACCGGTTTTATGAAGAAAACTCCTACCGGTGCAGGGCTATTGGGTATCCATCTGGAAGGCCCGTTCTTGGCCCCCCAGTACAAGGGAGCCATGCCGGAGCATCTGCTGCAAAAAGGCAATACCCCTCTGGCTATGCGCTACCTGGATGCCGCCCATGGTGCGGTGCGGTATATAACCGTCTCCCCGGAGCTTGCAGGTGTGGCCCAGATGATTGGTGAAATATCTGACCGGGTAACGGTGGCAATCGGACACTCCGGCGCTACCTACGAAGAGGCTATGGACTGCATTCGTAGCGGTGCTTCCGCCTCCACCCATACCTTTAACGCTATGCGGCTGCTGCACCAGCACGAACCGGCCATTATGGGCGCAGTCATTGAAAGTGATGATGTCTACTGTGAAGCTATCTGCGACGGACGGCACCTACACCCCGGCACCGTACGCTTTCTTCTAAAGTGCAAGGGCCTGGATCGGGTAGTGGCGGTTACCGACAGCATTATGGCAGCAGGACTTCCTGACGGCAACTACAAGCTGGGAGTAAACGACGTAGTGGTAAGCGACGGCGATGCCAAGCTGGCAAACGGCGGTGCCCGTGCTGGAAGCACCCTGACCACCGGTCAGGCACTGCGAAACCTGGTTCGCTTTACCGGCCGCCCCGTAACCGAACTTCTCCCGCTGCTTACTATCAATCCTGCCCGGCTTATTAAGATGGACAAGACAAAGGGTACCATAGAGCGGGGAAAGGATGCGGACTTGGTGCTGCTGGATGGGGAACTGAGGGTAACTGCTACCTTTGTGGGAGGCAGGCAGGTGTACGATGAAGCTTGCTGCTAACTGTCCTTTTTTGCTAAACCCGAATCCGGTGCGCTACCTGATACCCGGCGGTGGAATGATTGAGCGGTTTCTGGGATGTAGTCCCGAGGAGCCGCCTATCTCCCAACTGTGGGTAGCTTCCACTGTACAGTCGGTACTACCGGGTGCAGCGGATAGCCTTTCTTATTTAGCAGGGGACGGTGCTCCCGCACTTCTTACGCTGCTTCGTGAACAAGGAGATGGGATGCTGGGAGCGGATTTTGTTAGGCAGTACGGAAACAATACTGGTGTTCTGCTAAAGCTGCTGAACTCTTCCCAGCGGCTACTGGTGCAAACCCACCCGAACAAGGCCCTTGCTCAGCGCTATTTTCACTCTCCTTACGGCAAAACCGAAGCTTGGTACGTGCTGGAAGCCCAACACGGAGCCTGTATTTATGCCGGATTTCGGGAGGGAGTTACACCGGAGCAGTTCCGAAAACTTATCGAAGCGCAGGATACCGAACAAATTCTGGGCTGTCTTCACCGGTTTGAAATTTCCCCCGGTGATGTAGTCTTTATTCCGGGGGGCATGCCCCACGCCATGGGCGCAGGAAGCCTAGTGGCGGAGATTCAGGAACCCACCGACATTACCCTGCGGGCAGAGCGCATTCGTCCCGACGGCAGCGTGCTGCCACCCGAGTCACTGCACAGCGGCATTGGCATGGACGGTTTAATAGAATGTTTCCGGTTTGACTGCCGGGACAGAGAAAGTACCCGACGTGCCGTTTTTGTTACCCCTACCGACTTAGGAAAAGGGGAACAGCAGCTTATCGGTTCTGCACAGACCGACTGCTTTGGCTTGCGGCTGGTGACCGTTTCCTGTGCTTTGCAAAAACGGAACAGCCGGTTTGTCATAGGACTAACGCTGTCCGGCAGCGGCACACTGACTGTAGGGGACATGCAGCTGCGGCTTCACCAAGGCAGTGAGTTTTTTATTCCAAATACCGTGCAGGAATACAGCTACAATGCCGACCCGGGTGAAACGCCGCTGGTATTGCTGGAATGTGACCCACCCGCACTGACCGAAAATAAATAAACTAATACTAAAATCCAACAAAAACAGTGATATCTTTGCGGCCTGTTTTTCGCAAATCTATTTACCAGTTCTATTGGATATTAGTACAAAACAGAAAGTAGGATATTATTATGCCATTAGTACCATTAAGAACCGTACTGGAAGCAACAGCCAAATACGGATATGCACAGGGAGCTTTCAATGTCAACGCCGTTGCTCAGGCAAAGGCTGCCATAGAGGTTCATGAGATGTTCCGCTCACCCGCCATTTTGCAGGGTGCAGACCTTGCAAACGGCTTCATGGGAGGCCGCTCCGATTTCATGAATGCAACCATTGAAGATAAGATTAAGGGCGCTAAAAATATTGGTGACGCTGTTACCAAGTTTGCTACAAACAGCCCCATTCCCGTGGTACTGCATCTGGATCACGGCAGGGACTTTGACAGTGTCAAGGCTGCCATTGCAGGTGGATACACCAGCGTTATGATTGACGGCAGCAGCCTGCCTTTTGACCAGAACATTGAACTGACCCGTGAAGTGGTTAAGTACGCTCATGAGCGTGGAGTTACAGTAGAAGGTGAGCTTGGCGTTCTGGCAGGTGTGGAAGATCATGTGTTCAGTGCCACCTCTACCTACACCAACCCCATGGACGCAGTAGAGTTCTTTAAGAAAACCGGCTGTGACTGCCTTGCTATCAGCTACGGCACCATGCACGGCGCCAGCAAGGGTAAGGATGTAAAGCTGCGCCGAGAAATAGCCATAGCAGTCAAGGAATGCCTCCTCCACGAGGGCGTCTTTGGCGTATTGGTCTCTCACGGTTCCTCTACCGTCCCCAAGTATATTGTGGACGAAATCAATGCCTTGGGCGGCGAGCTTACCAACACCTACGGCATTGCCCTCAGCGAGCTGAAGGCTGCCATTCCCTGCGGTATTGGCAAGATTAACGTGGATACCGATATCCGTCTGGCTGTTACCCGCAATATGAAGGAGCTGTTCGCAGGCCGTCCCGAGCTGCAGAAGAGCGCTTCCATCGGCGGAATTTTCCGCTTGCTGGAGGAGAAAAAGACTGCCTTTGATCCCCGTGCTTTCCTGCCTCCCATTATGGATACCGTTATGTATGGTACTGTTCCTGACAGCGATGTTGCCGCCATTGTAAACTGCATTGAGCAGGGCGTCAAGGAGGTTGTTGGAACTTTGATCGTTGAATTTGACAGTGTGGGCAAGGCTCCGCTGGTAGAGCAGATGACACTGGAGCAGATGGCAGATAGATATAAAAAGGCAGGGATTTAACAATGAGCAAGGGGACGATGATGCAGGCACTTGAAGCCATATCACCAACAGTCCTAATGGGTATTGATGGGATGATAGACGAGGTGTGGGAGCTGCTGGACAGCCGCACAGGTGCAGGCGAGTACACCAAGATGACCAAGCTGATGCAGCTTGGGAACGCCATAACCGAGCGGGGGACAGGCGGGCTTGCCAAGGAGCGGATACTTAAGCGCCGCAGCAGCGGCGGCTTTGTCTGCAACACCGGGCGGGCAACTGCAACGCTTGGTGCACCCACCACCATGCTGGGCATGTTCGGCAGCCACAATCCCGACCCGGTATTTGACGAGTTCAAGGGGCTGTGCGAGATGGTGTCGGTTGGCGAGCCTGCACGTATCATGGTGCTGGAATTTGGGGATGGCAAGGTGTTCATGCCAAACCTCGACGAACTCATCAACCTTAAATGGACAGACCTCGTTGCACGGTTTGGTGAGCAGCGCCTCAGGGCGCTGTGCAATGTCGATATCATGGGTATGGGCTACTGGTCCAATATGTACGATTTCGAGAATATCTTAACCGCACTTGTGACCGACTACCTGCAAAATGGGCGCACCAAACGGGTGTTCCACGACTTTGCCAACCTGAATAAGCGTAGTCCCCAGGCTCTTGCAGAAGCCATTGCCCTGCTGGGCAGACTAAACGCAAAGCTGCCCCAGACCCTAAGCCTCAATGAACACGAGGGTGGAATTCTGGCACGGCAGCTGGGCATAGCCTACCCCGAAGCAGTCAATGCCGAGCAGAATGAGCAGGCAGTGCTGCAAGCCGCTGTGGAGATACAAAAACAGACCGGTATCGATGAAATCATCATCCACACCCTACACTTTGCAGTGCTGGCAACAGCCGCAGAGAGGGCGGCTTCGGCGCAGCAGGACTACTGCCATAACGCTATTAAAACCACCGGGGCAGGGGACACCTTTAACGGCGGTTACATGATAGCAGTCATGACCGACCTGTCACCACTGGAGCGCCTGCAGGTTGCCAACGCCACCACAAGGTACTATGTTGAGCACGCAGTGCCTCCTACCCGTGAGCAGCTCATCCAGCAGCTGGAAAGGACAAAACTATGAAATTTATCTTCCTAAACCTCAAGCGGTTTGACGTACCTCCCGAATT